>DAIDHN010000006.1:0-51863 GCA_027459665.1 Chthonomonadaceae bacterium | reverse complement strand
CTTTCCATTTGATATTCCTGCTGCAGTTCAGCGCACTGCAGCCTGCATTCAGCCGGTTCTTTTTGTGTGCATGGAAAGCGAATTGTGGCCAAATCTGCTCTATACCCTCAAACAAAATGGAGTGCGCACTGCGCTGGTGAACGGGCGCAAATCTGAACGCAGCGCTAAACGGGCAGAGAAAGCAGGCTGGGTATTTCGCTGGATGCTTTCAAATATGGATGCCCTGCTGATGCAGTCTGAAGAAGATGCGCTCAGGATAGCTCGGGTGGGGGGCATAGACCGCAATGATTCACGTGTGAAGGTGATAGGCAATTCCAAGTGGGATCAGGATATTGCACTGCTTTCTGCTGATGAAGCCCTTGTTGTTCGCAGAGAACTGCATCTTTCTGAGCATTCTCCTGTCTGGGTGGCTGGCAGCACAAGAAGCGATGAGGAAGAGGAAATAGTTTTGCAGGCATACGGCCTGATGCTGCAGGCCGTACCCAGTTTGTCGCTCATTATTGCACCGCGCCATGTTGAAAGAGCCGAGGGGTTGTACAAGCGCATGGAAGCGAAAGGTTTGAAGCCTCAATACCGTTCCAGACTAACTGCCGACAGCCCTTCATCAGCCTGTTTGATACTTGATACCATGGGAGAGCTAGCACAGGTATACGGTGCAGCAGATATTACTTTTGTGGGAAACAGCTTTCCCCCGGTGGTGCAGGGCGGCGGGCAGAATATTTTGCAGCCGCTTGCACAGGGCAAGCCTGTGCTGATCGGGCCAAAGCATGCAACTATACGCCACGAAGTGGAAATGGCCTCAGCAACAGGGGGAGTGTACAGCGCTGCAGACGCTGCAGAACTTGCTGCACGTGGTATCGAACTGCTGCAGAACCGAAGCAGGCTGAACAGTGTTGCCGAGCGTGCTTTGCAGCTTGTCGCCTCGCAGAAAGGCGTTGCAAAACGCTATGCAGAAGAGCTTGCACTGCTGCTCTCAGAAAGTACGGCATGAGCAGTACCCAAAGCAAAACAGAAACCTATATGCTCTCGGTACTGCGAGGAAGAAGAGGTGTTCTGCCCTGTTTGCTGCGCTGTGTGCTATGGCTGCTCTCGTGGGTATACATAGCAGGTTTAGAGGCATACCTGGCGGTATGGCGAGTGGGAGCCAGGAAACAGACAGTGTTGAGAGCGCCGGTGATTAGTATTGGCAACCTTACAACAGGCGGTACGGGAAAAACACCCATGACGGCTATGCTTTGCAACAAGCTAAAGGAGAATGGTATAAGCGCTGCGGTGCTGAACAGGGGCTATGGAGGCGAGAGTGAGTACCAGTGCCGTGTAGTTTCTGATGGAGATAAAGTGCGTTTGAGTGCAAGAGAGGGAGGCGACGAAGCATGTATGCTGGCACGCATGCTGCCTGGCGTGCCGGTGGTTGCCGGAAAGGACAGAAGGCAGACAGGGCAGCTTGCTCTGGCGCAGTTCAGGCCAGATGTACTGGTGCTGGATGACGGCATGCAGTACTGGCAGCTGCACAGAGATGTAGAGATCATTTTGCTAGATACCCGCCTTCCTTTTGACAACGGCTTTGTGCTGCCGCGCGGTTTGCTGCGCGAACCGGTGTGGCATTTGAAGCGTGCAGATATTGTTGTGCTGACCAGAAGTGCCGAATCTGGCAGACAGCAGCGTGAGCACACCCTGCGGCGTGTGAGGCGCCTGGCTTCGGGGGCGCCTGTATTTATCGCAGATCTGATACCTGCGGGGCTGCGCAAACAGCATAGCGATGAGGCTCTTCCTGTTTCATGGCTCTATGGCAGACGTATAGGTGCTTACTGCGGAATAGGGAACCCTGCCTCTTTTGAGAGTTTGCTGGCAGCGGCAGGCGCTACAGTCGCGGCTTCTCTGCGCATTACTGATCATGGTGCAGCGAGTCAGGAAGAATGGAATGCATTTGAGAAGCGGGCTGAGGAGGCTGGCACAGAAGCGATTGTGATCACAGAAAAAGATGCTGTAAAAGATAACCTGCCGGTAAGCAGTCTGCCGGTATATATTTTTCAGGTTACTTTTGCATTGGACGAATCGGAGGAATTTATCTCACAGGTTTTGCAAAAATGTGGTCTGAATAAAAAATGACGCTGTTTTTTTGTGGCGCAAATACTGATTTCTGTGTTATTATAATTAGAAAAATGTGAGTAAACATGAGCGAAGACTACCGCCCAGGCGATGACAGAGCCGAGGGCAGAACATTTGTATTTTTTGGCATTCTGCTGCTGGCAGTTTTTCTATACGCCGCCTCCCTGCTGACTGCGCCAACTTCTGCTCCGCCCCCTGCAAAACCGCCTGCCATTGCCTACAGAGACTACGTAGACAATGGCGCTCTCGCTTCCTATCACATAGACAATCTGGCATTGCAAACCAAGGGAAATTTCAACCTGATAGCTTCTGATGACAAGCAGTGGCTGCAGCAAATGACGCAGGGCCACGGTGCTGAGCTAATTAGCGGCAGGTATAAATTTCTTCAGTCACACCCTGCCGCACTGCGCAAGGCGAAAGGCCCTCCTCCTCCCATTGGCAAAATGTAATGTGCATCAGATGTATAAAATACATGTGATTCTGTATTAGGTAATTCTTCTTTGAGTCATAGGCACTGCTATTGTTGACAAAATACCAGTCATGTGATAAACTGAGTATGTTGCTCTATCGGTAGAGCAACCGGAGGGCACTATATTTGATCACCATACATGATGTTGCAGCCAGGGCAGGAGTGAGCAAATATACGGTTTCTGCCGTACTGGGCGGCAGGGATGCAAGAATACGTATTGCATCCTCTACTCGTGCCCGCGTGCTTGAGGCAGTGAAAGAGCTGGATTATCATCCCAATGCGATAGCGCGCAGCCTGAAAAGTCAGAAGTCGGGTGCAGTAGGCTTTTACTCGCCTGGTCATCTTGATTTCGCACTCGATTTTTCTGGTGCGCTTTTGGAAGGAATGCAGAAAGGCTGTGAGTCGCAAGGGCTGAACCTGCTGGTTCTCTGCAACCGGTCGGCAGAATCACTGGAAATGCTTTATTCGAGTATGGTAGACGGGAGAATAGATGCGCTGGTCATCTATTCTATACCATCGGACAGGCTGCTGAGCAGGCTGATTGAAACTGCCCTGCCCTGCATTACCGTAGCAGACGCCTATTCCGGGCTGCCCAGTGTGGTGGTAGATGATGCTGGCGGGGCACAAATGCTGGCAGAGCATTTGTGGCAAAGAGGGCATCGCAAAATACTTTACCGCGATACCTGCCTATCAGTTACTTCTGCCCAGCGGCGCAGAGAAGCATTTTACCTTGCGTCAGAAAGACTGGGCATGCAGCTGCACAGCATAGAGATAAACGACACACTGAGCATGAACCATGTGCATCTGCCGCTTCTGCTGCAAGGCCTGAAGGAATGCAGCGCAGTTTGCTGCTGGAATGATCTTGCCGCCTATGATACCATGGCTCATGCCAGAGAAATAGGATTGCAGGTACCCGAAGATATTGCAGTGACGGGATTTGACGGGTTGAATTATGCGGCGCTCATGCTAACAGGGCTTACCACCATTTCAGCCCCCTGGCAGGAGGCTGCAGAAACAGCAGTTCAATTGCTTTGTGCAAGTTTGCAGGGGGCGCCCCTGCCTGCAGAAACCGTTTTGCCGGTACGGTTTTTGCAGGGTTCTACCAGTTGACCGGACTAATTACCATGTTCCCGCTAAGGAACCAGGGAGAACTTAAGCCAATGAAAAGCAACAAGGCATTCACGCTGATTGAGCTGCTGGTTGTTATTGCAATTATCGCTATTCTGGCAGCCATTCTCTTTCCTGTGTTTGCACAAGCACGCGAAAGGGCACGGGCAATCGCCTGTTTGAGCAATCTGGACCAGATTGGCATTGCAACGAACATGTATGTGCAGGATTATGATGAAACTTACCCAACAGGCTACAGCAGCCAAGACCCTGCCACTATCTGGAGAATGAGCATTCAACCATATGTGCAGAAGTATGGGGATGGCTCTACCTACAGTTCAGCGACAGGCAAAGCAAGGGGTGTGTTTACCTGCCCCGATGATCCTTCAATTGGTGGATGGGACCCAACCAGCTATGGGTACAATGCATTTGGAGGTTTAACCCAGGGATGGACCTGCACCAACTCCTCCTGTTCGCAGGGCACATTCCCAGGCAAGCCAATGGCAGGAGTGTACCGGCCGGCAGAACTGGTTGCCTTTGCCGATGCAGCAGAGTTTGGCACTGCTGCTAACAAGGCAGCCGATCCTCACTTTGACGACCCAGGCTCATCTGGCTGGAGTGGCTGCGGTACCAACAACCAGGGGCCCTTTCAGATGCAGCCATTGAAGTGGAAAGAAAATGGCTCGATAGACTGGGACTTTGGCGTACCCGGCCAGGAAGACTTCGGCAGCTGCCGAAACGGCGGCAGACGCCCTGCACCACGGCATTTCGGCCACTTTAACTGCGCATTTGCTGATGGACATGCAAAAGCGCTACCTGCCAACACAATCAATGCACAAATTGGTTCGGAGCAGGATGTCTGGTCAAATCACAGCTAATGTGACCACTGCAGGGGCGCTGCACGCGTGCCACGCCCCTGCAGTATTGCAGTCATCTATGCAAAATACCAGCTCTCCTTCTGCGAAGTTTACTCACAAATCCTCTGGTACGCCCCCCTTACGACATACTATTGCCTGGGGGCTGTTTCTTGCTGCCGTATGCGCCCTGGCGGGATGGGGGATATGGCATTACCCTCTGCTGCGTGCAGAAAGGCTGTCACACCTCTCTGTTAAGCAACTCGAACTGCGAACTGCCAAAGACAAAAATGACCCACAAGTGCTGTATGCCCTTGGGGTGAAATTGAACCGGATGCAGGATTACACACACGCTGACCCGGTCTTGAGAAGAGCAGTGGGGCTGGACCCAGACAATGCAGCCTATCGAAATGCCTGGGCCAATGCATTGATGGGCAGCGGCCTGGTAACGGCAGCATATGGAGAATTGAAGCAGTACAGCGGCACTCACCCTGATGATGCTGTAGCGCATGCCATGCTGGGGAGATTTTATCTTACGCAGGGCAGCAGCGAGCGAGCCAGAGATGAATATCTGAGTGCAGTTCGCCTTAATTCAAACAGGGCAGAGTACTGGTCTGGGCTAGGTTCGGCATATGCCTCACTGCATGAATTTTCCAGGTCGAACAAGGCGCTAAACAGGGCGCTTGCCCTAAAGCCCAGCGATGGCCCAGATCATTTGCTGCTGGCCCAGAACCTCTCTATCAGTTCTCAAAACAGCGCTGCTGCTGAAAGAGAGTATCAGACAGCTCTGCATCTGATGCCTCGAAGTATACAGGCCCTGCTTCTCTATTCACGTTATCTCATCACCGTTTCTGCAACACCCGGCAGCATTCAAATGGCTCTGGGAATGGTGCAGAAAGTATTGGCCGAAAACCCACAGAACCCGGAAGGTTGCCTGCTGGAGGCCAAGGCAGAGTTAATGCTGGGTCGTAAATTCGATGCAGCGGCAGTTTTGCAGAAGGCTGCGGCGCTGAACCCATACAGTGTATATTCTGCGAAAGAGCTGGCAGCAATATACACCCTTCAAAAAAATGCGAGGCTGGCTTCCTACTGGCAGAAAGCAGCTCAAACCAGGCAGCAGGAAAATCTGGCATACAACACCTTGAACAGCGACTTGCAGCAAGACCCTAAAAATCGCAGACTGCTGCTGCAGATGGCCAGAACACTTGGAATTCGGGGCGATGCGCAGGGCGCCCTGCGCACATATGCACTTGCGCTGGGCGCTGCACAGGATTCTGCCCCGGTGCTCATTGCAGCATCTGTTGCCCTCACCGATGGTGGACATGCTTCTACCGCGCTTTCTATGGCGCAGCGTGCACTTGCCCTGGCACAGGACAATCCAGATGCCCATGAGGCAATGGGAGATGTGCTGCTGGCCATGAACCTGCCATTCTCGGCAGAGAAGGAGTTTAATAAAACCATACAGTGGGAGCCACAGAGAAAAAGCGATATTGCAAAACGGATAACCGCATGGCAGCAAAATCGCACAATACACCCTACGCAGGCAATGCAGCAGTACCAGCTTGCCATGCAGCTGACAGCAAAACGGTGCGGCATTGGACCAATGCCCACACAAGCAGTACGGCTTTTGAATGATGCGTTGGTGGCAGAACCGGAAAATGCAAAAATTCTGGCAAGCCTGCTGCAAACGGCGATTGCAGAAGAACACTATCATTCTGCAGAAAAACTTGGCAGGCAGCTGACCAAAATGTTTCCTGCCGATGCAAATGCAGCACTACTTTACGGAATAGCCCTCACAGAAACCGCTTCTACTGCAGATGATTACAAACTGGCAGCCACAGAGATCAGACTGGCAGCCAGGCACAAGGGGCTGCAGGCCAGCTGGAACTATGCCGTTGGAGAGCTTGCATTGAAAGTGCAAGACTATAAAGACGCTGCTGCCCATCTGGAGGAGTCGCTTACTTTAGCGCCCAGTCATATACGCGTTTGGCAGTCGCTTGCACTGGCTGCCAAAGGACTTGGCAATCATGCCCTGCAAGTGAATGCAGAGCAGAATGCCAGCGCACTGCTTAGACAGCAGCAGGCAGTACGCAGTGCAATGGATACGCTGCTGGCAAACCCCGGCAGCATGAAAAGCTATACTGTTTTGTGTAAACTACTTACTCAAACCGGAAGAGTGATGCAGCTGAGCGAGTTGCACCGCCAGTACAAAATCGCTCTTCAACATACTAGCAAAGGAGTTTGATTATGAAGCAAAAAGTGGGGCCAGCTATTATCAGCATCACTGTTGTTCTGGTACTGGCGCTTATTTTTCTCGTGTATAAATTGACGTTTGCCCCGCCGCCTACCCCGCCAGGCGCACAAATTCCTGTGACTGCAAACCAGGTACAAGACCATTACAACAGTTCATATGGCAGTGCTGGCAACGCAGGTCACATTAAAGGGGGAGGCACACCTACAGGGCCGGGTTCAGGGGGTACGCCAACGGGCATGCCTACTTATGGCAACCGGTAGGTATGCATAAGCTGGATCGCAGAGAAGCGCTGATTGCTCTGGCCGCAGTTTGCACTGGATGCGGCCGGAGCTTTTCCTTTGATTCTGCCAAATCAAAACATGCTGCCTCAACGCCGTTTTTTCGAGAAACCGCACAAACTGCAGGCTTGAATTACGTCTGGAGCATTCCCGGCCTACGTCCGCTGGATATTTTGCAGACCATAGGCAACGGCTGTGCGTTTCTTGATTTCAATGGAGACGGCTTTCTCGATATACTGCTGGTAGGCACGCATCCTGCCCTGTATGCCGGTGACGGTAAAGGGAATTTTCGCGATGTTACAAATGAGACCGGACTCAACATGGTTCAGGGGCACTTTTTGGGGTGTGCGGTAGGTGACTACAACAATGACGGTTTTCCCGACATTTATCTAACATCTTACCAGGGTGGTGCGCTTTTGAGAAACGTACAGGGCAGGCGCTTCGAAGAAGTTACCCGTGCGGCAGGCATACCCGCACAGCCCTGGGGCACTTCTGCGGCCTGGGTGCAAACTACAGACTCTGGTTTGCTTGATTTGTACATATGCAATTATGCACATTACATTGAAGGCAAAAGTATGCGATTGTGCAGCGATCATGGGCACATGTCTTCATGCGGGCCGCGCAACTACACCCCTGTTTCGGGCAGGCTGTACCAAAATATGGGCGACGGCAGATTTGAGGACGTTACCCTGCAGCGGCATGCAAACGGGATGGGACGAGGGCTGGGAATAGCCTGTGCAGATTACGATAGGTCTGGCTTTCCCACCCTGGCAATAGCCAATGATGAAATAGAGGGAGATATGCTGCACCCGCAGGGAAGCGGCTATGTGAACATTGCCCGCAAGGCTGGCACCGCCTCTGATGCAATGGGAAACATACACGGAGGCATGGGAACAGACTGGGGGGATTACGACAACGACGGGCTTCTTGACTTACTGGTTGCAACATTTCAGAATGAGGTGAAATCACTTTACCATAACAATGGAGACGGCACGTTTACCGATAAAAGCCTTGCGGCTGGTTTGGCACCGCTTGCCAACCCATATGTTACATTTGGGGCGAAATTTATAGACACAGACAACAATGGCTGGCTGGATATTGTGTTGGCAAATGGGCATGTGCAAGACAATATCCATTTGATAGACGCAAAGGCGCACTATCATCAGCACATGCTTTTGCTTTACAATGGCGGAGGCAGCATGGTGTATTACAGAGATGTTTCCCACCAGTGCGGGCAAGGGTTTATGAAGCCAATTATCGGCCGCGGGCTGGCAATAGGCGATTACGACAACGATGGCAAAATGGATATACTGGCTGTAGACAGTGAGGGGAAGCCGCTGCTGTTTCACAACGAAACAGAAGATGCCGGCAGCTGGCTGCTGTGCAAGCTGCAGGGCAGAAAAGCAAACCGGGATGGTTACGGCGCAATGCTTCGTCTTACTGCAGGGGGCAGAACTCTGC
Organism: Chthonomonadaceae bacterium; assembly: GCA_027459665.1. Lineage (GTDB taxonomy): Bacteria > Armatimonadota > Chthonomonadetes > Chthonomonadales > Chthonomonadaceae > DAIDHN01. Next base: position 43,331 of record DAIDHN010000006.1, on the reverse strand, counting down.
TGCGTCACTGCCATGCAGATGGCTCGTACATGTCTTCTTCAGACAGCCGGGTACATTTTGGGCTGGGGAAAGCGGTAAGTGCAGATATGCTGGAAGTACAGTGGCCGGGCGGTCACATAGATAAATGGACTAACCTGCCCGTGAATCGGCAGCTTTTGCTTGTTGAAGGCAAGCCTCCTGTGTAAAAGCAGTGCAGGCAGTTAGGGCCAAAGGCCGCCGATCTGCAAACCGGTGGTTTCTGGCAGCCCAAACATAATATTCATATTCTGAACTGCCTGCCCAGCGGCGCCTTTTGTAAGATTGTCTATGGCAGAAACCACCGTGATGCGCCTCGTTCTGCTGTCTGCGGCAAAACCTATATGGCATGCGTTAGAACCCAGGGTATGCTTGGTAGCAGGCAGGTGGTCGGTGCAAATGGTGACAAAAGGGCAGTTTGCATACGCGTTCTGATAAACCTCTATCAGTTCTGTTCTGGAGTAATCACGGTTCAGGCAGGCATAGCAGGTTGCCAGAATACCCCTCGTCATTGGCATAAGGTGAGGCGTAAAAGAAACCTGCAGACCTGGCATATCCGCTGCCTCTGCAAGCACCGTTTCTATTTCGGGAGTATGGCGGTGTGTGCCAGCTATTTTGTATGCAGACACAGAGCCTTCTACCTCAGGATAATGGTAATCGAGACCAAATTTAGCCCTGCCTGCACCCGAAACCCCCGATTTTGCATCGATGATCAGGTTTTCAGGCGAGACAGCCTTTGCCATTAGCAGTGGTGCAAGAGCTAGAATAGAAGCAGTGGGATAGCACCCTGGATTGCCTACCAGGCTTGCCCTGCCTATGGCTTTGGCAAACAGTTCGGGCAGGCCGTACACAGCAGACTGTGCAAGGCTGGGCGTGCTGTGGGCAGAATACCAGGTTTCATACAACTCTGCACTTCGAAATCTGAAATCGGCTGAAAGGTCTACCACTTTGCAGCCTGCTTCAAGCAGCTCTTGAGCCATGTGCATGGCTTTTCCATTTTCCTGAGCCAGAAAAACCGCCTGGCAGCCTTTGATGGCTTCGTTAAGGGGGGTGAACTGCAGTTTTGTAAACCCGGCCAGACCCGGCCATGCAGCAGAAACTGGTTTGCCTGCATAAGTTTGCGATGTCGCGATTTTTAGTTCAAAGCGGGGGTGCTGCAACAGCAGCCGAAGCAGTTCTCCTCCTGCATAGCCAGAGGCTCCAACAACTGCCGCGCTCACTGAAGTTGAGTTTAATTCCATCATGCCAATAAGTTTACTTCAAAAATACGAATATTCTGCTTATCATGCGTGTGGGGCGGCGGCAAACTGGGTGAATGGAGGCAGCCTGCAGAAAGCAGTGCGCTTTCTGCAGGCCAAAGCCGTCAGCGTCTTATCGGCAAGCTGAGTGTTCCGCTCGCCAGACCCGGTGAAACGGCAGTTATTGTCACCGTACCGGTTTTGCTTTCCGCCTGCAGATCAGCCATGCAGAGGCCGTGGAAGGCGCTTCGCTGGTGAGCGCGATCTGGTTCATGGCAGCTGGGGTCGCCGTTGCCAACACCGCAAACACGTGCCGGCCCAGTTACTTTGAAGGTAACCATGCTGGAGGCATAGGGCACAATGCGGCCTTTAGAATCTATAATGGCTGCATTTATCACAGCGGTGTCTTCTCCATTTGCCGTGAGATGCTTCCAGATAGTCGTCAGCCTGATGCGTGCGGGTTTACCTGTGGTTTGTTCTATCTCTTTTGCAGTTTCACGGCCATCTTCATTGTAACCAATGGCTTCCAGGGTGCCTGGCTGATAGGGGACATTCCACTGTACGTGTCCGTACAGTGGCATAGCTTTTTCTCCCAGTTTTTTACCATTGAGATAGAGGGCTATTTTGGCGCAGTTGCTGTAGCACCATACTGCAATGCTGCTGCCTTCCCTGCCGGGCCATGTCCAGGGGGGAAGCAGGTGCACCATTGGCTTGTGTGTCCACCATGCTTTGTAGTAGTAGGCATCGTCCTTGAAAAAGCCTGCCTCATCGATCAGACCGAAGTGCGAGTTGACGCACGGCCATCCGTACGGGGTAGGTTCTCCCTTGTAATCAAAGCCTGTCCACACGAAGCCTCCCGCCATAAACGGATGTTTGGCAATGGAAGACCAGGTGACTTCTGCGGTTTGCGCCCAGGGTGGTGCATTCACATCGTAGGCGCTTACGTATCCTTTTTCCGGGTTGTTTTCGTACTCTCCCCGGGTAGAAACGGTACTGCCCATTTCACTGGCGTACATAGGCTTGTTTGGAAACTGCCTGTGGAAGGCAGTATAAGCGTTCGGATTGTAGTTGCATCCCTGCAGGTCTTCCACGTTAGAGATACCCCGTCCCCAGTCGCCGTTCATGGCACAGGTGATCGGGCGGGTTGGGTCGAGTTTCAGGGTTGCAGTGCGCATTGCGGCAAAAATTCGAGCTCCCTCTGCTGACCCCTGCAGCGGCTCCTCGTTGCACATAGACCACATGATGATGGATGGGTGGTTGCGGTCTCGTCGTACCATTGCCTTGAGGTCGGTGAGTTTGCTGTACCCTGTGCCCCGCGGGGTTTTGGGGGTATAGCAGTCACCCAGGTGTCTGTTTTCGTCCATCACCAGCATGCCCAGATGATCACATGCATCGAGCAGTTCGGGGGCAGGAGGATTGTGAGAACATCGGTATGCATTGCATCCCATCTGCTTGAGGCGTTCTATGCGCCACCAGAGAATGCTGTCTGGCATACCAATGCCTACCCCTGCAAAATCCTGATGATTGCAGGTGCCCTGCAGCTCCACATGTTTTCCGTTGAGGAAGAAGCCGCGGCTGGGGTCGAAATGAATGGTGCGAATACCCAGCGCTGTTTGCACATTGTCTTGCAGCCTGCCATGTACGTATATACTGGCCCGCAGGATGTAGAGCGCAGGGTGATGCAGAGACCAGAGAACAGGGTGTGCTATTTGTATATTCGCGTGCATACGCATGCCGTTTGTGCCCAGCATACCTTGCACAGCAGTATGCATCAGTTTGACGTTTGCAGGGCTGAGCAGGGTGAATACAACGCTGCACGGCTGTGCGTGCGAGGTTTGGTTGAGCAGGCGGATTTGTATGGGCAGGGTGGCGCTGTGGTTTTTATGCACCTCTGAGTAGACAAACAACCCATCGGGAGCGACATGTACCGGTGAGGCAGCTACCAGCCAGACATGCCGATAAATGCCTCCGCCTTCATACCACCAGCCTTCTGGCGCTGTTGCATTTACCCGCACTGCAATGGTGTTGTCTGCTCCATAGTGCAGCCATTTAGAAAGGTTGTAGCGCACGCCAATGTAACCGCTTTGGTGAGTGCCCAGTCTGTGACCGTTGATCCATGTGGTGCTGTCTCGGTAGATGCCTTCAAAATTCACCCATACCGATCTGCCCCTGTACGAGGCCGGTACATAGAAGCGGTGCCTGTACCAGGCAATGCCTACTGGCAGCGACCCATGCGACACATCTGCTGTCGGGGTAAACTTGCCCTTTACCACAAAATCATCCGGCAGGTGCACCGTTCTCCAGTACCGGGTATTGTAGTGTTCGGCAGCTGGCCCTGCTGCGGCTTGCAGATTCTTGTTTTGTAAAAAAACTGGGCCAATGCCCCCTGCCCCTGCTGTATTCTGTACCAGAACCACCAGCACGTTAGGAGAATGGCTGTGCCATTGTTTGTCTACAGTCACATTGAAAGAAGTGTTCCAGCCTTCGTGGTGCAGCAGGTGAACGCCATTCAGGTATACATCTGCATTGTCGTCCACCCATTGAAAGTGGAGAGATCGGTGCGGTGCCGGCAGATTTGGCAGCACTGTGTAGTACCAGTGAAACCCGGTTTGCCCGTGAAAGGTATCTGCGCCGGGCATGGCATGTTGTGCATTTGTGAAGGGGATGAGATTATCTGGCAGAGCGGCCGGCGGCGCTTGCAGCTGTGCCGGTTCCCAGTTCCACTGGGCAACCGGCATGCCGAGCGAATGAGTAAGGTCGCCAATGTAGAGATGCCAGTTTGCATCCATGAGCGTGCGTATGCGCTGTTCTGCCAAAGCACATCGGGCAGTAAAACAGAGCGCCATAAGCAAAAGAAATGCAGATGATTTACGGTACATGCAGTGTTTCCATATCGGGTAGTAATTGAATTAAGTACGCGCCGCAGCTGCGCGTTCTTCTCTGGGTGTGCGTTTGATATCGTTCCATGGGAATGAGCGCTTTCCGGGGTAGGGATGAGCGGCAAGCCCTGCGCCCAGGATGAGAGCGCGGCGTGGAAGGCTGCTTGTGTTGGGGCCAGCGTAGTGGGCTGTACGGTTGCGGTGTATGGTGCATCCGCCTGGCGGAAGCGGGCAGCAGACAGGGTTTTGTATGGGGGTTAAGTCTACCATTTCCAGCCCATGGATGCGTACATCGCCTCCAATGGACTGATGAGGCAGCACTTCCCATTCATGGCTGCCTGGCATAAACCAGAGGCAGCCGTTTTCGGCGGTTGCCTCTTGCAGCGGCATCCAGATTGAAACCGATTTATATTGCAGATCGGGGTTCCAGTATGCTTCGTCCTGGTGCCATGGAGTGGCAGCGCCATGCCCCGCCGGTTTATAAATGGCATGGGCTACCCCCGCAGAGGCATCGCTGCCGAGGAGCTGCTTGACAATAGCATCGAGGTTATTGAGAAACATACCGCTTTTTAATTCTGGAGCATATTTTGCAGGATTGAGAATTTGGGGCAGGTTTTCTTCCGTGCCTTCTTCATCTGTACCGCCCAGATCAAACTGATCACCCTGTGCGCGGCCTGCACGCTCTTGGAAAATGCGGTCGTATGCAAGGCGCATTATTTCCAGTTCTTCCGGGGTGGTGGCTGGTACGGGCACAGAGAGAAAACCGTTGATATGAAAGAAAAGAATTTGTTCTGGTGTAAGAGTTGGCGCTATGGTTTGCATACAGAGACCTCCTTCAGCACTGGGTGAATAGTAGTTAATACTGCGTTAAAATGCTTTTTCCTGCTTAATCTATGTTTGCTGGTCAGATGAATGTCGGCCAAGCATAGCAAATATCCATAGCATTGAGAGTACAAATTCAAGAGGGCGTATGATTTGATAGTAGTTGTATAAGAGCAGGGGGGCATGCGGGGGAAGCTGCAGAGTGGCTGGCGAAGGGATTGGCACAAACCAGGCGTACGCAAGAATGGAAGCAGCAAAGCATACGAGACAGAGCCATATCAGGCCAGGCCTGGTGGTGTGCGTAACGGCGGCCAGAAAAGCGCCGGCAGCAGTACCTGCCGCAATGGAGTAGAGAATGCAGAGTACTGCAGGAAGCAGAGCATTCATTTTCCAGCCTGCTGCACAGGCTGCTGCGGTGAGTATCAGAGCGACGGCGCTGAACTGCCGTCGCTGCCTTACGATCGCAGGGTTTTGCTTTTTAGCCATGCCTGCAGCACAATCATCAGCTTGCGAAACGTAGAGACCCTTGCACGTTTACAAAATACATCGTGCTTCTGTTTAACAATGGCTTCAAGAATGCCGTGGTAAATTTGGATCATAATTTGCAGTGTTGGCTGCCCATCCGGGTCAATGAGGGGCAGCAGCTGCCATGCCTGCTGGTAAAAGGCCTCTGCCCTGCTGGTTTCAAACTCGATGAGTTTGAGCAGTGCAGGGGTCATTTTGCCCTCGCGCAGCATTTGTTCAGAAACCCCGAAACTCTGCATATCTTCCTGCGGCAGATAAATGCGGTCGCGCTGTATGTCTTCCTGCACATCGCGCAGAATGTTCGTGAGCTGCAGTGCCAGCCCGCAAGAATCGGCAAGCTGCATGGCCCTCCCGTTGTCTGGCTGAAAGCCCCATATGTGAATGCATACAAACCCCACAACGCTTGCAACCCTGTAGCAGTAGAGGCGCAGGTCTTCCCAGGTTGCATACCGTGAAAACTTCATATCCATGCCAGTGCCTTCTATGAGTTCATAAAAGAAATGGTGCGGAATGCTGTACCGCAGTACAGTGGCATGGAATGCAGGCAGAATTAGGCTGCTGCCGTAGTCGCCCTGCAGGGCGCGTGTGAGAGCATTTTTCCACTCTTCCATTGCTTCAATACGTGAACGCTGCACGGCATCATTGTCTGATACATCATCGCTGTAACGCATGAAGGCATAGATTGCGCACATAGCCGCTTTTTTTTCGGGCGGCAGAGTGAGAAAGGAATAGTAGAAGTTGCGCGCTTCTGTTTTTGCAACATATTCACAATGAACAAAAGACCTTTCCAAAAGCTCTTTGTCTGGGTGTTCCAGGAGGTTTGGCTGGGAGCTCATCGTGCAATAAGCCTTTTTATAAGCAGGGTAAGCTGCGTGAATTTTGAAACTTCTGGTCTGGTGGTAAGCGTGTCGTAGTTGAGTTGTTCTATTTTGCGCAGCACTTGCAGCCCTCCCTCTGTAAACATGGCAATATCCAGGCGAAGGCGGGCGTCTATCATCGGCAGCAGTGCTTTGCCTTCTTCAAACAGTGCCCGCGTTCGGTTTACTTCAAACCGCATCAGTTCTGCGAATGCGGCAGAGAAGCGTCTTTGTGCGATGTCTGATTCTGAAACGCCAAAACGCTGCATGTCATCTTGTGGTAAATAGATGCGGTTTTTGGGATAGTCTCGTGTAACATCCTGCCAGAAATTGGCAAGCTGCAGTGCGGTGCATGTTTTGTCTGACAGAGCCTGCCGTTCGGGGTCAGAATACCCTCCCAGGTAAAGCACCAGCCTGCCCACCGGGTTGGCCGAGCAGGTGCAGTAGTCAAGCACTTGCTGGTAAGAGGCGTAGCGCGGCGTAGTCTGATCATTACGAAAAGCCCTGAGCAGGCTGCGGAATGGGTCGGGGGGGATATGGTAGCGCTGAACTGTGCTTGCGAGCGCAACAAACACTGGGTGCCCGGGAGCGCCCTGGTACATGGCATCCAGCTCAGATTCCCACCAGTTCAGCAATTCAATAGAGATGGCTGGGCTGCCGATTTCGTCACCGAGGTCATCGGCAATTCTGCAGTAAGCATAAATATTGTAGAAGTGCTGGCGAAGTTCTTTTGGGCAGAACAGACCGGCAACAAGAAAGTTTTCGTAATGAGAAGTGGCCAGCTTTTTGCAGAAGAGTTCTGCTTCTGCCAGCGATACTGGGTTTTCGACGCGATAGGGCGCTGGTATGTGCTGTTTTATACTTGAAACTACCGGTGCGTTCATTGCCTTTTCCGTGCATAAATTTTGGCAGAAGTGTACCCTATTGTGAGAAGAAGCCGGAAAGCCGTATCTGCAGAAAATGCAAACTATTTACTTGAGAGTAGAGTTTCGGCAGAAAAAACATTCGATGTAGATGGAACAGGGGTATGCAGCACAAAACAGTATGCCGATTACATTGACAACAGCAACCCATAACGGTATTATGAGTAACATGGAGAACACATTGCCTGCCCCCCGCCAGCGCAGCCCTCTGCTGCCCCCCGGTATGCCTGAATTTCAGCTGAGCGCCTTTCAGGGGCCGCTTGATTTGCTTTTGCAGCTGATACGTGCAAACCGGGTAGATATTGCCGACATACCTATTTCTGAAATCACATCGCAGTATCTTGCCACCCTCGCACAAATGGAAGAGCTGAATTTGGCAGTGGCTGGCGAGTACCTTGTGATGGCCGCCACTTTGCTGGAGATAAAATCGCGCATGCTGCTGCCGCGTCCGGCAGCCATTGAGGGGGCAGATGAAACCGATCCGCGAGAGGAACTGGCAGAGCGTTTGAGGGAGTATGAGCGTTTTCAGGCTGTACTGGAAGAGATGCGCATGCGAGAGAGCTATTTGAAGACACTTGGGTTTAGAAACCCGACAGACCTTGAAGCAGACTACCCCATACCGCCTCCTTCACAGCCTCTGCCTCCGCTGCTGCTGCTGCGCGCCCTGCAGCGCATACTTTCTGAGGCAGGCGTTTCAGAAAAACCGCTCACTACGGTTGTTCCACGCAAAAGAGTAAGCTTGAGGCTGAAAATGGCTGAACTGTTGCACAGGCTGGAAAAAGCGGCAAGTGAAGGGGTGGCATTTGAAGAATTGTTTATAATGCCCTGTTCACGGTACGAGATAGTGATAACGTTTCTGGCCTTGCTGGAACTGCTTCGTCTGGAACGGGTGAGCGCCGGGCAGCAGGAAGTTTACGGACAAATACTTATTGCGGCAGTACCTGGAGGAGGGGAAGCGTGATTACCAATGAGGCCGGCCAGCGTGAGAAAATGAAAGCAGGTTTGGAGTGTGTGCTGTTTGTAGCAGGCGACCCGGTTTCACTGTACGATTTGGCCCGCGCCATAAACAGCGCTCTGCCAGAGACAGAAGCAGCGCTGCGAGACTTGCAATTTTCTCTCGCTGAACGAGGCAGCGGTCTGCAGCTTATTCAGATTGCCGAAGGCTGGCAGCTGGCAACACGGCCAGAATATGGAGAAGTGCTGGGCAGTTGGAAAATGCGGGGGGCTGGCAAGCTTTCGCGCCCTGCCCTGGAAACCCTTGCGATTGTTGCCTACAGACAGCCTGTTACCGCACCTGAAATTGAAATGATAAGAGGTGTTGCTGCAGGCGGTGTGTTGAAAACATTGCAGGAAAGAAACCTGATTGCAGAGGCAGGACGCAAAATGGCACCGGGCAGACCCGTGCTGTACGTTACCACGCCAGACTTTTTGCACTATTTTGCACTGGCAGATCTGAATGACCTGCCTCCGCTGGATGAGGAGAGCGCACTGCCTGTCGTACCAGCAGCATTGACTGCCGACGGAGCGCATCTGCCTGAAGAAGTAGAAAAGGATGGGAGAGAGGAATGAGTGAGAACATGGAAGCATTGACGCCGGCGCAGATTGTAGCAGAACTAGATAAGTATATAGTAGGGCAGAAAGCTGCCAAACGCGCTGTGGCAGTTGCCTTGCGCGACCGTTACCGCCGGCGCAGGCTACCTACAGATATGCGTGATGAGGTAATACCTAAAAACATATTGATGATTGGTTCTACCGGCGTTGGGAAGACAGAAATTGCGCGCAGGCTGGCAGTTCTGGCTCGCGCCCCTTTTTTGAAGGTAGAGGCTACCAAGTTTACAGAAGTGGGCTACGTAGGGCGCAATGTAGACAGCATGGTGCGCGATTTGGTGCAGATGGCAATACGCTTGGTGGAAAATGAGAAAGTGGAAGCGGTGCGCCCGCAGGCAGAAGAGCGTGCTATTCAGCGTATTCTGGATATTTTACAGCCGTTTCCGTCGTCAAGATCAAAAAGAGGGAAACAGTCAGAGAGTGAGCATCAGGATGTAGCTCATGCTATTCGGCAGATGCTGGGGCAGATGCTGGGGCAGAATGTACAGACTGCAGCAGCGCCGCAGGAAGAATCTGCAGCAGACATTCCCCCTACTGCTGAGCAGAGCGAAGAGGCGCGGCAAGACAAAGTACGCGTGGAACGGATACGCGAAAGGATTCGCGGCCAGCTTCTTTCCGGGGCGCTGGATAACCAGGAAATTACCATAGAACTGATGGAAAACCAGCCCTCGCCTTTTATGCAGATGTTTCCTGCTGGCATGGAAGAGATGGATTCGGGGGAGATGCCTGTGTATGGGCCAAAACGGAGCAAGGCGCGCAAAACCACTATAGGGGAAGCACGGGAACTGCTTGCCAGAGAAGAAGCCCAAAACCTGATAGACCGTGAGGGAGTGACACAGGAGGCTATTCAGAGAGCAGAGCAGGACGGCATTATATTTGTAGATGAAATAGACAAGATTGCCGGCGGATCCGGGCACAACGGCCCCAATGTTTCGAGGGAAGGCGTGCAGCGCGATATTCTGCCGATTATAGAAGGCAGTACTGTGAGTACCCGATATGGGCCAGTGAAAACAGACCACGTGCTGTTTATTGCAGCTGGCGCTTTTCACCTTTCCCGCCCATCCGACCTGATACCGGAACTGCAGGGCAGGCTGCCCATCAGAGTAGAGCTGGAAAGCCTGACTGAGGAAGACTTCCAGCGCATTCTCACCGAACCCAAAAATGCGCTTACCCGTCAGTATGCCGCTCTGCTGGCAACCGAAGGTATTGTGCTTGAGTTTCAGGAGGATGCGATTCAGGAGATAGCAAAGCTGGCTGCTGAAGTGAACAGAACCAGCGAAAACATTGGCGCACGCAGACTGCATACTCTGATGGAGAAGCTGCTTGCTGATGTTTCGTTTCGAGCACCTGATCTGGAATCGCAGCTTTTGTGCATAGATAGAGATTTTGTGCAGAGAGAGCTGGCAGATCTCGTGCAAAGCCAGGATATTGGCCGCTACATATTGTGATGCAAACGAGGGGGACGGCATAAAAAAATTACTGGCATGCATACTTGCAATGTGTCTGCTTGCACACAGGGCAATGTGTGTGCAGCGTGTGGTAATCGGTGTTGCACAACAGGCAGACAGCCTGCCGAAAGAAGTGCAGGCAGCCTATCATGCCGGAGCAAGTACGATTGTTATACGGCCAGGAGTATATCTGCTTCCCAATACAGGACAGCCCTTGTTTGAATGCATTGGCTGGAAAAATGTCACGATAGATGCCACAGGCGCGACGCTTATTCTCACTGGCGTACAGTGGGGTGAAGAATGTTTCGTTTTCAATAGATGCCGTGATGTAACCTTGAAAGGCGGGGTTATCACCCAGAATGCAGTTACCTGCTACCAGGGGCGCATAGTTTCTGTAGAAAAAGATTCCCGGGGAAATGTGTCTGCGTTGTGGAAACCTGACAGCGGGTACCCCAGCCTGCCGGCAGGTACAAGTCGTTTTCCTGGCGCCATCAACGTAGTAGATCAGAATACGCATAAACTCAAAGCCGGTGATGGAGACTATTACAATCCGCAGGTATCTCCTGCTGCTGCGGGAGAGTGGAAGATAAACTTTAATACTCCGCACATATTGCTTACGCCGGGCGACTGGCTGGTGGGACGTTATGGCAATGCACCCATTAAGCTGCACCTGATTAACTGCCACAACTGCGTGATGAAAAATGTCACCCTTGAACGCAATGGCTTTGCCCCGATACGCGAGGAAGGCGGCGGGGGCAACCATTATCTGCACTGCACCTGGAAAACCGGACCGCCACCGCCTGGGGCAAAGCAGCCTCTGCTGGTTACCAATTCGGCAGATGGCATGCATATGACTGGCTCAAACCCTGGGCCTGATATAGAAGCGTGCCAGTTTCATGGAGTGTTTCTGGATGACTGTATTGCAATACATGGGTATTTTACCAACATAAAAAGCGTTGATGGAGACACTTTCACCACAGATAAGCCGGCAGGAAACAATGCAGCTGCAGGGCAAAAGATACGCATTTCGGCAGCAGACGGGTTTTACGCAGATGTGCTGGTTACAGCAGTGAAACAGAATGCCAACGGCACCACCACGGTTACTCTTGCACAGAGCCTGCCTGTGCCTGCGGGAGCAAAGTTCAGTAATCCGGCCTGCAATGGGGAGGGGTACAAAATTATTGGGTGCCATATCGGAGATACCCGTTCCAGGGGGATACTTGCCAAATCTGACCGAGGGCTGATAGAGGATAATTCTATACAGCACTGCGGCATGTCTGCGGTCAGCCTTGGTCCTGAGTATTACTGGGGCGAGGCAGACTATGTACACCGCGTAATGGTGCGCAACAATTATATTGCCTACAATGGCGGTGCTTCTTATGGAGGGCCGGCACTGTGGGTGCATGGGCATGGGGCAGCGGGCAACAGTTATGTGACGATAGAAAACAACCGTTTTAGAAGCAACTATCAGGGAGACATTGTGCTGGAGTGGGGGAAGCATTTTGTTGTAGAAGGGAATTTGCTGGAGGCTGCAAAAACCTGGCCGCAAACAACTACTAAAGTAAACCCCATTCGCCTGAACGAATGTGAGCAGGTTACTTTGCTTCGCAATGTTTTTCGTGCTTCATCATTCTGGAATCTGCCATTTGCATCTGTGCAAAAAAATGTAGAAGGCCTGTTGGATTATGACACGCAGCGCTGAGCGTGTTTGCCCTTTTATAGGCATATGGCACTGTACGCTCGCCTACACAACCTCCTGACCGCTGCTGTATCACAATTTTTTGCTTAGAGTACCGGCAGAGATAAACAAACCGGGTTTTTTTGCCGAAAATGACTAACAGTTTCATGCTGAATTTCCCATGTCTGCTTATGCCTTGCACAGGCTGTTTGAAGAGTGTGATACAACAGAACGACAGAGGATGTAAAGTATGCTGGCATGCTCGTTTTTAGTGCAAGATAACAAAATATATATGCACCCGGTAGTGGAAGCGCTCACCGGGTATTCTGCTGAAGAACTTTGTGATTTGGACAAGTGGTTTGCTTTGCTGTACGGCGAGCATGCCGTAGAGATGCGTACTCGGTATGAAGCGTATAAACACACAGATGGGACATACTTTTCCAGCACCACCATTGCAAACTGCCTGGGTGCAGCAAAAGAGATAGAATGCACAGTCTGCCGTGCTGGCAGCGATGAATGGTGGTTTGTGCAGGAAAAAACTGCAAAGTCTGAATATGAAAATACCATTGGGAAATTGGTACTTGCGGTAGAGGCGGGAGCTAACTATGTGGCTATTGCCCGTTTGAATGGCGAGCTGCTTTATGTAAACAGCGCCATGAAGAAGCTTATGCTGGATGATACAGCAGCGAAACAATACAGCTTGTCAGATTTTTACAGCCCCTGCAGCTGCCATCTGTTGATGCAGGAAGCATTTCCGTGTGCGGTTCAGCGGGGAAGGTGGCGTGGAAAAACTGAACTGACGGATGGTTCGGGCAAAGAAATTTTTGCTTCTCAGGTGGTAACGCTTCATACAGATGACAATGAATTTTTTTTATCGCTGGCTGCCACAGACGTTTCTGAGTACGTTGCAATGGAACAGACGCTGCGCAGAAACGAAGCACATCTTTCTGAAGTACACAAGATGGCTCATCTGGGCAGTTATGAGTACAACTGCCTTACCCGCGAATTGCGATGGTCGGGTGAGGTTTATCTGCTTTTCGATCGGCCGGTTGCCTCGACCCCACCGCCGCTGGAAGAGATTTTGCAGCAGTATCACCCTGATGACCTGAAAGAACTGCTTGAGCTTCGGCACAGAGCCTTTCAAACGGGAGAGTGCTATGAAAAGGTGATACGCATACGCCAGCGCAACGGTACCTGGCGCTGGTGCCAGAGTGTTACCCGCCCTGTGCTTGCAGAAAATGGAACCCCGCTGCGCATTGTTGGGCTGCTGATGGATATTAGCGACAGCATAAAAGCACAGCAAAAAATTGAGGGGATAAATGACTGGCTGGAAGAGGCAAACCTGCAGCTGGTGGAACAGCAGGCGGTATTGCTGCAAATGCATGACCAGATGGAAAAACAGGTTCTGCTGGTAAATCAGCAGGCTGCGGAACTGGAGGCTCAGCGGTACGAACTTGAGGAGATGAACAGAAAACTGCAGGCTTTGGCTACACAGGATGCTTTGACTGGCATAGCCAACCACAGAGCATTTCAGGAGCGCCTGGCTCTTGAGTGGCAGCGCTGCCAGCGCTATGGACAAGTGTTTTCGGTAGTTTTGGTTGATGTAGATAAGTTCAAAACATTTAACGATGAATTTGGGCACCCCGAAGGCGACAATGTTTTGAAGCGAGTGGCAGAGATATTGCAGGAGACCGTTAGGGAAGCAGATTTTGTTGCTCGTTACGGCGGCGAAGAGTTTGTGCTGATACTGCCTGAGACATTGAAGACCGGTGCGCTGGAAGTTGCGGAACGGTGCCGCCATTCATTGAAGCAGGAGCATTGGCCGCTTCGTAAAGTGAGCGGCAGTTTTGGCGTAGCAACCTTTCAGACCTTCATGACAACAGCACAGGAACTGATAGATTCGGCGGACAAGGCGTTGTATGCGAGCAAAAAAAGCGGCAGAGACAGGGTAACGCATATTGATGAGCTGGATGAACTGCCATTCTGATGCTGCTATGGTACATAAGTGCCTGCCAGATGCATGCAGGGCACTAACCTGCATGAAAGCGCAGTGAAGTGTACGATTTGTATTTTGATGAGGTTGTTTTGCCGGCGATGCGGTCTATTTTTTCTGGTGCGCCGGTGCATCAGGGGGTTGAAACGGTCAGTAGAGTGCATAGCGTTCAAAATGAGTGTGGTAAAAAGGAACCAGAGTAACTGGCCCGTGAGTGACTGGGCCAACAGTGTGAAAAGTGAGGGGTTGGCCATGAACCGGGGCAATATAATTTGCAGCCTGTGCAATATTCCCTAAAAAGTTGGCACATCGGTCAACGGAAGCGGTTTTGCAGCCAGCTGATTTGCTGCGTCTGTATTGTTTCCTCCTTCGTAAAAATCTGACCGTTCCAGGCCGTCTGTGCCAAGCAGACCTGCAAGCAGCACTGGCCCGTAAAAAAAAGCAGCGTGGTCTGGGCTGTGAGGCAGCCGGCGGGCAGTGATTTGCATTGGCAGCGACATTTCAACGCAATCCCCAGATTTCCAGAGTCGCGTAATGCGCCAGTAACCGTCTGCATTAGCTGGAGCAGAGACAGGCTGGTGATTCACCATGATTATCACTTTTTGTGCTTTTGCCCATGCTGGCTGCCGCAGACTGAGTGTGAATCGGCGGTTTTGTTTTAATTCCAGTGTGATTTGAGTGCGTGTTTCAGCAGGGAATGTAGTCTCCTGTCTTACCACCATGTCTTTCCAGGTTAGAACAGAGGGGATAAACAGGTTTATATACAGCTGCTGTTTATCTGCGGCATAAATCATTTCACCGTATTTGCCGTGGTTTTCCATGCCTGTTCCCACGTCGCACCAGAACGCATCGAAGGGGCGTGAGAAGCGGCGGAAGTTGCCAGGCCGCATGGATGTGTAGTATACGAATCCTCCCCCAGGGGCCAGCGATGGCAGAATGCTGTTGTAAAGCGCCTGTTCGCAGTAGTCGATATATGCAGCATGCGGCTGGCGTGTATAGAGCTGCTGCGTTAGTTTGAGCATGTTGTAGGGGCAGCAGGTTTCTGGGCCGCATGTTTCATTTACCTTTGCCTCGTTGTGCGCCGGATTAAAAAAATGCTCCCACTGGCTTGTTCCGCCGTTGGCCCATGTGCGATGGAGGGCAACCTCTTCCCAGAAGAAGCGGGCAGCATTGTGCCATTGCATGTCGCCTGTGAGCTGGTATATGCGCTCGTAACCGATGAATTTGGGTATTTCGGTATTTGCATGGTGTTTGTTTAAAAACATGCTGTCGCCATGCAGCATTGGTTCAAACACAATGTTGTGTCGAAATTTTTCGGCCAGCTTCAGATACTTTTTTTCTCCGGTGAATGCATACACATCTGCCAGTACCTCGTGCGGGCCGCCAAATCCCCCATTTTTTCGGGCGGCCCCAGCATTTCCTGCCACTGCTGCGGGGTAAGTTTTGCAGTTATATGGCCTGCCCAGTCGCAGAGTTTGATGAGTACGCTGCGAGCAGTTGTGTCTCCGCACAGCAGATATGCATCGCTAGAATTTTTGCGCGGACGGGTTGCGTGCGCAGCAGGTGGTATCGGCTGGCGTTGTGACGAACTATGTATAGGATGGCGAGAGCCTGCTTTGGGAGGCGGGTTCCTCGCTGCAGCCAGATGCTCTGTATACCTGTCTTCCCGGCGGCTTTTGCAGCGTGTTGAGCCAGGCTCGCGGGGGGGCGTGAGCAGCTGCTACGGCTACGACAGCCAGGGTAGCACGGGTGTGCCTGCGAGCGCTGCTGGCCTGGCAACATACAGCTGCAGCTACGTCGCTTTCGGCGAGGAGTTGGCAGCGATGGGAAGCAGTGAAGCGACAGGAACCGCCTTGAGAGTGGCTGTGTGAAAACGCAGGGGGGCAGGAATATTATGCGAATGGGTTCAATTGCAAACGCACCTGCACATTGATGAAACGGCTGTGGCATAGCATGCATGCTTAACCACTTGTACAATTGGGAGCGGGGGTTGGATTTGAACCAACGACCTTCGGGTTATGAGCCCGACGAGCTACCAGGCTGCTCCACCCCGCGTCGATAGTATAATATGGCATGGAAGCCCTGTTTCTGTCAAGTACGGAAGCGGCTGGCCGACTGTGGTCTGCAGCAGCACTGCATTCTCACAGGCTGTTGCTGCCCGGTAACAGGTTTTTTCAACAGAGCGCACTTTTAGGCAGGAATGCTGTTTATGAGATATTATAATATGTATAAAAATATATATTGAGAAGGTTATAAGTTATGACAGCATTGTTTCCGCATGGATGGGCGCACTACCTGGCAGGAGGAATACTGATAGGTTTGGGGGTGAGCCTGCTTTTTGCCCTCACCGGTTTTATTGGAGGAGTGAGCACCACCTACAGCGCGTTGTGGTCTTACATCAGCCGCATACCGTACTTTCAGCATGAACGTTTTGTTACTACCAGAAACTGGCGATTGATGTACGGAGCCGGAATGATTCTGGGTGCGTTTCTGTACACCGTTTGCTGTAGCAGAATGCATGTACAGATCACCAGAGTGCCGGCGTGGGCTTTGTTTGCAGGAGGGGTGCTGGGTGGAATTGGAACGCGCATGAGCGGGGGATGCACTTCGGGGCATGGAATATGCGGTCTGGGTTCGCTGCAGCTGCCATCGCTTCTGGCGGTGCTTACTTTTTTAACTGTGGCAATAGCTACTGCTCATATTGTGCACGCAATGGGAGGGTTTTGAGATGCGAAATACTGCTAAGCCGTCTCTTATACTTTTCTCAAGTCTGGCATCTGGCACGTTGTTTGGAGCGGGGCTTGCCTTGTCTGGCATGATTCATCCTGAGGTGGTGCTGAGCTTTTTGCTGCTGCACGACATGGGGCTGCTGCTGGTAATGGGGGGCGCGGCAGGGGTTGTTATGCTTGCCTACAGGGTATTGCCAGTGTGGATGAAGCAGCCGTTGTTTGGCAGAAAATTTGGGCACCATCCTTCTGTACTAAACTGTCGAACCATAGCCGGCGCTGCAATTTTTGGGGCAGGCTGGGGTTTGTGCGGAGTTTGCCCTGGGCCGGCTATTGCCGGCCTTGGGGCTGGCAACTGGCCGCTGCTGTATACTGTAGCAGGCTTACTGCTTGGCGCCTGGCTGGAGGGAAGGTTTTTAGCCGGGCAATGATTCGCTGTCACAGCAGCTGCAACGCGGCGTGATAGATGCAATGATGAAACAGCTTGGCAACACATTTGCTTTCTGTCTGTTCTGCACTGTCATATTAATGCAGGCAGGGCGGGTGCAGGCTGTTTTGCTGTCGGAGCCGGAGGTAACTCATCCGGCCCGGTGGCAGTCGTTTTACCATACCATTCCCCAGGCATTTCGCAATAATCGTGTAGTTTTGCTGCAGCTGCGCACAAAAAAAGGGCTGACGGCTTTGGCAGCCTCACTTGCAGAGTGCAGCGTTTCAAGTGTGCAGGATGTGGATGGGTGTTATAGAAACGGGGGTTATGATCTGCGTGCGGATGCGACCATCAGCCTGTTGAATACCCTTCACGGGGAACAGGCTTTGCGGGTTTTTGCACATGAGTATGGCCATTTTGTATGGTTTCAGGTAATGAATTCGCATCAGCGCTCCGCCTACCGCCTGGTATGGCAGAAGCAGAAAAGAGCAAATCATCTAATCACTGCATATGCTGGCGTGAATGCGCGGGAAGGGTTTGCAGAAGCTTTTTCCTTCTTTCTGCTGCATCGCGCCCAGCTGCAGAAGAAAGATTCTGCGTCGCTGCGCTTTTTGCAGCACCTTGCAGCTGCACAGAGGCAGGCTGCATCCTGAGCGGAAACAGCCTGCATGGCAACGTATTCAGCTTCGTTCCTGCAGGCTCACTGTCAGCACGATCTCTCCAATCTCCAGGCAGAGCGGCACCACCAGCGCCGGAATATTGAGTGTAGACATTTTTACGTTGGTTCCGCGTATGATGGAAGGTGGAGTAATGTCGCATGAGTACCCTGCTTCAGAAAGCAGTACAGTGGCATTGCCTGTAATCATGTTGCCCAGTTCTGCAATGGCGCTGGCGGCAAGCTGGTCGAAGGTTCTTACCGGCTGACCCAGCATTTGCGAAGCAATTTTGTCTGCAGTAATCAGGCTCATGCCGTAGATAACCTGGCCTTCCACCTTTCCGGTAACTCCTGTGATTACATTGCACTGCTGCGAAGTAAACACCGAGGGCAGCATGGCGAGCTGACCTTTTTCCACTTTCATCCCCAGCACCATTTCCATTACCTTGAATGAAGCATCTACAAATGGATTGATGTATTGAACTTTCATTTTATGCACTCTCCTGAGTTCGCAGCCCAAGGCCGCAACTACTGGTAAAATCAGCCAAGAATTTTCTGTATTGCCTCAATCACTTTGTCGGGCTGAAAAGGCTTTACGATGAAATCTCTGGCCCCTGCGGCCACTGCTTCCATCACCATCTGCTTTTGCCCCATGGCAGTACACATAATGACATTGGCCTGCGGGTCAAGTTTGCGTATTTCGCGTACTGCCGAGATACCGTCCAATTCGGGCATGGTAATGTCCATGGTAACCAGGTCGGGTTTGGTCTGCTGGTAGAGTTCCACAGATTCCCGCCCGTTGGAGGCTTCCCCAGCGATCTCGTATCCATTTTTTTCCAGTATGTTTTTCAGGGTTACGCGCATAAAAAGCGCATCGTCCGTGATAAGTACACGTTTTGCCATGTTATTGAACCTCCGTGTGGGCAGCAGTATTGCTTCCCCTTGTTTCATGAATTGGCGAACAAGCTATAAGACGCACATTGTGTTCAGGCGGCAGCCTGTTTGGCAGAAGCACTACGATAGTAAAAAAAAGGTATCGAGGTATCAAACCCCAGAGACTGATAGCCGAAGATGCGTTCAGTTCCTCCTACAAACAGCACACCTTTTGGGCGCAGCGCATTGCAGAACTTTTTGTAAAGCTCCTGTTTTGCCTCATCGGTGAAGTAGATCACTACATTGCGGCAGCAGATAAGGTCATAGTTCTGTTCAAAGGGATCGGCCAGTAAATTATGCGGTCGAAAATTCACCTTTGCGCGAATGGACTGGTTGACCTGGTATTTGGCTTCCAGCGATGAAAAAGTGTCGCTAGCCGGCAGCTCGCAGAAATACTTTTGCAGGTCAGCCTTGTCTACATTCTGCACATCCTGAGAAGAAAACTTTCCTTCTTTCGCTTTTTCCAGAATAGTCTTGTCCAGGTCTGTGGCGTCCAAACTAAAGCGTATCCCCGGAGCGATTTTATCCAGGAGGATGGCAAGCGAATATGGTTCTGCTCCAAACGAACAGCCTGCACTCCAGATTCGCAGCTGCCTGTTTGCGCTGAGCAGACCGGGCAGTATCTGGGTACGCAGTTCAGCCCATTTTTCCGGGTTGCGAAACAGTTCAGATACGTTGATGGTCATTCTGTCTAAAAACTGTTCCAGGGCGCCGGGTTTGCTGAGCAGTATGTTGCAGTATTCCAAGAAATCGCGGCAGCCATTCTTTTCCAAAAGCCCCTGCAGCCTGCGGTGCATTTGCTGCTGCTTGTAGAGGTTGAGGTCAATGCCCGTTTTGCGGAGTATCACTGACTTGAATTCCTTGTAATCATTCGTGTCGATGAACTCCACCTCTGCAGGCAAATTTTGTTGTATAGAATGGCGGGTATTGAATTCCATGCCCTAATCTTCTCTTTCCTAATCCCGGTTGAATTAAGCCGCTCTTTGCAAGAACGGTTCTGGATTTGTTGTTCCATAATGTGAGGCGCTCTGTGATAGGCTGGCAATAATTTTCTCGCCTTTGCCCAGCACCTTCACCCTTACTGTTCCATCCTTAAGAAGAGTTACAGTACGCCCTGAATTCCCCCCCAGGTCTTCAGCATGCAGACAGATGCCGCATTTGGTCAGAGCAGCTTTTACCGCCGCAGCATTGCGCGGCCCAACATCCATTCTTGCACCAGTCTGGGTTCCCACAAAAAGCTGTGCTCCGCCAGCAAGCACTACCCTGATAGAATGTTTATTTGCACCCATTTCCACCATGCGCTGAATAAGAAGCGGCACAGCGGTATCTGCAAATTTTCCTGTCTGAGTGGTGTTAGGGCTGCTTTCCGGCAGCACTACATGAGACATTCCACTTATTTGTGCTCTGGCATCGTAGGCGCATATTCCTATGCAGCTGCCCAGCCCCAATGCGATTAAAGTGCCTTCCTGTGACCTGCACACGGCCATTTCAGCCATTCCTACCATGATAGTCTGTTCCACTAGATACCTTCCATATTCAAAGATTTTAGCAAGACTTCCAGACTGCCTGATCCGGGAACATAGAGAAAGAAACCTTCTACCAACTGGCCGCAGCCATCAATTTGCGTGAGGATGTTGATTACATTCTCATGTGTGTAGTCATTGTCATCAATGCAGCCAAACAGAGAAGATAAAATAGCTGATGTCATATCAACTGCCAGTGCAGGGGGGGTAGAGAGAAGCTGCAGACCTGTGAGATCACAGAGTGCAGTGAGGTAAGAGGATGTGAGTATGTTGCCAGCCTCCATGAGAGCGGAACACTCCAGTTCTTCCAGTGAAGTTGTTTCCGCTTCTGTTCTGCCCAGCATACGTGAAGCCATATGCATGGCGGCTGTTTCTGACATCAGAAAGGCAACATGGCCAGGTGCATCCCCCTCTACGGGCAGGTAAACGCAGGCAGATACGGAGTCATACCCGCCTGCCAGAGTACAAAACTCCTGCATACTTACCAAGCCAACCTGTGGGATAGACATATTGATCTGCTCATCCAGCAGTGAGGCCAGAGAAGTGACTGCGTTGCCAGCCCCAATATTGCCAATTTCGCGTATTACATCGAGTTGCATCTCATTGAGAGATGATTTTTTCTGTAAAGTGGTCATAGGTTTGTAAACTCCCTGCGCCATTGTTGGCAGGAGGTGGTTTGCTGTGAAGGTTTAAAGCGGTGAAGCGGGTGAAAAACAGGTAGAAATACCTGAGACATCATGGCTCTCCCCTGAGAATTGCACATCAGGTTCCCGATACTTTCACCAGTACACGTCTGATAGCCTGGCAGTAAAAGCCGGGCGCGAGACCCCGTTTTTTTGTGACTGACAAGTGCATTTCAGAGGAAAAACCAATGAATCCCTCTCTGCTATCCATTTCCGATTCTACATCTGGCAACAGGGTATTGAATCTGACCACTCTGACTTTTCATGAGCAGAGTCTGCGTGAGATGCCTCTTCACAACTTTCTTGGCCTTGTGTACCCAGCCGGAGATGCTGCAGCGCTGCCGGGGATATTGAAGAAAAGCGCAGATGAAACAGTATGCCTGCTGTCTGCTGAAAGCAGCGTGGGTGCGTGCTGCAATGTTTCCTGCCGGGTAACGAGGCATACCTGTACAGACAAGAGTGGAGTGAGCTTGACCAGCCTGCCGTATGCCGACAAAGAGTGGGATGTACTCATATGCACGGGGGTGCTGGAAAGCGTTATCGACCCGGAAGCTGCCTGCCGAGAGCTGCAGCGTACAGCCAGGAGCGGGTTTATAGAATGCATAAGCCCCTTGAGCGCAGTGCTGGGCGCGCCACCGTATTTGCGCTGGCTGGTTTACAGCGAAAAAACAGAAGAAGGGAAACCATTGCTTGTTTTTCGCCGCCGGCCGTTTTTGCGCGTACCCCTGCACCATGCGCTGATTGGCGCACTGCACAATGACAGCGAAATGCGTTACAACTGGTACAACTCATACAGAAATATAACTCATACCCAGATGAAATGGGAGGGTGAGTTTGAATGCAGGGTGGAGCAGGGACCGGAGTACTACCGGCCAGATGATGTGCATCAGTATGTTGAGGCATGCCTTGATGCGGCAATATGTGCCTTGCGCATTGGCGGCGTTCCTCCCGAAGAGATATTATGCCTTACCGAAGAAGCACTGCTTGCCAATTCTCAAAACGCACTGGCTCACAATACACACGGCTGTGCGCTGTGGCTGGCTGGAAGGAAGCAAGAGGCACGTGCGAGTTTTGCAAAGGCTGTGGCATTAGACCGGGACAAACCAGATTATGCAAGAAATGCCTCCCTCTCACCCGATGCCTCCCAGTGGCCGTCGCTGGTACTGCTTCCGCTGCAGCAGGAAGACCGGCAAGACCCCGATGCAAACTGCATGGGAACCGTGTATCCTGCCGGTGCGGGTTCTGAAAGCAGACTGCTGCATGCCTTGCAGGTTGGATTGAAAGACAGAGTGCTGGAAACGGGCATTGTATCAACCCCGCTTCTGCGTGCAGATACAGTGGTGCAGTACCATTTGCAGCGAAGCAGCGCTGCTACAGAGACAGCGGGAGGGAAGAGGCAGGTTGAATATGCTTACCCATCAGCGCTTCCATTTGCAGACGATGAATTTGATTTCGCGCTTTGCCGCAACGGCATGGCACAGGCAGACGACCCGGTTTCTGCCTGCCGAGAATTGCAGCGCGTAGCAAAGCGGGGCTTTTTAGAAATGCCCGGCATACTTTGGGAGTGCATGCTTGGCCACCCCGCTCACAGATGGGCGGCAGAATGGAACCCGATTAAAAGAGAACTGGTTCTGCATCGGCGTACTTTTGCAGAATCGCCTTTCCGCAATGCCCTGGCCTATGTTTTGCGCAAGTATCCATTTATAAAACGCTCATTTGAAACAGTGTATCGCAATCTTGCCAACGTTCAGATAGTGTGGGACAAAGACAATGCATTCACAGTGCGGGTAGAATGCGATGAAAGCAACAGCTACGATTATTACGGCAGCAGGGCAGATATGGTGCGCGGCAGCATGGCCTACGCCAGAGAAATGCTTCGCGCCGGCTGCCTGAATGAGGCTGCTGAGGAATTGCTGCATGCAGAGCAGCAGGCAGAAACAGCTGTTGAGAAAGAGCAGACGGCTTCATTGCGCAGAACCATCGCAGCACAGGCACAGACAGAAGGTTTGCCTGATGTGTTTGGCAGAAAAGAGCCGGCAGTGAATAAGTCTGACCTGAAGAGAACAGATTTGCCTATTCTTTGGCATGCTCCCCTCAAAGACCCGAGTGGCTATGCAGAAGAAGCGCGCAATTTTTTATATGCCCTGCATGAGAACGGTATTGCCGTGCAGGCGCGTGAAATACGCTGGAACAACCGGGTGGTTCCTCTTGCGCAGCACAGGCAAAAACTACTTGACAGCATGCTGAATGCCACACCCTTTTCAGCACCTCTTTACATATGCCACATTCTGGGCGGCAGCTTGCAGCGTTTGGAAGGTGCCAGAGCATGTGCAGGACGCACCATGTTTGAAACAGACAGACTGCCTGTCGGCTGGGCTGAGGCGTGCAACAGAATGGATGCGGTTTGGGTTCCCTCTGAGTTCAACCGCCAAACCTTTGCAGAGGCAGGAGTAAAACAGGAGAAGCTGCGCGTGGTGCCTGGCGCCATTGATCTCGCTGCCTATCACCCTGCGGTAGAAAAGCTGCGCATTGCAGGGGCCAGGGGGTTCAATTTTCTTGCAGTATTCGATTGGAGCCTTCGCAAGGGATGGGATGTTCTGCTGCAGGCGTATGTGGAGGAGTTTAGAGAAGACGAGGATGTAGCGCTTTTGTTGCAGGTGCACAGTTCAACAGGGCTTTCTGCCTCGCAGATTATAGAGGCGGCAGGCAAGCATATTGCAGAAAAAACAGGCATAGACCCTGCTCATGCCCCAGACATTGTGCTGCAGGAAAAACCTGTACCAGATGCCATGATGCCAGCTTTGTATCGTGCCGCCGACTGCTATGTGCTGCCAACACGCGGAGAAGGCTGGGGGCGCCCCTATATGGAGGCGATGGCATGCGCTGTGCCGGCGATTGTTACCAACTGGAGCGGCCCTACCGCTTTTACAACACCCGATACAGCTCTTCTGCTGGATTACGACATTGTGCCGGTGAGTAAAGCCGGGGCGGAAGAAACGCCTACCTTTGCAGGGCACTGCTGGGCTGAACCCTCGGTGAGGCATTTGCGGCAGCTGATGCGAAATGCATTTGATGAGAGAAGGCTGCTGAGAGAGAGAGGCGAGCACGCAAGAGTGCACCTGGAAGAAAATTTCTCTTACTCTAAAGTTGCTGCTATTGTGACTGCCGAAGCAGAGCGCCTGCTGCAATTGGGAGGAAGCTCAACCCTATGAAAGTGCTGCTGGGGTTTGGAAACCATATTCCTGAGGTCTTGTACGAGAAAAGAGTGCCCGGAAGCATACATGAAATAGTGTGCTTTGGCAGAGAGCAGGGGCATTTTGCCTGGCATCCTGCTATGACCTGGAAAGAGCTGCTTGCTGCCTGCCCGGCAGGCTGGAAGCCTGATGTATACATTCATTGGTCACCAGAATACAACCCTGTACCTGTCGGACTGGAGGAGGCAGACTGCCTCACCGTAGGGGTGGCCGGCGACTGGAATTTGGGCGGACGGGCACTTTATGCAATCAGGGGGGTGTTTGATCTTTATTTTGCAGACAAGCCTGGCATGCAGACACTGCAGCGCCTGGGCCTCAACCCTGTAGAACATGGGTTATTGTGGGGGTACCATCCAGAACTGCATCGCACTCTGCCTCATAGCAGCTATAGCACGCGAGACATAGATGTGCTTTTGATTGGCAACCTCAATCATGCCGTTCAGAAGAAGAGAGCGTACTGGCTGGCCAGGGTGGCCTCGCTTTCTAACCGCTGGCGCATACTGATTACAGGCGGTGTGTACGGTGAAGAGTATGTGAGCCTGATGAACAGGGCCAGGGTGGTATTCAATCATTCTATAAGAGGCGAGGCTAATATGCGCGCCTATGAGGGCACTGCCTGCGGAGCGGTGGTGCTGAATGAAGAAGGCAATGAAGAGCTGCGCGGTATTTTTGCTCCGGGCGAAGACTATCTGGAATACAACACCGATAACCTGGAAGAGGTTTTGACGGGCATACTCAACCCTGACAGCCGTGAATTATGGGAAAAAGTAAGCTTAAGCGGCAGAGAGAAGACAATCCCCCACACATATGCGGGTCATTTGAAGGCCATGCTGGATGTAGTGCAAGCCCGCCTGCAGGAGGGGCATGAACGGCATAGAGAGTTTGCTTTGCTGAGTGCAGCAGAAAAACGAAACCGAATTATACTGCAATGGTACTGCTGCAACGTGCCAGAGTCGCTGCTCGAATCTGAAAGACTGCTGGGGGCATCCTCTTCTGAAGGCGGCGAGCAGAATCGTCAAAACACTGCACTGCGCGCCGTGGTATGCGGCCAGCTTTGCACCATGGAAAATGAACCCTCTGCACTGCAAACCCGTTCGCTGAAACTTGCAAATCATGCAGTGCAGCTAGACCCTGCAAACCAGCTTATGCCATTCAATCTCGCCTACCTGTATTATCTGCAGAAAGATTATACCGATGCCAGGCTACTGCTGGAGAGTATGGCCGCGAGGCAGGAGGATGCGGCGGAGTTTTCGCCGTATCTCCCCCTTCTCAGCAGAGACTGGCGTGAAGAAGATGTAGCACAGGATGCGCTGTGGGGAGAATTTGTTCCTAACAGCCCTGCCTGGCAGCAGCAGATGCAAAGACTGCTGAAGCGGCGCACTTATTCTCTGCTGGGCGCCTTGCAAATGGAGGGGCACGAATACGAGGCGGCCGAGCAAAGCTTTGCCCTTGCACTAACCGAATCTGCAGAAAACCCCGATTTGCTTTACCAGCATGCGCGGGCACTGGCAGCGACCGGGAGAGTGCAGGAAGCGCTGCACTGCTACCGGCAGGCAGTGCATTTGCAGCCGTTTTATGTGGAGGCGCGTATGGAGGCAGCTGCCATGGCAGCAGATACTGGCCGTAGCGCCGAAGCAGTGGAAAGCATGGAAGAATGGCTGCGCATTATTGATGCTGTGCCAGCCTATTCATCTGTGGCAGGGGCGGCCAGACAGCTGCTGTCTTATGCACGCACACAAATGCAAACTACAAAACAGCCTGCCGGAAAAAGAATACTGGCCATTCCTGATCTGGCAGATCAGAGAGAATGGCAGCAAGTACTGCGCTGGTATGTAGAGAACCATTCATGTGAGGAGGGAGCGCTGCTGATGCTGCGCGCTGAACCGCATGCAATTCGAGATACCAGAAGCTTTATGCTAGATATGACCGACTACCTTCAAAGTCTTACCGGGCTTTCAATGCGCCATTTGCCTGCCATTGTTTTGCTCAACCAGCCTGTTGCTGCGCTGGAGAGATGGCGCCTGTTTTACGCAGCAGATGCGGTATTGGAGACCAGCTGTCTGGGGCAGCAAGACAGAGTTATAGTGCAGGCAATGGGGCTAACCTTGCTGCAGGCACATGCGCCAACACTTAGTTTTACTGCAGGTTAATTACTTACGGAGGAACCACACGTGCCATTTGTAACCACTCATCAAAAAAAGAGCCTGAACTGGCGGGGTTCTTTCTTTGTTCAGCACAGCCTTGCCCTTGTGAACAGGGAACTGACGCTGGCCCTGCTGGAGAACAGCGCTTTTTCATCGGAGTTTGACCTTACCATATCTCAGCTGGAACCCCCTGTATTTGGCTCTGAAACAGATACGCGCTATCAGCGACTGGAAGAGAGAAACAGCGTGCCGCTGAATACGCAAATCACAATGCGGCACCAGTGGCCGCCAGATTTTACGCGACCCGCAGAAGGGGCGCTGGCGCTTATCCAACCCTGGGAATATGGCGAGCTTCCGGCACACTGGATAGAACCAGTGAAAAAGGAGGTAGATGAGGTTTGGGTGCCTTCGCAATATGTGCGCGAGGCGTATTTGCGTGCCGGCATAGCCGCCCAAAAGGTGCATGTGGTACCAAACGGCATCAATCCTCACCGATTCCATACCGGGGTTGCACCAATCAATTTCGCCTCTGATCCACGCTTTGCAAAGATTCAGAAAGGCATGCATGTATTCCTCTTTGTGGGAGGCACCATTGCCCGCAAAGGAGCGGACGTGCTGCTGAATGCCTGGAGCAGGGCATTTGGACCAGAGGACGGGGTTGTGCTGATTATTAAAGACTTTGGCGTAGACTCATTCTATCAGAACCAGAGCCTGGGGTCGGAAATTCACAGGCTGCAGCAAGACCCTTCCATTGCACCAATCGTCTACCTGAACAACGATATGAGCGAGCAGGAAATTGCGAGTTTGTACGCCTCCTGCGACTGCCTGGTGCATCCATACCGCGGTGAAGGATACGGCCTGCCCATAGCCGAAGCAATGGCCTGTGGCAAACCTGTGATCATCACAGATTACGGCGCCGCGCTTGAATTTACCCCCAGAGAATGCGGCCTTTTCGTCCCTTCCAAACTGGTACGCTCTGACCGCAAGATGCTTGGCGACACTCAGACTGTAGACTATCCTTTCTGGGCCGAACCAGATGTGGAAGCTTTGGCAGAGCATCTGCTTTATGCATATCATCACCCATCTGAAATGCAGCACAAAGGCCGTGTGGCGGCCAGGCATATGGCTGAGAACCACACCTGGTCTCATGCAGCAGAGCTTGCCATGCTCCGCCTGGAGCACATTGCCGCCAGAGCTTCTGTAACACCATCGGCACAGTTTTCTCTTCCGGGCGGTTTGCAGGGGATGAGCCTGCAGGATATAGATGAAGAGGACTATGATACTAGGCGCCTGCGCGCCATGAAAATGGCGACAGGAGGCAGATGGGATGCCGCACTACCCGCCCTGGAGGCCAGCTTTAGCGGCCATGAAAACGACGTAGACCTTCGTGCAGCCATTGCCATTGCAAAATTTCGCAAAGGCGAACGGAGAGAAGCGCGCATGATGCTGGAGGAAGGCGCTGCCATGCATCCAGCTTCTCGCGAGATGCAGCACAATCTCGCCTTTGTTTTGCTGACAGAAGGCGAGATACTGCCCGCGCTGAGTCATGCCCTGCTCGCGTTGCAGATCAGCCCAGATAATTCTGAGGTGCGGCGGCTGGTGGAACGTGCAAGCGACAAGGTTTTGCAGGAGGCCCGCAAAATACTTCGCTCTGCCCCCGAAAAGCAGCGGGCAAAAGCCAGGCGGAGCGAAAATTATACCAGACTGATGGATATTTACAAGCGCGCGAGCGACATGTTGAATCAGAAAGATTTACCTGGAAAAGCAAGGCTGTCTCTCTGCATGATAGTGAAAAACGAGGAGCAGTTTTTGCGCAACTGCCTTGAAAGCGTGAAGGGGGTTGTTGATGAGATTGTGATTGTAGACACTGGCTCTACAGACAACACGCTGAACATTGCACGAGAATTTGGTGCAAAGATTGTGCCGTTTCAGTGGGTGGAAGATTTTTCTGCTGCGCGCAACGTATCACTGCAGCATGCTACCGGAGACTGGGCGCTGTGGCTGGATGCCGATGAAGAGCTGGCGCCAAATTCGGGTAAGTATTTTCGCTATGCGATAGAGAACGCAAAAGCGAAAACCGGCGCCTATCTGGTGCGCATTTGCAACTGGCTTACCTTTCCGTATCGATATGAGGGCGGTGAGAAAGCGTATCATCATGCCGCGCGGCTGTTTCGCAGAGTTCCCGGAGTGCAGTTTGTAGGCCGCATACACGAACAGAACCTGAATTCGCTGGTAGAGATGGGGTATCAGTGCATACACCAGGAGGAACTTGGCATTGATCACTTTGGTTATGCAACAGAAGTAATGGAAGCCAAGAACAAGAAAGAGCGTTTTTTGCGCATGCTGCACCGCGAGGTAGAAGAATGCCCTGAACCCTGGCTGAAGGCATTTCAGTTATTCAACCTTGCAAACGCATACTTCTCAGATGGCGATATGGAGAATGCAGCGCTCTATTTCTCGCAGTCGGAGGCAGATTTGAACCCCGATGAAGAATATGCCTCCCTGCTGTTTGTAGAGTGGTCTGCTGCGCTGCACAGGCTTCACAGGGCGGCTGAAGGCCTGGAAGTATGCAGAAAAGCTGACAGAAGAGATTTGAGGCATCCTGGAATAGAATTTTCACGGGGCTACTGCCTAATCCATCTGGAGCGTTATCTAGAAGCAGAGCAGGCATTCAGAACTGCAATTGCCATGGGGGAAGACAAGGAGAATTTTGTAAACAAGAGCGGAGATATAGGCGTTTCAACATTCAAAGCAGAATATGGTCTGGCGCTTGCACTGGTGGCCCAGGAACGGTATGCGGAAGCGCTTGGATACTGTGAAAGCGCCCTGCGACTACAAAAAAACTGGCATGAGCCAATTCACCTTGCAGCGCACTGTCATTTTCAATTGAACCATTACTCAGAGGCGCGTTCTCTTTGGTACAAGACAATAGAACTGGCGCCGCAGCATATGCCGGCGCTTGCCGGCCTTGCCGGCATGCTGTATGACCAGGGCAGCTACGCAGAAGCTCAGATTATAGTAGAGAAGCAGTGCGACATAGAGCCAAACAATTTTGAATACCTTGCCCGCCTGGCTAACTGTTATGAACATTTGCATAATTGGGAGAAGGCATTTGAGGTATACCAGCACATGAAAGAACTTCAGCCCGGGTCTGCCGAGATATGCGTGAATATAGGCCGCGTACTAGAAGCGCTGGAAATATACGCACCTGCCATAGACAGTTTTGCCGAGGCGATTCAGCTCAAACCTGAATATGGCAATGCCTATTTCAACGCAGGAGATTTGCTGTATAAACTGGGCTACTATGAGAAGGCTACAGAGACCTATCTGAAAGGATTGCAGCTGGAACCAGAGCATGACAATGGTTTCTTTGTGCTGGGCAACAGCCTGCTTCAGACCGGAAAGCTAGAGGCTGCAGCTTTTGCCTACAGACAGGAGATTGCACTGCATCCTGACCATGAGGGCGCACTGCACAACCTCGCCCTGCTGCAGGCTAATTCAGACACTGCTGCTGCATAAAAGCTGCCTGCTGAACCGCCGTACAACCTGTACGGCGGTTTTATGCTGTTTGCTGTTTTTGCCTTACGTGCTGTGCCTGAAAATGGAGTGTAATTTTGCGTTGACGTAGCAAGCCGCAAGTGTTATAATTCTTCATCAATGTTCATCGATGGAGATACCGATGCCGCTTACGATTACCAACCTGAAATGCGAGTTTCTGCAAAACCCGCTTGGAATTGACGTACTGTGCCCGCGTTTTTTCTGGCAGTTGAATGCAGAAGGCAGAAACCGTGTGCAGCGGGCATATCGTATTGTGGCAGCCAGCAGCGCTGAGAAAGCGATACAGGGCGAAGCCGATGTGTGGGAGAGCGGAAGGGTGGAGGCGGATGCGCAGACTCATGTAGAATATGCGGGCCGCCCGCTGCTGTCACGCGAGCGAGTTTGGTGGCGTGTAGAGGTATGGGACAACCAAGGTGAGCATGCAGTTTCAGAAACTGCATGGTGGGAGATGGGACTGCTGCAGCCACAGGATAAAACCGCTCACTGGATAGGCACATGGCTGTATGGGGGAGCGAAAACATCACCCTCTGTGCCACTGCTGCGGCGTACCTTTCACCTTAATAAGCCTGTGGTTTCTGCACGGCTGTACATAAGTGCACTTGGTTTGTACCGTCCCTTTCTGAACGGCGTTCGCATTGGAGAAGATGAACTGACCCCCGGCTGGACAGAATATCGAAAGCGCGTACAGTATCAAACCTACGATGTAACCACCCTGTTGCAGCAGGGAAACAATACGGTGGGCGCTAGTCTGGGAGACGGATGGTACTGCGGTCACATTGGCTGGCGAGACAGGCAGTATTTTGGCAGTACGCCTCTTTTGTATGCCCAGCTGGAGGTTGTGGAGCAGGATGGAAAGCGCACAACCATTGTCACCGATGAGAACTGGCAGTTTCATTCTGGCCCTGTGCTCGCTTCAGATATGTTGATGGGTGAGAGCTATGACGCCCGGCTGGAACAGGATGGCTGGTGCAGCCCCCTACCTGCTGCCGGGGATGCCTGGGCGCAGGCAGTAGTTCATGAACTTCCAACAGTGAATCTGGTAGCGCAAACCGGCGGCCCCGTGCGCAGGCATGAAACCCTGAAACCTGTTGCCGACCCCACACAACTGCATGGTAAATGGATATTTGATATGGGGCAGAACATGGTGGGCCGAATGCGTTTACATTTGAGAAACATGCCGCCAGGCATTACCCTGCAGCTGCGGCATGCAGAGGTTCTGAACCCCGACGGCACTATATACACAACCAATTTACGGGCAGCAAAGCAGACCGACTACTACACTACCCGCGGCGGGATAAGCGAAGAGTGGGAACCAGCTTTTACCTTTCACGGGTTTCGTTATGTAGAACTGGGTGGGTACCCGGGAACACCTGATGCAGCAGTGCTGACCGGGGTTGTACTGCATTCTGATATGGCGGTTACAGGCAGTTTTGAGTGTTCTGAGCCACTGGTCAATCAGCTGCAGCACAACATTTTGTGGGGTCAGAAGGGCAATTTTGTAGATTTGCCCACCGACTGCCCGCAGAGAGATGAGCGTTTAGGCTGGATGGGCGATGCGCAGGTGTTTATAAGCACAGCCGCCTATAATATGGATGTTGCGGGCTTTTTTTCACGCTGGCTGCAGACTGTGGAAGACAGCCAGGCTGATAATGGCAGCTACCCTGCCTATGTGCCCAACATCAGCGATGCCGCAAGTGACCGCGATGGCAACCCTGCATGGGCAGATGCGGGTATCATTTGCCCGTACACCATGTTTCTATGCTATGCAGACAAGCGGCTTATTGCAGAACGTTACGCTTCTATGCAGCGATTTATTGAGTATATGCTGGAGAAAGACCCCGACCTGATTCGATGCGCGGAAGAGCGTGGGGGATGGAGAGGGTTTGGCGACTGGCTTTCCATTCAGGCATATACCCGTGAGGATTTGCTAGGCACAGCATTTCTTGCCTATGACCTGCGGCTGATGTCAAAAATGGCTGCAGCGCTTGGCAAACCAGAGGATGAAGCCCGGTACCTGGATTTGTTTGAGAAGACAAGGCGAGCCTATCAGGAGCGATTTCTGACTGGCGATGCCCCTGCCGCACTGCAAAGTCAAACCGGATGCATACTCACCCTTCACTTTGATTTAGCCGCTGAAGAAATGCGGGGCAGGGTGGCAGCTGCGCTGGTAGAGGATATTCGGCAGAGAAACGGGCATTTGTCTGCAGGGTTTGTTGGTTCACCCTACATCAATCAGGCGCTCACATCAACCGGGAACCTGGATACTGCCTACGATCTGCTGCACCAGAAAGGCTGGCCATCGTGGCTCTATGCGGTGACTCATGGTGCAACCACGATTTGGGAGAGATGGGACGGCTGGACTGAAGAACATGGGTTTCAAGACCCCGGCATGAATTCTTTCAACCACTATGCGTACGGTGCGATAGGCGACTGGCTGTATACCACTGTGGCAGGCATAGAAGCCGATGCTGCAGACCCAGGTTACCACCATGTACGCATGGCGCCACAGCCTGGAGGCGGCCTGAAGTATGCAAAAGCTGCACACAAGTCGCTTTACGGCGAGATAGCAAGCAGCTGGCGCATAGAGGGAAGCCGCTTTGAATGGGAGATAAAGCTGCCGGTGAATACCTATGCTACAATTACTCTTCCTGGCAAAAGCGGCAGTGAGCAGGGGAAAGCGCTTGCAGAGCATGCTGATGTACGCATAGTGAGCGAGGGCGCTTCGGGCAGCACAGTGCGCATTGGTTCAGGAGAGTATCGTTTTACCTCGATTTTGAGTGAATGACTTCATGAAGCATAATACAAGATGGTATTCACGTAAATAAAGTAGGTAATCTTACCAGAATAAGTATAAAAAGAACTGTTTACCGGGAAAGGATGCCTGAATTCATGGATTCATCTGCATTGAATAAAGTTGCCGGCGCTTCTGCACGGCTGGAAATGCCAGTTTCTACAGACACAGCTCCCCATGCTGTGAAAGAGAATTGTTCTTTTGTAATCTTTGGCGCATCCGGCGACTTAACCCGCCGCAAGCTGATACCTGCTTTGTACAATCTTGCCTCAGATGGTTTGCTGCCGGAAAACTTTTCAGTGTATGGTTTTGCAGTAACCCCCATGGATGACAATACCTTTCGCAAGAATATGGAACAGGCGGTTCGCGAATCGCATGAGGCAACTGCTTTTGACAACAGAGTATGGCACGGGTTCGCGCAGAAGCTGCATTATGTAACCGCAGATTTTTTAAGCCCAGATGGGTATCAGGCGCTTCTGCAGCGTCTTACCGAAGCGGAAAAAGCCTCCAATGCGCCCCCCAACCGCCTCTTTTACCTTGCGACTCAACCCAGTTTTTACGCTGATATAGTTGAGAGGCTGGGAATAAACGGTTTGGTAAGCCGCACTGCCAAAGGCGATGGCTGGGGAAGAGTAATCATAGAAAAACCCTTTGGCCGCGACTTACCCTCTGCGGTGGCCCTGAACGAAAGAGTTCATACTGTGCTGCAGGAAGAGCAGGTCTACCGCATAGATCATTACCTGGGCAAAGAGAATGTGCAGAACATAATGGCCTTTCGATTTGCCAATTCTATCATAGAGCCTATCTGGAACCGCAGGTACATAGACCATGTTCAGATTACAGCCGCAGAAACGCTTGGGGTAGAACACAGGGGAGCGTACTATGAGGAAGCCGGCGCACTGCGTGACATGTTTCAAAACCACCTGCTGCAGCTGCTGGCTATTGTATGCATGGAACCGCCTGTAAGATATACCGGCAGCAGCGTGCGAGACCGTAAGGCAGATGTACTGCGAGCGCTGGTGCCAATCAATCCTGAGAGCCTTGCAGAAATTGCAGTGCGCGGGCAGTATGGCCCAGGCGTGGTGGAACGTAAAAATGCGCCAGGCTATCGGCAGGAACCGAATGTAAAGCCCGAATCGAACACAGAGACCTTTGTTGCGCTCAAACTGGCGGTAGACAACTGGCGCTGGGCGGATGTACCCTTTTACCTGCGCAGCGGAAAACGGATGCCAGCCAAGGTAACAGAAATTACCATTCAGTTCAAGCGTGTGCCGCATCTTTTTTTCCACCTTACGCAAGATGATCAGATGGAACCGAATCTGCTTACGATGCGCATTGCGCCCGATGAGGGGATCAGCCTCAGATTCAGCGCCAAGCTGCCCGGGCCTGAGATGCATTTACGACAGGTTCAAATGGATTTTAGCTACACAGATGCCTTCAATGTCAGCCCAGCCACCGCCTACGAAACCCTGCTGCTTGATGCAATGAACGGCGATGCCACCCTGTTCAACCGGGCCGATCAGGTGGAAGCTGCCTGGCAGGTACTGGAACCTCTTCAGGAGATATGGGCAGCTACAAAACCCTATCAAGGTTTTCCCAACTACGCAGCAGGTACATGGGGACCGCCGGCAGCAGACATGCTGATAGGCAGAGATGGGCGCGCCTGGCGCAATCACTCCCTCAGCACCCCTTCCAAACCCATACCGCAAACCACTGTGCATGTAGAGCATGCAGGGGAGCCGGTAGGGGCACGGCGTTCTCGCAGTCAGGTATCAGATGAAACAGGGAAACAGGCCAGTAATTGAGTGGAACAGTTCGAATATTAACCCCGGAAAATGTGGTTGTAAGCTATCAGTCTGCAGGGTTCGCCCCCAGACTGGTAGCATTTTTGATAGATTCTCTCATACAGATCGCCTTGATAATTGCAGCTGGGTATCTTATTCAACTTGGCCTGAAGTACAACGCGCACACAGTGATAGGTTTGGGCAGTCTGCTGGGTGCGGTCGGTTTGGTATTGATATTTATAGTCACTTTTTTCTATGCAACTATTTTTGAAATGCTTTGGGCAGGCTGCACTCCGGGCAAAAAAATGACGAGACTGCGAGTGATTATGGAAGATGGGCGTCCTATTCACTTCACGGCCAGCGTAGTGCGCAATTTTATGCGAATCATTGATGTGGGGATCATTCCTGTGTCGCCACCGATAGTTTTATTTTGCGTACCGGCCTTTTTTTCTATGGCGGTCAGTCCCCGTTTTCAGCGTTTGGGCGATTATGCTGCAGGCACGCTCGTTGTATCAGAAGAACCAAACACCCCCTTTTCATTACCTGGAAAACGTACTTTGCAGCCACAGCAAGAGCAATATCTGCAATTTATACGTAATCTGGATAGAATAACCCAGGATGAATATCGTTTGATACAGCGGTTTGTAGAACGCAGACCTGACATGGAACTCAAAGTGCAGGCAGCGCTTGGCGAAGCCCTGGCGCGCCCTCTGCTTGAAAGAATGGAAATAGATATAGTGTTATATTATCAGATGCAGTTTGCAGATATTCTGGGAGCCATAGAAATGCAGTATGCACAACAACATGGAATACTCTGACACGGCAGATACAACCTCTGTGGCGGTTTCTGGCGCTGCAGATACTGTAAACAGCAGCAGCGACAAGCGTGCAGCACCCTGCTGGGTGAGTACACTTGGCACAGGCGTTTTGTTTGCACTGGCTGGGCTGCTGTCAGGGTTCCGCACCATAGCCAAGGCCACTCTTCCGCACATTCTTCTTCCTGAACAGGGCATTTCGTTTCAGCAGACAACCGATCGCATTCCAACGCCCCGGCTGTTGAACTGGAATATTGATCAGATATACCGAATGGTAGATATTTCCAGCGTGCAGGGGGCGAGTTTGCTGCTGCTTTATGCCGCAATGTTTTTACTTCTGCTGCTTCTGACAGCTCAGGTATTCAATCGAGCATTCCGCCCCATTCACTTCAAGCATGCAGGGTTGAGAGGCATACTTGAGGGTGCGATAGAAACCCATTATCCGCTGCAGAGCATACTGCTGCTCACTACAACGATGCTGGTGGCCTGGCTGATATGGAAAGTTGTACCGGTGCATATTCCTCCTTCTCCTGCCGGTACGATAGCATCTGCCCGCATGGGGTATGCCTGGCTGATACGCCTTACAGCGCTTGGTGTTTTACTCTGGCTGTTTTGGGGTGAACACGGCGCAGCAGATGTATGGATGCATGGCCGGGAAAGATGGTCGGCGGGCAAATCGCTTGCGCTTGTACTGCGCGGGTTTTTATGGGGAGTGCTGACCTATCTTGCTGCCTATATTTCCATGCCTGCATCTTTGGAACCGCTTCTTACCAAGCTGCATGCACTTGGCCCGTTCAACAGAATTCTTTTTGGCGACGTAGAACACCATTATCTCGCGGGGGCAGCTGCAGTATGGTTTACCGCCGGCTGCCTGGCAGCGCTGCTTTCACGCAATAATCTTCCTTCCCGCTGGCTGGCGGCGCTGCCGCTTGCAGGCATGGGGGCAGGCATGGTGGCATTTCAGTGGTTCAGCCCCACGCATCTGGTGAAGCGTTATGATCTCTCGCCAAATGTTCTTGCTGCAATCGCATTCCCTTACTCGCGTGATCATCCCTCTACCGGCATACCAGACGGCAGACTGGCCGCCCGTGCGCTGGCAAAAAAAATACACCTCACCTTTGGCTCCAGGGCGGCGTATCCAAAGCGTGATGTACTGGTGTTTCGGCAGTACGGTCCGCCGGTAGTGGTGATACAGCATGGCTATACGCTGGACGGGTTGAGTGCAGACAGAGCTTCGATGGCGAATACAAAAAAGTTTCTTGAGAAAAAACGCTATTTATCAGCATTAGGGTGGATAGCTTTTAAGCATTTGTTTGACTGCTATGCCATGCGTATGGAGGTATCACGAACGCTGAACCTAACACTGGAAGACCTTTCGTACGGTCCATTTGCCACCCAGTGTGACGAAGTGGTGCAAACCATGTTTTATACCTGCGCCGCCAACAAAGAAAACCAGAAACTGCTGGACAAATGGGCAGACCCGCACAGATTTGCACATCCCGATCGGTTTAGCATGCGCCTGATTGGCGATTTGTACAGACGTTTTGGCGACAAGAGCAAGGAGCTTTTCTGGTACCGGCGTGCAGAAATGCCTTCATCATTTATGCAGCATGCAGAGGCCGAAAAGCCCATGTTCAATACGGGAAGCGTTTCTGGCAGGCTGATGTGGAATGGCAAACCGCTTGCTGGTGTGAAAGTAGGGGTGATTCCCTGGCGCATGAATGGCATCCCTGCCTGGGTAGCTCTTGCACTTCAGAACAATATTTACCAAATTTATTCTCCCAGACCCTATTCGCGGCTGTTTGGGCCGTTTCAGCCGTCACCTTTTGCTTTTCACTGGGTATCTGCATCTGATACCACAGACTCTAGCGGCAGTTTTCATATTGATCATCTCACAGAAGGGCAGTATAGAGTGCTGTTGATACTGCCGCCTGACTACACTCTGCATGTGCCCTTCGACCGGCAGCTGCAGGTGCGCAATGCGCCGTCTCCTTTTGTGGTGAAGTACAGTGCGCCATCAGTAAATTTGGGCACTGCTTACATGAACTGGGATAATTCACCGGTTCAGAAAGAGCAGAAGAAGACAAAATCAGGTATGCTCCATTAATAGAGCGACTTATTTGTGTGATAAGGCAGAGGACAAAGCAGTCCGCAGCTTTCTGCAAGCAGAGAGCCAGGCAGGGCTTCTATAAGAATTGACAGTGTCTAAATACAAACCCTTCACTTTCGGGTTTTTACCCGTGTATGAGGAGTGCCTGCTTGATAGCGAACACTTTTCTTGGAAAAATGCTGGAAGGCAGGCTGCTGGACGAGAAATATTTGTTGCGCCAGCAAATTGGCGAGGGCGGTTATGGGGCAGTTTTTGTTGCGCAAGAGCTTGTGGCAGGCACTCCTATTCGTGAAGTGGTAGTAAAACTGCTTCCTCTCACCGAAGACGATCGTTCACGACAGATGCGTGAGATTCAGGTTTCCACCACACTGCAGCATCCTCATCTTATTCGGTGTTTTACCTCTGGCCATGTGCAATGTAATATACAGGGCAAACAGCTTTCACTGCTCTATCTTGTAATGGAACGAGCAGAAGAGAGTTTGAAGCAGAGATTGAAGCGCGGGGTACTTACTCCTGCAGAGAGCGAAGTGCTTTTGCGACAGATGAGTGCAGCTCTGGAGTATCTGCATGACGCCCCCCGGAACCTTGCACATCGCGATTTGAAGCCAGACAACATACTCTGGTGCGGGGGAGTATGGAAGCTGGCAGATTTTGGTATGGCGCGCATGGTGGAGGGTGGTGCAAACCGCTCCACTGCTACAGCGGTTCTGGGCACGCCGGGGTACACTCCGCCAGAGATATTCAAAGGGAATGTAAATACCTCTGGCGACATATGGTCTCTTGGAGTGGTGTTGGCAGAAGCAATGACCGGGCAGCTGCCTTTTCCGGGCAAGAATATGCAAGAGCAAATCAGCGCCATTATGCAGCGACCTCCTGTTGGTCTGGAGTTTATCCCCGAACCTTTTCGGTTAATTGCCCAAAACTGCCTGCTTAAAAACCCTGAACATCGGCTTACTCCACTGCAGATTACTGCAATGCTAGACAATCCTCCGAGGGAAAAACCTTCGCAAGATAATATTGTGCGCGGGGTGGCAAGTGCAGTATTGACAGGCGGGCTGCTGGTGGCGCTGCGTGAGGCTCTTGGTCTGCTCATGCCTGGCAGTGAGACCCTGCTGCGGCCGGCAGACGTTTTGAATCAGAATACCCGCTGGCTAGAGCAGGTTCACCTTGCTCCCCTCAGCAGTTTCGCCCCGAATGCAATGCTCTGGTACATGATTTTCGGAATCATTTCAATTGCAGCTGTGTGCTGGCTTGGGTTGAGAAAACTGAATGGCAGTGCGGTGCAGGGCATGGCGGCATTGAGTTTGTACATGATAGGACTGGTGCTGCTTATTGTGCTGGGAGGGTGCAGCGCTTTTTATCTTATCTTTCCTGCCTCCAGGCAGTTGAATGCTTCTCCAGACAGTATTTTGCTGATGCAGTCGCTGCTGCAGCGGGGCATAGGGTACGCAGCATATCTGCCAGCTATGTTTTGGCTCTCTTTGTTAACCGTGCTCGATGCGCCTGCCATACTATTTTCTCACCTTGCCCCTGCCTATGTTTGGCTATGGCGCGCCACGGAAGGCCTGCTGCTGGGCGGGCTGTTTGCGCCGTACTCGTTGAACCTGCTTACCGACCGGCTGAAAAAGTATTTGCAAACCGCTCGTTCATGGGGAACTGGGGCGCTGTTTGCACTCAGTCTGCTGCTAGCCTTTTTTCCATTGTCGGCAGCTTCAGTTTATGCGGGGCCAGGCAGCCTGGGGCCGCATGACATTATGCTGATACAACTGAAAGGGAGATGGGAGGGCGTGCTGCAGGGGCAGAATGCCAATGTGTATCTTGCAGGCGGGGCAGGCGGGTTTCTGCGCGGCAGCCTTGCCGGTGCAGGCGTTACAGTACGCACGCAGGGAAGCGAGGTAATGATGCACGTGCGGCCGTATGGCAAAAACAGCCCCTGGCAGCCTGAATATGTGGTTGGCGCCGCACTGGAAAAAGGCGATTTGATTACCGGCACTACCTACCAGATAAATGGCAGGGCAGATACCTGGTACCTGCGCCGTGTACAGGCTGAAGCGCCTGTGACACGGCATCAGAATATAAAAACTGGTAAAAAACTGCTTTCTCACCGAGCAAAACTCTAGTTTTAGATTCCTTTTCGTATGGAAAACCAGGTTTGGGAGTGCGCAGGAATGCTTACATTCAGCGTTATACAGTACTGTCTGTCTAGTGTATAACGTCTGCTTCTCTTTCCTTCACAAGATACAAGTGCAGAGCGTGTGAGGCCGGTATAGTAAAGCGGTACTCTGATAGTGCGCTGTATTTCGTGATCGAGCGGATTGAAAAAGACAGCCATGCCGCATTCGCTCAGGGCCGGGTTGACATGCAGAATACCGTCCCAGTCTCTGCCGTCTGGCCGTCGCAGATGAATGATGTCTGACTGCAAGATAGCCCTGTGTTTTTTGAAAAACCTTACGCACTGCTGCACCATGGCTTTGGTTGCTGGTGCATCATAAAGCCGCGGGCCTCTGTAGCATGCCTGTACCCCATAGCAGAAATTGTCCATGAGGTGTTCTTTGTAGTCTTGTATATGTTCCTGCAGCGGTTCTATGGTAGCTGCCGCCCCTCCGCCGTGGTACTGCACCAGCGGTACAAACATCCAGCCCATAGAGGGGGTTTTTTCCCATGTGCCGTCATACATGTTTTGGCGTGCATGCAGGTGCTGCAGCTCTCTGGGCAGCGACCAGTTGGTTTCTCTGTAGCCCATGCTTGATTTGTTTGAACCAGTGAGAAAATACCAGTCTGGCACATTGAGATAAATTCCCCTTGCTCTGCACCACTGGTAAAAATGCGCTATTACAGCAAACTGTTTCCACTGCGAATCGAGCAGGCCATGGTGCCCCGGGTGGGTTGTAGAGGCGCAAACATCCCCTGGGTAGCTGCCGTCGTTTTCCAGCAGGTCGAACCCTGTTTCAGACAAAAACGTTTTGACGTGGTGAAAATACTCTTCTCCCCATTTACTGCACAAACAGGGCGAATAACCGAAGATGGCTCCTCCGGGTTTGCCGGTTTTTGGGTTGATCACATCGTTTTGGTCATCTATGTGTCTGCTGGCAAGCAGTGAATAGCCGCCTATTTGCAGGCCCAGGCTGTGGGCGAACTGCGCGTACTGTTTGAATTTTTCAATATTCTCCGCAGAGCAGTCCTCCATGTTGAGTTTGCTTCCAAACGAGAAAATCACCATTTCAAAGCCAACTGCCGCGCTTTGCTGTATCGCGGTGTGTACTGTTTGAGGGTCGGTGCTGGTAAGATGCAGCATGAGCGGGTTTTCGGTGACCCAGGGGGCAATGGTGCGGTACATGCGCCTTATTTCCAGCCCTTTGCGTTCACGGTCTGAAGAGTCATGTACAAGTTCCCAGGTGCGAAACGAATTCATTGTTCCTTGCGGCGGTATGTTTGTGTCTGGTCCAAGCGGCGGCTTTACGGTGAGCAGGCAGGGTGTTTTCAGATTGTAGTTCACCTGAGTGGCGTATTCAGGATCGGGGAGCCAGCGAGCGCATCGATTGGCTGTTTCCAGCGAAGAGCCTCCAAACGAATAGTCGGTAGTCACCGTAATGTTGGGGGTGCGCCACTGTTCTGCATCGTTCACATCTGATTCTCCTTCTACGGCGGCAAGCAGTTCAGAGGTGAAGGTATTTACCAGAACAGGTTGGTTGCTTTTGTTGTATATGGATATCCATTTGCATACCAGCGGCAGGCCTGTATAAAGCCGGTAATGTACATCGACAGCCCAGGTTTGCGGTGTATTTTGGGGGGGTAGAAAATGAAGTGTGAGTACTTTGCCGGGGGCTGGCCAGGGCAGATCATCGGCGGGACGGGTGTGTTTCCATGTCAGTCTTTCTATGGGGTCGGAGATTGTGTAGCCTGTAAAATGGCATGCGCCAGGGTCTTGCTGCATTTCAGCGGCCCATGATGGTCGAAGAAAAGCCCTATCCAGCTGCCCTAGCAGCCCTCCTATGTTCCAGACATGCTGGTTCAACTCTACTGTGGCAAGGGGAGTGACTGCCCTTAAAATAGACTTTCCGTTGATAAGATTGTCGTAACCAATCAGTGCGGCATCTGGAAGGGTTGTGAAAGTGAGTCGCACCAGTCCGTTGCTGAAGACGAGAGTATGGTCTGTATTATGTTCCTCGCAGGTTACGGGCGTATGAACCGGGGTGATGAGCCAGTCGGGGTTGGGCAGCTGCTGTGCAAAGCATGGAACGGCTGTGCCAAGAAGCAGCAAAAGGGTAGATGGGGTGAAGAACTGGTTGAACATGGTAAACCTGCCTGTGCTGTAAGTTTCAGCCTGAAGTTTAGTTTCATGCATAGTTACTTCTTTTTTACTGTACATTCCTTCCTGGTTAGAATAGAATTGCACTCAAATTGCAATCGTGTTTTTGCCAGCAGATATTGCGATAGCATGTTAGAATAGGCTATACTAATTCACACAAAATAGCTACAGGCTTTGCCACTGCCAGAAGCAGACTATGGGCCTTGATAAAATTGCAAATTGATTCGGTATTATTTCCGGGCAACTGCCCCGACAAAGATCAGGAGAACCTTCATGATTGTTCCAACTCGCGTGCTGTTTGAACACGCATACGGAAAATATGCCCTGGGTGCTTATAATATCAACAATCTGGAACAGGCTATGGGGCTGTTTCGAGGCTGCATCGATTCCCAGGCTCCTTTCATCATTCAAATCAGCAAGGGCGCACGTTCCTATACCGATAAGCGCATGCTGGAAGCCATTATTCGAACTGCAGATGAGATATTTCCCGAAGCGCTGTTTGCAGTGCATCTGGATCATGGCGATGAACAGAACTGCTACGACTGCATTGAAAGCGGCTTTTACTCTTCTGTAATGATTGATGCCTCTC
Source organism: Chthonomonadaceae bacterium (assembly GCA_027459665.1). Taxonomy (GTDB): domain Bacteria; phylum Armatimonadota; class Chthonomonadetes; order Chthonomonadales; family Chthonomonadaceae; genus DAIDHN01. The sequence goes on along the minus strand of DAIDHN010000006.1, from coordinate 1,044 downwards.
ATCACCCATTTCAGGAAAACGTGGAAATTACACGCCGTGTGGTGGCTGCTGCGCATGCCAGAGGCATATCTGTAGAGGCAGAACTGGGCATGCTGGGTGGCGTAGAGGAAGATATTCAGGTAGACGAGAAAAATGCAAACCTTACCGACCCGGATGAAGCCTACGCCTTTGTGAAGGAGACCGGGTGTGATTCGCTGGCCTGTGCTATCGGCACCAGTCACGGAGCCTACAAGTTTTCTGGTTCACAGGGGATACACTTCGACAGGGTAAGCGCCATTCAGGCCAAACTGCCCGGTTTTCCGCTGGTAATGCACGGCTCTTCCTCTGTGCCCCAGGAAGAGGTCGCGCGAATCAATGGCGCTGGCGGAGCAATGAAAGGCGCAAAAGGCGTGGATGCCAACCAGTATCTGCCGGCTGCCAAACTGGGTGTTTGCAAGGTAAACATCGACACCGACGGCCGCCTGGTATGGACCCGCGTGCACCGCGAATATTTCCGCGACAATCCTGCAGAGTTTGACCTGCGCCCCCCTGGCAAGATTTTCATGGCAGAATACGCCAAATTTATTGCCAGCCGAAATGAGTTTCTTGGGTCTGCAGGGCAATTGGCTGCAGCCAAAGAGCATGTGCTTGTAAAGTAACTGCCAGTTTATTTGCAATCGGTGAGGCAGAAAATTCTGCCTCACCGATTTTCTTTATACTCCTCTATTCTGCCGCCTCATGGCATCCTTTCTCAAAACAGCAGACCATGCCTGCCAGGTTCAGCGGCCTGTAATGCAGCGCGCATGTTTGTACTTTGCTTATGGCAGTATCACCCTAATTGGGGAATTGTCAAAACAAATCGATGACATATCTGCCCCAGCAGACAGACGGGCGGATGCAGGGGGAATGAACCGCGAATGTTTAATGCTGCCCAGGTTTTTGCTGATGTGTGTTTGGGTAGATGAATTGTGTTGAAATGGATGAATGTGCAGAAGCAAACAATCTGCATTTTTTTTGCAAAAAATTGTTGACGCAAGAAAAAAATGCTGATATGCTTATAAGCAG
>DAIDHN010000005.1:84277-91903 GCA_027459665.1 Chthonomonadaceae bacterium | reverse complement strand
CCGAGGCTGCTTCGTTGCTAGAGAGCATTGAAGATGCCTCTGTGCTGGAGGCTATGATAGAGAAAGCGCTGAGCGCCTCAACCTGGCAGGATGTGCTGGGCTAGGCAGCTGTGCATGGGTACAGGGGGCGCTAGGGGTGCGGCTGCAGTACGGCAGGAAGAGGCAGCGTGAGTGCATAGGGCAGGGAGGCGGCTGGAAAAGGCGCAGCAGCCATGCCTGTGAATGCACTGCCCAGCGCCCTGCCTTCTGCGCCGGGCGTATCGCAGGAGAGGGTAACGTTGTGCTGCTGTATTTCCAGTTCCCATGAGCCGTTGACCAGATGAATTTGCAGCAGCGAGCGCACAGGCCCGCCCGGCTTTTGCGGCAGCATCCAGACAGAGGTAGGTTTGCCGCTGACCTGGCCAGCTGTGATCACAGGGGCAGTACCGGGGTTTGTAAGCACCCAGCTGTCGAGGGCGCCTGCGGGCGCGCGCTGCAGCACCTGCCCCGTGTTGGCGGCAAGCGATACCATTTTCAGCACCAGATGTTTGGACTGCTGCAGGGGTTTGCCATCCAGTGCAACTGCAATCAGCGCCCCAAAGGGGGTAGGGGTGGTAAAGCAGACCGGCCCTGCCCGGTAGGTTTTATCTGGGCTGAAGGTGCCGGTAATCATTGCCATTTGCGGGGTATGCACTATGAGCAGGCCCGTGTGTGAATCGAAAGTGATCTGGCCTGTGTCGCTTCGCCAGATGCCTGCTGGTATGTCGCGCACATGCAGACGGGCGGAGGCATTTTGCAGGCTGCGGTAGAGCTGTACCAGCTGCTGCTGCGAATGCGCCGAGTCTGGGATGATATTGTACGGCGAAGGAGCGGCATGAATGGCATTGCTGATTTGAACTGACCAGGCCGCCTTCCAGAGCGAGACTGCGCTGTTGGGCCACTGATACAGCCTCTGGCCGGGGTAGTGCAGGGTAATGGTGTGATTGGCAGATGAAATGTCGTGGTGCATAAACACCCAGCCGGCCAGTGCATACAGCCCCCATACGGTAGGGTCGCACTGCACTGCAAAGTCGTTGAGGGTGTCTGCCTTTGCGCCATTGAGTGCGGTGTTGGTTTGGTAGCCAAAAAGCATCACGGCATCATAATCCTGCAGAGATGCGTAGGCAAGCACTTCCGGCACAGATTCTGCTCGGTATGGGTTGGGCCAGGTAACATCCCATTCCCTGATTACCACCGGCCTGTGCGCCCAGCGCAGCCCCGCTGTGTAGGGGGCGAATCCGCCGGCAGAACTGTCTTGCAGCGGGTTGTTGTTGTCGTAATATCTGAGGCCGGTTTTCGGGTCGATGTCCAGCGATTCGCCATACCAGTTTTCAGCGGTAAAATCGCAGGTTTGGGCTACCGAGGCTACATCTGGCACGATATTGCTAGATACCACTGCTGTAACGGGCACGCGCAGCCCCAGCGATCTCACCCAGGCTTTCATTTCGGCGAAGTATTTTTTTTGCAGGTGTGCCAGAAAGCGCACTCCGTTTTCCAGCCGGGTGGTGGCGTGCAGCGCATCGTTGAGACTGCGGGTGAATCGGCGGGGAGCCGAATTGAAGAGAGGCATCTGCACAGAATAAGCGGAAAGCCTTTCAGAGGGACGCAGCACATACATGCCGTGCAGTTTTCCCCATGCGCTTTTTAGGCCAGCCCGGTTTTTGTATCGCTTGGCCAGCCAGCTGCACCAGAGGTGCTGCAGCTCGTAGTTGTAGGGAGAAGGCAGGCTGCTGAGGGTATCTGCGCGAAGGAAGAAGCCGCTTTCATTGCAGATTTCCACCATAAGCAGGCTGGGGTCATCTACCAGCCGCAAATGGGTGTATGGGTTGCGATGGGTAAGCAGCCGTGCTGCATACTCTTTTTGCAGTTGAATTAGGCGTGCATCGTACATAGCGCATGGGCGCGCCCCACGGTGCAGCAGGTTTGCATTGGGCACTCCATCGCCGGGGCGAAAGGTGCGCAGGTCTAGCAGATCAAGGTAATAGCCTATGTGATATTTGTGCAGGGCTGCTATCCAGAGGTCAAGGCAGTGAAGGTAGGCCGCATTGAAGTGCTGCGAGTCGGGGGCATCGGGGCTGCCCAGCAGGCAGTTGCGATTGTCTATGGCTTCAAAGCGCACAAGGTTGAGACCGCTGCGTGCAAACAGCGCTGCGGTTTTATCAATCTGTTCAGCCGGAATTTCGAGCCGTGTGCTTGATATATTGATGCCCCAGAAGCGCGCTCTGGCGCCGTTTGCCCAGTGAAAATGCCCGTCGGGGCCGGTGTGCAGAAACCCGTGCCGGGGCGGCAGGGTGTCTTGGCTCAGGTTAGGCAGGCATGAGAGCGAAAGCGGGCAGGCGGCAGCACCCGGCGGCAGCGCTGCATTTTGCGCAGAGGCAGCGGCCTGACAGACCGGGAGCAAAAAAAGAAGCAGCAGCACACATCGTGCCGCCTGTTTCAACAATGAGCAGTGCATTCTCTATATTGTGACCAGAGCAGGCGCTTTCCTTAGTGAAATTATGAGGCAGCTTCTGCAGTGCTGCATTTTGGGCAAGCTGTGCTGCACAGAAACTACCGTAGGCGGCATGTGCATCCGCATTATTTTGCACAGCGCCCACGGCTCCTGCCGATATGCGCGGTGGAATTCTATTTACTATAGCAGAATATGCGTCTCTCTGCTGCATTCACTTTGTAAAAGCAGCAGAGAGACGGCGGGAGGAGGGTTAGGCAAGTACGTCGTTGACGATATTGCCTGCCACATCGGTGAGTCTGTATTCCCGTCCCTGGTAGGGGAAGGTAAGCATGGTGTGGTTGATGCCCAGGCACCGTAGGATGGTGGCATTGAAATCGTGAATGTGTACCGGGTCGCGCACAATGTTGTAGCAGAAGTCATCGGTTTCGCCCCAGGTAATGCCGCCTTTTATGCCTCCGCCTGCCATCCATCGGGTGAAGCATCTGCCATGGTGGTCGCGCCCATAGTTGGTGGCAGTGAGGTCTCCCTGGCTGTACACCGTGCGTCCAAATTCTCCTCCCCACACCACCAGCGTATCTTCCAGCATGCCTCGTTGTTTCAGGTCTTTCAGCAGTGCTGCACTCGCCTGGTCGGTATCCATGCACTGGTTGCGTATTTGCGCGGGCAGGTTGCTGTGCTGGTCCCACCCTCTGTGAAAGAGCTGCACAAACCGCACTCCTTTTTCAGAGAGCCTTCTGGCCAGCAGGCAGTTGGCTGCGAATGTGCCTGGCTTGCGTGCTTCGGGGCCGTACATTTCAAACACCGATTCAGGCTCATTTGAGAGGTCCATCAGTTCGGGCACAGCGGTTTGCATTTTGTAGGCCATTTCGTACTGTGCAATGCGGGTGTTGATTTCGGGGTCATGAAATTCGGAGGCTGCCTGCTCATTCAGCCTTTCCACTGCCTCGAGCATATGGTGTCTGAGGCTTCTATCTTCCCCGGCTGGGTTGTCGAGGTAGAGAATGGGTGAGCCTTCCGATCTGAGTTGAATGCCCTGGTTTACCGAGGGCAAAAATCCGCTGGCCCAGTAGCGCGCCTCCAGGGGCTGGTCGGTGAGGTTTCCTGTTCCCTGCGATATGAGCACAATGTAGGCGGGCATGTCTTGGTTTTCGGTACCCAGCCCATAAGAAACCCATGAGCCTATGCTTGGTCTGCCTGGCAGCTGCGCACCGGTTTGCGTGTAGGTATCTGCCGGGTCGTGGTTGATGGCTTCTGTCCACACTGTTTTCATCACGCAGATGTCGTCTGCCATGTCTGCTGTGTGCGGCAGCAGTTCGCTGAACCATGTTCCGTTTTTTCCATGCTGCGAAAATTTGAAAATAGTGGGGGCTACAGGAAAATGCTTCTGGTTTGCGGTCATTCCTGTGAGCCTCTGTCCGTTGCGTATGGATGCGGGCAGGTCTTCTCCCCGGTATTTGGCCATGGCGGGCTTCCAGTCGAATAGGTCGATGTGCGAGGGTGCGCCGCTCTGATAAAGGTAGATTATCCGCTTTGCCTTTACTGGGAATTGCGGCCCTGCAAGCGCTCCGTAAAAGCCGGGTGCGCGGCCGGTTTCTGCAAAGGCAGCCGGGTTGAGCAAAGAGGCAAGAGCTGCAATTCCTATACCTTCGGCGGTTCTGCCAAAAAGCTGCCTGCGGGTGAGTATGGCTTCCAGTTGTTTTTCAATGTTGTTCATGGCGGTTCCCCATAACCTATTCAATGCTGATGGTTTCGTCCAGGTTAAGTAGCGCGCTGCAGACGGTGGTCCATGCGGCTAGCCGTGCAGGCGACAGGTTCGGATCGGGTATGGATTCTCCTATAGCGAGCAGTTTTTGCACGCGGTGCGGGTGTGCTGCATAGTAAGCGCCTGCTGCCCTGAGAAGCGGCAGCAGTGCCCGCATTTCCTGCGGGCGCGGTGCACGGCAAAGCACCCGTCGATAGAGATACTGAAGCCGTGAGGAGGTTGTGCTGCCCCCCTGCAGCATGGCGCTCTGCGCCAGGCCCCGCGCACACTCTACAAACGTGGTATCGTTGAAAAGCAGCAGCGACTGCAGGGGGGTATTGGTGATGGTGCGGGTTACCGTGCAGTAATCGCGGGTAGGGGCATCGAAGGTTTCCAGCTCCGGCGGAGGTGCGGCTCGTTTCCAGAACAGGTAGAGGCTTCTTCTGTAGAGAGCGGCACCATGCACCTGCTGGTATTTTTGCGCGGTGTAGCCGCCGCCAAAAGCAATTGCGCTCCAGAGACCTTTGGGCTGATACGACTCTACCGATGGGCCGCCAATGGCCGGGTTGAGCAGGCCGCCCAGCGCCAGCGCCTGATCGCGTATAAATTCTCCTGCCATGCGAAAGCGCGGGCCGTGCGCCAGCAGCTGGTTGTCTGGGTCGATTTCGTATGTGCGTGAAGATGTGCGCGAGCTTTGCCTAAAGGTTTGCGAGGTGAGAATGAGGCGAATGAGGGCCTTTATGTTCCACCCGCTCTGTTCAAAGTGTACTGCCAGCCAGTCGAGCAGCGGCTGATTGGAGGGGAGCGCTCCCTGGTCGCCAAAGTCTTCGCAGGTTTTTACAATTCCCGTGCCAAACATCATCTGCCAGATGCGGTTCACTTCCACGCGGGCTGTGAGCGGGTTGGAGGGCATCACCATCCATTCTGCCAGCCCCAGGCGGTTGTCGGGGGCGCCAGACGGCATGGCTGGCAGAAAGGCAGGGGTGCCCGGTGTAACTGCAGCACCGAGGTGATCGAACTGGCCGCGAATAAGAATATGCGTCACCCTTCGCGGCTTCATGTCTTCCATCACCATGGTGGTGGGGATTTGCGCATTCAGCACCACTTGCCGCTGCTGCTGCCTGTCAAGCTGTACTTCTTTGGCTTCAAAACCTGGCACATGCGCTTCGCTGTAGAGGGTTTTGAGCGCTGCTGCCGCAACAGGGGTACTGTGCCCTGTTTGCAGGGCGTATAAAGCCAGCCCCTTGTGGTAAAGGTGCGATACCTGCCAGGGCGAAAGCGCTGCGGAGTAGATTTCCAGGTCGCGCATGCTGCCCTGAAAATAGGAAGAGGCGCTGCGGCGGCCGATCGCTACCGGGAGGTTATTGCGTATGGAAGCGCTCAGGTTGTTGTTGTCGATTGTGACGGCAGCAGGTTTTCCGTTGAAGTAAAGGTGAATGCCCTGCGCCTTGCCCGACCCGTCGTAGGTTGCAAACACATGCGACCATTGATTCATGGGCAGAGCCGTTTGCGATTCTATTTTCAGGGCGTTTACAGGCCATTTGTGAATGATGTGAATAAACACCTTGCCGCCCAGCAAAAACATATCCCAGCCTCTAAAGTCCTGCGCATCGTTCATGTGCGATACCACATCCATGTCAGCAGCGGCAGAGGGCTTGACCCATGCACCATACGAGAAGCGGCTGTTTCTGCCGTAGTTGCAGATTTTGCCCAGGTTGATAGAGTTTTTGCCGTTGAAGCGCATGCCACGCACACCCTGCCAGAGTGCGCCGTTGAGCACCACGCCTTGATGGTTGCCGGGTGCGTTGTTTTGGGCATAGAGTCCGCTGGTTTGCTGCAGCGGCAGGCAGGCCAGCAGATATGGGTTGTGAGGCGGCTGTGCAAGTACCCGCACAGCCCTGCCCTGCTGCACCCAGGCGGTTTCGGCGGTTTGCTGTGCGCTGTCAGCAGAGGCAGCCCAGGTTTTCAGGTTTTTTATGTCGGCGCTGATTTGGTTCATATCGCGCTGCTGTCTGGGTGTTGGGGCCTGAATGTAGGGTTGCGCATTGCCCTGCGCCCCATCCAGCCCGTTTTCGGGCACATCGTTGAAAAAAGCATAAAACCGGTAGTATTCGGTGTGCGAAATGGGGTCGTATTTGTGGCTGTGGCACTGCCCGCATTTCATGGTGAGGCCCAGAAAGGTGGTGGCTGTAGTATCTACGCGGTCTTCTACGTAGGCGGCCGCATACTGTTCGGGAATGGCGCCGCCTTCAAAATTGATGGCGTTGTTTCGGTTGAAGCCGCTGGCAATTTTGTCGGCGAGGGTGGCATGGGGCAGTAAATCGCCTGCCAGTTGTTTGATAACAAACTGATTGTAGGGCATGTTGGCATTGAATGCGTTTATTACCCAGTTTCGCCAGGGCCACATGGTGCGGGCATTGTCTATGCTGTAGCCGTTGGTGTCTGCGTAGCGAGCCAGGTCTAGCCAGTTCACCGCCATGCGCTCGCCGTAGTGAGGCGAGGCGAGCGCCCTGTTGATCATGCGCAGGGCAGCGCCCGGTTTTTTGTCGTGCAGATACAGGTTGGTTTCGTGCAGGGTGGGCGGCAGGCCGGTAACCTCCAGCCAGACGCGGCGCACCAGGGTAGAGCGCTGTGCGGGCTGTGCAGGCGCAAGGTGATGCCGCTGCAGCCGGGCCAGCACAAAGCGGTCGATGGGGTTTTGGTTCCAGGCAGCGCTGTTCACCTGCGGCAGGGCAGAGGCGTGCGGGGCCACATATGCCCAGTGAGGCTGATAATGCGCTCCCTGTCTGATCCATGCAGTGAGTGTTTTTACCTCTTCGGCAGTTACCCGCACCCCCGAACCCTGGGGCGGCATGCGCATGCCGCCATGGTCGGCAATGCGCTGCAGTATTTCACTTTTTTCAGGATGAAAGGGAACAATGGCTGTTGCCCCGGAAGAGAGCGGGTGTTCTGATACAGCAGGATCATCCAGCCGAAGGCCGGCCATGCGCTGGCCGGCATCGTTGCCGTGGCACAAAATGCAGTGAGAGGCGAAAATAGCGCGTACCTGCCTGTCGTAGCTGATTTTGCGCGGAATGCTGCCGGAAAGCGCACCGGCGTGCGCCTGCAAACTGCCTGTCAAAACAAAAAAAACGAGCAGTATACCGGGGATGCAAAGGTGTTTTTTCATAGTACAGCGTCCCTTGACATATGATAATTGCATTGATTGCAGTATACCACCGCACTGCTTTTTGTGCAATTGAATTTTTCAAATTATGGCTTGTAATTGTGAGAATCTGAATCGATGGGCTGAGGGAGGGCGGTTTTTTTTGGGGGAATCGGCTGTTTGCAAGCGGTATGCTGTGCTGCTCCAGAAGAGGGCCGGGAGCACGCTGCCGTTTTATGTTATTGAGACAGCCTGTATTCTTCGTACAAA
>DAIDHN010000005.1:0-84267 GCA_027459665.1 Chthonomonadaceae bacterium | reverse complement strand
TCTGAAAGCGCATTGTGCGGGTGGTGCAAAGCGCAGCAGGCCCAGAAGCGGACTTCTGGCGATTTGCAGTGCTGTGCGCGCCGAAGGGCTAATTGCGCCTGTCTGCCTTTCATTTGCGCCAGCGCTTCTGCCGCCGCGCCCCGCACTGGTTCGGCTTCCTGTTCATTCAGAAGAATTCTGCCCAGCAGGCAGACTGCGCGCCTGTCGCCTGTGCAGCCCAGACTGCTTACTGCCACAGCCTTTACATCTGCATTCGTCTCCCGGCGGGCCATTTGCATCAGTGCGCGCACAGCATAGGGTTTGTTTATGCCCTGCAGCGCCCAGGCAGCCAAGCGGCGCACTTGAGGGCGGCTGCTTGTAATGAGCGGGCGCATGCCTCGGTAAAGAATTCGTTTTGGTTTTTTCACCGGTTTCACTAGAAGCGTGCATACTGCAGCAATACAGGGCAGGCTTTTATGTTCCAGCTCATGAAACATATCATGAAACGTCTGAATGCCCTCAGTATGCAGGGCCTGCAGTGCATCCTGCAGCATGCAGTCATGCTGCCTGGCTGCGATGTCTGCGAGGCGGCACATCCACCGTTTGTATTTGCTGTCAGAATTGGGCATATTCAGCTCCTTGTGTACGTTTTGTGTTGCGAGGGTTGTATACAAAATACAAGCACAGCGGCCTTGTTTGGTGTATGAAAAACCTGGCGCAGAGAGCCTTCTAAGGCTTGCACGGCAGCACACAGAAGATAATTGGCGTGCTGCCTGTTGCACAGACGAAATAAAAGCCGCAAAGTTTGTGAGTAAGTGCAGCGAAATAGCATCTATATTAAATTGTACAACAGTATTGTTGTACTTACCAGGTAAAAAGCAGCAATTTTGCCATGTTCTGCTATATACAAGTAATTTGAACAGGTGTTTGAGAGAAACTTGCGCAGCAGACATGTGTGTTTGCAGCCGGCATGCCTGGTTGTACAATGCAATGGGGCTGCCAGCGGCGTAAAATTCGGCAGCAAAACCAGCAGGCGCTGTGCACTCATGCGGCGGAATATGGTAATATAACAACATCACAGTACCCTTTTATCCCCGGTGAGTAGATGACCCACAGCAGCGATTTTGTGCATTTGCACTGCCATTCTGAATTCAGCCTGCTCGACGGAGCAAACCGTCTCGACCCGCTGATTGCCCGTGCAGCAGAGATGGGAATGCCTGCTCTTGCCATGACCGATCACGGCGTAATGTTTGGCGTGGCAGAGTTTTATTCAAGGTGCAAGGCAAAAGGCATACAGCCCATTCTGGGTGTGGAAGCCTATGTTGCTCCACGGCGCCATACCGACAAACAGCCCCGCATAGACCAGGCGGCTTACCACATGGTGCTGCTGGCTCGCAACAGCGAGGGATACGGCAATCTGCTCAAGCTCACCTCTATTGCCGCCCTGGAAGGCTATTACTACAAACCCCGCATCGACCGCGAACTGCTGCAGCAGTATGGGCAGGGTCTCATCGCCACTACTTCCTGTTTGGGCAGCGAAATCAATGCCGCGCTGATGGAAGGCGATTACAACCGCGCACGCGATGCCTGCGGCTTCTACCGCGATCTGTTTGGCGAAGGCAACTACTATGTAGAGCTGCAAAACCACAACCTGCCCGAACAGGCGGCCTGCAACGAACAGCTGCTGCGCATTGCCCGCGAACTGCATCTGCCGGTGATCTGCACCAATGATGTGCACTACCTTACCCGCAGCGATGCAGATGCCCACGACATTCTGCTTTGCATAGGCACCGGGGCTACGGTATCTGAACCCAACCGGCTGCGCTACGCCACGCAGGAGTTCTACCTGAAGAGCAGCCAGGAGATGAAGGAACTGTTTGGCAAAATGCACCCGGATGCCATAGAGCGCACGCTGGAGATTGCCGAAAAGTGCCATGTAGACCTTGAGTTTGGCCGCTGCCCCATGCCCTCTCCCGGCCTGCCGGAGGGGCTTACCCCGCACCAGTACCTTACCCGCCTGGCAGAAGAAGGGCTGCAGCGCAAGTACAGTGGAAAGCCTTCTGAAGAAGTAGTGAACAGGCTGCGCTACGAGCTGGGGGTGATTGAGCAGACGGGGTTTTCGCAGTACATACTGATTGTGCGCGACTTTGCAAAATTTGCCGAGCAAAAACAGATTTTTTATGGCGTGCGCGGCTCTGCTGCAGGCTGCCTTACTTCTTATCTGGTAGACATTACCGACATAGACCCAGTGGAATACGGCCTCACTTTTGAGCGGTTTCTCAACCCGGAACGCGTACAAATGCCCGATGTAGACATGGATTTTGAGGATGCCCGGCGCTCTGAGGTGATCGATTACGTTACCAAAAAATACAGCCCGCAGCAGTCTGACCCCACCCAGGCGCGTGTGGCCCAGATTATAACGTTTGGAACTCTGGCCGCCCGCGCAGTGCTGAAAGACGCCGGGCGCGCACTTGGCTACCCCATACCTGAAGTGGAAAAACTGTGCAAGATGATTCCCACCATTCCACTGCACATGACCATCGACAAGACCATGGAGGTGAACCAGGAGTTTTTGAATGCCTATCAGCACGATGCCTCTGCACGCAAGCTGATAGACACCGCCCGCCGCCTGGAGGGAATCAGCCGTCATGCCTCGGTGCATGCTGCGGGTGTGATCATATCGCATCATCCGCTTGCCAATTACACCCCGCTCACCCGCTCGGCAGATGGAGGCTGCGTTACCCAGTACACAGCCTCCATGCTGGAAAAAATCGGCTTGCTGAAAATGGACTTTTTGGGCCTCATCAACCTTTCTATACTGGCGCAGGCTCTGCGAAACGTAGAGCGCAGCACCGGGAGGAAACTGGATGTGCGCTCGCTGCCGCTGGATGACAAGCCCACCTACGAGCTGCTGGCGCGCGGGGAGTGCGTGGGGGTATTCCAACTGGAATCTCCCCAAATGCGCCGCTACATACAAGAACTGCAGCCTTCCAATGTGCGCGAGGTAGCGGCCATGGTTGCCCTCTACCGCCCCGGCCCCATGGCGCATATCCCCCGTTTTATTCGCTGCAAGCACGGCCTGGAAAAAATTGAGTATCCGCATCCGCTGCTGGAAGGGCTGCTGAAAGAAACTTATGGTGTTATTGTATACCAGGACCAGGTAATGCAGATTGCCCAGATTATTGCGGGCTACAGCCTGGGGCAGGCCGACCTGCTGCGCCGCGCCATGGGCAAAAAAAAGCGTGAGGAGATGGAGCAGCAGCGCGAGAATTTTCTGGCGGGCGCAAAAGCAAACCATATCAGCGAGAAGAAAGCGAACGAGATTTTCGACCTGATGGAGCCGTTTGCCGGGTATGCCTTCAACAAGGCACATGCTGTGTGCTATGCCATGGTTGCCTACCAGACCGCGTATCTGAAGGCAAATTACCCGGTGGAGTATATGGCCGCGCTGATGGCCTGCTTCATTGAAAAAAGCGATAAGCTGGTTACCTGCATGGATGAGTGCAAGCGGATGAACATTGCTGTGCTGCCGCCGGATGTAAACAGAAGCAGTGCAGATTTTACGGTGGAAGAGCATGCCATTCGATTTGGTCTGGCAGGCATCAAAAACGTGGGGCATGCCGCAGTAGAAACTCTGATGCGGGTGCGCGAGGAGGGCGGGCTGTTTGCCAGCCTGCAGGATTTGTGCGAGCGTGCGGTTTCTAGTGAAGGCGGAATATCGCGTTCTACTGTAGAAACCCTTATTCAGGCGGGGGCGTTTTCTGCCCTGCCGGGCCACCAGAACCGCCGTGCGCTTGCCGAGATGCTGGACGGGTGTATACAGCACGCAGCGCGCATGCACAAAGAGCACAAGTCGGGGCAGGGCGCACTAGATGAGATGTTTGTGGAAGAAGCGGGTTCCAGCCGGTACACGCTGTCTGTGCCAGACCTGCCTGAATATCCGCAGAACCAGCTGCTGGGTTTTGAGCGGGAACTGCTGGGGCTTTATCTTTCAGATCACCCGCTGCAGTCGTACACTGCCGAGTTTGCCCGCCGCAAAACCACTGCGGTTCAGCAGTTGACCGAACTCCCCGACCGCACAGAGACGACGCTGGGAGGCATTGTAACAAGCCTGAAACCATTTACCTCCAAAAAAAGCGGCGAGCCGATGGCATTTTTTACTCTGGAAGATACTACGGGCACTGTTTCATGCACCATCTTTCCCTCGGCATATGCCAATGTGCGTCAGCATCTGGAAAAAGACCGTATCGTGCTGGTGCAGGGCCGGGTAAGCTACCGTGAGCGCGTGCGCGACAGCGAAGAGGGTGAACGCACTGCCGAGTTTTTGGCCGAGAGCATAGTGCCGCTTACACAAGCGGCAGTGGGCGCAGGGGGATGCGAAAGCATTGTGGTGAGACTTGATCCTTCCTGCCGCACGCGCCTGCGCTACCTGCGCGATACGCTGGAACATCACCGGGGCAACGGCAATGCGCTGCCAGTGTATCTGCAGGTACAAGAGGGGGGCCGCACAGTGGAGGTACGTACCCAGCTGCGAGCCGAGTTTACCGACGCTCTGCGTGCCGACATGGAGAAGTTTTTAGGGCAGCAGTGTGTGTATACGCGCTGATTATGCAGTGCTGCCCTGCCGGGCAGAGTGAACCAGAATGATAGGGTTTCAGGGTGCAGCCGATCATTCTTCCTCCGCTTCAAACAGGTCGAGCGTCTGCTGGGTGTTTCCCTGCGCCATCTGTCGGGAGGGTTTGGGGAAGCACTTCTGAAACTCTGCCTGGCTTTCAAATGCGCTTTCAAGGCGGCAGGCAAATTTGTACAGCTTGCCAGCATAGTATGCGCGGTCTTCATCTTGTGCATACTCTTCCAGCCGCCCCAGGCTGCCGTCCCGGCGCTCGTAAACCTGTACAAAGTCTCCAATGGGCACGCCTTCTGCGGCATGTGCGTTTCTGCGCTTCTGGCTGCTGGAAAATGTTTTTGCTGTTACCCGCTCTCTTCTGGCCAGTTCTTGTGCGGCAAAACCGCCCGAAAGCAGCTGTTGCATGGTTTCTGTATAAAGTGAGTGCAGCTGAGCGGTGTTTCCTTCCATGAGCAGCGAGATTGCATTTGCCAAAAAATCGCGGCCAAACTTTTCATCTGCTCTTGACCGCAGCGACGAGCCACGCAGTATTCTGCGTCCGCTCCAGGTTTCCAGTACGTAGTTTTTGGTTTTCAGCGAGAGCATTCGCCTGTATCTGCCATCAAATGCAAGGCGTATAGATTCAGGCAGCACAGTGCCAGCCCGTTCAACCATCTCCCGCTCATGTTGTTCGCCCTGCATGCCAGGCGGAGGCGAGAAGTAGACTCCGTCGGTGTCTATTTCTATGACACGGCATCCCTCATCCTCCAGTTTTTGGGCGATTTGCTGTACCAGCGAGCGGCCCAGAGCGGTGACTCGGCCTGCCGCTTCGGGGTCGTTGAATGGAAATGGGCCGCCCAGGTAGCCGTAGAAAGAGTTGATCAGCACCTTGAAGCTGGCTTGCAGCCCCTCGTAGTAGGCGTAGTTTTTGCTGCTGCTCTCCCGTGCTGCTGCCGCCTGGCTTTTGGCGGCAATGCGCCGGGCGGTCAGCTCGGCAAGGCAGGGCAGAAACACCCCCAGCGTATCGTTTGCAGGGGCAATGCGGTGGGTGAGCATCAGGCTGGGATAGAGGCTCTCTACATCGGCCTTGACTACGTTTTCTATCAGGCCCTGTATGCGTATATCGGTGTAGCCGCCTGCATTGACTGAAGAGGGCTGGCGAAGGGGAATTGAGTGGTTTTGAGACAGGTAGGCGCGAATAAAGAGAGAGTTTATTTTTTCTCCTGCACCGGTTACTGCAACCATGCCGTAGTTGTCTGGCGCCATTTGAGTTTGGTAAAACTCAACAGGAGATACCAGGTTTGCCAGCTGCTGCGTTTCCATCACATCCTGCTGCGCATAGGTACAAACAAGTTGAGGCTGACTTTGGTACAGGCTCTCCATCTGGTCGCGGGGCAGTTCCACCCTGTCTTCGGCAGCGAACCCAAATACCCTGGCGCATTCTTTCAGTCCGTAGCTTGAGAGTGCGCCCTGCGCCCAGTCGAAGCGTTGTACAAGCAGATAGGTATCAAGTACATGGCGGCCGTAAACATGCACCGGCTGAAATGGGCGTGTGCTGCCGCCAATGGCGTAGCTGCGTCGAAGCATCTGCTCTGGTTCTGATGCATCTCGTCCCAGTGCCAATTTGATACCGCATCTGCGCGCCCTCTCGATGAGATAGGGAAAATCGAAGCCAAATAGGTTGTGCCCTTCCAGCACATCGGGGTCGTGCTGCTGCACCAGCTCTGTGAAACGCTGCAGAATCTGCTTTTCGTCGCCTTCCAGCACTTCACAGAAACCACGGGTGTCTGCTGCTGCAATCAGCAGAATTCTGGCATCTGGCTGGGCAGGGTCAAGCCCGCAGGTTTCCAGGTCAAACTGCATGCGCACCAGGTCGGCAAATTGCAGCCCTTTGAAGAGGGTTTTTCCTGTTTGCGTCAGGTACATGCGTGCAGGGCTTGAGAAAGCCAGGTGCAGAACATCAAGGTCGCGCAGAATCTGTCGTGCCTTGTTGAGGTGTGTGAGAGAGGCAAATTCGGCTTTCAGGCAGTAGCCGGCGCCTTCCAGTTCGTGCAGCGTGCAGGCAGGAAAGCGGCTGGGGGGAGGCTGGGTGAGCAGCAGCCAGGGGGTGAACGGGTGCGCCACAGCCTGCACAGCGCTGCCGGTGCGAAAAAAAAGCTGTACTGTATCGTGTGTGCCCGGTTCTACAGCCACCAGGGCAGGGGTATTGTCTGATCCGAAGAGCAGAGGTGAAGAAGCAGGCTTATGGCTGTTGTTGGCTTCCATGTTTCAACCTCATTTTCGTACATTCTGGCAGCGCTTTTAGGGCAGATGTTTGACGCCCGCAGTACTGCGGTTATTGTACCATGCTCTTTTCGGCATGCAGGCTGGGCAGCTAGCCATTCTGTTGTGTGGGGTAGGCCCCCAGTTCGCGCAGCAGCTGCGAGAGGCGGCAGAGAGGCAGGCCCATTACGTTGTAGAAGTCTCCTTCCAGATGTTCTACAAAGGGCGCTGCATATCCCTGTACACCGTATGAGCCAGCCTTGTCCATAGGTTCGCCCGAAGCAACATAGCTTTCTATTTCATCGGGGTGAAGCATTCGAAACCGTACTTTTGTACATACAGCCTCAACGCGCGGGTGGTTTGGTGCGTTTGTGCTGCCAATTGGAAGCAGTGCAATGCCGGTGTATACCCGGTGAGTGCATCCGCTCAGGTTTTGCAGCATACTCACTGCCTCTTCTCTGCACGAAGGCTTTCCCATGGGGGCGCCCGTTTCACTGTCTGGGCCAACCAGGGTATCTGCGCCTATGACAATGCCGTCTCTGCATCGTGATGCCGCTTCTTTTGCCTTTTCCTGTGCAAGATGCATTACCAGTGAGGGCAGGTGTACGCTTTGCCGAGGAGCTGCAGGTTCATCATAGAGTGAAGGTTCTATGCGGTAGGGCAGGCCAAGCAGGGCAATCAGCTGCTGTCTGCGCGGAGAGGCAGAGGCGAGAAAAAGCATAACGTCATCTCCTTTGTACAGCAGGCATCCGGCAGTGCAGATGCTGCACCTGCCGAGGGCGCAGATGCAGCATTATTATCGATACAGAGCGAAAGCAAGTTATATCAGGTCGGAGGCAGTGATGATAGACTGGGCGATTTCGCGCATTTTTTTGTTCTGGTTGCGTGCCTGAAAGTGAATGCGCTTAAAGGCTTCGTCTTCCGTCATATGGTGCCTGTCCATCAAAATGCCTTTTGCGCGTTCCAGCAGTTTGCGGGTTTCCAGCGCTTCTTTCAGGTTTTCTATTTCGCGAGCCTGGTTCTGAATCTGCCTGAACCGTTTCACAGCAATTTCTACAGCCGGGCCAAGGTCTTCTTTTCTGAATGGCTTGAGCAGATAGGCAAGACCGCCTACCTCACCCGCCTGGTCTACCAGGTTTTGCTCATCGAATGAGGTGAGAAACAGAATGGCGCAGGGCGAGGTATCCATGATTTGGCGTGCCGCTTCGATTCCATCCAGTTCGGGCATTTTGATGTCAAGTACCACCAGATCAGGCTGGCTGGCACGTACAGCCTCCACGGCTTGCAGCCCGTTGGCTGCTTCTGCCACTACCAGATGCCCCAGTTTTTCGAGACGCGTTCGAATAATAGTGCGTGTAAGTTGTTCATCTTCTGCAATTACAGCGCGAAGTGTAGACATGCAGGCCTCCTGCCGGGAAATCTTGCGGAGTAGGGAGATACGCCGTTTGAAGTTCCCTGGATAAATAGTATTTAGTTGGTCAATTAAGCGTTCTGCGTACAGAATCCTGCTACTCTTGGCGCGAGAATATGCACCAGATACAGTATGGACGACTGGTTTTGCCGGCAGTTACCTGGCGTGCGTGAGTTTTACAGTATTCTTTCTGCGCCGGGTGCCGCTTTGCTTACCAGAAGCGCTGCTTCCAGCCCTGTGTGCTGCTGGTAAATGCGGGGCAGTTCGCGCTGAAAATTTTCCAGCGCTTCATCAGCTACCAGGCTCACAGTACATCCGCCAAAACCTGCGCCTGTCATGCGCGAACCATATACTCCCTGCAGGCTGCGCGCCGCTTCTGTCATGGCATCCAGTTCACGGCAACTGACGGCGTAATCTATCTGCAGGCTCTGGTGTGATTCGTTCATTAGTTTTCCACAGCGCTGCATATCGCCCAATTTCAGCGCTTCAGCCATGTCCAGGGTGCGCTGATTTTCTGTGATTACATGTTTCGCCCGGCTGCGCACTGGTTCTGGCAGGTGCTGCTGCAGGCTCAGAAATTGTTCTACGCTTACATCGCGCAGGGCTTTTATCTGTGGCAGATGCTGGCTCAGTATTTCTACAGCGCGCTCACATTCGCTTCGCCGGGTGTTGTATTCCGAATCTACCAGGCCGCGCCTTTTACTGGTATCTGCTATGATCAGCGATACCCCAGAAACAGGCAGGGAGATGGCTTCATATTCAAGCGAGCGCGTATCTATCAGCAGGGCATGTGCCTGCTTTCCAAGCGCAGAGATATACTGGTCCATAATTCCCACGTTTACGCCTACAAACTCTCGTTCCGCTTTTTGTGCCAGCAGAGCCAGCTGTACGGGAGACAGGGGCGACTGCGCAGCTTCGGAGAGAAGCAAACCCGCTGCCACCAGCATTGCAGCAGAAGAGGAAAGCCCGCTGCCCAGGGGAACATCGCCCTGCACCACCATGTTGAGGCCTGGCACAGAAATACCCTCTCCCTGCAAAACCCATACCATGGCGCGCAGGTAATTGCTCCATCGTTCGCGGCTGTCTCCTGTGGGCTGCACTCCCTCTATCGAAAAGGTAGAAGACTGATTGTAGTTGAGGGCATGCACCTGTATGCGCCCGGTATTGCTGGGTGCAGCAAGCATCAGCACGCTGCGTTCAATGGCGGCAGGCATTACGAAGCCGTCATTGTAGTCAGTATGCTCACCAATCAGATTCACTCTGCCTGGAGCACGTACTGCAATTTTCGCTGCGCTTCCGAACTCTGAAGAGAAGCTGCTCTCCATTTGCAGCAGGCGCGTCTGTTCGGTAGGGTTCAACATAGTGCGGTTTGTTCCTGGTATTCTGTTTTCTGTGGCAGAAAGTATAGCACATTGCCTGGGGGCATGCCAGGCATTTGCTCTGCTAGGTGGTTTTTTCGGCAGAAGGCGCAGAGGTGCTGTCTGCACTGCCGGCCGATGGCACCGGCTTGCTTTCTGCTGCTTTCTCTGTGGTTTCTTTCTTTTCTGCTGTGTCTGGCCTGCCCGCAGATTCTGCCGAAGGTTCGGGCTTGCGCGAATCGGTAACGTACCATCCGCTCCCCTTAAAAACCACTCCAACAGGGTAGAGAAGCCGTTTTACAGGGGCGCTGCATTGCGGGCATGTGCTGACAGGTTCATCTTTCATAGCCTGAAATACCTGAAACTCATGTTTGCACTCAGTACACTGGTACCCGTAGGTGGGCATTGTCAAACTCCTTTCTATCTGAATGTAAATGACTTCGGCCTTGAGTGTGCCGAAAGCAGAACGGCCCTTCATTTCAAAGTGAAAGAAGAGCCGTGTATGTAATAGGGCTACGGGGAATCGAACCCCGGTTAACGGGCTGAGAACCCGCCGTCCTGACCGCTAGACGATAGCCCCTCTTAATCTATGTATGTTTATGATACCCCGAAACACCGGCTTTGTCTAGAGGAAAAGCGCATAGGGCGGCAGTGTATGCGGGTATTTTGTGCACTCTCAACGGGAAAAGCGGCCTTATGCCCAGGGAAGAAAACAGACCTTAACAGCCTGCCTGTTTTGCAGCAGTGCAAGCCCCTGCTGGTAGTTTTGCAGCGGCAGCGTGTGGGTGATGAGAGGGGCAAGCTGCAGTTTTTTCTGCACAATCAGTTCCAGGGCATATTCCGCCGCACTTTTGTGATGCCCCGGATAGCCGCATAAAGTCAGCCCGTTGTAGTGGCGCGGCTCGTACAGATAGGTTTCGCGCTGCACCCCAAACAGAGCCGCGGCTTCTTTTGCCGCGTCCATCGAAAACGCAACTGCCTCAGCAGAGCCTGCGCAGTCAATCACTGTATCAAGTTTGGGTGAGAGAGGGCGCAGCGGCCAGCCCTGCTCTGCTGCTTCGGCAGGGGAGAACGCTTCAAAACCGAGGCTTCGCGCCAGCTCTCTGCGTGAAGGCAGAGGGTCGAATCCTGTTGTCTCTGCTGCCTCTTCTGATCTGGCCATCTGCAGCGCCACCAGGCCCGCCGGGCCGAGGCCGGTTACGCCAACGCGTTTGCCCTGCAGAAAGCCCAGCTTGCGAAGCATCAGCACAGATGCCCCCACGCACATGGCCAGTTCGAGCGATACCGTTTGCTCTGTACGCAAATGCGGCGGGGTAAGCAGCACCTGTTCTGCAGGCCGTACCACATACTGTGCGTAGCAGCCCTGTACGCTGTGCCCCGGATCGCGCCATATGCTCACTCTGTCTCCCGTTTTCAGCCCCTCCACTCCCGGCCCTGCTGCCTCTATCTGCCCTGCCGCCTCGTGGCCGGGCTGACCGGGGGGGTAGGGGTAATGAAATACGTGGCCGGGAAACATGGGTTCGCTGCTGCTCAAGTGCAAATCCCATTGGGGGCAGGTTGCCACCGCTTCAATGCGTATCAGAACTTCGCCCGGCCCTGGCTGCTGAATAGGCAGTTCGAGCATGCTGCACATGCCGCGGGGACCGGTGATCTGTAATGCTTTCACAGGCTGGCTGCCTCCTGCCAGTGCAGAGTAATGCCGAGGTGCGGTTCGCTTCGCTGCAGCAGCAGTGCATACGCCTGTGCTGCCTGTTCTGCCTCAAACCGGTGTGTAATGAGGGGCAGGGTGGAAAGTTTTTTCTGGTGCAGCAAATGCAGTGTCTGATCCATGCGGCCCTTGTTCCAGCCGGAAGGAGAATAGAGCACGAGTTCTTTCTGGCGCAGCAGCTGCAGGTCAAGCTGGCCCCGTACGCCGTAAAAACCTACCGAGACAATTTGCCCGCTGTGCCTCATGCAGGGCAGCAGACTTAGCAGCGCATCGAGGTCGCCGGTGGTATCGATCACTGCCTGCAGCCCCTCTGGCGCCCAGTCGGCTGCAGCTTCCGGCAGATTGCTGGGGCTTGGCAATACAGCATCTTCCGGCCCGGGCTGAAAAAGGGCAAGGCGTTCGAGATGTCTGCCTGCCAGCATAATGCGCGCGCGGCGCAGCTGCACTGCCTGCGCGCACCAGAGGCCTACCTGACCATCGCCCAGTATCAATGCACGGTCATGGGCTGCCATCATGGGCGCAAAGCCTGCATTGCAGCCTACCTGCAGCAGTGTAAGGCAGCATGCCGCCTCACTCTCCATTCCCTTCGGCAGTTTCCATACCTGTGAGCAGTGTGTAACCGCCGGCGATATATGCCCGCCAAAAGGATAAAACATATCTTCTACTGCTGAAATGGTTGCAAATACTTGGTCGCCCGGTGCAATATGCTCTACCTGTTCGCCTGCCCACAGCACTATGCCGGTTTTCTGGTAGCCTGGCACATGCGGAAAGGGCAGCGGATGGTGCGGCAGGCGGGGGGTATCGCCTTCCACTCGCTCACCGCGCATAAAAGAGCTTTCGGTTCCATTGCTTATCCATGAATATTCTACCTGTATCACCACATCCTGCGGGCCTGGGTCTGGAGTGTTTACCTGCCGAAACTCCACCTTTCCTGGCGCTGCTGCTACCACTGCCTGTGCGCGCAATGTTCTATCTCCCTTTCTGCAAGTTTGTGCGGCCGTTTTGAATAACACGCTGTGCTGCAGTGACAGCCAGCAGTACAGGTATGCCTGCCCTGTTTGGGCCGTACACCAGGTCTATGCCGGCAATGGTTTTTTGGGGCCAGGGGTTGTTCCACTGCATCGACCATGCCGCGCCATACTGCCCGCTGCGGGCATACAGGTGCGTCCAGGCGAGCTGCGCCAGCGGCAAAGGAGTTGGGCTGGCAGAGAGCCAGTTTCCCACGCTTTCGTCTGCGTATACTGGCACTTTCGCCTCGCTGCCATCGGTATAATGCACTACATAGTCTGCCATTTCCAGGTGAATGCGGTTTTTTATCTGCTCTGCCGTACGCTTTGCATCTATTCGTGCGGTTTGCAGAAAAAAGAGGGCATCTGCCTTTTTGTTTACTGCAATGCCCTGCACCGTCTGCGGCAGGTTGTCAGAGGTTCCGGCGCCGCCCAGCATGATGCAGTCGGGAACAGGGGATGTTGCGAAGCGGTAAATGTTGTATCTCACTCCGGCAAAGGTCTGATCGCCGGCAGGCAGCAGGGAGAAGCTGGGATAGGTGCTGCCAAACCACCCGCGTCTGCCCCGGTACTGATTGGCTTTGCCAGCCAGCGAAACAGGCGAATACCGCAGATTTCCCCCGGCTATCAAGGCGCTGTTCTGGTGGAAGCCTGCGTGCAAATTGTGCAGCAGTGCTGCCAAAAGGTTTTGCTTTTTCTGTGCATTTTCGGGCACGGTTTCGTGGTTTCTAAACCAGATGTTGAATAGAACCATTCCCCCTTTTCCCCGCGGGTACTCTACCATGCCACCGCAGTTTACCATTGGTTTCACCCGCTGAAAAAAGGAAGGAGGACGCTGTGCATAGAGCGAAAAATTGTCTGCGCCTATGAGCGGCTGCACACCCGGCAGAGGCTTCCATGCAGTTACCTGCAGGTCTATTTCCTGTGCGTTACGGGGTGGAAACGTGTACTGGTGGGGCAGGTTGTCGGGAGGCGTTGAGAAGGTGAGTGCATCTGCCTGATTGTTGTTGAATACCAGTTTTATTTGCGTGGATGGCCAGTACATGGTATTGCCTATCCAGTTGAGTGCTGTGATCTGCTGCGGCTGCGGCAGCTGCATCTGAATGTGCAGCGCACCGGTTTTGGGAACAGGCACATCAACAATAAACGGCCAGCCGTCGGATGAGACGAACCCGTTTACCAGGTTGTAATAGAAACCGTTTTGAAAAACTGCAAACGGTGCTACATCGGTAGAAGCATCTACCACATACCTGAATTCGTGAGAGGAGACGTAATTGCCTGCCGTCCAGGAAAAAATTCTTCTGGATGAGTACATGGCGAGGTCGCCTGCGGTCATGCCTGCAGTGAGCGGGTTGCGCGGCAGGGTGAAGAGGGTTCTTTCTACCCTGTAGGGGCGAATCATGTGTGCAAACCCCGTGATCTGGTTGTATGCTGCCAGTCCCTGGGGGGTAAGCCCGTTGAATACTATCCAGCCGCCTGCATGTGTGAATGAGTGAACCAGTGCAGGGTGCGCCGCCAGCAGCGCCAGGTTCTGCGGATTTGCCTCTATGAGTGCAATGCGCCTGCCTGCCTGCTGCAGTGCCTGCAGGGGGGATGAAACCGCTGCAGCGCGTACGCCAGTGGCCTGAACCGCCTTTGCAAAAGGAGACGCAGAGGCTGTGAGCAGAACCGGTCTGGAGGGTGAATGCCACGAAACCGCCCCGGCAATGAGATTGAGCAGCAGCCTTTGCGCTACTGCGCTGGAAGCCAGGCTTTGCTCTATGCGCAGGCTGTTGAGCAGCATCAGGCCCTTGTCTACAGGTATCTGCAGCAGCGGTGTGTCGTGCAGCATTGGCCCGCACTCCAGCAGCGTCTCAGCCCCGGCAGGCGGTTTGCGCCATGCCTGTGTGTAAAGCGGTGCGCTGCTGCCCCAGGTAAAAAAGTCAGGGGCATGCAGCCCATGCAGCACCGGTGACTGCTGGCCTGTGGGGAAGGCTGTCCAGCCGTTTCTCTCTACAGGCTTGAGCATGGCAGGCGCTGCCTGGTATTCCAGCGGGTGTCTCTGTTCCAGGCTGATTACCGAGCGGCCCGCTGCTGCCCATGCTGCAAAGCGGCTGCTTCCGCTTTCTGCAGGGCTGAGCGAATTGCTGCCTATCAGCAGCACGCGTGCATGCATGGGCAGAGCATTCAGGCTGTGCAGCAGGGTAAAAGGAATATGCCTGCTGTGCAGAAATTGTGCGGCAGCGCCTTCGGGGTCAAATACGGCAATCTGGCTGAAAGTGAGATGCTGCAGCAGAGATGCGTTTGCCTCGGGCACATGGGCAGGCAGTATAGTGATCGGTTTTGTATCGGTAAATACAGTTTTGCCATGCACCAGCAGCTGCAGCAGAAGAGTTCCGCTTGTGCGCCGTGCGGCATGCGGCATGGTGAGGGTGCGAGTGAATTTGAGGCTTTCACCGGGGGGAACCAGAAAACTCTCGCTGTGCTGCTGCAGGGGGCGGGAGGGGAAGCGAAGCGTCCAGCGGAACAGAATGGGTGAGGCGGAATGGGTGTCGTTGAAAATACCAAACCGGCGCTTTACTGCCTGCCCTGCCCCAAAAGTGTAGTTCCACTGCTTGCAGAACACTGCCCGCGGGCGAAACGAGTTGTACTGTTGGCCGTTGGTGTCTGTTGCATTGGTATAAAAATCCCATGCGCCATAATCTGCCCAGCGGTAGCCCTGCTGCAAAATGGTTTCCATCAGTCCCGTTGGTGCAAGGCAGCCCTGTTTGCCCTGAAATGCCTCTTCACCGCCAATGGCCGAAAGACCGGGGTGAATGCCGGTCATATAGAAGTCTTCGCCTATAAAACGCGGGCGCATTTTATCCCATACCCATCTTCCCCTGCCTCCCCCTGTTGTATTGGGCAGATAGGCCAGCGGTGGATAATCTGTCCAGGGGCCGTCTATGTAGTGGTTGCCAAAAACAGGCAGCGAATTATTTTTGCACGCCCCTCCGCCATCTACCATCACAGGGCGGGTGGGGTCTGTTTTTTCTACTGCATGTGCGCAGTCTGTTTCTGCGGCCTCAAAATAGTGCATCAGGCTGCCATACAGGTTGATGCAGTTGATGTAAAGAAACTCGTTTTCTATAGACCAGATCATGATGCAGGGGTGATTGCGTTCTCCTCTCACCTGCGCTGTCATCTGCCGCGTCCAGTTGTGCATCAGTTCCATGTTGATGGGTGAATGAAATCTTTTTTGCAGCAGCGGGTCTGGTTCTATGGCCATGTAGCCAATGGCTTCTCCATCCAGCATACCCTGCCTGCGTACTACCACCCCGCTGCGGTCGAAGAAGCTAAGCGCCTTGTTGGGCGTCATACCCTCAAAACTGGTTCCCCAAAATCGGTACATGGTTTGGTGCGATTTGCGATAAAAGGCAAGCCATTTTTGCGGTGTGGAGGGCGATGTAGTGTCTTCCCAGCCATGAAAGGGTACGCCATTGAGTAGAAAATGAATGCCCTGTATGCTCCATTCACGAAACCCGAACGTGGTGTTGCGAATATCCTGCGGTTTGCCATGCCGGCTGACAATAGTGCGCAAAACATAGAGATGCGGACTATTGGGCCACCAGAGAACGGGATGCAGCCATGGCCCTGTAACAAGCAGTGTTTGAGAAGCGCCTGGAGCCACACTGCACTGCAGCACAGGGAGCGTGCAGGCCGTTTTGCCTGTTGCCGGGTCTATGGCCTCGCACTGCAAGCTGCCCCGGAATGGGGTTTTACCCGGATTGCGGATTTTCACCTTTGCAGTCAGCGTTTTTTGGGCTGTAGAGGGCTGTATAAACACATTGGAGGCATAGGCGCTGCCCATGCAGAGAAAACGCGGGCATGCCAGTATGCCCGACTGCGGCGCATTCCAGATGGGGTAGGCAAGGTCTTGAAACCCCTGATGAAAGTAGCTCACCGGCAAATTGAACATTCGGCGCAGTTTCATGGGCTGCTGCGGGTTGTTTTCAAAACCATACCATGCGTCTCGAATGCCTACTTCCAGTGTGTTGATGCCCGGATGCACTGCACGTGAGACATCGATTGCAAAGCGCGCAAACGGATTGGGGTTGAAACCGCAGTAGATGCCGTTGACAAACACTGTGGTGTTGAGACTGTTTTGTGGAAACAGCAGGGCAAAAGAATGCCCGCTGCATGCTGCAGGCACATTTATTCGGGTGCGGTACCATATGCGGTGCGCCAGCAGCAGATCGGGCCGAAGGGTGTTTTTATCGCCCGGCACAGGGATGGCGCTCCAATAGGGATGGGCTGGCAGATGCGCAATGGGCACCGCAACATGCGCCGGAAGCTGCTCGTCGTCACGGCAGATTTGCCACAGGCCGCGCAGGGCAGTTTCCGACCGGCTGCCAGGCTGAACCGGGGCGGGCAGTGCAAATACCTGCTGTGCTGCCTGGCGGTCTGTGTTGGTTTCTATTTCTGAACCCGGCGGGTATTTGCCATTTGGGTAAAAGGGGGCGCTGGAGATGCAGAGGCAGTCGGAGGCATAGAGCATGCGCTGCGGTTTGCTGCTGCTGTTTAGCATGCGGGGGATGTTGATGAACAGGGTATGCTGCCCGGCGCTCAGTTTTGCACTGCCCATATCAAGCCATGCCACCTCGTTCCATGCCTGCAGCTCCATCTGGTCGGTTGTCAGCATGTCGGGCGAAATTGCAACCCATGGGCCGTTGTCTACTCTGTAACGAAACGGAGAGCGCACAAATTCGTACCCGATGCGGTTCCATATCTGGTATGTTGCGGCGGCTGGCGCAGTGAATTGGTAGCTCAGCATCGCCCCGCCGGCAGGAGCGTCGGCGGCGGTTTTGTCTGCATCGATAGAAATCTGCAGCCACTTGCCGCCGGAAAGGTACTCAGAATGCCCCCAGCCTGCAATGAGTGGTTTTACATTGATAGTGGAAGGGTTTTCACCTTCTATCCAGATAAAGCTGTCGGCAAATGCGCGTGAGGAAAATGCAAGCATCAGCGTTGCAGCAAACAGTATGCCGGCAGAGCATGAGCGGTAATACATAAGCGCCTCTCAATACAGGGAGTAGTGCGCTGTTTTTCGCCGGGAATATGCGGTATCCCTGCATAATGTTGTACAGTTGCTGCATGCATAGATTTTGCCTTGCGCTTTGTATGCATAAATAGCAGAGAGAAAGTACATGGAAGAGGAGATTGTTTGACATGAAGAATTTACTGCGCATGTTGCTGGCTGGAACAGCTCTGACAGTTGCAGTTGGCATGAGCAGCGCTGCTCTGGCAAATCAGCCGGCCCCTGCCGGCACTACTGTAGGACAGGTCATGCCAGATGCCACACTGGTAAAGCCGCTGCAGGCAGGGATGAGAGCGCCCGGGGTAACAGTGAGAGATATACACGGCCAGCCATTCAACCTGGGCAGTGCGTTTGGCAAAAAGCCTACCGTGCTGATTTTCTACCGTGGAGGGTGGTGCCCGTTTTGCAATCGCCAAATGGTTCAGCTGCAAGCCCTTGTGCCAAAACTGAGGAAAATGGGATACCAAATGCTTGCCGTAAGCATGGACAATCCGCAGCATCTTCTGCAGTCTATTGCGCTGCATCATCTCACCTACACACTGCTTTCAGACAGCAGCGCACGTGCGGTGAAAGCATACGGCATTGCCTTTCACGTAGAAAACGCACTGGTTGCAATGTACAAAAAGTTTCATATTGATCTGGATGCCGCCAGCGGAAATAATCATCATATACTGCCTGTTCCCTCTGTATTTCTGGTAGGCACAGATGATGTGATACGATATGTGTACTACAACCCAGATTACAAGGTGCGCATTGCGCCGGATAAACTGCTGGCAGCTGCAAAGACAGCATTGAAATCATCTTCCTCGCCAGGGGCGGATGGCCAGGGATCAGATAAAACCTGATGAAAAATCAGGCAGGGAAAACCGCTGCCACTCTCGAAAGCCTGTAGCAAGTTTTATGCACGAAAGGAATGAGCAGGCTATGTCTTTGGAGACGATACGTGATGTGGCTCATCAGGGGCCTTTTCAGCCGGAATGGGATTCGCTGGCCAAATACACTATCCCCAGCTGGTACCAGGAAGGCAAGTTTGGTTTGTTTATGCACTGGGGAGTGTATTCTGTTCCGGCTTTTCACAATGAATGGTACCCGCGCAACATGTACCAGCCCGGCAGGGCTGAATTTGAGCACCATGTAAAAACCTGGGGGCCGCATACAGCATTTGGCTACAAGGATTTTATACCCCTGTTTCGCTGCGAGCTGTACAACCCTGATGAATGGGCCAGCCTGTTTCATGAAAGCGGGGCGCGCTTTGTGGTGCCTGTCGCCGAACATCATGATGGTTTTGCCATGTACCACACCGACCTTTCGGAATGGTGCGCCGCTAAAATGGGGCCAAAACGCGATATGATGGGGGAGCTTGCTGCAGCAGTGCGCAGGCAGGGAATGGTGTTTGGGGCATCTTCGCACCGGGCAGAGCACTACTGGTTTATGGATGGCGGGCGCAAGTTTGATTCAGACGTGCAAAACCCGCGCTTCGCCGGCCTGTATGGCGATGCACAGCCGGCCCCCAATCATCATGTTTACACCAGAGCGGAAGACGGCCCCTCTCGCGAGTTTCTGGAAGACTGGCTGAGGCGCTGCTGCGAGATAGTAGACCGCTATCAGCCGCAGCTGGTTTGGTTCGACTGGTGGATCAACCATGTATCCTATGCACCCTACCTCAAACTGTTTGCCGCCTACTACTACAACCGTGCTGCCGAGTGGGGAAAAGGGGTGGCGATAAACTATAAATACACCGCTTTTCCTGAGGGGACGGCAGTGTTTGATGTAGAACGTGGACAGCTGGCAGGCATTCGCCCTGTACTCTGGCAGAACGATACCTCTGTTTCAAAAAACTCGTGGTGCCACATTGAAGGGCAGGACTACCGCACAGTAACCTCGCTGATTCAAGACCTGGTAGACATAGTGAGCAAAAACGGCGCTCTGCTTCTCAACATTTGCCCGCACTCTAACGGCACTATTGTGGAAAAGGAGCAGCAGATACTGCGGGAGATTGGCGGCTGGCTGCGCATCAACGGCGAAGCCATTTATGGCGCTGGGTACTGGAGGGTGTTTGGGGAAGGCCCTACCGAAGTGAAAGAAGGGGCGTTTACCGATACGCACCGCCAGCCGTTCAGCGGGGAGGATATACGGTTTACTACAAAAAACGGCGTGCTGTATGCACTGCTGATGGCCTGGCCCGGCGAAACCGCGCTGATACGCTCTCTGGCCCCTTCTGCCGGGCATCGCGGTACAGTACGCACTGTGAGTTTGCTTGGGTGCGAGAGCAGCCTGGCGTTTGAACAGACCGCAGAGGGCCTGCGGGTTCGACTGCCCGCCAGCCGCCCCTGCGACCATGTGTATACGCTGAAGATAGAGGGAGAAAACCTGGTAGAATAGCCCGGCAGGCATATGGCTGAAGTCAGGGAGAAACCGGCTCTGCTTTCTCTATATAAATGCGGCCGCTGTGCCCTATGCGGTAATCGATACTGGCGGGTTTGCCTGCCTGCAGCATTCGCCAGTGCAGCACCGTGCCCACTGTGCAAATCTGCCCGTGAAATCGCACCAGCACAATGGGGGTCGGTTTTTTTGTGTCTCCTGGCAGCATGGGCTGGTTGGGCGGCAGGGCCTCTACCACAGTGGCTGTGCCGTGCTGCAGCGGCACGCCTGCCAGGTCTTGTTTCAGCCACCCCTTGAGAGCGCCCGGCAGCGAGTATGCAACAAAAACAATGCCGCCTACAATAATCATAAACGCCCGCCATTTGCGCTGGCTGGCGGTTATTGCGGGTTTGTTTGCCGGCGTGCCCATAGAATAATCCTTGCTCTGTAGTAATGCAGTCTTTTCAGTATACCATTCTGCAAACAGCCTGCAAAAAGAAAGGAAGCAACATAGAAATGCAAAAAATACCAGACCCTGTGCCGCTCTGGCCAGAGGGAGGTGAAGAACTTCTTTCTGCTGAAGCGCCCCTGCCTACTTTGAGGCTGATGCTGCCTCCCGAAGACAAACGGTGCGGCGCCTCTGTGGTGGTGTGCCCGGGAGGAGGGTATATGGCGCTGGCAGACCATGAGGCAGAGCCTGTAGGAGAGTGGCTGAACAGCCTGGGGATAACCGCCTGGGTGCTGCGCTATCGCCTGCACCCGCATTACAGGCACCCGGCCATGCTGCACGATGCAGCACGTGCAGTGCGCACTGCACGATTTCGCACTGCAGAGCTTGGGCTGGATGCCGAAAGGGTTGGCATACTGGGGTTTTCGGCGGGAGGGCATCTTGCCTCCTCACTGGCTACCCATTTTGATGCTGGCAGGCAAAGCCATGCCGACCCGGTTGAACAATGCTCCTGCCGGCCAGACCTGGCAGTGCTTGTCTATCCGGTGATTACCATGTATCCGCCTCATGCCCATGAAGGCAGCCGGTATGCGCTGCTGGGAGAAAACCCTTCTGCCGAACTGATAGAACTGATGAGCAGCGAGAAACAGGTAACTTCACAAACCCCGCCGGTGTTTCAGGTATACACGGCAGATGACTCTGTGCAGGCAGAAAACAGCCTGCTGATGGCGCAGGCGCTGCTTGCCTGCAAAGTGCCCAATGAACTGCATATGTATGAAGCGGGGGCGCACGGGTACGGGTTGGGAAATCTCTCTGCTCCCTTTGTAACCTGGACAGACCAGTGCGCACACTGGATGCGCACCAGAGGGTTTTTAGGCTAGCGCCTGTGTGAGCGCCGGGACAATGCGTAGAGCAAAGCCGACGCTCCAAAAAGCATTGTGACTCCCAGAGGGCTTTCAGGCACAGCGGGAGGAGAAAACAGAGATGGCTGGGAGGCAGCGGCCGATGCAGTTTGCACCTGTGCAGGCAGCGGCAGCCCAATCGCTGCTGATCCGCCGCTGCCTGTGCCTGCCACTGTTCCAATCAGGGCGGGCAGAGCCAGCCAGGCATAGGGCAGATATGAATTGGAAGTGACGAGCAGAGGCGGCATTATACTGTTTACCCCTGATACAGAAATTGATGCAGGAATAATAACATCGCCGGGCGGGGAAGATGCAGGCGGCAGAAAAGAGAAGCTGGCAGATGGAAATGCCTGCGTGTTGAGAGTGATTTGCCCTGTATTGAGCGAGGGGCGGGCAACCAGGAAAATCTGGCTGGGCAGACGCGAAATAAGATTGCCGCAGGTTTTCACCAGAAAAGGGGTTCCATTGGAGGCGGCAAAGACCAGCGAGCCTTTTTTGAGAATCGTTTCGTGGTACCCGGCATATTCTTTTCCCGAACGAACCCGGTGTATAAACCAGACCTCTACTTTGATGTTGTGAGACAGGCGCTCAAGATGCATGGTTGAAAACAGGTGAAGCAGCTGCTGTTTCGACATGGAAAAAACAAGCTGATACCGCCGAAGCAGCAGCGGGTGTGTTTTTAGCAGATACATGAGCTGGCGCGGGTTGGAAGCCGGGCGGGTCAGGAACGAGCCGCGCGGCATTTTTGCGCTTGCTCCCTGAGGCAGTATTGCCAGTGCAAGCAGGGCAGGCATGTACTTTCTCCACCGTGGACCCACAGCTCTAAACCTCATGACAACATTGGTAAATCGACATTTTGCCGCACTTTGATGGCAGCATCTTTACATTATGCCTATTACCTTGCTTTACGTTATGTTTATGCTACTAGTTTGACAGATGTACATAAAAAAGTTCTTCGTTATAAATACCGTTTTTCCGCGCTGATTTCTGCCTGTACTGCTAATCAGTATAGATGGGTTTACACAAACTACTGGCATTTATCTGTGGTGAAGGCATGGTTTTTACGGTTTATGCAGTAAAGCGAGATGACTTCAGCAGGGCACGGCAGATTCTGCACGAAACAATTTTTGCTTTGCAATACTGCACCTGGTTGACATAAATTCAGCAGTTTACTATAATATGTTTGCAATGCAGATAAATTGAGTTACATTTGCTGCAGATTATAAATCTCTGTACTAAAAAGGAGCCCGTTATGCCCTTCAGTTTTCACTTGCAGTCTAAATTTCTTCAGTCTGTCACAACCGGGCTTGCTTTTTTCCTTCTTATTGCGGGAGATGTTTTACCATCCCGTTCACAGGAGATATACCGCCCTACAGGTCTAGACAACGTTACCACCTATCACAATGATGTGCTTCGTGATGGAGTAAGCACTGAAGAATGGCTGCTAAGCCCTTTTGTGGTTGCCAACCCAGACTTTTTCGGTCTTCAGACCATTGTGCCGCTCGATGGCGATGTGTATGCACAGCCCCTGCTGATGTCGCGGTTGATCATTCCTGGAAAAGGAATGCACAATGTGCTGTATACAGCCACCGAAAACAACAGCCTGTATGCACTGGATGCAGACAGCGGCCAGGTACTATGGCACAGAAATTTTGGTACCCCGCTCACCTCGGCGATGGTCAACAGCAACGACATCAACCCAATCATCGGAATCACCGGCACACCTGTGATAGACCCATACAAGCGTGTTATCTACGTTGTGTCCAACTCTGTGCTTCCAAACAACAGCGTGACACAGCAGCTGCATGCCATCAACATTGCAACTGGCGCTGAGATTCCCGGCTCGCCTGTTACAATACAGGCAAGCGTGCCCGGCATAGGAAATGGAAGCGTGGGCGGCATACTTTCCTGGGACCCCCTGCTCAACAACCAGCGCTCTGCCCTGCTGCTGTACAATGGCATCATTTATATTGCCTATGCATCGCATGGCGACAACGGCCCCTACCATGGCTGGATACTTGGCTACAATGAAAACACCCTCAGGCAGACAACAGCCTTCTGCACTACTCCCAATGCTATTACTACAGGGTATCCAATTGCAGGGGGTGCAGTATGGATGGCCGGAGACGGCCCAGCGGTGGATGCAGAGGGCAATATGTTTTGCGTTACAGGCAACGGAACCTTTGATGCAAACAACACAACCCCGCCAAACAACGATTATGGCGACTCGGTATTAAAACTTTCTCCGCTGGGAGGGCTGCACCTAACTGATTACTTTGCGCCTTACAACCAGCAGCAGCTGAATGATACAGATGCAGACCTGGGATCGGGGGGAGCCTTGCTGCTGCCAGACAGCATGGGCATACCTGGCACAGCGCCTCATTTGATGGCAGTGATGGGCAAGCAGGGAACCCTCTACCTAATCAACCGGGATGACATGGGCCAGTACAACACCACTTTCGACAGAGTGGTTCAGTCTATTCCGAATGCGAGCCAGTTTGGGCTGTGGGGGCAGGGGGCAGTATGCAACAACACTCTCTACTTTGGCGGCCAGGGGGATTCGCTGCGTGCCTTTGCATACAGCGCCGCGCCGCCCAATCCATATCAGCTTGTGCAGGTGGCGCAAAGCGGCCCAGTATTTAATTATCCAGGCTGCACGCCTTCTATTTCCGGCATAGAACTGGGCAGCAGGCTCTACCACGCAGTGGTATGGGCGCTGGATGTATCGCAGTACAGCAACCCTGCCGGCACAACCACCCTGTATGCCTTCGATCCGACTACTCTGGCAACGCTTCGGGCCATCACTATTCCGTATCCTCCTACCAAATTCTCTGTTCCCACAGTAGCAGACGGGCACGTATATGTAGGGCTGGCAGGAGGGCTTGCCATTTTCGGCAACTCTTTCTATTACTGAGTGTCTGCCTCTCGGCATGTTTGTGATTTGGCTTTTACAAGCCCTGAAGTGCATGTTATACTACAAATTCAGGTGTAAAACAGAAAACGGCGCATGTTTTGCCAAGAGGACTTCGCTTTGCCCCTGCAAGCTCAGTACTGCCGCAGGCTGCAAAACCCGTCTCAACCGCCCTGCTGCCGCTGTTTTGCAACCAGGTGATGCATGCCAGCTGCATCATGCCGGCATTTGCTGTGCCAGGGAGGGTAGCGCCATGCAGGAAGAAGTCAAGCTCACACGGTACTTTAGAAGAGCGCTTATGGGGCTGTGCTGTGTGCTTGCACTGGCTATTGCACTGATTGTGGCCAAAAGAAAATATCAGGAGAATATCCCGGTTTACGTTCATATCAGCAAAGTTCCTTCTGCCGCCAGAGAGAAGCAGATTGAGCAGGCAATGAAGCGCATAGGCGATGCCTGGCTGCGTTGTAAACCAACTGCAAAAGAGCTTGCTGCTACCAGGCTGGGGGTTTATGGCGTGAAAGACAGTCTTGCGTGTCGAAAGGTGCAGCAGTGCCATCTTGACCACGACATATGTGAAAACTACGATGCCAAAAACTACTCAAGCCGCTATGTTCTGCTCTGCCGTGACTTTGTGCAGCAGATAAACACGCATTACCACAACGGCAGGACAGTTGGCATTACCCGCGGCTTCTGGCTGGCATATGACACGCAAACGCGCAGCGTGCTGCACATTCCCGTTTCACAGGTACATCTAACAGAAGGGCAAATCGGCATGTATGTATTTCCCAATGATCCTCACTATGCATCCCTTTATGCCCGAACCACCAACGGCAGCACTCCCGGGGTCAACATAGTACAGTAGCTGCACATTTGCAGTATTGGGTATGCAGCAGCACGGCAAAATGATAAAAAACAGTTTATACTAATGCCATACCTGCAACATTTGGAGAAACTGTTATGTGCCACCGTTTCTGCAGCAGACTGCTGCCCCTTCTCGCTCTTTCCATCGTGCTGCCCCAGGCATCTGGTGCAGCATCACCGGCAGGGCGCGCTCCCTTGAAAGCCGTGAAGTTTGTCGAACTTGCACCCGGTGCAGTAAAGCCTGAAGGATGGCTGAAAATACAGCTGGAAAATGAGAAAACCGGCATGACCGGCCAGCTTGCCTCCCTTTCTCCCTTTCTCAAATATGCCGGCAATGGCTGGGTAGACAAAAAAGCTGATACCGGATGGGAAGAATTGGGATACTGGCTGCGGGGGTATGGAGACCTGGGCTATGTGCTGCATGACAAAACGATTGTGGCCAGCACAGAAAAATGGGTGCAGGGAATACTCAATGATCAGCGTGCAGATGGCTGGTTTGGCCCGCATGCTCTGCGCACCTCGCTAAACGGCATGCCCGACATGTGGCCGCATATGCTTTTGCTTACCGTGCTGCAGCACAACTACGTGTACACCCGAAACCCGGCAATACTGAGCTTTATGCACCGGTATTTTCAGTTTCAAATGAAGGTGAAAGATGCAGACTTTCATCAGGGCTGGGGAGACACGCGCTGGGGCGATGAAATTCAGACACTGCTTTGGTACTACAACCAGACAGCAGACCCTGTGGCGTTGCAGCTGACCGAAAAAATTCATCACAATTCTGCCAACTGGATGGACAACCTGCCAACCCTGCATAATGTGAACCTTGCACAGGGGTTTAGAGAACCAGCAGAGTATGGCCTGCTGGGGCATGACCCTGTTTATGCGCGTGCCAGCCTGATTGACTACCATTTGATAAAAGATCAGTACGGCCAGTTTCCGGGAGGAGGCTTTGCAGGAGACGAAGTCGTGCGCCCGGCAGATACCGACCCGCGCCAGGGATTTGAAACCTGCGGCATAGTGGAGCTGATGCGCAGCTGCGAAATTATGCAGCGCATAACAGGAGCATCGGACTGGGCAGACCGAACAGAAGACCTGGCATTCAACTCGCTGCCGGCAGCACTCACTCCCAATCAGGATGGCCTGCATTACATCACTGCCGCCAACTCTATTGCCCTGCCTGCCGGGGGAAGAACAGAAGGGCAGTTCAACAACAATGGAATGCCCATGCAGTTCTATGCTCCCGCCTGCTACGGGTATAGATGCTGCATTCACAACTATGGCATGGGCTGGCCCTACTATGATGAAAACAGCTGGCTGGCTACCGATTCAGGCGGGCTGTGCGCCTCTCTGTACACTGCCTGCAGCGTGCGTGCGGTTGTTGCCCACGGCACCCCTGTGCGCATTGTAGAAGCAACGCGCTATCCGTTTGGCAGCAGTGTGCAGTTTCAAATTTTCCCGGCCAAAACAGTGCGGTTCTCACTTCTGCTGCGCATTCCCCGCTGGTGCAGCAGCCCCGCTGTAAAAATCGATGGGCGTAAAGCGCCTGTGAAAGCAAAGCAGGGGTACTTTGTGCTGCAGCGCAACTGGCGCCGCGGCGACAGGGTGCAGCTCATGCTGCCCATGCGCATACAGGTGAGAAGATGGGCGGCCAACAAAAACTCTGCTTCTGTAAACTATGGGCCGCTTACCTTTTCGCTGGACATTGGAGAGCAGTGGGACAAGGTGGGAGGCAGCGGCAAATGGCCCCGCTTTGCAGTGATGCCAGATACCCCCTGGAATTACGGGTTGGCGCTTTCGGCAGCCAACCCTGTTAAAGGCATGCGGCTGGTATGGCGCAGTACGCCTGCCCAAAGCAACCCCTTCACCCCGCAGACAGCGCCCGTCAAACTGGAAGTAGGAGGTCAGCGCATACCGGCATGGATGGCAGACAAACAGCAGGTTGTGCGTCCGCTGCCGCCCAGCCCTATACAGGGCAGCGGGCCGGTGCAGCGCATTACCCTGATTCCTATGGGGGCTGCGCGGCTGCGCATTACTTCATTCCCGGTTGTGGGCACGCGGGGCAGGCTGGTGCAGCGCTGAGGCAATGCGCCCTGGCTAACGCAAAAACGCTTCTGCAAGCCCGGCATCTACCGGAAAAATATGCCCGGTTGTGCATGCAGTGTATGAAGAAGCCATTAGAAAAACCGCTTCGGCCACTGCATCGGGGGTAACGCGTTTTTGCAGCAGGGTGCGCTGCGCATAATAGTCGGCCAGCAGAGTGCGCAGTTGTTGTGTGGAAGCTTCTTCTGTGTGCTCAATGCCGTATTTTTTGAGCGAGCTGAGAACGCGCTCCCGGGGAAACTGCAGGCTGCCTTCTACCACGCTAGCCGGCGCTACCGCATTTACCCGTACGCGAGGAGCATACTCTACCGCCAGTTCGCGCACCAGGTGGTTGAGGGCTGCCTTGCCTGTATCGTATGCCATGCTGCCCTTTTTGGGCACCAGGGCGTTGGCGCTGCTGAGCAGTACTATGCTGCCGCCCCCCTGCTGGGTCTGCATCTGTTTGCCGGCTTCATCTGCGGCAATGTAAGAGCCGAGCAGATTGATTTCAAGGGTGCGCATCCACTCTTTTTCTGTGGTGCGTCCTGTTTCATCTGGTGGATAGAACACTGCTGCAGTGCATATCAGAATATGGGGGCCTCCCAGCGAATGCGCGCACTGTTTTACAAGCGCCTGCATAGAGGCTCGGCTGGTGCAGTCTGCCGTGGCAGCCAGGGCGCACTGCTCGCCAAACGCTTGGTTCAGCTCTTCGGCAGCTTTTTCGGCCAGCTCGGCATTCAGGTCGGCGGCCAGTATGCGCGCGCCTGCCGCAGCAAGGCGGTGCGCAATGGCGCTGCCAATGCCAGGGCTTACGCCTGTAATCAGCGCGGTTTTTCCCTGCAGCTCCATTTCGGCGCTAGCGGCCATGCATCATGAACAGGCAGGTTTTTGCCACCATGCTGTTTACCGCAGGGCCAAGCAGGGCAGTGCCGTGCAGCGAACCCGGCAGGTAGTGAAGGCGGTGAATGCGGGCGGGCAGCAGGTTGTTGATTTGGGTGGGGCTGTCTGCAGCAATAGGGTCGTGCTGCGCTGAAATGATGAGTGTAGGCACAGTGCATTTTTTTGCAGCGGGCAGCGCCATCAATCCGTTGTAGTTTACCCCCGGCGAAAATAGCACAATGCCCTTGATCTGTGCCGGGTGCGCTGCAGCATAAAGCAATGCATTGTTTGCGCCATAAGAAGCCCCAATGAGCGTTACCCGTTTACCACGCAGAAAGTGTATGGCGCCTGCTATGTCTGGCCCTGTAAACCAGGGGGCATTGTTTCCAATTGGGCCGGGGCCGGTGGTTGATCGGTGTGTGCCGCGCTGATCTATCGCCAGCGCCTCTATGCCCCTGCTTTGCAGTGTAAGGCAGAGGCTGCGCCAGTCTGCCGCTTCTCCGCCCCGCTGATGCAGCAGTATTGCTTCCCCGGCAGGTTTGCCGGCAGGCAGATAGAGATCGCCAACAATGGTCCAGCCATCTCGTGTACTGTAATGCACTGTCTTGACGTTTGAAGAGTTTTGCGGCGCAGCGCAGGCTGTTATGCTGCCTGCTGTAATGAGTACCGATACTGCTGCCAGTAATGCTGAGAGGCTTCTTATGGCACACCTCCTTTGGGTGAAAGCAGGTGCAGAAGGTTTGCACCTGCCGAAAACTATTTGTTGATTGCGCGCCCTATGCGCTGTACGGCTTCTTCAATGCGTTCGCCGTTTTTGTCTCCCATCACTGTCAGCGACATGCGCACGAAGCCTTCACCGCATTCACCATATCCACTGCCGGGTATCACATTCACGTCTGCTTCCTGCAGCAGCAGGCGCGCAAAGGAAGCACTGGTATAGCCTTGGGGAACGCGCGCCCATACGTAAATGGCCGCTTCGGGTGTACGCACCTGCCAGCCGAGG
Source organism: Chthonomonadaceae bacterium (assembly GCA_027459665.1). Taxonomy (GTDB): domain Bacteria; phylum Armatimonadota; class Chthonomonadetes; order Chthonomonadales; family Chthonomonadaceae; genus DAIDHN01. Next base: position 55,433 of record DAIDHN010000005.1, on the reverse strand, counting down.
CTGTTGAGGCCCTGGCAGAGAATGTCGCGCCGCTTTCGGTAAAGTTCCAGGGTAGGGCGGTTGTCTACATGTAGCAGTGCATGAGCGGCGGCAAGAGAAACCGCAGGAAACTGCTTGCTGTCGAGATTGGCTTTCATTCGGTTGAGGGTGGCAATAGCCTCGGGGCAGCCCGCCGCAAAGCCAATGCGCCAGCCCGTCATATTGTACATTTTAGAAAGCGAGTGCAGTTCAATCACTACCTCTTTTGCGCCGGGCACTTCCAGTGCAGAAGGGGGCGGAGTATCGTAATAAACATCTGCGTAGGCGGCGTCGTTTACCAGCAGCAGATTGTTTTCGCGTGCAAAGTCTACTGCCTTCTGGTAAAACTCAAGCGAAGCTACCGCCCCGGTTGGGTTGTTTGGGTAATTGAGCCAGAGCAGTTTCGCCGCTTTTGCGGTTTCGGCAGGAATAGCGCTGAAGTCTGGAAGAAAGCCGTTTTCCTCGCGCAGAGGCATCAGTATCACTTCGCCGCCGGCCATCAGGGTATTGACCTTGTACACGGTATAGGCAGGGTCGGGGCAGAGCGATACGTCTCCGGGGTTGATGTAGGCCCATGCCAGGTGCGCAAGACCTTCTTTGCTGCCAATGAGCAGCATGGTTTCAGAGGCGGCATCCAGCTGCACTCCAAACCGTTTATGCATCCATGCTGCTGCAGCCTCCAGAAACTCCACCCATCCGGCATTAGTTTCATCGTAGCGGTGAGTTGAGGGGTTGTGTGCTGCCTGTGCAAGTGCCTCTATGATTGGTTCTGGGGTAGGCTGATCGGGGTCTCCTATGCCCAGGTCGATGATGTCTCTTCCTTCTGCAATGGCTTTTCGCTTGATTGCAGAAATTTCTGCAAACAGGTAGGGTGGTATTTTATCCAGTCGGCTGGCCGGGGTGATTGCCAAAACGTGTTCTCCTTTGTAATTGCTCTGCAATGTTTTTATTTTACCTTGCTGCGAGGCTGAATCTTTTGTGAATACAGTACGAAGTTACGAGTGTGGAGACTGCAGCGAGCCGAGGTTTCTGAGCTGCGGCCAGATAAGGGCACAGGCGATGACCACCAGAATGGTGCCTGCCCCGCCGGCAGCAACGGCCAGAACCGGGCCGAGCAGCCAGGCAGTCAGCCCCGATTCAAAAGCGCCCAACTCGTTGGAAGAGCTGACAAAAATACTGTTGACGGCAGACACCCTGCCTCGCATTTCATCCGGTGCCATCACCAGCATGAGGGTGCTGCGCACTACCACGCTGATATTATCCAGCGCCCCCATAATAAACAGCATGGCCAGCGAAAGAGGGTAGATGTGCGAAACCCCGAAAACAATGGTGCATACGCCAAAGCCCGCTACCGCCCACAAAAATGCCTGCCCCGCCTTGCGAAAAGGGCGCCGGTGTGCAATAAAAAGCGCCATCAGCGAGGCTCCAATAGAAGGCATGGCTCGCATCCAGCCCAGGCCAACCGGCCCGACATGCAGAATTTTGGTGGCGTATACTGGCAGAAGCGCGGTAGCCCCTCCCAGCAGCACAGCAAACATATCAAGTGTGATGGCAGAAAGCAGCACAGGCGACTCTCGCAGGAAGTGTATGCCTGCCAGCACCGACTGCAGCGTGGCAGATTTTTTTTGCTGCACCTCGGTGCCGCCTTTTATGGCTGCCAGCATTGCCAGCACTACAACCGAGAGCGCTACATCTGCAAAATAAATGCCTGTGGTGCTGCCGTGCATCAGGGCAATGCCTGCTCCGCCCAGTGCCGGGCCTAAGGCAGAGGCAATCTGCCATGAGTTGCTGCTCCAGGTAGCGGCATTTGCAAAATGCTCTTCGGGTACCGTGTATACAATCAGCGTGCTGCCTGCCGGGCCATTGTAGGCGCTTGCCATGCCTGCCAAAAACAGAAAAACAAAAATGGGCCATACGGGGGTATGAAAAAACGCAAAACACCCGTACGCTACAGAGCAGAGGGTAAGGATGGCACGGGTGGCCAGGGTGATCAGTTTTCTGTTTGCGTGGTCTGACAAGTGCCCTGCAGGCAGCGAGAAGAAAATTACTGGCAGCACCTGCACCAGGCCAACAATCCCCAGGGCCAGAGAAGAGCGGGTGAGCATGTAAACCTGCCAGCCAATGGCTACCGCCAGCATTTGATCTCCCAGCGAACTGAAAAACCGGGCTGTAAGCAGCAGTCTGAAATCGCGGTAACGCAGCGCTGCATACGGGTCGTGCTGTTTCGGCGGCGGCGGCGAAGGCTTGAAAGAATCGCTCACTGTTTTTCTTCTTCTTCTACCACTCGTACGAACATTTCTTCCAAAGTTTCGCGCTGTGGAACAAGAGCTTTGAGCAGCACGCCGTTTTGTATCAGCGTCTGTGCCAGCAGCGGAATGTCTTCCTCGTTCTGCACCCATGCACTAAAGCGGGTAACCGGCAGCTTTGTAATGCGCAGGCGTGTGACGACTTTCTGAATGGCAGTCATAGCCGCATCAGAAAACTGGGCTACTTCCACCTCTACCCTGTGCGAAAATGAGAGCATCTCTGAAACACTGCCCTGCACTGCCACCCTGCCTTTTTTCATAATAGCAATGTGGTCGCAGGTCATTTCTACTTCGGAAAGCAGGTGAGAATTGAGGATGACGGTTTTGCCCTCGTTTCTCAATTCAGTTACAATGTCGCGCACATCTCTTCGGCCCAGCGGGTCGAGCGCAGAGGTAGGCTCATCCAGAATAATCAGTTCGGGGCTGTGCAGTATGGCCTGCGCCAGGCCAATGCGCTGCTGCATTCCCTTTGAAAACTCGCGCAGCCGAGAGCCTGCCCTGTCTGCCAGCCCAACGCGTTCCAGCACCTGAGGTATGCGTTTCGCTCTTTCCTGGGCGCTCATGCAGGCCAGTTTGCCATGCAGCTGCAGAAATTCTGTGGCAGTGAGGAAATCATGAAACTGAAATTTTTCGGGCAGATAGCCTACCTGTCTGCGTGCATTCAGGTTTCCGGGCGGCAGGCCAAGCATGAGCGCCTCTCCTGAAGTGGGGCGCACATTGCCCAGCAGCATAAGAATAGTAGTGGTTTTGCCTGCTCCGTTGGGGCCAAGCAGCCCAAACACCTCGCCGCGGGGTATCTCCAGGTTCAGGCAGTTTACTGCAGTAAATCGCTTGAATCTGCGCGTAAGGTCTCGGGTTTGCACTGCAGATGTCATGAGGCTTCCGGTCTCAGCAAAGACATTGCCAGCGATTCGGTGAGCAGGTTCACTGCAGCATTGGCATCCAGGCGTCTGCGTGCAAGCATAAGGCTGTTGAGGCATTCGCTCCAGCGCTCAGGCGAACCGCAGGAAGCCAGAAACTGCAGCATGGCGGCGCGGTCTCTGTGAATGAGAACGGCCTGCTCTCTGCAAAGCGACAGGGCAAGCAGGTCGCGGTAAAAGGTCATGAGCATTTCAAACAGTGCAGCAAGCTGCCTGCGTGCGGCTCGTTCGCGTGGTGCAGTGTCTGCATCACCAGTTGCTTCTGCGGGTTCCTGACCGGCAAGCGCAATGGTTTGCGCGCCCAGTTTGCGCAGCTGTTCTGCAATGCGCAGTGAAGAAGCCCGTTGCGCCTGCGGCAGCGAACAGGCAAAGTCGAGAATCTTCTCCATTTCGCTGCCAATTTCGGGGGTAGCCGCCATGCGCACCGCCTGCCCTATTCTGCCTTCAGAGCAGGCTGCCAGCAGAGCTGCCTGCTCTGAAGGCAGATTGAAGCGGCTTTGCAGCAGATTTTGAATAGCGGCGGCAGCAACGGGCTGCAGGCGAATATGGCAGCAGCGCGAAACCAGGGTGGAAAGTATGCGGGCAGAATGCACGGCAAGCAGAATAAAAAGCGCATAATCGGGAGGTTCTTCAAGAACTTTTAGCAGGCTGTTTGCCGCGCCTTCGGTAAGCCGTTCTGCCTCATGGATTATAAACACCCGTTTTTTGCCCAGCACAGGCGCAAAATTAAGCGATCGTGACAGCACGCCGGGAGGATGATTGTCGCGGTCCCAGAGCTGCCAGATTTGCAGCTGTTCTCCGGCAGGAAAAATGGAAACTATTTCGGGGTGTTTATTTTCTTGGGCAAGCAGGCATGAAGGGCACTGGCCGCAGGCATCAAACAGGTTTTGCTGCTGCAGGGGGCGGTGGCAGGCGGCAGTCTGCGCGGCTGCAAGCGCAAGGGCTGCTTTACCCGACCCGGCAGCGCCGGTAAACAGAAGAGAGCCGGGCAGGGCCGAACTGCGAAAAGCCTGCTGAAGCGCGCCTATTGCGCTTTCCTGACCTGTAAGGGTGCAAAATCTTGTCACGAAAGGTTCTTGCCGCCCTTCCTGCAGTGTAGTTTGGTCAGTTTTCTTTGGTAGGGTCGGGCAGGCTGTTCAGGTCTGCCAGGGCATGATGAAAACTGCGCATTTCTGTGAGAGTGATGGGGCCGAGGGCGGCGAACTGTTTTTGCTGCAGATCTGAAGATTCTGCAATAACATCATTCAGCAGTTCATCCGACCATTCTTCCTGGCGTACAAAATGCTCTCCAGGTCGTTTGCAGTGAGAACAGCGATAACGAATGTATACATAACTGGGGCCGAGCTGTCGTTCATAAAACCTTTGGCGCATTACATCTTTGCGTACAATACGCCTACCACAGGAACACTTCAGACAGGTCTTCATGATTTATCATCCCCTCCGTACCGCTGCACCCTGCTCCGTATATCGTAAGCCGGTGCTGAGGCGGCCAGGACACAGTGCAGGAGGAATTGCTACCGTGTCACATACAGCCATCCTGATCTATTGTATTATACCATAAATTCAACAGGAAGGTTGCTCTAATGTATCATTTTGCGTTAATTTGTTATAAGACTGCATTTTCTGCACTGCTGCTTATCACACAAGTACGTTTGCACAGAGCAAATATCTGCATTCTTCTGCAGATACAGACGCATTATGCTGGTATTTTGCAATATACTGCTCTGCCTCATTTTTGCATGTGAAACAGTATGGTATATTGGCCAAAATGAATGCCTCTGCTATTGACTTTATTCCCCCTCACACTTTATAATGAAAATACGCTGTGAAACAATAAACCGCTGTATACGGCGTCAAAGCTTTCCGGAGTTTCCCGAGTATATGTCTAACCCATCAACTGTGCAGCTTGCGCCGGCAGCGGCCATCATTCTTGCAGCTGGCAGGTCTACACGCATGCGTTCTCTTCTTCCAAAGCCCCTGCATCCTGTGTGCGGACTGCCCATGACCTCCCACGTAATTCGAGCCTGCAGGGCTGCAGGGGTAGAGCGTGTTGTGGTAGTGATAGGGCACGAGGCGCAGCAGGTGCGGGGCGGCTTGGATGAGGATGTTGAGTATGCACTGCAGCATGAACCGCGCGGTACGGCAGATGCAGTGCGGGCCGCCATGCCGCTGCTGGCCAACTGGAGCGGTACCGTACTCACGCTTGCGGGAGACACCCCCCTTATTCGGCCCGAAACCCTGCGGGGGCTGATGCATTTGCGACAACAGAGCAGCGCTGCCATGACCATGCTGACCATGCACCTTGAGGCACCCACTGGTTACGGGCGCATTGTTCGCGAAACCACTGGCGAGCTGCTGGCCATTGTAGAAGAGAAAGACGCCACCCCCGAACAGCGCACTCTTACCGAATGCAACCCGTCGGTGTATGCTTTTGAGGCATCTGTGCTGCGTAGTGCGCTGGAGCTGATAGACTGCAACAACGCCCAAAAAGAGTACTACCTTACCGATACGGTGGGTATTTTGCGTGAACAGGGCGCGCAGGTTGAGACTATGCTTGTGCAGGATGCACGAGAGGTGCTGGGGGTAAACACGCGTGTAGAACTGGCGCAGGCAACAAACCTGATGCGCCTGCGCCTGCTGGAAAAATGGATGCTGGCCGGGGTGACTATTATAGACCCTGCCAGCACATATGTAGACGTAGATGTGGAAATCGGGCAGGACAGCATTGTGGAGCCAGGCACGTTTTTGCTGAATGGAACCCGCACCGGCTACGGATGCATTCTCGGCCCGCACTCACGTATAGAAAGAAGCACACTGGGCGACGGCGTGGAAGTAGCAGCCTCATGGGTGAGCGACTCTGTACTGGAAGAAGGGGTGCGGGTTGGCCCTTTCGCAAGAATGCGGCTGGGAAGCAGGATTTCTACCGGAGCGCGGGTAGGAAATTTTGTAGAAATAAAGAATACTACTCTGGGACAGGGGACGCAGGCAATGCACCTCTCTTACCTGGGTGATTCTGAAGTGGGTGCGCGCACCAACATTGGGGCAGGCGTAATTACCTGCAACTATGACGGGTTTAGCAAGCACCGCACGGTGGTGGGCGAGGATGTGTTTGTAGGTTCGCATTCTACCCTGATTGCACCTGTCGCGCTGGGCAATGGCGCATTTGTGGCCGCAGGCTCTCCTGTGACCGAAGATGTGCCCGAAAACGCTCTGGCAATAGCGCGTGAGCGTGTGGTGATCAAACCAGACTGGGCAGCGCAGTATCGGGCGCGTAAAAAACAGCCGCAAACAGCCGAAACCAGAAGCTGATACGGGCTGTCTTCTTTTTCAGGCAAGGACGCCGCGCGCTTCTCTTTAATTATGAGAGAAGCCGGGACACACTTTCCGGGGACGAGCTGACTGCAAGGGGCAAAAAACCGCAGAATGTTTCTGTGGCAGAATTCGCCGCTCAATGAAGCGGCTGCATGATACAACGAAATCAGCATCGTGAATAGAGGAGAGCGCGGATGCAGAGCTTTGACCTGAAAATTTTTGCGGGCAACGCAAACCCAGAACTTGCGGAACGCGTTGCAAGCGAACTGGATACCAGCCTGGGCGCCATCAAGGTATCGCACTTTTCAGATGGCGAAATCTGTGTGAAGATTGAAGAAAGCGCACGCGGGCAGGATATTTTTATTCTGCAGCCAACCTGTTCTCCTGTAAACGACAATCTGATGGAACTGCTCATCATGATTGATGCCTTTCGGAGAGCATCTGCGCAGCGTATCACCGTAGTGCTGCCCTATTACGGCTATGCCCGGCAGGACAAGAAGATGCAGCCTCGCGAACCTGTAACAGCACGGCTCATCGCCAACCTGATTACGCAGGCTGGGGCAAGCCGTGTACTCTGCGTAGACCTGCACGCCGGGCAGATACAGGGCTTTTTTGATTTGCCTGTAGATCATTTGTACGCTGGCCCGCTTATTGCCGAGTATTTGATAAAAGAGGGCATCTACAACGGCAATACCGTGGTAGTCTCGCCCGATGTAGGCGGAGTAGCCCGCGCCCGCGCACTTGCCGAAACCCTGAAAACCCCTATCGCAATCATTGCAAAAAGACGCCCAGAGCCAAACAAGGTGGAGATTATGGAGATTATAGGCGATGTAAAGGGCAAGGTGTGCGTAATGATTGACGATATGATAGATACCGCCGGCACCATTGTGCAGGGCGCCGAAGCGCTGATGGAAAGAGGCGCGGCGGGTGTGCATGCCTGCTGCACCCATGCGGTACTCTCTGGCAAAGCCATCGAGCGCATCAGCTGCTCTCCACTTCTCTCCCTGGTGGTAACCGATACACTGCCTCTGCCTGAACAGAAGCGAATTCCCAAAATCAAGGTGATCTCGGTAGCCCCTTTGCTTGCAGACGCTGTGCAGCGCATTCATGACGACAGCTCGGTAAGCGAACTGTTTAGGCATTACGCCAGACACTGAAACCATACACTGCAGTGACTGCCGACCTGAAAAGGCTGGCCTGCCAGAGTGCGGGCCAGCCTTTCGCATTGTCTGCTGCCATGTGCAAAATACTCCAAAGGCCGACAGCGCAGCAGCGCATGTAAGCGTAAAAGAAGTAAAGGAGTAAAAACATGGAGCAGAGCGGGCTTCCATTGATTTTATGGGACGGCGAGTGCGGCCTGTGCAGCAGGGCAATAGCCTGTGTGCGCAGGCACGATGCTGCGCACCTGCTGAACGATATGCCATATCAGCTGTGTACCCTCGACAGCATGACGCCTAAGTTGAGAGAAGAGTGCAGCAGGGCGCTGCATGTAATTACCCCGCAGGGCAAAGTGCTGCGGGCAGGGCGGGCAGTTCTCTACATACTGAAGCACACAAACCATCCCATTCTGGCATGGGCGCTGGGCATTCCGCCTCTGATATGGATAGTAGAAGCCGGGTACTGGCTGGTTGCACGCAACAGGGCATGGATTGGCATGCGCTTGCTTCGAGGCGATGGAATGACGCAAACCAGCTGCAGCTGCACGGAAAACAGAAAATGAACCAGCCCACCCTGCAGCAGCGCATTGCCGAAACTATGCGGCCCCCGCAGCGGGTTGTGATGCGGCAGCAGTGGCGCAGCCTGCTTTTTCTGCACTGGCCATTTCCTGCCGAGCAGATAGAACCTCTGCTGCCTGCCGGGCTGCAGGTAGATACCTTTGACGGCCAGGCATGGGTGGGCCTGGTTCCTTTTCTCATGCAGAAAGTGCATCCTGTATGGGCACCGCCCCTGCCCTGGCTTTCTTGCTTTGCTGAAACCAATGTACGCACCTATGTGCATTGCAATAGCAAGCCTGGCGTATGGTTTTTTAGTTTGGATGCCGCTCAGCCCATTGCTGTGGCCATTGCCCGCACCATCTGGCGGCTGCCCTACTTTGCAGCGCGCATGAGCGTGCATCAGCATGAGGCACGCACAAGTTACTGCAGCAGGCGGGCGGCGGGGGCTTTCTGCCAGGCAGAAGCAGAAGCCTGTTCTGCGCCCATGCAGGCAGCGCCAGGCTCGCTGGAGTTTTTTCTGGCAGAACGCTACCTGCTCTATGCCTGCAAACAGGGTATTCTGTATCGGGGCAGCGTGCATCATACGCCCTATCCGCTGCAGAAGGCAAGGGTAAAGCTGCTCAAAGAGAACCTACTGGAGACTGCAGGACTGCGCCGCCCTTCTGCTGAGCCTCTGGCGCACTATGCCGCCGGAGTAGATGTAGAGGTGTTTCCGCTGAACAGGGTGCACCGGCAGTAGACTGTTTCGGTTCAGTGCAGAGAGGAAAAAAGCAAGAATGATTCTGGAATACAGCATACCTGCACGCTTTGGAATAGGGGTGGGAATACTGTGCAATATGGGCGGCTTTGTTGCTACCAACCTCAGGGCGCCGCATGGCGTAATACTTGCCTGCGGGGTAGCCGGCATGCTTTTTACGGGTATGGGGTGTGTAAACTATGCGCGTGCCAAAGGGCACAATCCTCTGCTGGGCCTGCTGGGCCTGCTGCCCCCATTTGGCGCTGCGGGTTTGCTGGTGGTATGTGTTTTACCCGACAAAAAGCGCGATGCAGAACCTGATTCTGCTGCAAAAAACCCTGTGTCAAACAAACCCAAAGCGGGCGTACCCCCAAAGAATGCAGAGGGCGGCCAGCACGGTAAGCAGGGTTGAGGCCAGCCCTACCCTGAGAAAATCGAAGAAGGTAAGGTTGGTGGTCTCGCGTGCTTTTTCGGCGACTATCAGGTTGGCTACGCTCCCTGTAAGAGTGAGATTGCCGGCGAGGGTACTGGAGGCGGCCAGAGTAAGCCAGAGAAGCGGTGCTCCCTGCTGGTGCACAATCCACTGCCTCAGCAGCATTACGTAAGGCACGTTGCTGAAAAGGTTTCCGCCTATCACCGCAGCAGCAGAAAAGCGCAGCATTTGCGCCGGTGTGCCCGGTTGTTTTGTGAGCAGGGGCACAATGCGGGCCAGCGCCTCTCCCCAGCTTGCGGTAACGCCTGCAACCACTACAAACAGCCCTGCAAAAAAGAGCAGCAGCGCCCAGTCTACTTGAGCAAAAGCCTCTTCGGGGGGGCGGTTTGCCAATACGAGTATAGCAACTGCAGCGCAAAGCGCTGCCAGGCTCATCTCTACACCCATCAGCAAAAGTATCAGCAGCCCTGCCAGCGTGAACAGTGTGCGCACGGCCAGTTTTTTATTGAGCCGTTCTTTGCGGGGCTGCTGCCAGTTGAGCGGCACGCCGGGCAGGTCTGCATGGTAGAAGGCAAACACCAGAAGCCAGTTGATGAGCAGACAGAAAATGCCCACCGGAATCATGCGTACTGCAAAAGCGCCCCATGCCCAGTGCGAACTCTGGCCAATCAGCATGTTTTGGGGGTTGCCGGTGAGAGTCATAACAGACCCTGCATTGCTACTGGTAGCCAGTGCAATAAGAAAGGGCCTGGGGTTGAGGCTGGCGCGCTTGCACATTACCAGCAGCAGCGGGGTTAGAAGCAGGCAGATAGTGTCATTTACAAAAAGTGCAGAAAGTACGCCGGCGGTTATGCAAACCGCAAACAGAAGCCTTCTAGGGGTGTGACAGCGGGTAAGCAGGGTTTCTGCCGCCATCTCCAGCAGGCCGGAGATGGTGGCGTAATGAATCACCACCATCATGCCGAAAAGCAGCGCCAGCGTAGAGATGCTGATGGCGCTCTCTGCCTGATGCATCGTCAACACCCCTGCAAGCACCATAAGCACCCCACCCATCAATGCAGCAGCAGGGCGGTCAAGCTTGCGCGGCGATTTGCTGCCTGCCAGTATGATGAAGTAAACCAGGGCAAATATGACTACTGCGGCAAATCTGTGCAGATTGTTGTGTACAGCCTCTACGAGAGTGTCTCCCTGTGCTGTTAGGTGTTTGGCAGGGTGCGGGTTGCAAGCGTATTGGTCGAATCCAATCCCGCCTGCAAAATTTCCTGTGCATTTCTGCTTACTGCCGGCGAGCAAAACCCTTCAATAGGCGAGCCTGTTTTCAGGCAGTGCAGCATGTATTCAGGCGCGCTGCGTTTCGGCTCTTCCGTAGGGGCAGGGGTAATTTCCTGCACAGGGCTGCCCGGCGTTTGCAAAAGCAGCCTGCCGTGCAGCACAGCCAGCGACCCGCTGCTTCCGTATACTACAGGGTTTGCCTCTGCATAGCCTACGGGCTGGCTCCAGCTGGCCTCGCATACGCCGAAGGCATGCTGGTACTGCGCAACAATAATCGCATTGTCTTCTGAGGCGGCATAGGCTGGTTCAGTGCCGAAATGCCCCCGCATGCCGGTTACTTTGTCTGGTCTGCCCAGCAGCGTGGCGGCAAGGTTAGCGCCGTAGCAGCAGTAATCCATCAGGGCGCCGGCGCCGTTGATAGAGGGAGTGGTGAGATCGCGTACAAACTGCGGGCTGCAGCCAATAGCAATCGGCCCGCTGTGCGCACTGCGATAGCGTGTATAGCGCACTTCTCCAATATCACCGGCCTGTATGCGTTTCACCAGCTCCTGCCAGGCGGCGCTCCAGGCCGTAGGCCAGTTAATGAGCAGCAGAATGTTTGCGCGCTCTGCGGCGGCAAGCATTCGGTCGGCCTGTTCCAGCGTAGCCGCCATCGGTTTTTCTACGCATACATGAATGCCCCGTGCGGCGGCGGCCTCTACAATGTCTGCGCTTTCGCTGTTTCCTCCAGCAACCTGCAAAATCTGCAGGTCTTCTTTTTCCAGCAGTTCCTGCCATGATGAGTAGATGCGTTCTACATCAAATTCTTTTTGCAGGCGCTCAAGCAGTTCAGGTTCATCATCGCCCCCTGCTGTCAGCTGCACGCCCGGCTGCTGCTTCCAGTGCCATAATTCTCCCCACACATGGTCATGCGACAGGCAGGCTGCGCCTACGCGGTATTCTTCAGACACGTTTTCCCTCCTTCTATAAACCTGGCAGACACACTGAATGGTACAGTTTGCAGTTAGACAGCAAGCCCGCTGGAATCTTTTACGCCCAGATTTGCGTAGATGCGCCGGGTTGCCTGAGAGCGGTTGAATGTGTAAAAGTGAATGCCGTCTACATGATTGTCAAGCAAATCGCGGCATTGTTCCGTTGCCCACTGCTGGCCCACACGCCGTACGTATTCATCTTCTCCATTGCAGCGGCGTACTGCGCGCAGCAGTCCGGCTGGAATACGCACCCCCAGTGTCAGCGAAGCAGTGCGCTGCATTGAGCTTTCGGAAAGTATGGGCAGAATTCCTGCCAGAATAGGGATTTTAATGCCGGCCAGGTCGCATCTCTCGCGAAAATCGTAGAAATCGCGGTTGTCAAAAAAAAGCTGGGTCACTATGTAATCTGCCCCGGCGTCTACCTTTGCTTTCAGGTAATCCATTTCCAGCAGGCGGTTGGGGGTGAACGGGTGTCCTTCGGGAAAGCCTGCCACGCCTATGCCAAAACCGCGCGGGTCGGGATGCAGCATCTGTTCGCCAAACTGCCTGATGTGGCGCACCAGGTCTGCTGCGTAGCGAAAAGCATCTGTCGAACGGTCGTGGTCTGGCCTTGTGCGCGGTATGTCTCCTCCCAGCGCCATGATGTTTGATATGCCGTGCTCAGCGTAGCGCTGCAGTATGGTGTCTATTTCTTGCTGTGAGTGGCAGACACAGGTGAGGTGCGGCACCGGGTCGCAGCCAGACTGTTCTTTGAGGCGCACCACCAGGTCATTAGTGCGCTGGCGTGTACTGCCGCCTGCTCCGTAGGTTACCGATACAAAATCGGGTTGAAGCGTGCGCAGTTCTTCTACTGATTTATAAAGCAGCTCAGCATCATTGTCTGAATGGGGAGGCATAAACTCAAAGCTGAAAGTTGGGCGTCCCTTTGCGAAAATATCCTGAATATGCATGTTGGTGCTTCCTGCAAAACATAAAAATAGATACTTTAGTATACCGTAACTTCGGCGTGCGAAGGCAGGCAGCAAATCCGCCGGAAATAGGACGACAGCGCCGCCGGAAGTTTTATATAATACACCCCAGTTCATCTACAATGCGCGCCTGCAGAAAGGAACAGAAAAGTGACTTTTATTCATGCAGAAGATGTGGTGGGCAAACTGGTGGCAGAGCGCCCTTCACGCTCGCTGGTATTCGAGCAAAATGGCATTGATTACTGCTGCGGAGGCAAAAAAACCCTGCAGCAGGCGTGTGAAGAAAGAAACGTATCTCTGCAGCAGGTGATGGCAGCGCTGGAGCAGTTGGATGTGCCTGCAGGCCAGGAACATGACTGGACACAGGCTACCCTGGAAGAACTGGCTGGTCATATTGTGGCTGTGCATCACAACTGGCTTCGTGAGGCTTTGCCCCGCATTGGCCGTCTTGCAGAAAAAGCGGCGGCGGCACATGGGGCAAAAAACCCTGAACTGCTGCAGGTAAAAGCAGTATTTGGGCGTTTGAAGGCAGAACTGGAGCAGCATACGCACAAGGAAGAGGTGGTTTTGTTTCCATGGATAGTGCAGATGGAGCGGGGGACGCTGACCGGCAGGCAGCTCATGCTGATAAGCCCCATACAGCAAATGGAAGCAGAGCATGAGGCTGCAGGCGCAATGCTGCAGCAGCTGCACAGCCTCACTGGCGGATATGTCCCTCCTGCACACGCGTGCAATACCTGGCGTGCGCTGCTTGACGCTCTTTCTGAACTGGAAAGTGATTTGCATCAGCATGTTCACAAAGAAAACAACATTCTTTTTCCTCGGGCGCTGCAGATGGAACAGCAGTATGAAGCAGCATCTGGGGAGAAGTAGATTTATACAGATGAAACAGGCAGGAATTCTTTGAAGAACAGAGAACAGGAGAATAAAACCGTTTATGGAGAAGGAAAGCTTCTGTGGAAAATGTGTTCATTATAGACCCTGCGCGTTGCATTGGCTGCCAGGCGTGTGTACACGGCTGTGCCGAGTGCGGCACCCACCGGGGTGTATCACTGATACATTTGGAGTATCTCGATAGAAGCCAGACGCTGCAAACTGCCCCGCAGATTTGCATGCACTGTGAAAACCCGGTGTGCGCACAGGTTTGCCCGGCTGATGCGATTAAGCAAAGCCCTGAAGGAATTGTATTTTCATCGCTCAAGCCCCGCTGTATCGGGTGTCAGAACTGCGTAATGTCCTGTCCGTTTGGTGTGCCCAAGTATGCTGCTGAACCAGATCAAATGCTCAAGTGCGATATGTGTTATGACCGCATTTCGGCAGGCAAGCGCCCTATGTGCGCCACGGTGTGTCCTTCAGAAGCGCTCTATTTTGGATCACTGGAAGAATGGCAGCAGCGCAGGAAGGGAAAACTGGCAAACACCTTTCAGTTTGGCGGGCAGGTTGTGAAAACACTGGTTTCGCTGGTAGTGCCAGAGCAGGTTTCTGCACAAGAACCGGTACGCATTGATATACGGGTGGGCGATATTGCCCCCATACAACGCAATGGAGCGCAACATGACGGAAGAACATCGCATTCACTGGCGTGAAGATTTTCCTATTGGTCAGGAAGAAGACCAGTACGTTACCCGCAGAGAGTTCACCAGGTTTCTGGCTCTTGCATCTGGTGCGGTTTTGATAGGAAACGGATATTTTGTGCTTCGTCGCAAACAACAGAGTGAACAGGCAGCAGAGCCTGTAGAGATAGCAGGGGCGGCCAGTCTGCAGCCTGGCAGGGCGCTTTTGTTTTATTACCCCACTCCCAGCGACCCTGCACTGCTCATTCGCCTGCAGAGCGGGCAGTATGTGGCATACCGTCAGCGCTGCACGCACCTGAGCTGCCCTGTGCTCTATTCTGAAGAGCGCAATCGTTTGGAATGCCCCTGCCACAACGGCATGTTTGATGCAGCCACCGGCCAAGTGCTGGCAGGCCCGCCTCCCCGCCCGCTGCCCCGCATTGCTCTGCATGTAGAAGAAGGGCGGGTGCTTGCCACCGGGGTAATAGGTTCATGAGACTGCGCAGCCCGCGGCCAGACCGCATGCAGCAGAAAACAGAGGGCGCCAGCGCCGTGCTGATCATGGTGCTGATACTTTTGCTGCTGCAGCTCTGGCTGCTGAACATTGCCATGGAAGCGTTTATGGCGGCCAACAACTCTCTGGCTGTTCCAACCTTTCTTGCCTCTGCATTCTGTTTTGCACTCACTCTGTATGCTCTCAAGGCGCTTGCTTCCCTGGATAAGGAAGGGAAAAGCGGGAGATAAAGAATAGATGAAAAATGAAGAAGCGAGCGGTAATCCCAATTCGGCGCTGTTTCTTTCAACTGCCGCATTTATGATTGCCTTTGCCGTGTGGGGAATGATTTCCCCTTTGGCCAACGTGTTTCACAAAAGCATGCACCTTACCAGGCAGGAAGTATGGCTGCTTATTGCCACTCCTGTGCTGCTGGGTTCAATTTTACGCCTTCCACTGGGAATGCTTACCGATAAGTACGGGGGGCGCATAGTGATGGGCATACTGCTGCTGTTTCTTGCTCTTCCCTCATTTATGCTGGGCAGTGTAACCGGGTACGGCGCCTTTCTTTTTTGGGCGCTGCTGCTGGGCGTGGCAGGCGCTTCGTTTGCTGTAGGCGTGGGCTTTACATCGGGCTGGTTCCCGCCTGAAAAACAGGGCTTTGCACTGGGTGTATACGGAACTGGGAATATTGGGCAGAGCATTGCACTTTTCGGGGTGCCTTTGCTGGCAGGAGAAATGGGTGGCTGGCAGCCTGTGTACCGGGTTTTTGGAGCGGTATCGTTTGTATACGGCCTGCTGTTTCTGCTGTTTGCCCGCAATGCCCCCGCTCCAGCAGCGCGGCGCACTTTGGGAGGCATGCTTGGTCTGCTGGCATCCAGCCCAATGGCCTGGCTGCTCTCTTTCTTCTATTTTGTTACCTTTGGAGGGTTTGTGGCGCTGGGCATTGGGCTGCCCAAACTGCTGCAGGATATGTTTCACCTTACCTCGACCGATGCAGGTATGAGAGCTGCCGGGTTTGTGGTTGTTGCAACAGTTATGAGACCTGTGGGCGGCTGGCTGAGCGACAAAATAGGAGGGGCGCGCCTGCTGACTGCTATTTTTGCCGCTGCCGCAGTGTTTGCACTTGGCCTTACAATGCAGTCTATGGCGCCGTTTACCATTGGCGCTCTGGGGGTAGCAGCATGCATTGGCATGGGCAATGGGGGAGTATTCAAACTTGTTCCGCAGTACTTCTCTAAAGATACCGGGGCAGTTACCGGCCTGGTGGGGGCAATGGGCGGCTTGGGAGGCTTCTTTCCACCACTGGTGCTGGGTCTGATTCACGGCTGGACAGGCAGTTACGCTTTGGGGTTTGTGCTGCTTGCGGTGTTCTGCCTCATCTGCCTGGAAGCCAGCCGGCGGCTGATGAATCAGGCGAAACACGCGCCTGCAGCTACAGCCGCTCCTCACTGACGCGCAGCAGCAGAAGGATACGGTGCAAACTGTATTCTTCTGCTTGAAAGGAAATAATGCTGGAAAGTCTCAATCGCAAAGCGCTTGCCAACAGCCTGCTTATATCGGCACTGCTTGTGGCGGGCATTTACTTTGGTTCGGGAGAAATGCGCTATTTCGACCCTGCGCTCACCGCCTATACCTGTGCGGTGGTTTTTGCAGCTTTTGGAGTAACGTACCGCTATTCTGTCTGGCTGCAAAAACCGCCTACACAGATGTACTGGCGGCGTGGATGGCAGCTTTTTTTTCGGGCCGGCAAACTGCCCGCCAATTTGCTGCACATGCTGCGCCTGTTTTGGGAGAGTTTTGTGCTGCAAACCTTTATCAGCAAACGAAGCCCGGTGCGCTGGGGAGCGCATGTGCTTATTTCCTGGGGGTGCATACTGGCCATTATGGTTACTTTCCCGCTGGTGTTTGGGTGGGTGCATTTTAACTCCGACCCGCATAACCCGGCTGCCTATCAGGCCATTGTGTTTGGCTTCTGCGCTGCGGTATTCCCGGCCCATTCGCTGGCAGGCTGGTTTACTTTTCATATTCTCGACTTCTCAGCGGTGATGATTTTGGCAGGCATGGCACTGGCAATGCGCAGAAGAGTTTCAGACAGAGGGGCGCTTAGCCTGCAGTCTTTCAGCATGGATTTTCTGCCTCTGCTTCTGCTGTTTTCGGTGTGCATTACCGGCCTTATGCTCACCATGAGCGCACTCTGGCTGCGCGGATATTCGTACAGTTTTATAGCCCAGCTGCATGCATTCAGTGTAATTCTCACTTTGCTGTACCTGCCCTTCGGCAAATTCTTTCACATTTTTCAAAGGCCGGCCAATTTGGGGGTGCACTTTTACCGCGAGGAAAGCGCCGTTGTTCCGCCTGCCCTCTGCGTGCGCTGCGGGGAGCCGTATACCTCCTCGATGCATGTGCAAGACCTGAAGCAGGTTCTGGATGAACTTGGCGTCAACTATGTTTTTGAAGACGGCACGCATTATCAGGATGTATGCCCTGCCTGCCGCAGAAGAATGCTGGCCGCCAATCAGCTGCAGGCTATTGGCGGCCCCGGTTTTCTTTGATAATTCACCTCAGGAATAAAAACCATGGCAAAACCACCTCTCAACCTACCAGAGCTGAAAAAGCAGTTCGGCCCCTCCCTGCCTGAAGTGCCCCCTGGGGGATGGCAGGCAGCAGGCGACCCCGATCGTCTGGTAGCTACGCACTGCTGTTTCTGCGGGCAGCAGTGCGGCATCAATCTCAAAGTAAAAGACAACAAGGTAGTGGGGTTTGAACCCAGAGAAGACTTTCCGTTCAACCGCGGCAAGCTCTGCCCCAAAGGCATCAAGCGCTACATGCAAAACGAGCACCCCGACCGCCTGCTGCATCCCTTGAGGCGTACCGATGCAGGCTTTGTGCAAATCAGCTGGGAAGAGGCGCTGCAGCGTACCGTAGATGAAATAAGACGTATACAAAAAGCCTTCGGCAAAGATGCTTTTGCAGTGCTTTCGGGGGTTTCGCTCACCAATGAAAAATCTTACCTGATGGGCAAATTTGCACGGGTAGCCATACAAACCAGCAACCTCGATTACAACGGACGCCTCTGCATGGTTTCTGCAGGAGCGGGCAACAAAAAAGCATTCGGCATAGACAGGGCAGCAAACTCATGGGAAGACATTGTGCTGGCCGATGTGATTATGGTCACTGGCGCAAACGTATCAGAGTGCGCCCCCATTACAACAGACTATATATGGCGCGCTCGCGATAGAGGCGCGAAATTGATTATGATAGACCCGCGCATTACGCCGCTGGCGCGCACTGCCGACCTGCATATTCCGGTACGGCCGGGAGGCGATGCCGCCCTGATGAATGGCATTCTGCATGTAATGCTGCAGCGCGGCTGGGTAAACAGGGAGTTTATTGACAGCTGCACAACCGGCTTTGAAGAAGTGGAAAAAGCAGTGCTGGCATATACGCCCGAAGTGGCCGGAAAGCTTTCGGGGGTAGACCCTGCCCTGATAGTGCGTGCTGCAGAGATGTGGGGGCCGGCAAAAAGCAGCTTTTTGCTGCATGCACGCGGCATAGAACACCACACCAGCGGGGTAGACAACGTGCTTTCCTGCATCAATCTGGTGCTGGCCACCGGGCGCATTGGCAAACCTGGGTGTGGGTATGGAACCATTACCGGCCAGGGAAACGGGCAGGGAGGAAGAGAACACGGGCACAAGTGCGACCAGCTGCCCGGCAACCGTGATATAGAAAACCCCGAACATCGCCGCTATATTGCAGAGGTATGGAAAATTGCCGAATCTGAAATGCCTCACAAGGGGCACACCGCAGAGGAAATTATACAGCTGATGCACTCGGGAGAAATTAGAGGGCTGTTCAGCATCTGCTTCAACCCGGTGGTTTCTCTGCCCGATGCCAATTTTACCAAAGAAGCCTTCAACAGGCTGGAACATTATAGTGTGGTAGATTTCTTTCTGAGCGAAACAGCCCGGCATGCCGATATTGTGCTGCCCGGCTCGCTGCATGAAGAAGATGAGGGCACCACCACCAGCGCAGAAGGGCGAGTGATACGCATACGCAAGGCGGTAGACCCCCCAGGTGAAGCGCGCACCGACTGGCACATTATTCTCGATATTGCCCGGCGTTTAGGGCGGGGGGAGTATTTTGACTATTCCTGCCCCGAAGATATATTCAACGAACTGCGTGTTGCTTCCCGCGGGGGGGCAGCAGACTACTACGGCATCACCTACGAAAAAATAGAGAGCAGCAACGGAGTCTTCTGGCCGTGCCCAGCCCTGGATCACCCGGGAACGCCGCGCCTGTTTGAAAACCACCGGTTTCCTACCACAGACGGCAGGGCGCACTTTCAGCCAGTAGAGTACAAACCGCCCGCAGAAGAAACCGATGAGGAATATCCGATAGTGCTTACCACGGGGCGCGTGGTAAGCCAGTATCTAAGCGGCACCCAAACCCGGCGCATTGCAGGGCTGGTAAAGCAGTACCCTGAACCGCAGGTGGAAATGCACCCAGAACTGGCAGCGCGGCTGGGGGTGCGCAGCACAGACCTGGTACGGGTAGTAACACGGCGTGGAGAAGTGACGCTGCATGCCATGGTGGTGCAGTCTATTCGGCCTGACACCATATTCATTCCCTATCACTGGGGCGATGAAAAGTCGGCCAATCTGCTTACTATTCGCGCTTTAGACCCGGTATCTAAAATTCCAGAGTTCAAAACCTGCGCCTGCCGGGTGGAGATTGCACGCTGATTTTTGCGCCAGCCCGCGAGGCATGCCCACATATTTTGCCTGCCAGGGTGTGCTGCATGCAGCAGCATGCCAAAAATAATGCCTACAGCTTTTGATGCAGGGCAGGCAGTGTTCACAGCAGAGGCAGATACCTGAAATTCGCCGCTCTTTCGCACAAGTCATTGCTTCAGAACCCTGTGTGCGGTACACTCGTATCATAATTATTCAAACAGTACTCTGTACTATACGTGCCAAAAATGCAGGCGCGCTGCAGAGCGGCTTTACAACCCTCAGCATGTAAACTCTGCACAACAGGGAGAACAAGAAGTGAATAACCGACTGCCGGCATGGCTTACAAAGCGCGTGCCCAGCCCGGAAACAGTATTGCATGTGGAGCAGATGATGCGCGCAGACAAGCTGCACACCGTATGTGAAAGCGCGCGCTGCCCTAATATAGGCGAATGCTGGTCAAAACAAACCGCTACCTTTATGATACTTGGAGATATTTGCACCCGCAACTGCGGCTTTTGCGCCATTAAGGTAGGCAGGCCGGAAGAACTGGATATAGATGAGCCTCGGCGTGTGGCCGAAGCTGCGCGCGCCATGGGGCTGAAGCATGTGGTGGTAACATCGGTTGCTCGCGATGAATTGGCAGACGAAGGGTCGGGGCAGTTTGCCGATACCATACGCGCCCTGCGAGAGACTATTCCGGGGGTGATTGTAGAAGTGCTTACCCCCGATTTCAAGGGCAAGCGCTGGTGCATTCGGCGTGTGGTAGAAGCGCGGCCCGATATTTACAACCACAACATTGAAACCGTACAGCGGCTTTCGCCCACAGTGCGCCCGCAGGCGAAATACGAAAGAACCCTTGACCTGCTTCGCACAGTGAAGCAGATGAACCCTGATATTCACACCAAATCGGGCATAATGCTGGGGCTGGGGGAGACCCCTGAAGAAGTATTGCAAACCCTGCGCGATTTGCGGGAAGCAGGGGTGAGCGCTGTAACCATTGGGCAGTATCTGCGCCCTACCACCGACAGGCATCTGCCCGTGGTTGAATACATACATCCCGATCGTTTTGCAGAGTATGAACGTATTGGGGAAGAGATGGGGTTTCTGTTTGTAGCCTCGGGGCCATTTGTACGCTCCTCATACAATGCGCAGGCGTTTTCAGAGAAACTGCTGGCCGACCGCCTGGCAAGGGTTGGGGTAAGCGCCTGACAACGTTCCGTCCGCCGCAGGCGGGCGGGCGTCCTTCAGAAAGACCACGCTATGCGCGTGTTGAAACGCTGTACCAATTTCATACCGCTACTGCCGATAGCGCTTTTGGCGCTGCTGTTTTTTTTGACGCTGCAGCACATTGCTTTCTGGCTGCAAAACGGCAGGCGCCTCGCCTCAATTCTTTCGGTAGAAGCTACCCGTTCGCTGCACAGGCGGATTGTGGTGCAAAACGTACTTTTTCGACACAGCCCGTGGTCGCTTCGGCCCAATGAAGTCATTCTGAAAAATGTGTCTGTTGGTCCAGACCCTCACAGTCGTCAGCCTGCCCCCGGCAGCGTACAAAGCATTGCAGTGCAGTACAGCCCGCAGCTATTTTTTGGCAGCAGGCGTCTGCAGCCTCCTATTTCACAAATCACCCTGAAAAATCCTCATCTCTCCCTTGCGCGCAACAGCAGGGGCATCTGGAATTTTGCTTCACTTCTTCATCCCTCACAGAGAAGCAGCCAGCCTATTATCGATCAGATTGTGGTGCAAAACGGCATGCTGCACTACACAGACAACGCTCTGCCCCATGCATCTTATGCGCCGCAGCAGCAGGTAAAGGTGTACCTGCAGCACATCAATTTTCATCTGCAGTTTTTGCCCAGCAGCGCCTATGCCTTTCAGATAGTCAGTACGGCCGCCGCCAGTCCCCTTACATCTATACAGGGGCAGGGGGTGCTTCACACTGCGCCGCTGCGTTTGGCCGGCCTTTTTGATTTGCACGGCGTGCAGGCTGCCAGCATTGTATCACGGTTTATTCCAGCCCGCATTCTGAGGCTTGTGCATGGCAGTGGAAGGGTGCAGCTCAATTTTTTGTATCAGCCTGGCACGGGCGGTTTTTTTCAGAGCCTTATTGCCTCGGCAAATGCCAGCCTGCACAATGTGCAGGGGCGTGTTGAGGGCGTTCCGGGCATTGTAAGGGCGCAGACACTCTCTTTGCACCTGGCGGGCAATACCCTGAGGGTTCAGATGCAGGGGAGCGCGGCAGGTGCGCAGTATGCGCTGAAGGGCACGGCAGCACGAATCAACCGCCTTTGGCAGGGCGCTCACCGTTCGCCCTTGATAGCGCTGCGCGGCAGTGTAACAGGTCTGAATTACAGCATGCTGAAAAAGCAGCCGGCTCTTCAAAAACTGCTGCATGGGCATGATACGCAGCTTGCAGCCAATTTGCGAACCGCTTTTGCACAGGGCAGCGTGCAGTTTCAGGCAGCCGGACCGCTTGCAAACCCTGTAGTTGCCGCAGATGCGCTGCTGCCCGGGGCGGGCTATGCAGGTTTTGATGCGCGTAACATTAGGATACATGCACTGATTCACAACCAGCAGCTCGCCGCCAATATACAAGGAGGGTTTGCAGGCGGTGCTGCCAGTATACAGGCCATTGTGCAACTGCGCCATCCGGGCAGCTTTAGTTTGAATGCCCGTGCGCGCAATGTCAGCCTGGCAGGGTTGAACCCGGTACTGCATACCCGGCTTGCAGGCACAGCACAGGCTGATTTCACCATGCGCGGCAGGCAGGGGCATACCCCTGCTGTTACTGCCAGGCTGTATGCCAGAGACCCAGGCTATGCGGGAAAGCGTATTCACTCGCTTTACGCAGCTGCTTCAGAAGCCGGGAGGCGTATAGTGCTGCATACGCTGCAGGTGAATGACCGCCGCGGAGAACTGCAGGCAAAAGGGGTGGTGAACCTGCAGCAGCAGCGCTACAACCTGATTTTGCAGGGAGATGAACTGAACCTGAAAGAGATAGCCGCCGCACTGCTGCCTGCCAAAACTATTCAAACTGCTGCAGATGCACAGCAGACACAGCCTCTGTTTAGTGTGCAGCGTCTGAGCGGGGAGGGATATTTGCGGGCACATTTGGGAGGCACGTTTCATCAGCCTGAACTGGATGGGCTGTTCAATGCATTCAACGTAGGAGGCGGCCTCATTCGGTTTGACAGAGTGGCCACCCACTTTGAAATTACTCGAAAAACGGTAGCGGTTGCACGCGGCATTGCCGAAAGGTACCCCGGTATTGTACAGTTTTCGGGCGAAATGCTGCACTACAATACCAAAAAACCTCATCTTGACCTGCATGCTCTTGCCCGCTCTTTTGATGTAGAAGACCTTTTGAAACTGGCTGGAACGCACTTCGATACCCCTGCCGACCCCAATGTGCTGCCGCCTGCGCTTGGCACTATCAGCACCAGCCTGGTGGATGTGGAAGGTATCTACCCGAACCTCTATCTTGCACACCCTGTGCAGGTTACAGTACAGCACGCCCTGCTGCACGGCATACCGCTTTCTTCTGCAACTGCACTGGTGAGCTACAATGCAGCGAAACAGCTGCAGGCGCAGGTGCATCTTGCCGGTGCCGGGGGAGACGTTGCTTTTGACGGCACCCTCAGCCCGCAAAAACAAATAGAGGCCCGGCTGCGGGCAAACGGTCTGCGCCTGCTTGATCTGATTACTGCAGTATCCGGGGTGACACGCTCCGACCTGAGCGGCGCCCTTTCGCTGCAGGCAACAGTGCAGGGCACCCTAAAACATCCGCAGGGCAGTGCGCAGCTTACAGTGCAAAATTTTGCATGGCGCCAGTACAATGCCGGCACTCTGGCAGCACAATTGCAGTACACGCCTGATATGATAAAAATGCCTCTGCTTACGCTTACGCTGCCCGGCACAGTGCCGCCGCTGCCAGTGATATCTGTAGAAAATGCCCAGTACCGCCCCAGCAAACAGACGCTGCAGGGAAGCATGCTGTGGCATGGGCTGAAACTAACCGACCTGAAAGCCCTGTTTTTGCAAACATCTGCCGCTTCAGGCAGCGCCCAGGGGGTTGCAGACTGGCTCAACACCCCTGGCTTTGCCCTCAACGGTTCACTTTCTGGCGCTCTGCATGCAGCAGGCAGCCTGAAGAACCCGCATCTTGTTGCAACACTGCAGGGAAGCGGTCTGCAAATAGGCGGTGCCGTCATCAACAGCCTGCAGGCCAGCGCTTCGGGCGACAGGCATGGCTTTCAAATGCCTGCCGAAAATACATCCGGCCCTGCCCTGCGCATACAAAGCCCGCTGGGCATTGTGCTGGCGCAAAGTGCGCAGGCGGCCTTTCAGGGCAGCCTGGCGCTGGATGCCGGCATATACAACCTCAATCTGGGCGGCCTGGTACATTCGCTTCCCATGCCGGCAGGCGGCAATACATGGATGCAAAAGCTGCAAACCCTGTCGGGTTCGGGCGATGTGATACTCACCGCCTCCGGCCCCATACATTCCCCCCGCATAGAAGCCTCGGCCAGCTTCAGCAACGTAGAATGGAACGGGCAGGTCATCAACCAGATTACCGCGGGCAAAATTACGCTGCAGCAGCCCGAACTCCGTGCCGACCTGATTACTTTTACACGCAATTACAGGCACCTCGATGGCTCTCCAGGGCATTTTGAGGGGCAGCTGCAAGGCTCGGCAGGTTTTGAATGGAAGCAGCCTTATTTCCCACAAAACGCACCTTTGCATCTCACTGCCACTATTCCCACCCAGAGCCTGCAGGCGCTTACTGCCCTCATGCCCGGAGTAGCCCTAGACAGCGACGGTACATTTGAAGCAGCAGCAAGCATCGACAACACCATTGCTCAGCCTCGTGTTTCTGGACAGCTGCAGTTAAAAAGCAAAATTTTGCGCGTTGGCTTTACTACTGCCAGCGGCAAAATAGAGTATTTGCACACAGGTTTGCAAAACCTGCAAGGCTCACTGCTGTTCAATGGCGCCTCGGTGCAGGTAGAAAACGGTTTTCAGGCGGAAAGTCACTTGTACAACACCCGTCTTCCGGCAGCTCTCGCCACCGGTTCACATATTACCCTCAGCGGCTCCCTTCCACTTTCAGGAAAACCTGAACAGCATGGCGGCATTTATTTGCGGGCTTCCAAAGCACTTTTTAACGAAAACCCTCTGCCCGGCGTGAACAGCGGCGTGCTGCGCGGTGAAGCCGCGCTGGACATGCACCTGACCGGTACGCTGCTGCGCCCTTCACTCACCGGGACAATTACGGTGAACAATGCCTACGCTTCTCCGCCTGCACAAATTGGCAACACAGGCGGAGGAAATTTCACTCTTCCTCTGCTGCAGAAACTGAATGTGAGCCTGCATTTGCAGCGCAATGTGCAGGTAGCTACCTCTGCACTCAGCGGGGAGGTTGAGGGTGCCATACAAGTTACAGGCAGGCACACCGCGCCGGGCGCCGCACAGGGGGTCGCCGGGCAGACGCCTCCTCTGCAGCTGTACGGCAGGCTTACGGTACAGCGCGGAGTGCTTTCTTTTCCTACCGCACGCTTTTCTGTGATGCC
This sequence comes from Chthonomonadaceae bacterium, assembly GCA_027459665.1. Classification (GTDB taxonomy): domain Bacteria; phylum Armatimonadota; class Chthonomonadetes; order Chthonomonadales; family Chthonomonadaceae; genus DAIDHN01. The sequence goes on along the minus strand of DAIDHN010000005.1, from coordinate 30,430 downwards.
TCCGGGTGAAATCACGCTGGCATATCCCACTCGTGATCCAAGCCTGCCAGATCAGCCTGTGCTGGGCCTAACAGTAAATGTGCGCGCCCAAACCAGCCTGTTTTTGCCCAACCCCAACACCTTTAGCGGGCAGCGCAAATACCAGGTAATCGTTACTGCCCAGGGGCCAATTACTGGTCAAACAGTGAACCCGGTCACTGGTCAGTCACGCCTGCATCTCGATTTTCAAACCAACCCGCCAGACTTTTCTGGCGATCAGCAGGTGCTGTTTTCTCAGGTTGCCGATGCGCTGGGGGTAGGGGCCATACAGGGGCTGGAGAAAAACCCCGGCCAGGCGATAGCCCAGCAGATTACGAGCATGGTAGCCAACTCTGTGCTGCCAACGCTTTTTGCCAAACCCGCCCAGCAGCTGGGGTTTGAAGAGCTGGCTTTGCAGTACGACCCGGTGCAGCGTTTATCGTTTACCCTGGCGCGCAGGCTGTTTGGGCCTTTGTATGTAAGCTATACCCGCACTCTGGGCGGCACGCATGCACTTTCAGACATCAAGTTCAGTTTTCGCTTCAGCCCGCGGTTTCAGCTCTCTCTGGAGCAGAATGAACAAAATGTTCAATCACTCAGCATAGAAGGCATCACGCGCTTCTAGCCAGCATGTGCCATACTATATACCCGTGAAGAGAACAACTGCAGCCTGAAAACGGCAAGAAGGTGCAAGCAGGGGAAAGGGATGTAACAACGCGGGGTATTATGCGTCCAATGGTATTGACTGCGTACAAAACAGCTCGATACCAAACGCTGTGCATGCTGCTTTCAGTGCATCCGGCGTATGAGGCAACCAGATGGCAATCCCCCGTTTTCTTCAGAACCGCACAGGCAAAGAAGCAGAAAAGCAGTGTGCGCTGCCTGCATTTCCATTGCGGCTGGCTGCTGTATCTGGTGTGCAATTCTGCAGCCCAGGAGAAGCGTCTGCCCCCAGGGTGGATGTGGTGCGATCTATGAAAGCGGCGCCTTCAGAAGATGCGGGGTATCAGCGGGATTTTGATGCGCTGGTTGAGCAGTACGAAAAGCGCATTTTTAACCTGGTTTTTCAAATGCTGGGCGACTATGAAGAAGCTGCCGATGTTACCCAGGAAACCTTTATCAATGCCTTCAGGCATTATGGCGCTTTTCGGGGGGAATCACAGGTATTTACCTGGCTGTACCAGATTGCACGCAATTTGTGCATCAATCGCATACGACAGCGGGAGCGCAGAAAACATGTGCGCATGGAGTCGCTTGATCAAACCCAGCTGCCAGATGAGGAAGGCATTACGCGGGAAGTGCCCGACTACACCCATGCACCCCAGAAAGTGCTGGAAGAGAAAGAGCTGGGCGAACGTATACACGCTGCCATAGAGGCGCTGCCCATGGAGTATCGTGAGGTAGTGATGCTGCGAGAGTTTCAGCATCTATCTTACAACGAGATTGCAGAAGCAACCGGCCTCACGCTGGAAAACGTGAAAACACGTCTTTCACGCGCACGTGCCATGTTGCGGCGCAAACTGGAACCCTACTTTTTAATGGAGTAGCTGAGCAGAGTGCGATGCACTGGCTGCAGCGAAGCAGAAGAGCATGTCTGCAGGAATGTAAAGGAGAATGGACTGCGAATGGATTGGAAAAACAACCGGTCTGGGGTGTGGCTGCTGCTGGGCGTCGGGACAGTGCTGATCCCAGTTTTATTTTTTGCCCCTCTTCGTGCAATTGCTCAAACGGCTTCTCCGGGAGCTTCTGCAAGTACTGCCCCTGCAGGTGCGCCTCGTATTGTCAGTTTTGAAGTGACCGGCAACCACATCTTGAACAGCGCCTACATCATAGCCACCAGCGGAGCAAAAGTCGGGCAGCCGTTTACGCCGGAACTGCAAAACCAGATGATTCAGAATCTGCTTGCCAGCGGCTATTTTGGAACCACTCTCGCCGACTCAAACAATAACCCGGTGATAGTGGAGGCAGAAGAACCCAGCCCGCCCAACGGCACCTGCAAAGTACTGATAGAAGTGCATGAGTACCCGGTGGTGAAAAACATTACCCTCACCGGCTCTGGCCCAATCAAACCACAGTTTGTACTCAAGTTCTTTCAAAATATGCTGCCCTCGGCGCAGATGCCAAACCCCATTTTCAACGCAAGCACATTCATTACCGACTATACTGCCGCTCAAGATTATTATACAAAGCAGGGCTACACCATGCAGGTGGGCGCTGAAGTGAATGTAGATAAAAACGGCATTCTGCAGGTTCCGCTGATTGTGCCCCGCGTTTCCTCCATTAAAATAGACGGCCTGCACAAAACTCGCAAGTATGTGGTAACACGAGAACTGCATACCAAGCCTGGCAGCTACTTCAACATACGTACGCTGCGCAGAGACCAGGAATCGCTGCTGAACCTGGGCATATTTGACAATGTGCAGGTGGCGCCGGTACAAACCGGCCCGGCACAGTATGCTATTGACATCAATATCAAGGAGAAGCGAACCGGTTCCATTACCGGCGGCGTTGGCTACAGCCCGGCAGAACACATTATTGGCTATGCAGAGGCAGTAGACACAAACTTCCGCGGCACCGGAGAAACCCTCAGCCTGCGTGCCTCTACAGGCGGCGCACTGGGGCGCAACAGCGTGGAGCTGGGCTTCATAGAACCGTATCTCGACTCGCATCACACTAGCCTCAGCATGCAGCTCTACGATAAAACCGTTTACCGCTTCTCCAACGGGTTTTCCTCATTCAGCGGAGTGAGCAATACCACATTTGGCGGAAACTCATACTACAATGAGCAGCACACAGGAGGCTATGTTTCTGTGGGCCGTCCGTTTAGCAGGTATGTAAACGGCTCGCTCTTTTTTAGAGGAGAGACTATTCGCACCGATCTGCTCAATCTGCCTCTGGCCGACCTGCAGATCATTCAGAACGGGCCAGTATTCACCCTGGGCACATCTTTTAGCCACGACACCCGCGACTACTATCTCAACCCTGCCAAAGGCGGGGTGCAAACGCTTTCCATAGAGGCGGGCCACGCCAATTTGCAGGCTCCTGTTACTATTCCGGGTATATTTGTACCCGGCGTGTATGGAAGCGCCAACTTTTTGCGCTTCAATCTGGAGGCGCGCCAGTACATCAGTCTTTCTGGGCAGCGCCCTCCAACAGACCCTACCAAAGATGAAACCGTGCTTGCCTTGCGGGCAGTGCTGGGGGCATCTACCGGAACTCTGCCCTTTGCCGAGCAGTTTTTTCTGGGCGGCGGCGATACGCTGCGAGGATACCGGGACGCCCGTTTCTGGGGCAAGTATGAACTGCTTACCTCTGTAGAACTTAGGCAGCCGCTGGCGCGCAGGTTTGTAGGCGTGCTTTTTGTAGATGCGGGAGATGCCTGGGGGGGAAAGTATTCCAATGTGAATATCAACAACTTTCAGCAGGGAGGGTTTCGCCTCCACCTGGGCACAGGTCTGGGAGTGCTGGTGCAAACCCCTATTGGCGCTCTCCGCCTGGACTATGGCTTTGGAGATGAGGGGGGACGCGCCGACTTTAGCATAGGGCAGTCGTTCTAACAGAATACAGCCAACTGTTTCGGCTCTCTTATTCAAGAAGAGCCTCTACCAGGAAAGGAATGTGAACACAAGTGACGGCAACTAACCGACAATGGAATGGCATTGTTCTGGGTATTGTAGCGCTCTGTATTGTAGCATCGCTTACAGGTGCGCACGGGCAGGATAAAAACGGCGGTTTTCGTGCAGGGGTCATACACATAGACCGTTTGCAGAACGAGTACAAGGTAATCAAAGACTTCAACCAGCAGCTGCAGCAGAAACAAAATGCTATGCGAGACAGGCTGAATGTGTATGAGGCAAACCCGTATCTTGCGGAACAGGATCAGCAAAAGCTGGCAGATCTGCTGGCCATGCAGGGCACACCCAAGGGGCTTACCGCAGCAGACAAAACCCAGCTGCAGCAGCTGCAGAGTCAGAGCGCACAGTATGCGCAGCAGGTGCAGACGCTTTCAAGCATACAAAACCCCACCCCCGCCCAAAAACAGCAGATAGATACGTTTGCCGCCAGCAAAGCTAGCACCGACAGCAATGTCTCTGCGCTGGCCACTCAGGCAAAACAGACTTTTCAAAACGATATAGACCAGGAGCAGGTGCAGGTTAAGAAAAGCATCAATTCAGCCCTGACCCAGGTAGCAAAACAAGAAGGGATCAGCATTGTATTCAGCTCAGATATAGCACCTTATGCTCAGATAGACTGTACCGACTCTGTGCTGAAGATTCTGAATAAATAACAGTGTAATGAAACGGGCCGGTTATGTTGGCATTGCTTTTTTGTGCCTGCTGTGCGGCTGTTCGCACCGGCCAGCCCCTTCTGTGCGTATTGCCTGGGTAAATGTGCCCTCTCTGCTGCCGTTTACACTTGCCGGCCGGCAGGCTGCTCTGCTGCAGGCAAATGCAAACAGCTTTCTTTCTCATCGGTCTGCTTTTCCCCCGCCTGCCTCTGCCGAACGTTTTCCTTCTGCGCTGCAGCCGCCCGCCGGCCTGAATTTGAGCCTGGCAGCCAACCATGTTGAGCGGGCAGGCCAGCAGGCGAGGCGCTATGCGCAAAGGTATGTCCATATGCTGCAGCTTGCCTCTCGCTTGCCATATGCTCTGTATGAGCGCAGCCAAACAGAAAAGATGGAAACCGCATACCGGCAAAAACTGCAAGAACTGCGTACGCGCCTGCAAATGAAGGCAGACAGTAAAATCAATACGCTTCAATATCAGCTTGATTCACTTCTGCTGCGGCGTGCTGTTCTTAACCGAAATGCCATTACCTCAACCGGGCAAACCCGCCGCGATTATTTGCAGCAGAGAAGCATTGCAGACCAACGCATTGCAGAAATAGACAAGCAGACGGCAGCATTGCGGGCGGGGGTAGCGGCTGCGGTACAGGCGGCCATGGCAAAGCCTCTTACAGAAGCAAAGAGAGACCTGGCCGCCAGCCTGGCCGCCTATCAAAAAAAACTTGCTGCCAACGTAGATCGGCAGGTTGAACAGGCGGTAGCAGAGCAAAAGCAGATTTTGGCTCAGCTGCATGTAAACCTGGGCACCGGAATACTGCAGCCTCTCACCGGTCCGCCCGGTGCGCCAAAACTGGGCAGGCAAATTGTTATGCAGCGCACTGCTGCAATGTCTGCTGCGCTGTCTGCTGCGCTGCAGCAAACCCGCCTGGCAGCAAACCGTACACGGGCTGATGTTTCGGGCGAGCTGCAGGCTCTTTTGCGCTTTGCACGCATGGAAGCACGCGACCAGGCAGAAAAAACCGCCGCAAAACTGGGGTGCAGGCTGGTGCCGCCTCACACCCCCGGCGCACTTGATATTACCAGCCAGACCGCCGCTGCCCTGAGAGCTGTGCAGCAGTAAATGCACTGCCTGCAGAGTGCATCCTCTTTTGCATAAAGCATAAAACAGCATTCTGCAGACAATGCATTCTCAAAACATCTGTACACAACAGGGTGAGAGCCGGGCGCCGTGTGCTATAATTCTCGAAGTGTATTGCAAGGTTTGTGTAAGGAACGAGGACGAAAGAGGAGCTGGAAAATGACAGGTTTGATTGTAGAAGATGTGATAGCCCGTGAAATACTTGACTCGCGCGGCAACCCCACCCTGGAAGTAGATGTTTACCTGGAAGATGGCAGCATGGGGCGGGCCGCTGTGCCTTCTGGAGCCTCTACAGGCGCACACGAAGCCGTGGAACTGCGAGATGCCGACCCCTTGAGGTATGGCGGGAAAGGCGTACGCAGCGCTGTAGACAATGTGAATGAGCATATTGCCCCCGAAATCATTGATATGGATGCCTCGGTGCAGCGCTCTATAGACTACCGCATGATTGAAATGGATGGCACGCCCAACAAAAGCCGCTTTGGAGCCAATGCCATACTGGGGGTATCGCTGGCAGCGGCGCGCGCCGCTGCAGAATCGCTGGGTCTGCCCCTGTACCAGTATCTGGGAGGCGTAAACGCCTGCACCCTGCCGGTGCCCATGATGAATATTCTCAATGGCGGCAAGCATGCAGACAGCAATGTAGACCTGCAGGAATTTATGGTGCTGCCTGTAGGCGCAGAAAACTTCTCAGAAGCCCTGCGAATGGGGGCAGAGGTGTTTCACTCTCTTCGCAAGGTGCTAAAGGGAAAAGGGCTTTCGGCAGGATATGGAGATGAAGGCGGTTTTGCACCCAGCCTCAAAACCAACGAAGAGGCCATAGAGGTAATCATAGAAGCCATTGTCAGCGCCGGCTATAAGCCGGGAGAAGACATCTACCTGGGCCTTGACCCGGCCTCTACAGAGTTTTATGAAGAGGGCAAATACCATTTGAAAGGCGAGGGAAAAACCCTTACCAGCGCTGAAATGGTAGACTTTTATGCCCGCTGGGTAGACAAGTACCCCATTATTTCGATAGAAGACGGTCTCGCCGAAGATGACTGGGAAGGCTGGAAACTGCTTACCGAGCGAATTGGAGGCCATGTGCAAATTGTGGGCGACGACCTGTTTGTTACCAACACAGAACGCCTGAGGCGCGGCATTCAGCAGGGCTGCGGAAATTCCATTCTCATTAAAGTGAACCAGATTGGCACTCTTACTGAAACACTGGATGCCATAGAGACTGCCAAGCGCGCAGGCTACACTGCGGTGGTTTCGCACCGCTCAGGAGAGACCGAAGACTCTACTATTGCCGATATTGTAGTAGCAGTAAATGCCGGGCAGATCAAAACCGGCGCTCCCAACCGTACCGACCGCGTAGCCAAGTACAACCAGCTGCTGCGCATAGAGGAGATGCTGGGGTATGCCTCCATATATGCCGGGCGAAGCGCCTTCTACAACCTTCGCTAATTCAGATGAGCAGCGCGCCCTGCGTCAGTACCTGCTTGGGTGCAGACGACTGGGCTGCGCTGCTCAGGAGGATGCGGAATTTTTGAAAACCTATCGGGAATTTGTGCAGCATGCCCAGCGGCTGAAACAGGCGGAGAACGAGAATACGATCGACGCACTGAATGCAGAAGAACGCAGTATGATGCAGCAGAGGTTTCAAAAAGACGCAGCGATACAGGCTATGTTGATTGGCATGGCAGAAGAGCAACAGGAGGAAGATGCCAGTGGCTCTGCGCAGAACTAAAATTGTCTGTACCATCGGGCCGGCCAGCCGCAGCCGCAAAATGCTGGAACAGCTCATGCGGGCCGGCATGGATGTAGCACGATTAAACTTTTCTCATGGCACCCACCAAGAGCATGCAGAAGTAATCGCACACCTGCGCAGCCTGGCAAGGGATATGAAAAAGCCTTTGGCTATTCTGCAAGACCTTTCCGGCCCCAAAATGCGGCTGGGAGACCTGCATCCACCTGAGATAATGCTGCGAAAAAATCAGACAGTGGGTTTTACCAGCCAGGAAATACCAGAGCAGAAAGAAAACTGCTGTCTGCTTCCGCTTCCTCTGCCAGAATTGATGGCTGCTCTCACCCCGGGTAGAACACTGCTGCTGGATGATGGCAAAATTACCATGCGGGTGCTGGGCAGCGAAGGGCAGCCTCACACCCCAGGACACATTGTGTGGGCAAAATGCCTTACAGAAGGAGGCATACGTTCGCGCAAGGGAATCTGCGCCCCCGGCACCAGCATCGCTATACCTGCCGTTACCGAAAAAGACCTGGTCGACCTGGAGTTTGGCCTGCAGCAGGGAGTGGACTGGGTGGCCGCCTCTTTTGTACGCTCGGCAGATGACCTGCAGCCTATTTACCATTTGATGCGCGATATGCATGTACGACGCCCGGTGCTGGCCAAAATTGAAAAAATGGAGGCGGTGCAGAATTTTGCTTCCATTCTCAAAGCGGTAGACGGTATTATGGTAGCGCGAGGCGACCTGGGTGTAGAAATGGATTATGACGAAGTGCCGATCGTACAAAAACGATTGATTCGAGCCTGCAATCGGGCTGCACGACCGGTAATTACCGCTACACAAATGCTTGAATCTATGCTCTCCTGCCCGCGGCCTACCCGTGCAGAAGCGGCAGATGTTGCCAATGCCATTTTAGATGGAACAGATGCAGTAATGCTTTCTGGTGAAACTGCTTCTGGCCAGTACCCGCTGGAAGCGGTGCGAACCATGGCGCGCATTGCATTGCGCACAGATACGGCGTTTGCACAGCACCAGGGATATGCACAGCGCCTGGAAGAACCCAATGATATTACCGCCGCAGTGAGCCGTGCTTCGGCAGATATTGCGCGCGAGGTGAGGGCGCGTGCTATTTTGTGCGCCACCACTTCGGGCAGCACCGCTCGACAGGTGGCCAGCCACAGGCCGCCGGTTCCCATACTGGGTGTGACCAATCAGGAAGATACCTATCACGCACTCTCACTGACCTGGGGGGTCACTCCCTGTCTGGTAGAAACAGTAGAAGATACCGACAGCATGATGAGTGCAACCCTGCAGTTTGCTTTGCAGTCAAAACATATACAGGCAGGCGATTGTGTGGTGCTTACTGCCGGTGTGCCAGTGAATCATCCCGGTACAACCAACCTGATCCGCGTGCATGAGGCAGGAGCGCCGCTGTAAAATACATCAACCAGGAGCAGGAAGATAGCCGCCGTTCGTACCAGAAAAGGAATCACCAATAAAGCGTACAGAGCGCCTTCTGCATGGCGGCTGCCCATCATTGTGCTGCTCTGGACGGCTAGCCTTTGGCTGGGAGCAGACATCGCACGTCCCTACCAGACCCTGCACCAATGGCAAAAAGCAGACAATCAACTGGAAAAGAAAGTAAAACATCTGCAGATGCAAAATGAAAGAGAAGCGCTGCAAATTCAGGCGCTTTCTACTAAACAAGGCTTGGAACAGGCTGCCAGAAGAATGGGCTACCTGCCGCCCCATGAACACCGCCTTCGCATACCCCGTCCGTGACACTGCATCCTCTTCGCGACCTGCTTCTGTTTTGCGCTGCGTTTTTGGCAGGCATGGCAAACTCTCTGGCAGGGGGAGGCACGCTGCTTACCTTTCCTGCCCTGCTGGCAGCAGGCTTTTCAGCGCGTGTAGCAAACGCCACCAATACCATGGCCCTCTGGCCGGGGGTAATCAGCAGCTTGTGGGGGTACCGGCGCTATGTATCTGACCTGCCGCCTATTTTGCTCTGGTTTGGGGTGCCCGGCGTGCTGGGCGGTCTGGCGGGAGCGCTACTGCTTACTCATACCACCGACACTCTCTTTGGGCGCATTGTACCCTGGCTGCTGCTGGCAACCACTCTGCTTTTCGCCTCGCAGGGCCTGCTTACCCGCAGAGCAAGAGAGCGGGCCGCACACTTTGAGGCAGAACCGCTGAAAGACCGCCCGCCGTTTTCCCCTTTCTGGATTGCAGCATCGCTGCTGATGGGCTGTTTTGCTTTTTACGGAGGGTACTTTGGGGCAGGGCTGGGCATTCTTATCCTCACGCTGCTTGGCTATGTGGGCTTTCAGCATATGCACCGCATGAACGGAATAAAAAACTGCATCGCTGGCCTGGTCAACCTAATGGCGCTGCTGGTATTTGTTTTTTCCCGCGTTCCGCAGGGAGAAGGGGTGGGAGCGGGAAAAAACCTGCTGATAGACTGGCCCATAGCGTTTCTGATGATGACCGGCTCGATAGGCGGCGGCCTCACGGCATCGCATTACGCCAAGCGAATCGGGCAGCAAAACGTGCGGCGCATAGTCATCGCTATAGGGCTGGCTATATCGGTTTCCCTGCTTCTGCACCCTCCGGGATAAGACCTGCAGGTGCTGCTCAGTATGCCTCTGCCGCTTCAATCTGCGGGGTATCTAGAAACTGCGCCAGATTGTGCGCGAACAGTTTGCGGCGGGTAAGTACGGTATCTACAGCCTACAAGTCACCTTCGGTACGAAACAACTTGGCATCTGCCTTCAGCTGGCGCAGGCGCTGAGCGGTAATCTGCTCTTGGGCCTGTGCATACAGCATGGGATACATACTGCCCCCTGATGCTTTGGAAGCAAGCAGGGCTGCTTCTGCGGTACGGTACCTGAGCCATGCCCTCTGCGCACCAGAGAGCAGTTTTTGCTGATCAGCGCCAAGAGCGCTTTTGAGAGCATAAAGCTGTGTCTGCATTTTTCTGTTTTGCAGTGCCAGCCGCCCTGCTGCCTGCTGGTTCAGTTGCAGCTGCGTTTGTGCAAATGCAATGCCGGCGGTAAAACAGAGCGCTGCCCCCGCAGCCATCCGGGCATAAACGGTTTTCATAGGCTACTCTTTTCTGGCTTGCTGGGGCGGTGCAATAATCAGCCCCAATTCCTTCAGCTGCTTTTGGTCTACCGGCGCAGGGGCATCCATCATCGGGTCGTAGCCCAGGCCCATTTTGGGGAAGGCGATTACCTCGCGGATGTTTGGCTCGTCCAGCAGGTTCATAATCAGGCGGTCTATGCCGGGTGCAAACCCGCCATGGGGCGGCGCACCATACGAAAACGCATCGAGCAGATGCCCAAACTGCGCACGCTGCACTTCTTCAGAGATACCCAGCAGGGCAAAAACCCGCGCCTGTATGTCGGCACGATGTATACGAATGCTGCCGGAAGCCGATTCCTGCCCATTGCATACCAGGTCGTAGCATTGCGCGCGCACTTTGCCCGGATCAGATTCAAGAAATTCAAAGTGTTCTTCCAGCGGCATGGTAAACGGGTGATGTTCTGGCTCCCAGCGGTTTTCCTCCTGGTTCCACTGCACCAGCGGGAAGTCGGTAACAAAGCAGAACGCCAGCGTATCGCGGTTTCTCAGGCCGCAGCGCGCACCTATTTCCAGGCGCAGGCGCGAGAGGGCCGCCGCCACTGTTTTTGGGTTTTGGTGCGCCACTATGCAAATCAGGTCATCTGGCTCTGCCTGGCAGTTCTGCAGTATCTGCTGCATTACGGCGGGGGCAAGGTGTTTGCTGAGCGCCGACTTTATCTCATCAGGGTTTGGCTGGGCAACGGCAATAGTAGCAAGCCCGCCGGCGCCGGCTTCCTTGCAGAGCGCGGCGAGAGCATCCACTTCCTTGCGTGAAAGCGATGCCCCGCCCGGATAGCGTACTGCTTTCACCGTGCCGCCTGCTTCCAGCGCAGAGTCGAATACCGAGAAGCCGCACCTGCTCACAGCACTGCCCAGGTCGGTTAGGGTAAGCCCAAAGCGTATGTCGGGCTTGTCTGTGCCGTACAGCGCCATGGCCTCATCGTAGGTGAAGCGCGGAAACGGGCGTGGAAAGGTTTTAGTGCTTACCTGTTCTACCACTGTGGTCATAATGCGTTCTATCAGCTGCAGAATCTGTTCCTGAGTTACAAAAGACATTTCTACATCCAGCTGGGTAAACTCAGGCTGGCGGTCTGACCTTTGCGACTCATCTCGAAAACAGTGTGCAATTTGAAAATACTTCTCCACGCCGGCAACCATAAGCAGCTGCTTGTACTGCTGCGGAGACTGGGGCAGTGCATAAAAAAGCCCAGGCTGAAGGCGGTAGGGAACCAGATAGTCGCGTGCGCCTTCTGGGGTAGAACGGGTGAAGAGGGGGGTTTCTATCTCTAGAAACCCCTCGGCATCAAGCAAGTCGCGAATGATTTTGATTACCGAGTGGCGCAGCTGCAGCATTTGAAACATTTTAGGGCGTCGCAAATCAAGGTAGCGGTATTTTACGCGCAGGCTTTCATCCACATTCTGCATCTGTTCTTCATCGCTGATCTGAAATGGAATGTGGCGTGAGGGGTTGAGTACAGTAATCTGCTTTGCTGCCACCTCAATGCTGCCTGTTTGCAGGCGCGGGTTTTCTGTGCCAGGCATACGCTTGCGCACGGTGCCCTGTATAGACAGAACAAATTCAGAGCGCAGTGTATTGGCAGTATTTACCAGTTCGGGGGTTTCCTCACGGTCTACCACTACCTGTACAATGCCGGTACGGTCGCGCAGGTCTATAAATACCAGGTCGCCAAACGTGCGCACCTTGTGCGCCCATCCATTGAGCTGAACCTGCTGATTTTCTTCTGCTTCGCCCAGCACTCCGCATTCCACTGTACGCTGCCAGTCACTCACGCGCTTTCTCCTTCTTTTGAGCGCCGCTTCACTGCCTGTGCGCCCTTTGTCCTCTATTCCGGGGTTTCATTGTACCCGCACCAGCGTGCTGCGGCAATAAAACTCGGCATCGCCGCTCTTGCGCTTTTGGCAGGTTATCTACTATGCAGACAGGTTGCACAGAAAAAAGTATGCAGAGTCTTTTTTGCAGGCGCACTCATTGTGCCGGCTGGGGCGTATTCAGAATAGAAAAACATGTGCGTTTGCGAAAGGGGAAAGCAATGCTGCAAAGAAAACTGGGCGCCGATCTGCAGGTATCTGCACTGGGGCTGGGGTGCATGGGCATGTCGGAGTTTTATGGTGCGGCAGATGAAACAGAGGCCGTTGCAACCATTCATTATGCGCTGGATGCAGGCATCAATTTTCTTGACACGGCAGATATGTATGGGGTGGGCAAAAACGAGGAACTGGTGGGCAAGGCCATTCGCAGCAGGCGAGACAAAGTGATACTGGCCACCAAGTTTGGCAATGTTCGCGGTACTCAGGGGGAGTTTCTTGGGGTAAACGGCAGGCCTGAGTATGTGCAGCAGGCATGCGAGGCCAGCCTGAAGCGGCTGGGGGTAGATTACATAGACCTGTACTACCAGCACCGCGTAGACCCTCAGGTTCCCATAGAAGAGACAGTGGGTGCCATGGCCAGGCTGATAGAGCAGGGCAAGGTACGCTTTTTAGGCATGTCGGAAGCAGCGCCTGCTACCCTGCGCAGAGCGGTGGCTGTGCACCCCATTGCTGCACTGCAAACCGAATATTCACTCTGGTCGCGAGACCCCGAAGCAGAGATACTGGAAGCGTGCCGGCAGACGGGCACCGGTTTTGTTGCCTACAGTCCGCTGGGCCGCGGTTTTCTAACGGGGAGTTTTCAAAAACAGGAAGACATTCCGGCAGATGACTGGCGCAGAAATCATCCCCGGTTTATGGGTGAAAACTTTGAGCGCAACCTTCATCTGGCCGCCGCAGTGCAGCAGATGGCTCAGGAGGCAGGCTGCACCCCGGCTCAGTTTGCGCTTGCCTGGGTGCTGTCGCAGGGGGTTGTGCCCATCCCAGGCACGAAGCGCAGAAGCTACCTGGCCGAGAATATTGGCGCTCTCGAGGTGCAGCTCACTGCAGAGCAGCTGGATCGCATTCAGAAGGTGTTTCCGACAGGCGTTACCTCTGGCGAACGCTATCATGCTCAGGGCATGCGCGCCATCAACCTGTAGCCAGTACGTTTGGCCGCGCCTCGAATTGATTCGGGGCGCATGCCTGCACATCGAGCAGTGTCGTTTGTGTGGGGTGAGACAGATACAGGGGTTGTATAATTCCCCCAAAATTTAGACAGGTAGCTAAGTTATACTTGTGTGTCATAATCGCTTCAGAAAGGAAGCCTCGTTATCGCCACTTCCGCTACTCTACTATGTTTACGCCAGGTATGCTGCCGTTGGTGGTGTGGGCATAGAGGTCGGCATACCGTGGATCGTTGGGAAACAGCGGGAGTTGAAAATTACCCTGTGACCCGCCTGCTGAGTGCAGAGTTGGCTTCTGGACCTGATATGAAGGCGCCCAGTGCACCTGCCAGGCTGGAATGTGCAGCACGCTGCGCGTTTTTGAGTCGTATACCAGCCAAAAACCGCGGGTAATGCTTACCTGCCTGCCATCGTGGTAGTACCGGTTGGTGTGCTGCTCAAACTCTCTGCAGACTAAACCATAGCGACTGGGATAACGCTTGCCAGTGTTATATTCCATTATGCTGGAATCGAGATGGAGATGCTGTAACATGCGACCTGCTAAACTATCCTTGAGGTAGTAAACTCCCAGGGTGGTAGCCGAAAGCTGGGCGGCTGTTGGCTTGTACCGCAGCCAGGCATCGCCTATGCGCTTCATTGCCTGCTCTATCTGCTTTTCTTTGGCAGCAGAGGGAACCTTGCTGACTTCAATAGAATAAGGCACATAGCGCTCGTACACCCACCGCCCCGCACCCAGCAGCACAGCGAGCACAAGGGCAAGGCACACCCCGGCCAGCGCTCTGCGGCGAAGGCTGCGGCGTTTGCTCTCTTCCTCCATGGCATCCTCCCTCAAAATACGGTTCAGTTGCCGATGATGCAGTGGCCAGGCACCCGATTTCCACCTGTACACTGGGTGATGGCTGTGCAAGTGCTGCCGCCCGGATAGGTATACTCAATGGCTGGGTACATCTCACAGGAAGTTTGGTCGGCGCTGCAGGCGATACTGTGACTGGGCTGGACATTTGCAGAAGCAGGGCATGCTCCCACTGCACAGGGGTGGCAGGGTGGTTCAAGTGAGTTTTGCAGAGTGCGGCAGAAAGGCGCTGCACCCCAGGGGGCGGGAAACCGAAGCGCTGCTGCGCCAGCTATGGCAAGTAGACTTATGAGTATGCAGACTGCTACAAAAGAAACATCCTCCCCGCGGGTGCGGGGGGGGGGTGATTGATGTCATGATCTTGACCTCCCGGCAGTGTGTGCTGCCTATGTTTGCGCATTGCTTTTTGCAGTATAACATGACTCAGGGGATTTGTCAAAACGTAGAGACTGTGTAAGAGTTCAGTGTTGGTGTAAGTTATTTTAGCGCTGTGCTCATTCCTTTTTTAGCTGCCTCACAATAGGTGCTTCCCGCAAAGGCAAACTGCAGTATTCCTGGCATACCGGGGCGGTATAATATCTGTATGCTTTTATTCTGGTTGCAAGGCAAATACCAATGACAGTAGCAGAAAATACCGGTGTGCGAAAAATTGCGGAAAATATGCTTGGTGCAGACTGGATGGATATTTATGAGAAGGTGGAAGCAGGGCAGCGGCTCTCATATGAAGAGGGAGTGCGCATTGCGCTTTCACCCAATCTGGGGGGCATGGGCTGGCTGGCTAACCTGGTGCGTGAAAAAAGACATGGCGCAAAGGCGTACTACGTGCGCAACCAGCACATCAACTACACCAATATCTGCAACAAGTTTTGCAAATTCTGTTCGTTCTACGCAAAAAAAGGCGGCCCCGCCCCTTATGAAATGAGCCTGCAAACCGTTCGCGAGAGACTGCTGCAGCACATGGATGTGCCCATCACCGAAGTACATATGGTGGGAGGCATCAACCCCCGCCTGCCCTATCAGTACTATCTTGACTTGCTGCGCACCGTGAAAGAAACGCGACCCGGCGTACACATAAAAGCGTTTACTATGGTTGAAATTGTGGAAATACAGAGGCAGGCGGGTAAACCGCTGGCAGAAACCCTGCAGGAACTGAAAGAAGCCGGCCTCGACTCGCTGCCGGGGGGAGGCATTGAAATACTCTCTGAACGGGTGCACAGCGAGCTGTTTGACAGAAAGCTGGATGGGGAAGGATGGATGGATGTTGCGCGGGCAGTGGCAGAGGCAGGTCTTACACAGTATGCCACCATGCTTTACGGCCACATAGAAACCCCGCAGGAACGCGTGGAGCATCTGGTGCGGCTGCGGGAGCTGCAGGACGAAACCGGCCACTTCATCACCATGACCCCGCTGGCCTTTCACCCGGAAGGCACCGAACTGGAACACATTCCGCATACTACCGGCTACAATGACCTGCGCAGCATTGCACTTTGCCGGCTCATGCTAGACAACTTCAGCCACATCAAATCATTCTGGATCATGAATACGCCCCAGGTTACCCAGACCGCCCTCTGGTATGGAGCAGATGATGTGGACGGCACTGTGCATGAATATGAAATTACCTACAAAGACGATGAGCCAGGCAACAAGCGGCAGGTGCTTACCCGGCCGCAAATGATACGCATGATAGAAGAAGCCGGGCGCATTCCCGTAGAACGCGACAGCCTTTACAGAGAAGTGGGGGCTGAAGCAGCAGAGCCTGCTGCCGTGTGAAACCACTGCCAACCCGTTTGCTTTCGCTTGACCCGCTGCACAGGGAAGCCAGTCTGCAAGAGGCAGCGCGCGTGCTGCGGGAAGGAGGTCTGGCAGCTTTCCCCACAGAAACCGTGTACGGGCTGGGCGCATGCGCCACAAACAGCGAAGCAGTGCAAGCAATTTACGCGGCAAAAGGGCGCCCTTCGCGCAATCCGCTGATAGTGCATGTGGCTGCAAAAGAGGCAGCGCTGCCCCTGGTGAGCGCATGGCCAGAGGCTGCAGAACTGCTTGCCGTGCGTTTCTGGCCCGGGCCTCTTACCCTGGTGCTGCCCCGTTCGCCGCTGATACCAGATGCTGTTACCGGCGGCGGAGATACCGTGGGAGTGCGCGTGCCTGCGCATCCCGATGCCCTTCAGCTGCTGCAAAAGGCAGAAGTTCCTGTAGCGGCCCCCAGCGCCAACCGCTCCAATGGCATATCACCCACCAGCGCCCAGCATGTAATGCAGCACCTAAACGGGCGCATTGCACTGGTGCTGGATGGTGGCCAAACCCCAGGGGGCATAGAATCTACCGTTCTCGACCTCACCGCTCCTGCGCCCGTGCTGCTGCGCCCCGGCCTGCTCTCTGTTTCTGAAATAGAAAGCTGCATAGGAACCGTAGTGCGTACCACCCCGCAGCATGCCGCAGATGCTGCGCTGCCTGCACCGGGCATGATGGCGCGCCACTATGCCCCGCGTGCCTCGCTGCTGCTGGCTTCGCCAGAAAATGCCCTGCGGCTGGCTGAAAAGCTGCTGCAGCAGGGGGCGAAACCGGCCCTGCTTACCATGCAGCAAATGAACGCAGGCGAAATACCTCTGCTCTGCCTGTCTGAAACAGCCGAAGGGTATGCCGCGCTGCTCTACAGTGCTTTGCATACGCTGGATGCTGGCGGCGCTACGCACATTGTGGCTGTTCTGCCGCCCGAGGCGCCTGAATGGGAGGCCGTGCGCGACAGACTGATGCGGGCTTCCACCCCGGAAACCCAGTTATGAATGAGGAGCTTTCGCTTTATTTTCACATTCCGTTTTGCGCTCGGCACTGCGCATACTGCGATTTCAACACATACACTGAACCGCAAAACAGCCCGCTGGTGCAGGCCGTAGTAGAGGCAATGGAGGCGGATTTACGGCGATGTTCGGCGCCCCTGGCTGCGCGCCCGCTTTCCACCGTTTTTTTTGGGGGCGGCACCCCCACCTTTTTGCCAGCCAGCCAGCAGATCAGGCTGCTGCAAACTGCACGTGAGTGCCTTGATATGCAGCAGGATGCAGAAATCTCCACCGAGGCGAATCCTTCCTTCGCAGATTCAGAGCGTTTTGCAGCGCTGCGCTGCGCTGGGTTCAACCGAATCAGCATTGGGGTGCAGGCGCTGCACAATGGCATTTTGAAGCAGCTCGACCGCACGCATACCGCTGAAGAGGCGGTGCAGGCGTTTGACAGAGCGCGAGAAGCAGGGTTTGAAAACATCAGCCTCGACCTGATGTTTCGGCTGCCCGGCCAAACTCTCACACTCTGGAAAGAGAGCGTGGAGGCAGCGCTGTCGCTTCAGCCGGAGCATCTTTCACTCTACAGCCTCACACTGGAACCAGGGACCCGCTTTGAGCGGCTGCATGCAGGCGGCCGCCTGGCGCTGCCAGATGAGGAAACAGACTTGCAAATGTACCGCTGGGCCATTTGGCGGCTGCAGCGGGCCGGGTATGTGCATTATGAGGTAAGCAACTTTGCCAAGCCCGGCCATGAATGCCGCCACAACCTGGGTTACTGGTACAACCGGGAACATTTGGGCATTGGGCCGGGAGCGGTTTCTTATCTGAACGGAGAACGCAGTAAACGAGAGAGGCTGCCGGCACGGTATGTACAAAAAGTACACGCCGCCGAAGACCTCTTTGTGGAAAGCGAGCGCCTTGCTGAGGCGGAAGCACTGGGAGAAACGATTATGCTGGGCCTGCGCCTGCGGTCGGGCATTGTCCTGCAGCCCCTTGAACAGCGCTTTGGAATATCGCCTCTATTGCATTACGCCGCTGTTTTGAACAGGCTGCAGCAGCAGGGGCTGGTGCAGCTGCGCAGGGGAACGCTAAGACTGAGCAGGCGCGGACTGTTTTTGGCAGATACTGTTGCTGCAGAATTTGTTGGGTAAGCAGGTCTTTGCGAGTGTGACTGCCGAAAACGGCAGGAAAGGCGTTTCGGGTATAAACATAGCAAGCAAAAAACAAAAAGGAGTTTTGCCATGAGTGCACAGAACGACCCGGTTGTACACAGAATGTACGACTGGATAGAGAGCCACAAGCAAGAAATGGTGGAATCTCTGCGGGGTGTGCTTCGCATTCCCAGCGTAGAAGCGCAGCCGGAAGCAGGCGCGCCGTTTGGCAGGCCGGTGCGCGACGCGTTGGATTATACGCTGGAGCTTTGCAAAAAGATGGGGTTTGATACCTTTGACTGCGACGGGTATGCGGGGCATGCAGAATTTGGAAGCGGTACGGAATACATAGGCGTGCTGGGACACCTGGATGTAGTGCCGGAGGGAGACCGCTGGAACGTTCCACCGTACGGAGCGGAACTGAAGGATGGCTACATTTATGCGCGCGGCGCCAGTGATGACAAAGGCCCCACCTATGCAGCGCTGTTTGCTGCAAAGGCACTGATGGAAAGCGGCGCATTGCTGAACAAACGTATTCGCATAATATTTGGCTGCAATGAAGAAAGCGGTTTCGGCTGCGTTCACCACTATTTTGAGACGGCAGGAATGGAACGGCCCGCAGCAGGGTTTACGCCGGATGCCTGCTTCCCGCTGATTTATGCAGAAAAGGGAATTGCCAACATTGTGCTGCAATACGCACGCGCTGCCTCTTCAACGCTTCGTGTGGATCATGCACAGGGGGGCAGGCGCCCTAACATGGTGCCCGATTTCGCTGAAGCTGTGCTGAAGGGAAGTCAGACGGAACTGGAAGCAGCAGAAAACGCCCTGAAAAAATTCTGGGACAGAAACGTGCAGGTAGAGAGGCTGCAGGGTGAACTGCATGTTGCCGCCATTGGCAAATCGGCGCACGGCAGTACTCCTGTAAACGGCGACAATGCGATAGCACGACTGGCAAAGGCTTTGTTGGAAGCGGGCCTTGCCCAAACGGAACCCTGGCTTCACCAAATTGTGGAAACAGTAGACTTTACCGGCGGCGCCCTGGGGATTGCCCATACAGATGACGTTGCCGGGCCGCTTACCTGCAATTTGGGCATGATTGAATGCAATGAGCAAACCGTAAGCGTTACCTACAATGTGCGCTACCCCGTTACCTGGAATGCGGACGAGATGAAAGCTGCGCTGCTGCAAAAACTGCAGGGAAGCGAATGGAAGCTGGCAGACCTGCACGACAGCCCGCCGCTGTATGTGCCGCTTGACCAGGAACCTGTGGCTACGCTGCTTGCCGCGTACCGCGAAGAAACCGGCGATACCCAGACACAGCCGGCTACCACAGGGGGCGGCACCTATGCACGGGCTACGCCAAACACCGTTGCATTCGGGGCAGCGTTTCCGCAGGGCAGCGACGGGCCAGCACATGAACCGGATGAACGCATTGCGGTAGAAACCCTGGTGCGCGCTGCACGCATTTACGCGAATGCACTGTACCAGCTGGCGGGCAGGTAAACCGGGAAGGAGGGGCTGAAATGAATGTCTGGACCCTGTTGCGCTATGTACTCGACGGCCTGTACATACTGCTGATACTGGCCGCGGTACGCTACTGCGCGCTCAGTGTGGTTCGGCTCAAACGCGGGCTGGCAGAGTTTCGGCGCTCGCTGGAAGAAGAGCAAAACCAGCCCGGCCCCAAAAACCCCTATGCAGACATGGCCTCCCTGTTTCATCCTGCGCCAGCCCGCGATCCTGCCATAGCACGCAGGGCAGCACGCTTCTCGCAGGAAAAAGAGCAGGAAAGAGAGTAGAAAACGTGCCCGGGCCTACTCGCATACTCGGCCTTATGTCGGGCACATCGCTGGATGGCATTGATGCGGCTTTGGTGGAATTTTCTTCCGAGCCGCACTTTCAATGGAAGCTGCTTTCTTTTTACTTCATGCCCTGGGAAGAAGGTATGCGCAAAACCATTCTGAACTGCTGCAGGCCCGATGCAGCGCTGCAGCAGATTACGGTGCTCAACTACCTGCTGGGAGAATGCTTTGCAGAGGCGGCTGTGCAGGCTGTGCATCATGCCGGATTGGCCATGCAGGAAGTTGAGGCCATTGCATCGCACGGCCAGACTATCTGGCACCAGCCTGAGCCGCTTTTTATGGGGCGGCACACTGGTCGGGGCACCCTGCAGCTGGGAGAGCCTGCTGTAATTGCGGCACGCACAGGGAGACCGGTGATTGCCAACTTTCGCAGCATGGATATGGCGCTGGGAGGGCAGGGCGCGCCTCTGGTGCCCTATGCCGACTGGCGTTTGCTGGCGCACCCCGCAGAAAACCGGCTTATGCTGAACCTGGGCGGAATAGCAAACGTTACACTGCTGCCTGCCGGGGGCAGCCTGCAAGACGTGCTTGCCTTTGATACCGGCCCAGGCAACATGCTGATGGATGCACTGGCAAGCGCAGTGACACAGGGAAAATGGAACTGCGACCGCGATGGTGCGCTGGCCGCTGCAGGCAAATGCCACCCTGAACTGCTGGCGGAATGCATGGCTCATCCTTTTCTGCAGCGTACCCCGCCTCGCTCTACGGGGCGTGAAATGTTTGGCGCGGAATACGCCTCCTGGCTGCTGCAGCGTGCGCATGAACTGGAATTGACACCCTCCGATATACTGCACACTGCTACCCGGTTTACTGCAGATTCTGTGCTGACATCGTGCCGAAACTGGGCACAGAAGCATGGCCCCATTCATACGGTGATAGCGGGCGGGGGAGGGGTGCGCAATCCGGTGCTGATGCAGATGCTTGAAGAAGGTTTTGCGCCATCACAGGTGTGTACTCATGCCCGGTTCGGCATCCCGGATGATGCGAAGGAAGCTCTGGCTTTTGCACTGCTTGGCTACGAAACCCTGCAGCACAAGCCCTGCAATGTGCCTGCGGCAACAGGTGCTTCGCGCCCCGCCATTCTGGGCCAGATACAGTGGGTGTAGTGCAGCAGGGCGCATAGGCAAATACCACCGCCATATACAAAAAAACCGGGAGGCATCTGCCTCCCGGTTTTTCATTTTGCTAGTTAGCGTGCCTTCCCGATTTTCAGCAGCACTGCGCCATGAATAGGCACTTTGAACGAAACGCCATACTGCTTCAGGCCCAGGTTTTTGTGCAGCCAGAGGTCGCGTACCGGAAGTTTGCCCTTCAGACCAAGCTGTGCCCAGGTCGCACCCACCTTCTGATCCATATCGCCCATATTCAGCAGGGCTACTGCATGGGTTCCATCCGAGAGCGGACGTTCCCATACTTCCGCACCACCTTTCTGGTACACCAGATGCGCAGTTACGCCCATGGGGTCCTGGTTGATTGCCAGCGCTTCATCGTTGGTGAGCAGAGCGAGGGTGAATTTATTGAGATGGGTCATATCGCACCCAATCAGCAGCGGTGCAGAGAACATGCACCACATGGTGATGTGCATAATCTGCTCGTTGGGGGTAAGGTGCGAGGGGTGCGGATTGCCCCAGCCTACATCGCCCACCACCAGCATGTCCGGGTCATTCCAGTGGCCTGGGCCGTTGTACTGATTGATTCCTATCTGCCGGTTGATGATTCCGCTCAGGCTTCCCCAGCTGTCATTGATGTCGCCGGTATCGCGCCAGCAGTTTCCTCCTGCTCGCGCCCCCCATTTCCACACGTCTCCCATGCCGTACTGACAGAAGCTGAAGAGAATGTCTCGGGGCACCATGTCCAGGGATTTGCGCATAATCCAGTAGGGTTTTGCAAAATATTCCACGCCAGAGCCATTGGCCTTCTGGCCGTAAGAACACCAGTCGTATTTCAGATAGTCCACTCCCCATTGCGCATAGCGCTGTGCGTCTTGCAATTCATGCCGGTAACTTGCGGGGTAACCTGCACAGGTAAACGGGCCGGGCGATGAATAGATGCCCAGTTTCAGCCCCATGGCATGTACCGATCTGGCCAGCGCCGCCATATTGGGGAATTTTTTATTGGTGGTAATAAAGCCCTGCTTATCGCGCGGGCCTTCCCAGGTATCGTCTATGTTTACGTACTGATAGCCGTGTGCTGCCAGTCCGCTGTTTATCATAGCCTTTGCAGCATCTTCTACGCGCTGCTGATTTACATTGCCCGCCCAGCTGTTCCACGAATTCCAGCCCATGGGAGGGGTAAGCGCCAGCTTGTGCCATCCGCCCACTATGGTGAGCATGCGGTCGGCATGCCCTCGCGGGCCGGCTACTGCCAGTTCTACATGCCATACCCCTTTGTGGGGCAGGCGGCCGGTAATAGCGCCCGTAACGTGGTTTACAGTGAGACCGGCAGGCAGATGGTGTGCAGCGTAGTAAAGCGGTTTCTGCCCAGTGGCCGGGATGAGAAAGCGAAACGGGTAGCCCGGAGTGGCGCCGGTAATGGCTGCCCCATGAATGGCGGGATGCGGGTTGGGCGGCGGGATCACCATGCGCGGCGGCTCGGTGGGAATAGGTACTGCGGTGGGCAGCGATTTTGCACCGGGCGCGAGGGTAAAGAACGCATTGGCCCAGTCGGCGTGGTCGAAATCAATGCTGCTTCTCCCCGCCTTCACCAGCAGCAGCATTTGCCTGGCTCGGGCGAGATTTACCGAGATAGGAACAGGTGCCTGCCCGCCGTGCAGCAGTCCGCTGTTTGCAGCTACCCTGCCATCTACAATGATTTCGAAATCTACCAGCCCTTTGCCATTGGTTTCATCGTCTATGCCTACAAGAGCCTGAAAACTCGTCGCAGACCCGTTGAGCCGAATGGCGAGGGCCGAGTTGGCATGTGTGCCGAGACCTCTGCTGTATACCGTGCCATGCATTGTGAGCGGTTTGTTGTCTACGCTTTTGTCGGCATGCGGGGTTCCATAGCCCTGCTCTGTCAGCGAGATATTGATCTGCTCCAGGCGCAGTTTTCCGTTTTGGGGGCTGGCCTGAAATATGCCAGACCATTGCGCGGCCTCCATGCAGCGCGGGCAGAGGTGCAGGGGGGCCTGCTGCAGTGCTGTAGCGTACAGCAGCGCTGTTGAAAGCAGTGCAAGGCCGGCAAACGAGGCAGTGCGAATGCGCCCTCGCGAAGGCGCGGGGGCAGAAATGGGAATAGTCATAGAGAAGTTCTCCCGTTACCAGTTGCTGTTGCGGTATTCCTGTATTACCCGCAGGTAAACCTCGCGGGTTTGCGCGGCAATTCGCGCCCAGTTGAAGAGTGTTTCCACGCGCTCAAAGGCGGTTTCTGCCATTTCATGTGCGTGCCCCGGATTGAGCAGGGAATGAAGAAGGCCCCATGCCAGACTGTCTGGATTGTTGATCCAGGTAGTGATGCCCGTCACGTTGTGTTCTACAACTTCCTTGAGGCCGCCTGCATCTGAAACAACTACAGGGCACTTTGCCGCCATTGCTTCCAGCGCGACAATGCCAAACGGTTCGTAGAGGCTGGGGAAGCAGGCTGCATCTGCAATACGGTAGAGGCGCAGCAGTTTTTCATCTGGTATAAAGCCTGTGAAGTAGGTTTGCTCCCAAATGCCCAGCGCCCGTGCCTGTTCCATCAGATGCTGCCGGTATCCGCCCCCTGCAATTACCAGTTTTACATTGGGGTACACAGCGCGCACGCGGG
This sequence comes from Chthonomonadaceae bacterium, assembly GCA_027459665.1. Classification (GTDB taxonomy): domain Bacteria; phylum Armatimonadota; class Chthonomonadetes; order Chthonomonadales; family Chthonomonadaceae; genus DAIDHN01. The sequence continues at coordinate 6,699 of DAIDHN010000005.1, read as the reverse complement.
GCATGGCATCTATCAGTACCTGGCATCCTTTTTCCCTTACGCCTCTTCCTACAAACATCACTATTTTCTCATGCGGCGAGGCGTAGGCGCTGCGAAAAGCGGCTGCCTCTTCGGGCGGGAAGGGGAAATCAAACTTTTGCCAGTGTACTCCATTGTACACAATGTCTACCTTGTCTCGCGGGGTTTGCAGGGCGTATTCCACCTCGCCGCGCATAAATTCGGAGCATACAATTACCCGCCATGCCTCGGTGATCAGCTCCCGCTCTATCTGGTCGATGTAGCGTGAGATGGGGGAATGAATGCCATTGTTGCGGCCAAATTCGGTGGCATGAATGGTTGCGATAAGGGGCAGTTTGTAGGTGTGCTTGAGTTCTGCAGCGGCAAAATGCGCCAGCCAGTCATGTGCATGAAGCACAATGGTCTGTTTTTCGGGAAGTTTTTTGGGGTTTTTCAGGTTTTTGCCGCGTGCTGCGGGGGCCAGCCAGGCTTTTATCAGCTCGTGCGCACGGTCGCGCATGGCGTCGTTGAGGCGGTGTACCCAGTGAAAAAAGTCTGTGTATCCGCCTGGGGCGGTATAGGGCGCCACCCGGTGGATATGCACGCCGCGCACTGTTTCCTCTGCGGGCGCCCCCTCAAACTCGCAGGTAACTACATGCACTTCCGTATCCGGCAGGGCGGCCAGTTCCCAGGCAAGCTCTTCTACATGGCGGGCAATGCCCCCTACAATGCGGGGCGGGTACTCCCAGGAAAGCATGAGTATGCGCAAGACAAAACTCCCTTCGGGGCAGAATTGGTTGCAGTATATATTCTGCATCGGCATGCAACATTCCTACCCGTCTTCAGGAGAAAAAAGAAAACAGTTTTCAGGGTTTTGCCTGGCTGCCCTCGGGATAGCTGACGCGCGGCTGGGTTGAGGCGCCATAGAAAATATGAAAGTCGGGCGCTGTGGTTACGTAGTAATGGCTGCCTACTATAAAGTAGTCGAGGTGTGCCACGCCTGCCAGCAGTGCAAGCGCCTGCGGCAGGGGGCGCACCAGATGCCCATTCAGTCTGAAATGGGTATCGAGTGCAATTTCAGGGTCTACATCGATGGCAATGCCCGCCTGCCTGCCAAATTCCTGCAGGGCCTGCGCTACTGTGATGGTTTGCCCGGCAGGAATTTGAAAACCTACCAGGTGGTTGAGGCGCATCTGTTCATCCCAGGGGGTAAGGGGCTGGAAGTGGCCTGGCGGGGCGGTATATGCCATAAAGGCATGCGGCGCTGCAGGAGAAGGCATGCCGAGCATTCGCATTTGCTGCAGAAGAGCGGCGCTGGTTTTGATGTGCAAAATGGCTGTCTGCAGCGCTTTCTGGTCGCGGGTGAAGTGGGTTATTCCCCTGCTGTCTGTGTAGTAGCGCAGGTATGCTTCGCTGCAAATGGCTTTCAGTGCCACAGGCAGCGGCTGCTGCTGCAGCGAAAGAGTAATGCTGCCGCCTATGTCTCCATCGCAAACAAACTGTTGGTGCACCTGTGCAAACACCATGGCGAGTACCTGGGTTGTGCGCACATTCGCGGCGGCAATGGTTACCCCCGGCTGCTTCTGCGCTGCTTGCACAGAAGGGACTGCAAAAGCAGCATGCTGCACCAGAAACAGCAGCAGTGCGGCAAACGTTATTTTTGCAGAGCGCATTTTCTTTCTCCTCACAGCAAATACGTTTCTGTGTGTTTAGGGCGTGGTATTCAGCGTCACCGTAGTATCTCCTTTTGCGCTGGAGATTTGCAGCTGTGCATTCAGCCTGCGGCCTGGGTCTACCACGTGCAGGCTCACAGTTTTTTCCAGGCTGGCAAGTTCGGCAGGCGGCAGGGCTGCTTGCATAAAAGAAGCCTCGGCTGTATTTGGCAGAGCGGCCGCTATTCTTACAGCGTGCGGGGCGGCGCGCTTTGCAGCTGGCGCATGTGCCGCAGCGCGTGCAGGGCTGGGGCGCAGCAGGGCCTGCACAGGTTTGGTCGGCATTTTTCGGTGAGTATTTGGCGGTCGAATTATGATAGAATGCGCTGCAGCCGACAGGCGTGAAGCCGGCGCCGGTTTGCTGATCTGCCCTGCATACGCCATTTGCATGCGGGCGGGCGCAGAAGTCGGCGGTTTGTATGCAAGAGCGCTCTGTTTGGCAGGTGCGGGCGTTTTTCTGTACAGTGCAGCGTGCGGCAAGAGCAGCAGCAGTCCAGCCGCTGTCAGCGCCAGCGCTGCCGCACGCTGCCAGCGAACTGCCCTGCGGTGCGGGGGAACAGAGGCCGCAAGGCGTGCTGCAAACCCCTCTGCCAGCCCTGCCGAAGCAGGGAGCCGCCGGGCAGCGGTGCGCAGTGCAGTTTCGGCCTTTTGCATGGTTTCCCATGCGCTGCTGCATGCCGGGCAGCAATGCAGATGCTGCTGCATTTGGCGAATTTCTTGCGGGGCGAGCTGCGCCTCCAGCGCTTTTTCTGCAAGGCGCATTACTCGCCGGCAGCTGACAGCAGGTTCCTGTTTCATCCAGCTTCCCCCTCCAGAGTTTCCGCAATGCCCGTCTGCGAACCTGTGTACTGTTTTGTAAACTCTTTTTTTGCCCTGTGCAGGCGTACGCGGGCGGCTACCAGCGAACAGCCTTCAATGGCTGCAATTTCTTCCATGTCAAGTTCGCGGTAGTAGCGCAGCACCAGAAGCCGCCTGTGGTGAATGGGGCACCGCATCAGGGCCTGCTGCACGGCGTCTTCTTCCTCGATCTGGCTGGTAAATGGCCGTTCGGCATCTTCGTTCTGTTTTTGCATCACAGAGACCAGTTTTTGTCTGCGTTCAGCAGAGCGTACTGCATCGGTGGCGCGGTTTGCTGCAATGCGGTAAAGCCAGGTGGAAAATCGCGCACCCCGGCGAAAACGGGGCAGGGCATGGTAAATCTGCACAAAAACATCTTGCGCAATGTCGCGCGCTTCATCCGTCCGCCCCACTATTCCATAGGCAATGTGGTACACATATTCCTGATATTTTTCAAACAGCAGGTCGAAGGCAGCAGAATCCCCCTGCTGCGCACGTTCTATCACAGGCGCATCGTCGTCCGGCATAAAGACGCTCCCTGTTTTCCGGTTTTCGCTCCAGCTAATGGCATTTGCCCGCTGCATTGGTCGGCTCCCGCTGTTTTAGTATTAGACGGACGGCCCTTGCAGTATGTTACTTTATTCGGGTTTTTTTGCCACGCAAAAAATGGTGGTTCCCCAGGGCAGACTGTTGTTTGAGGCAAAAGAGGCTTCGGTTTTGAGGAGCGCTGCCAGGGCGCTGTTTACAGGGGCAGGGAAAATGGGCATGGCTGCTTTTGGAGGATCGCCGGGCTGCCGGCGCGCATTGAGGCGGCGCTGCACGGCTGCAAATGGATAGAGCATGGTCATGAAGTACGAAATGCGCTCTATCTGCAAACCTGCCTGCATTATTTTGCCTGCAAACTCTTCTCGCTGGTAACGACGAAAGTGCATCAGCGCGATGTCATGCTCACTCCAGAGCTTTGCATGTGCAGGCACGGTAGCCACCAACAGGCCGCCGGGGCGCAGTATGCGCACAAACTCGCACAGCGCTGCGCAGTCATCGGGAAGGTGTTCCAGCATATCCATTGCAACTGCAGCGTCAAAAGAGGAACTGCGAAACGGCAGGCGCATGGCATCTGCCCTTACCAGGCCCTGCAGCTTTCTGCGGCGGGAAAACTGAAGCGCATCCACCGAGAAGTCGCCCGATACCACTGTGCCGAACTGCTGCAGGCGGGCGGACATGGCTCCGGTGCCGCATCCCATATCCAGCAGCACTGCCTTGCGTTCAGGGGAAATGCGCTGCTTCAGCAGGAGTTCCACCAGCCTGTGCCTGCCTGCAAACCACCAGTAGGTATCTTCCAGGCGGTACATGCGCTCGTATTCGGCAACATTCATCTGGGGTGCAGTTCCGCCTGGGTGTGTGCTGCCGGCGTGTAGCGCGTGGTGCGTATCTGCCACACAGCCCGCAGCATGCGCAGGCCGTCGCGCAGAAATCTCACTTTCGAGCCTTCCTGGTGCGCCCATCGCACGGGCACCTCGGCTGTTTTGAGTTCGCAGAGGCGCGTGGCAATGAAAAGCATTTCTACATCAAATGCAAAATGGTCGATTTGGCAGCGCGGAAACACCTGCTGCACTGCACTGCGCGTAAACAGTTTGAAGCCGCACTGCGTGTCGTGTATGCCGGGCACGGTGAGCAGGCGCACCACTCGGTTGAACAGCTTGCCTCCCAGTTCGCGCACCGCCGACTGTCTTTTGTCCAGGTGCGATCCGCGCATATCCCGGCTGCCTATGGCAATGTCGGCCCCGTTGTCCAGCGCCTGCATCAGGTGTTCCATCTCTTCAATGGGGGTGGCCAGGTCGGCATCTGCAAACAGCACGCGTTCTCCCTGCGCGCGCAGCATGCCATAGCGCACCGCGTATCCCTTGCCCCGGTTGGGGGTATACGAGTGCAGGCGCACCAGAGTGCTGCCCGGTTCTACAGCCTGCACAACGCGGCAGGTATCGTCTGTGCTGCCGTCATCTATCACCAGAATTTCGCAGGGGTAGGGCTGCTGGTCAAGGTATTCACGCATTCTCAAAAGAGCCGGGCCAATGCGCGCTTCCTCATTGTAGGCAGGTATCACCAGCGAGAACACCGGTGTTCCCGTTTGGTCAGCCGTATTCTGGCCCAATGTCGTATTGCTCAAGTTCTCCTCACTCCCCTTCTGCTCACTGCCTTTTACCGCTCGGTGGCCGTATATTTGTACAAAATGCGCATAGATATGCTCATTATAACCCAAATACGCAAGGAAGGGGCAAAATAGGTTGAGGCATTGCTTTGCCGGCAGGTTCAGGTTTTCAGGAATGTGCCTGCTCTCAGTTCCTGAAATGCCTGCTGCAGCTCTTCCTGGGTATTCATTACAATAGGGCCGTACCATGCCACGGGCTGTTCCAGCGGCTTGCCCGAAACGAGCAGAAACCGAATGCCTTCTTCACCCGCCTGCACTTCTACTTCATCGCCTCGGTCAAAAATGAGCAGCGAGTGGTTGCCGGCGTCTGCGGGCGGCTGGGTATCCAGCCACTGCACACCCTCTGTAGGCACCGAAAGCGGCTGGGAGGCGTTGCAAAACTTGCCAGAGCCTGCAAACACGTAGGCAAAAGCATGTCGGGTGGTTTCTACGGGCAGTTTTTTGCGCATTCGCGGCGGCACCGAAACATCGAGGTAAACGGGGTCTGCGGCAACGCCGTCTACCAGCCCTTTGGCGCCCCAGAAGCTGCCGCAGATTACGCGTACATGGGTGCCGTCGTTGTCTGTGACTTCGGGGATGTCGGCAGAATGCACTTCCTGGTAGCGCGGTGCAGTCATTTTGAGGTCAGAGGGAAGGTTGGCCCAGAGTTGAAACCCGTGCATTTGGCCGGCGGCATTGCCTTTGGGCATTTCCTGATGAATAATGCCCCGTCCGGCTGTCATCCACTGTACGTCTCCCGCCTGTATTGCGCCCTGGTTGCCCAGGCTGTCGCCATGTTCTACTGTGCCTGCCAGCACATAGGTAATGGTTTCAATGCCCCGGTGCGGGTGCCAGGGAAACCCTGCCAGGTAGTCTTCGGGAATTTCGTTGCGAAAATCGTCAAAAAGCAGAAAAGGGTCTACCTCGGAGGTGTCTCCAAATCCGAAGGCACGTCGAAGGTGCACTCCCGCCCCTTCCATGGCGGGGCGAGCCTGCGCTACTCGCTTTACCGGTCGTATAGACATATGACGCTCCTTGCAGCCAGAATAGATGAAAGAAGCATACCTGTAATTGCAGCAGAAAGGGCAGGGCAGATGCTTTGCAGCGCTTACCCCGCCCGTTTCGTATCTTGTTGACAGCTGCCCAATAATACCCGTCAGCGTGGCTGTTTGCCATGCCTGGGCTTCTTGAATGCCCAGGGATAGTCATTGAAGGCACTGAGCGGCGAGGCTCCTTTAGGCACCTTGTAGCCGGGGGGCGCAAGAGAAGGATCGCAGGTATAGATTGAATAAATATCATCAATGTCCCACTCTGTATTGCTGAAGGGTAACCTCATAATGTTTTCGCGCTGCACTTCGCCCGGCTGGCTTTTGCGCTGCTTTATCGCCTCGTTGTACAGGTTCACCGTGTACCGGGCAACAGATGCCGGGGGCTTATCTATGTGCATCTGCCCGTTGACACGTACATAATAGAGAATAGCCAGCGCCTCTTTGTACCATATGGTGCGGCTGTACAATGGCTTTAGTACATTCAGCAAGTGAATCAGCTTTTGGTTGTCAGCAAGGTTGGTGGCGTAATCCAAACAGATTGAAGCAAGCAGCTGCGGCCAGGTGCGGTAGCGCCAGGCAAGCTGCAAACCCCTCGGCGGAAATGGCGGAATGGCATTGGGCGACGATGTAAAGTGGTGGAAACCCCAGACATAGCCTGGCGTGCATATCAGCCTCAACGCATCGTATGCGGGTACATGCGGCGAGGGCAGTGTGGTGAATGCTGCGAAAATCAGGTTTCTCTGGTGAGATGCAAACTGATTGGGTGATTCGCTTGCAGCCAGGGTAAATGTTGCATATGCCCACTTGAAAAACACCAGGGGGTTTTGCAGAGCAGCTGCATATTCGCTTTCGTATGCCTTGTAGTGAGCGGCGAGGGTATGCCTCCTCAACTGCCCATCAATCATCGCCTTCACAT
>DAIDHN010000004.1 GCA_027459665.1 Chthonomonadaceae bacterium | reverse complement strand
GTTGCCCCCACCAGGTTAACCGATGCTGCTGCAGGGACTATAACAGAACGCTGAATTACGCGCGCTCCGCCCAGGCTGGGTGTAGCGGTCACCGTGTAGGTAAGGTTGCCGTTTGCTGTGCCGTCGGCTGTCAGATTCCACGACACCGAGCTTTCCCCGCCTGCGGGCAGCGATGTAATTGTTTTGCTCAGCGTATCGCCGGCAGCAAGCGCCAGCCCTGTGGGCAGTGTGATTGTGAGTGTTACCGGCCCCAGGTCGAAGCCGCCGCTGCTGTAGTGGTCAGACAGGTTGTCTACGTATGCCTGCACTGGCAGCGTGTTTGGGCTGGGCGAGTTTGCCGAGGCCGAAAGACCCAGCGCAGCAGGAGAGCTTACAGTGAGGCTGAGAGGTTCACCGTCGCTTGCATCCGACTCGTTAGAGCCGATGTAGGTGACAATCTTTCTCTCGCCTGTTACGCCTCCCCCTGGCGACAGCGTTTGTGCATCCCACAGCAGCGCAACTGCCTCATACTGCGAATTGTTGTTATTGGTATCTATGCGCTGGTTTGCCTGCACCGGGTAATTCCACACATTCTGGAACAGCCTGGGTGCGGGTGAGGCAATTACTCCGCCGCCTACCGGGTCAACCTGGTTGCCATCCAGCGAAAGCAGCTTGCCCACTACCATGCGCGTAGGCGGGGTTGGCTCGGCATCGCCGGGGCTTTCTGGTCCCAGCTGCCCGCGTACTGTATGCGTTTCTGTAGAGCTGAGTGGATACTGCGTGTAGTAGTAGGACGGAATTTGCGATCCCTGCAAAATGGTTTCATTGTGCAGATAGGGCGAACCTGGCAGTCGTATGGGAGTGCCAAACTGAAACGTATTGTTTGGGTCTGGCGCTATTGCCTGCACAAAAGCCAGTGCTGCAGTATGAGTTACCGTGTCGTTGTTGATGATGGTGAATGCAAAGCGTGCGCGGTCATGGATGAGTGTGATCGTCATATCCACTTCCACATGCGGATTGATATTTGTGGTTGTCGTGCCTGTTCCGCCTGTACCACCTGTACCACCGGTTCCGCCGGTACCCCCGGTACCACCCGTTCCGCCTGTACCACCCGTTCCGCCAGTGCCTGTGGTGGTAGCCGTTACTGCAGTAGTCTGCCAGCGTGCTTCTACGTAGCTGCCCACCTGGGTAGGCGGTTCTATCCAGAAACCGGAGGTCTGATTGCCCACTTCATAATCGTATCCTCCGTTCTGCTCATTGGGTATGCCGCCATCCACTCTCAGAAAAATATGAGAGCCAAGATATGCAGTAAAAGAATTGCCGAGCAGGTCGGTAACCTTTACTGTTTCAAGAGGAAAGTATGGCCCCATAATAGGGTTGGGCGTTGGTTCTCCCAGCACTCCCCCCTGGTTGTAAACTGCAAGCGCTCCGCCCTGGTTGCTTCCCACCCCAATGGTTACGGCAATGTTGTTGTTGCCAATGGTGTAAAGCAGGTCAGCTGCGCTGGTTCCTGTATAAAAGGAATATGAATTGATAGGATAGGGATCGCCTCCTGCCTGCGCATGCGCTGCGCGTGCGCCCAAACCGAGCGCTAGGGCAGTCAGCACCCACCCTCCTATTTTACGCACCGAGGCGATCTGTGTTTTGTTCCACCCCATTAGGAGAACCTCCCTGATTACAAGTTATTGTGCGGCACAGCCGGGGGGGCGCCACCACACCGTCGCCAGAGTGAATGCACAGAGCGGCCAGGAGCCGGGGTACTGCTCTGTGACATTTTTAGCGCCGGGAAGAAGGCTCTGGCGCCATCCTCCCGGCACGTACTGCAATTCAGCGGCCCAGCAAGGTCACCGGATAGGTAAGCCGTGTGGTTTGCCCGCTTTCTGTTACTGCATTGATGACCAGAGTATAGACACCGGAAGGAAGCGCTCTGCCAGCCGCATCCCTGCCGTTCCATACCATCTGGTTCTGGCCTGCGGTTACCGCCCTGGAAGGCGCTACCGTCGCCAGGCTTCTCCCATTCAGTCCGAGTACTTCCACATTGACCTGAGCTGCACGTGAAATGCTGAACTGAATGTTGTAAATTGTGCCCGATGTTCCCCTGCCTGCTACCTGGTTAACCATCAGGCCCGAAAGGACTGGTCTGCCAGTGCCTGTATTCTCGCCTGCAGTTACCGTAAGGCTTCGTGTGGCTGCGCCCGCAGCCATCTGGAACTGATAGGCTGTGTTGGTGCGCATATTCACGCTTTGGCCCGTAACGGGGTCGGTGAGGGTAAGGCTTACATTGTGCGGCACATGCTCCATTCCGGGCCATGTAACCGCTATCATACCGCTGTGGTTCTGGCTGGTGTTTACCAGCAGGTTCCATGTCTGTGCTGCTGCAGGAGTGTGCAGGTCAGACATATAGAGCAGCGACCGGTTTGCCTGTCTCTGAAGAGCGATGCTTACGTACTGCCCCATCTGCGGCGGCAGCGGAGCGGCCCCGGCGCCGCGTGTGAGGCTTGGAACCACTCCCAGCGTTGCCGTAGAACCAGCCACCCCTCCTGATGAGGCAGACAGCGTGAGCTGCCACCCGGCTGCAGGCTGGGTGGTCGCAGAGGAAGCAGCAGGTGCTTTTGCCGCTGCCTTGCCAAGCAGGGTGCCTGCCGGCGGCACGATCATGGTAAGCACATCGCTTGAAGTGCTGGGCAGCGTGTTGGAACCCGGCTGCACATAAATCCATGCTCCCTGCCAGGGTTGCAGCGTACCTCCTGGCAGCTGATTGAACTGGTATGCTCCCCCCTGGTATGTATACAGGTAAGGCAGTATCAGCCCGCTTGCTGCTGCATTGGGGGCAGTATAGAGACTGCCCGAAGGAGTAACAAACTGAATTGTCTGGAAGGGAATGCTGTATGGGAATGGATCGCCAATCATGTTCCAGCCATCGTGCAGCTGAACCTGCACTACATCGGATGAGTAGTCGGTGCCGAAGCTGTTGAAGGTGGTGCTGGAAGTGGTGAGCATAAAGTAGCCCAGCCCCAGCGGGTTGATGTTTGTATTGCCATTCACCGGGCTGGTGGTTGTCTGAACATCAGACGGATTAAGCGAGGCATCTGCCGGTAGCACATCGCTTGTGGTGCCATTGCTGGCATAGGGTGCGTTTTGGCTGTTGGGAAGAAGCTGCGGCACGTAGCGGTATAGCACTACGCTGTTGGTGCCAAGTATCTGGCTGATAGAGCGTGTTGCGCCTGTAGGTGAGTCTGCTGCCGATTCGTAGTATGGAAATGAAACCATGTTGAGGCCTGCTGTAAACACATGCGGCTCAAGGGTAAACGTACGGGTATCGGTTATCGGCGCTACCGTGGCGTCGGTAGGCTGCCCGGTGATAACCACCGTAACGTTTTGCTGCGACAGGCCCGAGGAAAACGCGTAGCGAAGCGAGATGGTATATGGACCGTTCAGACCGGTGCTGTCTCCGGCCACCGTGAAGTTGGTAACCCCGGCTGCTGCGCTGCCCGCTGATACCAGCGGCGTAAGGCTGCCATCTGCATTCTGTATGTTGATGTTTACATTGGATATGGGAATGCGCGATACCTGGAACTGAATAGTGGGTTTCAGGGTTTCGATGGGCTGCGGCAGAGCGCCGGTTGGGTCGGTGGTTACACCGGTTGCATTCAGACCATTGGGTGAGACAACGCTCACCGTGTATGAAACCGGAAGCAGAGCCTGGTAGGCATCCAGTTCGCCATACCCAAAGTACTGGTCGGGCAGCGAAGTCTGCCCGGTAATGGTGTGGTTTGCGCCGTTTTCGATCAGCTGCACCGCCTGCGCCGGAGTGACGCCTGAGGTAGACATTAGCAGTGAAAGTACGCCTGAAACCATAGGAGCTGAGAATGAAGTGCCCTGTTCATAGTCGTACCCACCGTCGTACAGGCCCAGCATGCCATTGGGATCGGTTGCAGAGAACTGCTCGCCGCCCGGTGCAGAAATATCTATCTTGCCAAAGTTGGTATAGTAGGTTGGGCGCGATTCTCGGTTCAGCGCCGATACTGTGAGCAGCAGCGGCAGCTTGACTCCGGCAGGCGAGAATACGTTGTCGTTGGCGGTGCTGTTGCCAGCAGAGACCGACATCAGTATGCCTGCTGCATTCAGGTTTTGCAGTGAAGTATAGTCTGGGTTGCTTGCATTATTAGGGTCTGTGCCCAGGTCAGCACCAAAGCTCATGTTGACTACTGCAATATTGTACTTGGCCTTGTTCTGAACTACGTAATTCCAGGCGTTGATAAGGGCGGTTTCTGCGATAGCATTGTTTGCATCTGATATGCGTACCGGAAAAACCTGCATGGTTCCCCATCCAGCCACAGATGCTATGCCTATGCCGTTGTTTGTTTTGGCATCTATTACCCCGCTGGTAAATACCCCATGTTCGCCTTCTTGTGTGGTATTTGGGGGTGCAATATTGGTAGAGCCATCAGAAGAATTGTAGCCGGGAAGCAGATACTGTCCTACCATATCCGGGTGGTTCACATCGAATCCGCTGTCAAGGTCTGCAACTGTGCCTGTTGCGTTGCCCTTTTGCAGCACCCATGCCTGCGGCATATTGATCTGCGGCAGCGCCCACTGGCTTACATACAGCGGGTCGTTTGGCGTAACAGAGGCGGCTGCCTGAGTTTGATAATAAATATTCGGGCCGACATACTTCACATTCGGGTCTGTTTTCAGGGCAGCAACTGCATTGAGCGTGTCGGCATTATCCTGTTGCGCTGCCGGCAGTGTCAGCTCGTAGCAGTCCTGAAGCAGGAGCGGAGTTACGGTGGCGTTCACTTTTGCCGCCAGCGTATTGACTACTGCCTGTGCCGTTCCCGGCTGGCAGTACAGTACCAGCTGACCGGGCACAAAGGCAGCCGGCGCCGAGAATGCGGTGGTTGGAGCCGCCCAGAGAGCAGCCCCGACCAGGCAGGCAGAGAAATAAGGCAGTTTAAGCCCACGGATCATGATTGCATCTCCTGGACGGGCGATTGGGGGTAAATATCGCCCTGCGATCTACATTTTCGCTGGAGGGATATGGAGTTTTCTGTCACGAAACTCTCATTGTTTAGTATACCTTTCCTGCTGCAGAGTTCATATCAATATGCGATATTATTCTGCAGCAGGAGGCGGGTAGTATTGTTCTAGTGCCTTGTGCGGCCTTTCAGAATGCCCTGCGGTGTTGAAGGATGCCCTGCTCCAGCTGAGGCTACTGCAACGCTTCGCGGGATGACTGGCGAGAAGAGCGGCACTCCGCGGGTAAGCGAAGCCTTTGTCAGGTTTGCTGCTGCCATGCTGACCGATTTCGGCGGCGGGGGCGGCAGTGGAGAAGGCTGGAATGCAACCGGCTGGCCGTACACGAAGCGGAACTGCCTGCTTGAGTCGTTTGCATTCTGGGTTATCGCGCTCACTGGGCCTGGCACATCCTCATCATGCCTTTCGCCAATGCGTACGTAGAGAGTCGGCGTGGCTGGCGTGGTACCTGCTACGGGCTGAACGTATGCCTTGAAGGCAGGAATAGAGAGCAGTACTGTGGAGGTAGTCAGGTTCACAGGAGATGGAAGCTGCTGTGGAACACCAGACTGTGTTGGCGCTGTTGAGAACACCTGTGACTGGAATATCTGGGAGCCGGTGCTGAAGTTTCGATCTGTTGAAACTTCTACCACAAAGAGGTCTGCACCTTTTTCACTGATCCAGGTAGGCGAGAACGAGCGGATATCCAGCACGGTATTTGCTGCCGGGGTTTGCACCTGTGAAGGAATGACAGGGGTAGCAAAGCTGGAGGAAACCGGGTCTGTCTCGATGCACATGCCGCCCGAACCGGTTCCATTGCCATTGCCAGTGCCAGTTCCTGTGCCAGTGCCAGTGCCAGTGCCAGTTCCTGTACCAGTGCCAGTACCTGTACCACCACCTAAGCCGCCGCCACCCAAACCACCAGTGCCAGTACCGGTACCACCGCCTAAGCCCCCGCCGCCCAAACCACCAGTGCCAGTTCCGCTACCAGTTCCGCCCACCAGTACGGTGGTTTGCTGGCGCAGGATAACTGCAGTCACATAGTACTGATACTGATTGCCTGCTGTGAAGCCGGTATCCAGGGCAGATGTAGCAACACCGCAGCCCCCGTTGGTATTGCCGGTGCCTGTGCCGGTGTTGGTTGAACTGCCGCCGGTGTTGTTGCCGCCATTGCTGCTGGGTATTGCAAAGCCATTGTTGATAAATGGCGTGTGAGGCGATGGCTGGTCATAGTACACATGGAGGTTGCCAGTAGCTACGCCAACTGGTACGCCGGTAGTAAAGCCGGTTGTGCCGCCTGTTCCTGTGCCAGTGCCAGTGCCAGTACCCGTTCCGGTTCCCGTGCCAGTGCCGCTGTTGCCGCCCAGAATACCGGGTGAGCCTGGCGGAAAGTCGGGGCCGCGATAGATTTTATACTGCACTACGCCTGCCAGCCCAAAAATATTGTCCTGCCAGGTTACGCGTACTGTAGGTGTCAGGTTATCCAGCGAAGTCGCCTCTGCCACCACATTGGTAGTAGACGTCTGTCCGCCGCGCACTGCCACCGCGATCAGAACTCCGAGACCTAGTGCCGAGAGGGTTTTGCCTACTACGCTCAGATTGATTTTGGAATTGATGCTGCGGGATGTTCTTCCGCCGCCGCTGTAATAGATGAACTGCGGCTGATACACTATGCGCGCTATATCTTCTGGAGAGATGCCGCCGGTGTTCTGTCTCACATCGCAGTCTGAATCGGTCGCGCTGACGCGTGCCACCTGCACCATGCCGACGCGGGTAAGAACACCCTGGGAGTTTTCGCGAAGGATGACTATATCGTCTCCTACTTTCACTCCGTCGCGGGTACCCTTGTTGATCAGCACATCGCCCTGGTATATCTGCAGTACTGTACCAGCCACAAGCTGCCTCTGAACCATGCGGTTCACAGATGCCTGTGCGGCATCATTGAGCGCTCCCTGTACTGCTTCCTGCGAGTTGCCATTCTGACCGGGCATTGGGTGAACCTGAAGCAGTTCCTGAGCGCCGTTGATAGGTTCCTGGGAAGCAACGTCGGTAAGTTTCAGCTGCAGAAGAATTTTTGCACCGCCATGTGCCGGGTACACTGCGACTGTACCTGAAAGTACTGCCTGTGCAGACACTGCAGGTGCCAGACGCATGTAGTCATAGCGGGTGTAGTTGTATGCCCCATACGGGTCGTCCGGTGTATGGAGCGGAGGATTCAACGCCCCTGCCTGAGCAATAAGAGCGCCCGGAGTAATCGGGTTGTACCTACCTGCCCCTGCAGAGATCAGATTGTTGTAAAGGTCTTTTTTAGCAGCTACGGCCAGCGGGGTGCTTGCAGTATGGGTACTCTGATCTACAATATCCCCCACGATGACAGAGATGGTCTGCTGCTGCCCCTGCGCCTGAGCGGTGCGACTCGCCAAAAGCATGGCAGGCACAATCAGGGCCAGTGAAAGCGTCCGAAGCAAGGCGCGGGCTACTGGACTCCTGCGATTGGTGTTCACTCTTTCGTCTCCTCCTTCAGAGTTCCCGCGCCTTTGGGCAGTCGGGTCGTAGAGTGGGAAACTGCCTGGTCAAAACAGACCTGCTGTTTGCCAAATGCAGTGTTTCTTTCAAGTTCGTTGCTGCAGGGTAAATTTCCTGCATTTTGCTCCTCTCCTGTATACAAGACGATGCCAGGAGAGGAGCAAGTTTGTTTAGCGGGTGAGAATGAGCGGTACGATGCGTGGCACGCGCTGCCCATTCTGCCCTATGGCAGTTACCTGCACCTGGTACACACCAGCAGGCACCAGAATACCTGCATCGCTTCGCAAATCCCATGTGAGTGACACGGGACCCGCTGCGCGGGTTTCCTGTGCTGCCAGGTTTCTGATTACCTGACCATTGTGCATTATTTGCACGCTCAGGTTCGCTGACGACGTAAGCGTCATATTGATCTCAGCTGCAGTCGCTGCACCATCTGCCCTGGTAGAGGCCAGGTTGGTGACAACATTCAGCAGCTGCAGCACCGGTCTCGATGCAGGCTGTACTGTGAGTTGGAAGTGCCGCACCTGTGTACCCGAACCGGCAGGAATGGTGTACGCCGCCCTGTCGTTGAGTGCGAAGGTTACATTGCTGTCCAGATCAGTCAGCATTACCTGCCGCCTGCCAATTGCTGCCAGATTGGGCCAGGTAAGCGTTACGGCTTGTCCGGGCACATTGCTCTGCACCGTAAAGCTCCAGCTGGCTGCTCTGGTTGAGCGAACATCAACCATATAGTTGCCTGCCGCACGTCCCCAGTTGGTATGTGGGAAGAAGATTGAAACTCCTTCCTTTCCCGGCTGAGGCGGCGCCATCATCTTGTACTGGTCGTACTGATCTGTTGCCAGGGTATTTACCCCAAGCACTGCCCGGCTTGCAGACTGAGTGCCCGCCGTCACATTCAGATCCAGTTTCCAGTTGCCGCCTGTGCTTGCAAATTCCAGCGCACGTGTTGAGGGCGCTCCAAATGCCGCCCTGCCAGTTTGTGCGCTTGCAAGCACTTCCAGTGTGCATGGCTGGAAGGCGTACAGCCAGTATCCCCGATAGGGATCGAGGGTGTACACCACTCCGTAGGCTCCCTGCTGAAGCGTCCAGAGTGCTGCTCCTATGATTGGGTTCGCACCTGTCTGGGCGGTAGGCATATCCACCAGCGCGCCGCTCTGTGTTTTGATCTGCAGCTTCGTAAAGTCAACAGATTGAGTAAATGGCGCTCCGATCATATTCCAGCCCTGCTGCAGCGGAATTTCAAATGTCTGATAGTTCCCGTTCACCTGGGGCGCCGGGGTGCCAACCTGGGTAAGCGCCAGGGCAGTGCTGCCGTTGGTATCTAGCATGAAGTAGCCCAGGCCGAGGTGGAATGTATCTGCAGGCGGCGTGGGATGCATGTCATACTGTCCGGTTGCCGTATTCCAGTAGATAAACTGGAATGCACCTGAAGAAACATCTGCACCTGGCACATTCAGCAAGGCTGCCACATCCTGCGGATAGGTATATGGCGCAGACACCATGGAAAGCGTATTGCTGAAAATAGCCAGCGGGTCGAGGATCAGGTTTGCCCCGTTGGATGCCACTCCGCTGGAAACAGTTACCGTCACAGTCAGCGGTGCGCGTGCTGTGTAGCCAGATTTGGCTGCGCTCACAGTCACTGGGCTGCCTGCGGGTACATTCGGCACCGTGTAGTTGAAGGTAATGGCTTGGCCTGTATTCGGGTCTGTACCTGTTTGCACTGCGCCCGTAGTTACTGTTGCCAGCACTGTTCCCGAAGCAGAGGTTACAGTTACGGTTGCCCCGCTCACTGCAATGCCCGTAGAGGTGGCCACCAGTCCGGTTACAGACCCTGGCGGAATGGGCTTGAGGGCGAAGTTTACCCCCGATGCAGTCTGCTGGCTCAGTACATTCACCGACAGTGCCGCGCTTGCCGCATATCCGCTGGCAGATGCCACCACCGAGTAAGTACCGACATCCACATTTGCCAGAGTATAGGTTCCGTCGCTGGCAGTTGTTGCGGTGAATACTGCAGGCGTACCTGTAGAAGAAGAGGTAGCAGTGGCAGTCACCGTAGCTCCGGGCAGCGGAGTGCCTGTGTCGTTGCCAGATGCGTCTGCGATATCTACCTTGCCCGTCACTGTTCCAGGCAGCTGCTTCAGGTGGAAGTTCTTTCCTGTTACTGTAGCGGCGCTTGTTACCTGAATGCCTGTGTAGGTTCCTTCTACCGTACCCGAATACCCCAGCGATGCAGCATTGGTTACTGCGAGACTGTAGGTTGCGTTGCCCGGCACGGTAATAGAGTATGAACCGGTCTGTGCGTTTGAGGTGCCTGTGTAGGTCGGCGGGTTCGGGTTGGTTGGGTCTGTTGTGTCGGTTGCCTGCACAATAGCGCCGCCTACTGGATTGTTGCCTACTTGTGTTAGAACCAGACCAGATATGGCGCCTGGCTGGGCCTGCGTCATAAAGAAGTCTGTACGGCTCTGGTAGGAACCATGGAAGGCATTGCTCTGGGCATGCTGAGTTACGTATCCCGATTTAGCAGCAGTGAGTGCATACACGCCGGTTGCATCCAGCCCGTAGATGATGTAGCTGCCATCCGACTGCGTAACCGCACCAGACACCGGCGCTCCTGTAACGGGGCTGATTGCCTCCACCAGTACGCCTGCGAGAGGCTGAGTGGCGCCCGTTGAAGAGTTGATTACCCGCACCGTTCCAAACAGCCTGCCTGTGCGCATGTAGTCCAGCACATTGTGCATCATTTCCATGCGCCAGTTTTGCAGCACCAGCAGGTTGCTTGCCCCCGGAGGCGTGTAAGAGGAGGGAACGATACCTTCCCAGCCAAAGGGAGAGAAGACTATTCTTGAATCGGTAGTAGGATCGGTGTACCATACTACTGCAGGCGACCCGTCTGTGGCATAGGTGCCGTCTACAGTTGGCTTGCCATCGCTAGCTACGCCGTCTGCGGCAAACTGATTGTTGCAGGCCAGGTCATCCTGTTCAAGGGGCGGTGTTGGGTTGCCGGGGGCAAAGCCTCCGGGACCAAGCAGGATGTGCCCTGCGCTTGCCGGCGGATAATCCGGCGGCATGGGCGTGCCTACATAATCGTGGTAGAGGTTGTACCAGGTTTCCCAACCAATCGGGTTTGTGCCCCTTGCGCCTGTAAGGTTGACCTGTTTCACGACGGGCGCCGGGAATTCGTTGTCAAGTTTATAGGTGGCATGCAGCACATTAGTGAGGAACGGGTTTGTGGGGAAGCCGCCGCCGAGCGAAAGGCCCCATGCCACATCCTGCCCGCACACCATCAGTCTGCCGCCAGCCTGCACAAAGTTGGTCAGTTCCTGCTGTGTAGCCTGGTCAAGCAGCGTGCCCGGCCCTACAAAGAGGTCTCCTGTATAGGGCGAATGCCATATTACGCAGCGTTCGGCCACCAGCACGCTGGATGGTCCTCCTGCGCTTACCACGGCGGGTGGGTTTTGTATGGTGTAGGGCGCATAGAGATTCAGCACGCTTACCGGCAGCGGCCCGCGGCACTGAATGCGCCATATGTCGTAGTGCTGCGTAGGCGGATACCCGCTTCCATCGCTGTCCAGCTGATCTGAGTATGAATTGATGCCCAGAGTAGTCTGGTAATTCAGCAGTGTTCCCACCGTAGTGCCGTTTGGCGTAAGGTACTGCGTCGGAAAGATCGAAGGACTAAACTCGGTCATGTACGATTCGGTAGGCAGAAAGCCTACGTTGTTGAACTGTCCGGCTCCAAAACGGTTGTTCAGGAATTTCTGGCCTGTGTCGTAATCATCTACATACAGCACATTGCTCAGCGCCTGGAAGGGCTTGGTGGTGAACCCCCACACGTTGTCGTAAATCTTCCAGTTTACAGCCTGCGTGGGGTCGAACGGGTTCACTGCCCTGTCACGAAGGATTACATCTATAATCCAGTCGGATGGGAAGTTTGCCGGAGTTGTCCAGGTACCTGAGTACACCCCGTCGTTTGCCGTTTCGCCAGGCGGCTCATGTCCGGCAGGCGCAGGGCCGTCGTCGTACAGCTGCAGCCATGCTCCGCCCTGTCCGTCTGCGGGCTGCGAGGGCGCAACGCCAGGCGTCAGCGGCGAAACCCAGTTGGCCACATCGGGCGGGTTTTGCAGCCCGCTGTATGCCAGGCTGTCATCGCCTGGTTCATAAAGGTTGCCTCCCGGCCAGTTTGGCTGGGCAACGCCATTGATGCCGTTTGCCTTGAAACGTGCATTGGCGCTTGCATCCGCCGCCTGTGCGTCTACCGCTTGCGCATCGTATTCTATGGGTGCGTTCAGGGCAAAATCGCCGCTCTGAAAATATTGAGATTCCGAGAGGAATATCTTGTGCTCCTGGCCGTCTGCACTGGTTTCAGAACTATCTGGCGATTTTATTTGCAGGAAAACAGATTCCACGCCGCTCTGGTAGTCTACGGCGCGCACGCGGAAGCGCACGGTATCGCCTGCATTCACCTCGCGAACGCTTACATCCGGGCTGCTGTTGAGGGCAACATGCACTATTTCATTGTTTTGCTGGTCGTACTTCAGCAGGGCAGGTGCGTTTATATCAATCAGCGCCGCCGCCCACAATTCCAGTGTGCCGCCTCTGTCGCTCTGGAATGCAATTCGGTAGGAAGACTGGTACTGCGGCCAGGTCGGATAGTCTTCGTTGGAGACATGGGCCTTGTCGAAGTTGTAATCCGGCTCGGTGGGGTCCATGGCAAGGTCAGGCTGGCTGGTTTCCAGCTTGTGCGCCACGTTCCCTGTGGTCTCTGGTGTTACATCTGCGTAAGCGCCTGGTGTGGCTGCGGGCGCCTGCAGCGTGGTATCCAGGTAGTAGATGTCGGTAGACTTGTTGCCGCTGATTGCGTTGGCGATACCGTCGTTGTTCAGATCAGCCCTGTCGGTGGCAAAAGCAAGCAGCTGCACTGCCTGCACAGTACCATTCGGGTTGGGCTGCGAGGGAATAACGCCAAGCGGGTCTACCCCAAGTGAACTCCACGAGGGATTGTAGTTGTCTGCGTTTATCCCTCCGGCTGTGAAGTCGGTTACGCGAGAAAACGTTAGGGAGACCGGATTGGTGGTAACTGTATAAATATCGTTGTTTGCTGCCAGCCCATTGGAGGCAACAGGCGCCGGGCCGTTGGTGTAGCCGGATGCATTGGTTGAGAAGGCAATCACGTGGCCGTCAGGCGACCATGCCGGAGCGGTGTCGCTTGAAGTGCCTGAGGTGAGCTGCACAATATTGCCGGTACTCACGTTTACCACAAAGATGTGGTACACCGTCTGCCCCTGCACTTCTCCTGCAAATGCGATACTGTCTCCTCCTGGCGACCAGGACGGGTGCCGCACATCTGCAAAAGAAAACTGGCTGGTTACATTGGTAAGCGGCGTAGCAACGGTAGGGCTGTTGACGTTGAGCAGGTAGAGGTTGAAACCCGATGTAACAGGGTGCGCAGTACCCGAACCTGACACAAAAGAACCGCCTGTAACAAAAGCAAGCCTGCTTCCGTCGGTTGAGACGGCCGGGTCCAGCTGGTTTCTGGTATCGGGCATAATCTGTACCAGGCCGGAGCCATCGGGGAACATGCGGAAAATATTATATATTCCGTCTGCCCGCGGGGTTGTGCCGGTATCGGTTGCATCTACGCGGTTGCTGTCAAAATAGATATAGCGTCCGTCTGCCGTCCAGAAGGGATGCTCGCTGGCCGCAGTTGCCGGCGTAACCGAGAACTGCGCACTTGGCACGGATTTGCTGAGCAGAATTGTCTGCCTGTAAACGCTCTGGTCTCCCGGAGCGCGCGTCGTGCCTCCCGGCGACCATTGGCGCAGGGTTACCCAGTCGGGCAGCTTTGCCATGGCAGGCGAAAAGAACGGGTGATTGTAAACCCCTGCGCTTCGGCCGCTGGTAAGCGCCATATGCGGCACTGGCCTGGCTTTGCTGCCGGTTTTGCTTCCCGGAGCCGCGGCTGCTACGCCGGGTAAAACCGCCAGTGTCAGGGCAAACAGGAACGCTTGCAGAACGGCGGTGGTACATCTAGCTCTGTTCAAGGCGGGTCCTACCTCCTGATGAGGAACACGACGCTTATGTGGTTTGCCGAAACAATCGGTTGTTCCCTGCATGCGCCTGTGTTTTTCGGTTGAACCGAATTGCTCAGCGCATGTCTTGCAAACTACAGTCTGTTCGCTTCATGCGCTTTTGTGTGTGCGTCATCTATAGGGGGAGACGTACACTACATAAATCTGCAAAACATTGTTTCCGGGGGGAACGGCCTCCGAGGGCCTGGGAAACTCTGTTTTTTGGAAGCACACTGCATCGCAGTGCAACTCCATTTATCTGCACGAGGGATTATAACATGTATGCGAAGAAAAAGCAAGTAGATTTTTTGTGGTTCTTTTCCACCTGCCTGCCTCTGTTTTCTGTTGTATTATTTTTCGTGCATTTGCAACCTGTTTTGCTCTGTCATTCTTCTGCATATGCCATGCAGCTGCTCGCAGAGACAATTCAGGGTAGTGTTGTTGTGAACCACATTGTCTGCCAGGGCTTCCTTGCGGTGCAGGGGCCACTGGCTTTCTATGCGTGCGAGAGCCTGTGCATCAGTCAAACCGTCTCGCTTTGCAAGTCTCTCTTTCTGTATTTTTACAGACGCAGTGACGACTACTGTTTGTTCAAACCATTTTTGCAATCCGTTTTCAAACAGAAGAGGAATCTCTACAGCGGTTATGATGTTTGGGGAAAAGTCTTTTTCTACTGCTCTCATCTGCTGCAGCAGCAGCCACCGTATAGGGGGATGCATGAGGCTGTTGAGAATTTCGCGTTCCTGCGGGTTCTTAAAAATACGCTCGGCCAGCTTTGCACGGTGAAGAGTTTGGTTAGGAAGAAGTATCTCTTCACCAAATTCACGTACAATGCTGGCCAGCAATTTACTTTCAGGGGCCAAAACAGCACGAGCAGCTTCGTCTGCACTGAAGCACACTGCCCCTGCTGCTTTTAGGCAGTGCATAGCTTCGCTTTTACCGCAGGCTATTCCGCCAGTTACCCCAAGAGTATGCATGATGTTTTTTCACACAGACCGCCCCAAAAACAGCGCTGCTGTCCTACTCGTTTTCCTCGGCGTCTGCAGGAGCAGCATCTTCCAGCTCTATGTCGCCCAGGTACTCTTCTTCTTCAGCCCGTGCAGCCCGGCGCTCACGTCTGCTTCGCTCTTTCTTTTGAGCGGCAGCAAATGCATCGCCAATTGTGAAGCGGGGTTCTTCCTGTCTTCCAGAAGAGTAGCGGCTGAAACCGTCTCTTTCTTCATCACGGTTGTTGCGTGCTGCCCTGTCTCTGCGGCCGCCGCCTCCCTCTTTGGGCGGCGCTGCGGGCGCTGCTGCAGGCGCTGCGGGTGCCGCTGCAGGCGTTTCTTCTACGGGAGCCAGAGCGCGCAGCGAAAGGGTCATTTTGCGCTCTTCAGGCCGCAGGCTAATCACTTTCACCGTTACTTCTTCGTCTACATTGGGCTGCTGCGGGCCTCGGCCTCCGCGTGCGCGCAGCATTTCAGCGGTAGGAATAATTCCCTCAATACCGCCGTCTACCTGCACAAATGCTCCAAAGGGAACCACGCGTGAAACCCGGCCTGTAATCACATCGCCTTCAGAAAAGTGCTCTGCTGCTTCCTTCCACGGGTCGGGAAGAATTTGGCGCAGACCCAGCGAAACGCGATTCTGCTCCAGATCCATTTTCAGAACCAGCACATCCAGTACCTGGCCTTCTTTCAGCACCTGGCGCGGGTCGGAAATACGCGTCCACGACATTTCAGAGATATGCAGCAGACCGTCTATGCCTCCGAGGTCTATAAATGCCCCGTAGGTTGTAAGCCGGCGTACAGTGCCCCGCTTCACCTTTCCTACTTCCAGGCTGTCGCGAGTCTCCCGGCTTTTCGCTTGCCGTTCTTCATCTACCGCCATTTTGTTGGAAAGAATTACCTTGCGGTGTTCTCTGTCTACTTCCAGCACTTTCAGAGCGATCGTCTGTCCTACGTAGCGGTCCAGGTTGATTCTGGCATTGCCCGATCCAACATGAGATGCCGGCACGAAGCCATGAATGCCCAGGTCTACCCTCAATCCGCCCTTCACGCGTTCAATTACCTCTGCCTGCAGGGTTTCTTGAGCCTCTTTGGCTTTCTGCACCTTGTCCCAGGCAACTTCGAAATCGGCGCGTTTCTTGGAAAGTATGGGGTTGCCGTCTGGCCCTTCGGGGTCAATTACATAAACCCGTATGGTTTCGCCCACCTTCACCAGCGTTTCGGGGTCTGCGCCCGGGTCTCTCGAAAGTTCGCCGGGGCGAATAATGCCTTCCGATTTAGCGCCTACATCCACCAGCACGCCTTCACGATCAACGCGCATCACCACCCCATTCACCACATCATTGGCGCGCATGGGCTGGTACTGCTCAAAGGCATCCATAGATAATTCTTCTTCTGGTGCGGCAGGCGCAGTCGTCTCCGGAGCAGCAGACACAACTGCTGTATCTGCTACAGTTGTAGCGGATGGTTCTTCCGTTTCAGGGGCCAAATTGTCCGTCAACACAGGAATTTCTTCTTCAGGGGCAATCGTCACTTGATCCGGTACCCTCTCATCTGACATACGATGATTCACTCCTCTCGGCGGCGGATGCGGCATCCTGGGCAGCTCCGCTCTGTCCGGAAAAACAGGAAGGAGTCAGCAACAGTGTCCACAAGGGATATTCACTATCTGCATTTCCATTTCCTGCCTGTTCTGCACTTCAGGCAGAAACATGCTTATTGATATTATAGCACGATTCTGCAATTTACGGCAGTACAATACCGAAATTGCTTCACATTCTTCTGCGGCGCTGCGGCTGACGGCGCACCGTACGCTTCTCTTCCCCCTCGCCAGAAGGCGTTTCTGCTGTATCGGCGCCTGCGACAGCGGAGGTTGCAGATGGCGACGGCTGGGCGGCAGGAGTGGGGACAGCCTGCGGCTTCTGCACAGGAGCTACCAGAGGCTTGTCTCCCTGCACCGAAATTTGCGAACGGGTAGAGGCGCTGGTTCCGGGCGTCTGCGTTACGATAGAGGGCATGTCTTTCCTCTTCCAGAGTACCAGAAGCACGCTGGCATTGAAGATGGAAGAGTAGGTGCCGCTCAAAATTCCTACAAAAAGAGCCGCTGCAAAATGCTGCACCTCTATGCTGCCGAAAATCCAGAGCATGGCAAGCACCAAAAGCACGGTGGCAGAGGTTTTTAGCGAACGTGAAATAGTCTGGTTGATAGATCGGTCGGTGAGGGCTACAAAGTTTTCACCCTTCACAGGGTGCATCAGGTTTTCACGAATGCGGTCGAATACAATAATGGTATCGTGTACAGAAAAACCTATTACCGTAAGCATGGCGGTAACAAACAGGCTGTCTATCTGCCAGTTGAACAGCTTGCCTGCAAAGGCAAAGGCTCCCCATACCACAGCTACGTCATGCACCAGTGCACCTACCGCGCACACACCATACTTCAGCCCCTCCATAAATCCTTCTATCGAGAAGCGGAATGCCAGGTAAAGCACTATCAGCGCAGATGCATACAAGATAGAAAGAAAAGCCTGGCGGGTAAGCTGGCGGCTTATGGTGCCGCTTACATTTGCATACTCTACATTTTGCAGCGTCTGCCCGGCCGCCAGGTCGGCGCCGTTGTTTGTCAGCGCATTCAGCACCTGCGTGCGCTGCGCTTCAGAAAGTGCAGGAGTGGTCACAATAGCCAGGTTTTTGTTGACAGGGGCCAGCGGGTCTTCTGAAATTACCACACGGCTGTCACGGTAGAGCCTCCCCAGCGAATCAAGCCGTTTCTGAATTTCACCGGCATCTACTTTATTCGCATACGATATGGTCAGCTCTGTGCCGCCCTGAAAGTCTATGCTGGGCTTTATGCCGCCCATGCCCCAAAAAATGAGGCCGGGAATAATGACCAGCATGGAAGCTGCCAGCCACCGGTACGGAAACTGCATGGCGCGCAGATGATAGTCTCGCGATTTCAGACCGTACAGGTTCGGGTTCTGCGCCCAGGGCCTGTCTACCAGTGCAAACAAAAAGGTGCGGGTAACGGTGATTGCCGTAAACATGCTCACAGCAACGCCCAGCCCCAATGTAAGAGCGAAACCGCGTATGGGGCCGCTGCCAAAACTGTACAGTACCGAGCAGGTAATAAGAGTACACACATTAGAGTCGAAAATAGCTGTGAATGCGCGCTTGAAGCCGGTGTCTATGGCGCCGCGCAGGGGTTTGCCCTGGCGCAGCTCTTCACGAAAACGTTCAAATATAAGAATGTTTGCGTCTACTGCCATGCCAATAGAGAGAATGAAACCTGCTATGCCCGGCAGCGTGAGAGTAACAGGGTACACCTTAAAGAGCGCAAATGAGAAAATGGTGTACAGAAACAGGGCTACGTCTGCCAGAATGCCGGGAAGCCGGTAAAAGTAGAGCATAAACACCAGCACCAGCACCATGGCAACACCGCCCGCGATGCTGGTGGTGCGCACTGCATCTTTTCCAAGCGTTGCCTCAAGGTTGCGGGTCTCCAGCAGTTTCAGAGGCACAGGCAGTGCGCCGGCGTTCAGGTTGTCTGAAAGCGCCTTTGCCTGCGAAAAGGTAAAACTGCCGTCTATCTCGCCCGAATCTGAAATAATGTTGTTGATCACAGGGGCGGTGAGCAGTTTGTTGTCTAGAAAAATAGCCAGGTGGTCGCCAATGTGGGCGCGGGTGGTTTCCTGAAAGGCTTCTGCACCCTTGTTGTCAAGATGAAAACTGATTACAGGCGCATTGCCCCGGTTGATGTCTGGCTCAACCCGTGAATCGGGCAGCAGATGTGCACCGGTAGTGACCAGCAAATCGGGGTTGCTGAATACCTCATCCTGCAGTTCCTGCGGTGTAACCGGCTTGCCAGTGGCAATATGCACCAGCACGTCTTCAGAGCGGTGGGTTACCGGGTCTTTCTGATGCTCTACCGCCCAGGTCGCCCCCACCCCATTGCCATGCCCCAGTTTGGGCAGTAGATAAAACTGCAGATTGGCAGTAGATTTGAGCTGGTGAATTGCCTGATTTTTGTTGCGAATGCCCGGCAGTTCTACAATGATCTGGTTGGCCGAAGGGTTGGTAATAATCAATGGTTCGGCTACACCGGTAGAGTTCACCCTGTTTTCTATAATCTGCCGCACCTGTGAAAGCTGCTGCGGCCCCCAGGGGCTTGTGGGGTGCTGCTTGTTGTACAGATCAACATCAGGCTGCAAAATAAGGCGCAAACCGCCCTGAATATCCAGGCCCAAATGCGCACGGGTATCCAGATGAAAAAGTTTTAGATTGAAATCACGGCTGGTAAAGGTAATAAAAGCTGAAATGATTGCAAGAACCAGAATTCCCAGCAGCCAGCGCCGGTTTTGTTTAACAGTCAAGA
Organism: Chthonomonadaceae bacterium; assembly: GCA_027459665.1. Taxonomy (GTDB): domain Bacteria; phylum Armatimonadota; class Chthonomonadetes; order Chthonomonadales; family Chthonomonadaceae; genus DAIDHN01. The sequence goes on along the minus strand of DAIDHN010000004.1, from coordinate 74,120 downwards.
ATCTAGAGACCTCCGAAGTGTTGACCGCTTTGAGGCGGCAGTGACCCGATGTCTGTATTATAGGGGAAGGAAGGGATGTATGTCAAGAATCAATTCTGATTCATATACGTCAGTCATCTGAACCCCTCAAACAAACGCTTTGCTTTCTCTTATCAAATGCATTCTGCATGGTAAAATGTTTTGCGCCCTAAATGTATGCACTGTCTGCAGAAATCAGAATACCTGCCCGTGTGCAGCCCAGAGCGCACAAAAAATCGCCTAAACCGGCGACATGGAAACACATGTATTTCTGCCGCATCAATGTTGCAGAAGGCGGAAACATGGGAGGAAGAATGCATTGATTATTATTTTGCAGCCTTCAGCTACCCGCGAGGAGCGGGAAAGCCTGCTGGCAGACCTGAAAACAAAAGGGTACGGAGTACATCTTTCAGAGGGAGTAGAGCGCACCATTGTTGGAGTGATAGGTACCCCAGAACGCGACAAGGAAAACCTGATAGAGCGCTATGAGGCTTTGCCCTGCGTAGAGCGCGTGGTTCCCATTCTCAAACCCTACAAACTTGTGGGCAGGGCGTTTAAGCCCGAAGGCACTGTCATCAATGTGCGCGGCGTGCAGATTGGAGGCAGTGCGCTGTGCATAATGGCCGGCCCATGCACCGTAGAGTCGGCTGAAATGATTGTAGAAACAGCCCGCCACGTAAAAAAATGCGGAGCGCATATTTTGCGGGGGGGCGCCTACAAACCCTCTACATCGCCCTACTCGTTTCATGGCATGGGCGAGGCAGGGCTGAAACTGCTGGCAGAGGCTCGTGACGAAACCGGCCTGCCTGTTATAACCGAAGTAATGGATACGCGTGATGTGGAAACCGTTGCCCAGTACGCCGACATTTTTCAGATAGGCACACGAAATATGGCCAACTACTCTCTGCTGCGCGAGGTAGGGCAGGCACGCAAGCCGGTTATGCTGAAACGAGGATGGGCCAGCACCATTGAGGAGTGGATGCAGGCGGCAGAGTATATAGTGAGCCAGGGCAACTATGAGGTGATTTTGTGCGAACGCGGCATACGAACTTTTGAGACTTACACGCGCAATACTTTCGATCTAAATGCCATACCAGCCGCGCAGGAGCTTTCACATCTACCGGTTTTTGCAGACCCCTCACATGCAACCGGCAAACGCAGCCTGGTGAAAGCAGTGAGCATGGGAGCAGTGGCGGCAGGGGCGCACGGGCTGATACTAGAAACGCACCCCAGCCCTGAAATGGCTATCAAAGACGGCCCGCAGTCTCTCTCGCCCGCACAGTTTGAAGAGCTGATGCTTGCTATTGCACCTGTTGCAGAAGTGGTTGGCAAACAGATGGCTCAGCCGGCACAGGTCTTCTGAAACCCATGCAGTCTGCCATATCACCGCTTTTTCAGAAAGCTGCTCTGCTGGGAACCGGAATGATGGGCACTTCGCTGGGCATAGAACTGCGGCGGCTGCATCTGGCGCACCAGGTTGTCTGCTGGGATGCCTCCCCGCTGGCGATGCAGCAGGCAATGCAGGCAGAGGCAGCCCATGAAACAGCCTGCTCGCTGCAAAATGCTGTGCAGCAGGCTGACCTGGTGGTGTTTGCCACCCCGGTAGAAACCGTGCCTGCGCTCATGCATAACGCTGCCCCTTTTGTAACGCCTTACGCACTGGTTACAGATATTGGCGGCGTAAAAACACGCATTGTGCAAGCAGGAGAGCAGCTGTTTGGCAGCCGCTTTGTGGGTGGGCACCCCATGGCAGGTTCGCCTAAAAGCGGGGCGCCGGCAGCACGCCCCCAACTGTTTGCAGGAGCGGCATGGGCAGTGGTGCGCACCGCCCTCCCCGACCCAAACGAAACATACTGCGCCAAACTGGTGCGCCTGGCAGAAGCACTGGGGGCAGTACCCCTCTTTCTGCAAGCCCAGCAGCATGACAGGCTGGCCGCCCTTGTAAGCCACCTGCCGCATGTGCTTTCATTTGCATACGCCAAAACACTTGCAGGCGAAACAGAGCAGCAGCAGGCACGGGCACTGGCAGGAGGCAGCTGTAGCGATATGCTGCGGGTTTCTGCTTCCAGCCGCACACTGTGGAAAGGCATTTTTCAGGAAAACCGTGACTGCCTGCTGCAGCAGATAGATTATTTTGAACGTGCGCTGCATGCACTGCGAACCGAAATTGCAGCCATCCCGCAGCACGCTGCTTCTACTGAGAAAGGAAATTGAGCCATGCGCGTACTGGTTACTGGCAGCAATGGAAACATAGGAACCGTACAAACCGAAGCTCTGCTGCAGGCAGGCTACACCATTCGTACGCTGGATCGCTCTGCCAGGTACAAAGACTGTGACTGGGAACATATTCCCGGTGATGTGTGCGACCTCTACACAGTGCGGCGCGCAATGCAAAACGTAGACGCGGTTATTCATCTGGCTGCCATTCCCAACGACAGGCACGGCGCCGGCCCCGATGTGCTGCATGTGAATGTGACAGGCACTACCAATGTACTTTTTGCCGCTCACGAAGCAGGCGTTGAACGCGTAATTGCATACTCCAGCGTGAACTCTATGGGTTTTGTTGGTGGCAGAAGATACGCGCACTATCTACCGGTAGATGATGCCCACCCAAAACATCCAAACAGCCCCTACCAGCTCTCCAAACATCTGGCAGAGGAAGCATGCCGATCTTTTTCTGAAACGCATGGCCTCAAAACCTTCTGCCTGCGGCCAGTTTATGTAGTGACCCCTCAGCGTATGCACTGGCTGCAGGAACGCAGTACACGCGATTTGCAATGGGGGCGCAGCGAATACTTTGCATATGTAGATGTGCGCGATGTATGCGATGCCGCCATGAAATGCCTCACGGTACAAAACCTGCTGCACGATAGTTTTCTGCTTACTGCAGAAGACACTACCCTGGCTTTGCCCACCCTGGAAACAGCCCGGCAAACCTACCCCCATGCTTTGTGGAAACAAAACCCTGAAGAATACACCGCTCAAAACCCGTACAGATCATTCATCGACTGCAGCCACGCGCAACAGGCGCTGAACTGGCGGGCTGTACACAGCTGGCGCAGCAGCTGAGGCGTATCTCCTCTTCTGGCTGATGCGGCTGCATACCGGCATGCGCCTATGTGCAGCAGATGCCTATTTCGCTTAGATGGAGGGAAACATGCTGACCAGCGCTTCATTCACCGCTCTGCTGCTCACTGCATTTCTGGTAGCCCTGCTCGCCCGCCGCTTCAAGCTTGACTATGCGCCCGCGCTGGCGCTAACGGGGCTGGGCATTGGCGCGCTTCACCTGGCGCATACCCCGCAGTTTTCTCCAACTCTGCTGCTTACGGTGCTGCTGCCCCCTCTACTGTTTGAAGGCGCCCTGCATTTACCGGCGCACAGCCTGAAAAAAGAGTTTCGGGGCATTGCCCTGCTCGCCCTGGCAGGCACGCTGGCGGCAGCCTTTGCCGCAGGCGCTCTGCTTGCCTGGCTGATGCATATGCCAATGCGGTCTGCCCTGGTGTTTGGCGCAATTATGGCCGCTACCGACCCGGTATCGGTGATTGCCCTGTTTCATCGAATGGGCGCGCCAGAGCGGCTAACGCTGCTGCTTGAGGCCGAAAGCCTTTTTAACGATGGTGTCGCCGCAGCTTTCACACTCACCCTGCTGCAGGCACTTGGCAGCCGGCACCCGCTGCTGTATGGCTGTACACTGTTTCTGCAAACTGCAGCAGGAGGAGCGCTTACCGGCTGTCTGCTTGGCTGGGCTGCAGCACACCTGCATTCGAAGCTGGATGATACGCAAATGGACCTCATGCTCACCACACTGCTGGCCTATGGCTCTTACTTCATTGCCGACCTTTTGCACTGTTCTGGCGTGGTCTCTGTAGTGGCTGCCGGGGTGGTGGCAGGCAACCTCGGCCTGGTGCGCGAGCTGGAAGAAACCGAACGCAAAACAGTGCTTGCTTTTTGGCAGTATGCAGCTTTTGTTGCCAATTCGCTGGTGTTTCTGCTGGTAGGCATAGAATCTGCCCGACCGGTATGGGTGGGCGGAGCTGCAGCCGCACTGTGCGCCATTGCAGCCACACTTGCAGGGCGGGCGGTTGTATACCCGCTTTGCGCCCTTGCAGGGCAGATGGGAGAAAAAATACCAGTACGCTGGCAGCATCTGCTCTGGTGGGGAGGGTTGCGGGGCGCACTGGGAATGGCGCTTGCCCTTGGGCTGCCAGCCAGCTTCCCGTACAGGGGGTTTATTATTTCAGCAGCATTCAGCGTAGTGCTTTTCTCCCTGCTGGTGCAGGGCTTTACCGTAGGCCCGCTTATGCGCTATCTCGAACGCAAACAACAGGCGGCTCCTCTGCAGTAAGCCCGCACAAATGCAAAACGGGCGAACCTCCGCAGAGCTTCACCCGTTTCGCCTGCTTCAGCGCCGCACCGCTACGGACCGGCGCTGTAGCTCAGGCTGCCCAGCAAACCGGCATTTTCCCCGTTGATTCCCGCGGCAAAGTAGAGAGAGTTCACACTGCCGGCGGCGCCTCCATTGCCAAATGCAATGGCCCATATACCGGGAATGGTAATCCATGCTCCATGTGTATCAGAGAGAAAACCCATAAACATTCCTGTTGCAGGGCTGAACTCTCCTATCCATCCGCTGCCAAAATTGCCCACCAGCAAATCGCCAGCGGCTGGCCCAAACCCTGCCGGGGCCATGGCGATGCCCCACGGAGCATTCATAAAGCTGCCATGCTGCAGGCGCATTACCAACCTTCCGCGTGTGGTAAACAGATCAACATACCCCCGGCCCGGTCCATCTACCTCGTTGCTTCCCGTGCGGTCTCGCTGTGCAAAAGTAACCGCAAGGTACTTGCCTACGCTCTGAATGTTGAAGGGCGCATATCGCTCTGGAATGCGCTCATCGCGAAAAGCGTCTTCTGCCAGCAGGCGGCTGTCTGAATCGTCATTGCCGCGCACCCGCTGAAACTGTGAGTTGTACACCTCTACGCGGCCTTTGCTGAAATTGGTTACATACAAATAGGTATTCTGACCAATCATGTCTAGTGCGCAGCCCTTGTACACAGCTCCCTGCGAAGAATGATCTACCTTCAAAATAGCATTGGTGCGGTTTGCTGCAGGGTTCCAGCCTGATATGGTGCCGTCTTCTGTTACAAAAATAAACAGCGCGGGCTGCATAGGGCCAACCTGAAAGCCCTGAGTGCCATTGAATACCTGGCCGGTAGGGGCTGCAGTGCCCGTTTTGCCTGCCGGCATCGGAATTTTTACCACAAGGGGAATGGGAGTACCATTACTTGTGTACAGTGTAGAAACTCCCGTTCCATTGTCTGATACCCAAAACGGCCCGGTCGGGCTAAAAGATACCCCCCATGGGTTCACCAGGCTGGCATCTGTCCAGGCCGCCTCGCCGGGCAGATTAGACACCAGATTGCTCTGGGTGTACCCCTGTGCCATTGCTGTGCCATGCATTGACAACAGCAAGAAGCCTGTACACAAACCGGCCAAAGCCATGCGTAAACTATTTTTCATCTTTTTCTGCTCCATCCTTTCAGAGTGTTTATCCAAACATTGGTTGCGTATCTGCACTGATTTACTTCAGACAGCAAATATTGCAATTACTACCAAACAGATCGGCAAAGCCCCTTCTATCAAAAATCGTTCTGAAAAAAAACGGCTAACCGCAGTGGTGGCCTGGGTGCAGCCAGCTTGGCAGCGCATCGAGCGCACTGCCAAACGCACCAGACCTGAAGTCATACCATATCATCAGCATTGCAGCTGCAAGCAGGGCGACCCACAGCCAGTTTCGTGCTGGCTGCACTGTGCAGCGCACTGGTTTCCAGCGTGTGCCCTCATCCCCTTTCAAAACAGAATGAAGGGCGCTTGAGAGCTGCCTGTTTTGTTCGTACTGCCGTCTGCATTTGCTGCAGTGCAGCATATGAAGTTTCAAGGCAGCGGTTTGCAGCAGGCTGGCTTCGCCATGCGCAAGCATGAGCAGGTCTTGAAAATGCATATCACAATCAAACATGGCTCTGCCTCCCCGTTACCGCCAGGGCGTCTGTATCAAGTTCCTGTTCAACACGCTGATGTGCCTTATAAAACTGGTATTTCACGGTACTCAGGTTTCGCTCTAGCAAGCGGGCTATCTCACCTAGCGTAAGCTCATGATAGTAGTACATGCAAATCACTTCACGCTGCTCTTCAGGCAGCTTTTGCACAGCAGCCCGCAGCGAAATGCGTACATCTATGGCATGGTACGCAGGTTCTATGGCGCTGCTTTCTTCGCTCAGTTCGCTCGCATCATTCAATCTTGCCTGCCTGCGCTGTGTGCGCAGATAGTCCTGGCATTTGTGCATGGCAATGCTGAACAGCCATGTTTTGAAACGGGCGCGGCCGTCGAAGCGGTTGATTCCTTTCCATGCTGCCAGCCATGCATCCTGTACAATGTCTTCGCTTCCCGCCTGCCCTGCCTGCATTAAAACGAAGGCTCGCACGTTTTCATCGTACATTGCCCGCAGGCGGTCGAATGCAGAGCGTTCTCCGCGGCGTGCGGCCCGAATGAGAGCTTCTTCGCTTTCTTTCCCTGTGTACAACAGGTGAGTGATGGGCATAGACAGTCGCATGATGATCTTTCGCCTTGTTGATCTGGCTTATTGTGAAAGCCTCATACATATATTCGTACACAGTGATATAAAAGTTGGTATCACTCAAAAAAGATTTCAAAATAGTTTTTTTACTCTGTCTAGTTTCTGCAGGTTTGGCCTCTGCCGCTGCCTAGCTGCAATGTTCATGCTGCTGCACTGCAACGAGCGTTTACGCCGCGCCTCTGCAGTAAGGTACACTATAGTGCAGTGTGCAAATTTTTCAAAAGGAGCGTTTGGCGTACCTCTACGCCCATTATTTATGAAAGCAGGCATCATCGGTCTTCCTCAGAGCGGTAAAACCAGTTTGTACAATGCGCTTACCCGTTCTCAGGCAGACCTCAACCCCTACGGTTCGCCAGAGATTCACATGGGTGTGATTTCTGTACCAGACCCTCGTTTTGATTATGCGGTAGAGCAGTGCCGACCCAAAAAAGTGTCTCCGGCAGCGCTGGAAATTACTGAAGGAGGCGCACGCATTGAAAAAAAAGAGCCGCAGGGCAAGCGCGACAAGTTTGGCTCTGATTTTTTTGCAGCAGTGCGCAACGTAGAGGCTCTCGCGCTGGTAGTGCGCGCTTTTTCAGAAGAGAGCCTGCCCTCGCAAGATGGCGTTAACCCTCTGCGCGATGTTCAGCAGATACTGGAAGAGCTTCTGTTGGCAGACCTTACAGTAATAGAAGGCAGGCTGGAGAGACTGGAAAAATCGAGAGCGCAAAAAAGACTCTCTCCTGCAGAAGAGGCGGAGCGCCAAGTTTTGCTGAAAATTAGGGAGCATTTGGAAAGCCTGCAGCCTGTGCGCACTCTTGATCTTACCGAAGAAGAGAGCCGTTCTATTCGAAGCTATGCGTTTGTCTCTGGCAAGCCTCTCATACTGGCCGCCAACGTAGACGAAGCAGACGCAGCAAAAGAACTGCCTGAAAGCATTGTCGAACTTGCGGGGTTTGCTTCTGAACAGAAAATGCCTTTTATTTTTCTCTGTGCGCGTACCGAGATGGAAGTTGCTCAGATGGAGCCGGAAGAAGAGCGTGAATTTTTGCAGGCGCTGGGCATTGCAGAGGCTGCCCGCGACCGCCTGATTCGCGCTGTGTACGCAGCGCTGGGCCTGCAAAGCTTTTTCACCGTGGGAGAAGATGAGGTGCGGGCATGGACCATACGGCGGGGCGCCAATGCCGTAGCCGCAGCAGAACGCATTCACTCAGACATTGCACGGGGATTTATACGTGCAGAAGTAATTGCCTTTGAGGAGTTTCGGGCGGCAGGCGGCTGCTGGGATGAGGCCCGTGCAGCAGGAAAAATGAGGCTGGAAGGCAAGGAGTACATTGTGCAGGATGGTGACATTCTGCACGTGCGCTTCAAGATATAGGCAGGTATACTCGCATGCGTCTTCTTGTAACAGGTTTTCAGGCATTTGGCTCTGTAACAGACAACCCTTCTCAGCGGCTTGCGCTGCACTCAGGCGCTCTCTGCCCAAGTTCATGGTCTGTCTGCCAGAGAGTGCTGCCTGTTTCATGGCTGCAAATGCCGCAGCAGCTGCTGGCTGCAGTAGAAAGCGGCCCGTTTGATGTTGCGCTGCTGCTTGGCGTAGCAGCGGGAAGCGACGGATGGCGGGTAGAGGAGGTTGCACGCAACAGCGCCAGGCATATGCCAGATGCAGACGGCCTGCCGCCCCCTGCCAAAAAGCTTTGTGAGGGCGGCCCCGACCTGCTTGCCTCCACGCTGCACGCCGCTTCGCTGGCAGAAGCGCTGAACAGAGAAAATCACCCTGCCTGTGCCTCGCAAAATGCAGGAGAATTTCTTTGCAATGCTGCGCTTTACCATGCACTGCAGCATGGTGAACGGCTGGCAGAACGCATTGGTTTTCTGCACGTGCCTTCAGATGCCAGCACCCACAGCAGCCCGGTAAAACACAAAGTATTTACTTTTGAGCAGCAGCTTGCAGCACTGCATACCGTACTGCAGGCTCTTTAATTTTGCATCAGGAGCATTATGCATGGTGGAAACCACATTGCAAGACTATCTCGCCAGCCGCAGGCAGGCGATAGAAGAAGCACTGAACAATTACCTGCCTTCTGAATCAGACAGACCTGAAAATCTGCACCAGGCCATGCGCTACAGCGTGCTCGCCCCTGGCAAGCGCCTGCGTCCCACCCTGGTGCTAGCTGCCGCAGAGGCGGTGGGCGCCTCGCCACAAACCGTTATGCCCACTGCATGCGCACTCGAATGCATTCACGTATTCAGCCTGATACACGACGATCTGCCCTGTATGGACAACGATGACTACCGGCGCGGCAGGCTTACCAGCCACAAGGTGTACGGCGAGGCCATGGCGCTGCTGGCAGGCGATGCTCTGCTTGCTTTCGCTTTTGAGCTGATTGCCCTCAACATTCACACCGCGCCGGCAGACAGGGTGCTTGAAACCCTGCGCATGATTGCCCATGCATCTGGTTTTGGAGGAATGGTGGGCGGGCAGGTAGTGGATATGGAGTCGCAGGGAAAAGAAGTAACCCCAGACACACTGCGCTACATTCACCGCCATAAAACAGGCGCACTGCTCACAGGCTCGGTGCTGGCTGGAGCCATGCTTGCCGGGGCAAATGATTTGGAGCTGTACGCGCTGCGCACTTATGGAGACCACATTGGGCTGGCTTTTCAGATTGCAGATGATATTCTGGATGTAACAGGAGATGAGGCTCTGCTGGGCAAGCCTGTAGGCAGCGATGAAGAGCGTGACAAGGCAACCTACCCGAAACTGTTTGGGCTGGAAGAATCGCGAAGAAGGGCGCACGCCGAAGTGGAAGGCGCGCAGGAAGCGCTTGCCGACCTAGACAGGCGCGCAGACCCGCTGCGCCAGATTGCGCGCTATATTATAGAGCGCAATCTGTAGTCTGCCGCCCCTGCAAGCAGCATTCTGCCTGCAAAACAAGCAGATGCACCCAGTTAGAGAGTGCTGTCGTCTTCCTGCATTATAATCTGATGAAGCGTACGAAGCACTTGTTCTGCCGTGTAAGGCTTTGGCACAAAGTATCGCACACCCGCGCCGGCAGCCTGTGCCAGCCTGCCGTTTGCATCAAGCCCGCTGGAACCGATGATGCGTACAGCCGGGTTCAGCGCTTTGAGGGCTACAATAGTTGCCGGGCCATCCATAATGGGCATCATCATATCTGTAAGCACCACAGCAATCTCTTCTTTTCTTGTAGCATACAGCGAAACCGCTTCTGCGCCATTTGCAGCAAGCAGCACTTTGTACCCAAAACGTTCTAGGTGTTTGCGAACAATATCGCGTATGTTTTCTTCATCGTCTACCACCAGAATGGTTTCGCCATTTCCTCGTGGCAGAAGGGTTTGTTCTACAGAAACCTGCTCTATATGGCCTTCATCTGTAGCTGCAGCAGGCAGATAAACCTTAAAAGTTGCGCCTTTTTTCAGTTCGCTGTACACATTTATAAACCCGCCGTGGCTGCGAACAATGGCCAGAGTGGTAGAAAGACCAAGCCCGGTGCCCTGGCCCGGCCCTTTGGTTGTAAAAAACGGATCAAATATCTGGTTTTTCACTTCAGCCGATATTCCGCTGCCTGTATCTTCCACCTCCAGCACTACATAGGGGCCAGGCTTCAAATCGGGGTTCAAACCGGCATAGGCAGCATCCAGCACAGAGTTTTTTACAGAAACAGAAAGCACACCCTGATTCTGCATGGCATCCCTGGCGTTTACACAAAGGTTGAGCAGTACCTGGTGCAGCTGCGTAGAATCTCCTTCCACTACCCACAAGTCACGGGGGGGCGGGGGAAAATGCAGCACAATGTTTTTAGGAAAGGTATCACGCACAATGTGGTAAATATCTCGAATTATCTGGGCAAAATCCACCCGTATCCTTCTGCCTTCTACCCCGCGCGCAAAAGTGAGCACCTGTTTCACCATTTCAGAGCCTCGCACCGCGCTTTTTTCTATGGTAGAAAGCAGCTTTAACTGCTCTTCGTTGTTCTCTGCCATTTGCAGCATCTCTACCGACATAAGAATGGGGGTAAGCGTGTTGTTGAGGTCATGCGCAATGCCGCCTGCAAGCGTGCCAATACTCTCCAGGCGCTGGGCGCGCAGAAACTGCTGCTCCAGCCTTTTTCGCTCGGTAATGTCGTTGTTTATAGCCAGAATCGACTTGGGCAGCCCCTCTTTATCTCGAACCAGAGTCCATCTGCAGTCTACATTCATTACCTGCCCTGCTTTACTGGTTTGCAGCAGTTCTCCGCTCCATTCGCCCTGTTCCATAGTAGCATCCAGTGCGGTCTGGCAGGCAATGCCGTCCATTTTCAGCAGGTTGTCTGCATTGCTGCCTAATACTTCCTCTGCCCTCCATCCATAAGTGCGCTCCGCCCCCTTGTTCCAGTACACTATGTGCGAATTCATGTCACGCACCAGTATTGCTTCCTGAGCGGCATCCAGCAGGGCTGCCTGCTCGGCCAGCAGGTCCTGGGTAAGCTTGTACTCGCTCACATCAGTCATGCCGCCAATCATGCGCACGGTATGGCCTTGCTGATCATGCATTGCGTAGCCGCGTATTAGTACGCTGGCATACGTGCCGTTTCTGCGCAGAACCCTGTATTCACCAGCCCAGTATTCCGCACGGCCTTCGAGCGTTGGGCTGATTTCCTGCTGCAGACGGGGCAAATCTTCAGGATGCACCACGCTGCTCCATTGCTTGAGTGCAGCAGATACCTCTTCCGCACTGTATCCCAGCACAGTTTCCCAGCCATCTGTCCACCAAATGGTGTCGGTAGCCAAATCCCAGTCCCAAACCACATCGTTGGTTGCGCGCGCCAGCAGTCTAAATCTTTCCTCACTTATCCTCAGCGCAGTCTCTGCATTGTGCCTGCGTTCTTCCTGCTCCAAAAATTCCAGTGCATGGGCAAGGTTGGCTGCCACTTCTTCCAGCAGAGACGTTTCTTCCTGGTTAAAAAAGTTTGGGGTATCTGCATACAGCGAAAAACCGCCCAGCATACGCCCGCCCACTATCAAAGGGAATACGGCAGATGAGCGAAACCCTCTTTGCAGCGCCTGTTCTCTCCAGGGTGCAAAGCTGGGGTCGTTGGCAATATCGCTGCATACCATCCATTTTCTTTCCCGCATGGCTCTGCCCATAGGGCCATTGCCAATATCTGTGGGCAGTGAAGACATTTGCACTTCTCCAAGATACCCGGCTAGTTCTCCCGCTTCTGCTGCAGGCACTATAAAACCATCCTCTTGCAGCAGACCAATCCATGCCGAATAAAGCCCACCGGTTTTTACTGCTATGCCGCATGCTGTTTCAAACAATTGCTGCCTGTCGCGTAGATGTACTATTGCTTTGTTGATCTGGCTCAAAAAATCAGACACCCTGTTGAGCCGCTCTATTTTCTGCTGTGCCAGCATGGCTTCTGTAATATCTTCTACCACACGTACAGTAGCTACAATACGCCCGCCTGGCTCTCTCATTGCAGAAACGCTTGACCTGCACCACACTGTGCTGCCGTTTTTGTGAATATAACGTTTCTCTATCACATAGCTGTCTTTTATGCCAGCCAGCAGCTCCTGCAGCAGTTTGTTGCTTGTTTCCCTGTCATCAACATGAGTAATAGACATCAAATCTTTCTGCAGCATCTCTTTCTCTGTGTACCCAAGCATGGCACAATAGGGCATATTCACCTGCAAAAATCGGTTGCTGGGAGAAATCACTGCAATTCCTGTTGCAGCATGAAGGAAAATTCTGCGGAATCTGGCTTCGCTTTCCTGCAGTTCTTTCTCTTTTCTGTCGCGCTCCAGGGCTATGCCCATTAAATAGGCCATGCGCTGCACTGCTTCCAATTCTTCTTCTCTGGGGCTGCGCGGCTGCTTATAATACACGGCAAAAGTAGCTGCTACACTTTTATTCAGCATAATGGGCACAGACCAGCAGGCCCGCAAACCATATTTCAGCGCTGCCTCGCGATACTCTTCCCAGAGCGGGCTGGCAGCAATGTCTTCTACTACCACCATGTTTTTACGGTAGACAGCAGTGCCGCATGAACCGGCAGTGGGGCCAATTTCCTTGCCTTCAATGGCGAGTATGTATTCTTCAGGCAGCCCAGCATATGCTGCATTGCGTATACGCAGACCTTCTTCATCAAGCAAATGTATAGAAGAAAGAGCGTCTGGTATCACCTCTGCCATGCCCCTGGCGCTTGCTTCAATAATCTCGCCAATGGGCTTTCCCAAAGAAACCGCCTCCAGCAGTCGTGTCTCCAGCGCCTGCAGTCGTGCAGCAAGCCGCTGCTGCGATACATCTCGAAACACCACAACCACACCCTGCACTGCCTCTTTTTCATCCAGAACCGGGGTGCATACATATTCCACCGGAAAACCGCTGCCGTCTTTTCTAAAAAACCAGTCTTCCTCAACACGGCGCACTTTGCCATCGGCAAGGGTATTGTGTATGGGGCATTCCTGCAGAAGGTATTCTCTGCCGTTTGAATGGTGGTGGTGTATGTGCTGGTGCCCTACACTGCCCCTGAGTTCCCCGGCTTCCCAGCCAAGAATTGCAATAGCGGCAGGGTTCTCAAAAATCACTTTTCCTTCCCTGTCCAGACCATGCACCCCCTCGCCCATTGCATCTAGTATTCTCAGGTTCTGCTGCTGCACCGCAGCCAGCGCTGTCTGATCGGCAATTCTGTCGGTAATATCTCTTGCAATGCTTACGCGCGCCAGCTTGCCCATGTATTGCATGCCATACGAGGTAATGTCTACCTGCAAAATCTGCCCGGTTTTGGTAAGGTGCCGCACATGCCCCGCGTAGAACGCTCCATCGGATACTTGCTGAAGCGATTTGTGCAGTATGGGTATATCTTCAACAGGGCGTATGTCTTCAATAGTAAGAGAAAGAAACTCTTCACGCGTGTAGCCGTACCGCTGCACTGCAGCATGGTTTACTTCAAGAAAACGCAGGGTTTCCAGGTCGTACAGCCATACAGGTTCAGGAATAGCATCAAAAATTTTTTTATACAAACTGTGCCGGTCTGCGCTGTCGCCGCCTTCAGGTTTTGCATTGCTTTTTCCATCGAGGGAATGGTGAGTTCTGTTTTTTTCGTTCATTTGTATTGCACCTTGTTCCCCAAAAGCATTTTGGGCTTATTTCAAGTCGAAAATAATTAGTTTCACCTAATCTGCAGGTTATTTTATATTAGATTATTGTAGCATTCAAAACCGGGAGAATTGCATGTGCGGTTGTTTCTAGAACTGTATGCGCCTTTACAGAAAAATGCAGCAGGGCAGGTTTTCTAAAGTTTGTTGCGGCTTATGCGCTTGCACTTGGGGCATAATGCTGCAGCAAAGCCTCAAGCAAACCGGGGATAGTATGTACGGGCGCTACAACCGCCGGTTGCAGGCCATACTGCTGCAGCGCAGCGGCTGTTACCGGCCCAATGGCGGCAAGCACAATGTTTTGCAGCAAACTTGCAAGCCGTGCAGTGTCGGCGCCTGCCACGCTTCGCACAAAATTGTGTACCGTAGAAGAGGCTGTAAATGTAATGGCATCTATGCTGCCCTGCTGCAAAGCCGCCATAAATTCTGCACTGGCCTCTTCTTCGTTTACTGTGCGGTAGGCGTTTACCACATTCACCATCGCGCCCTTTGCCTTGAGGGCATCGGGCAGTACATCGCGCGCTTCTGCGGCGCGGGGCAGCAGCACATGTTTTCCGCGCAGGTCTTCCTCTGGCCATTGTGCCGCCATTGCTTCTGCCACAGCCTCATCTGGCATAAAATCTGCCCGCAGGCCCAGCCCTTTCAATACAGCTTCGGCGGTAGCCGGGCCAATGGCGGCAATACGCACGTTGTGAAATGCACGGGCATCCCAGCCCAGGCTGTGCAGCTGCCTGGCCACCGGTTCAACGGCATTCACGCTGGTAAACACCACCCATGCCGTTTGGGGCAGCAGCAGCAGTGCCTCACGCAGCTGCTGGTTTTGCTCTATTGGCTCAATGCGTATCACCGGAAACAGAAGTGTTTCGGCCCCCAGTTCCTGCAGTGCAGCAGCAAAAGAGCTGGCCTGTTCTCGTGCGCGGGTAACTGCAATGCGCTTTCCAAGCAGAGGGCGCTGTGCCGGTGTATCAAACCAGCGCAGCTCTTCGCGCAGTTTCACCACTTCTCCCACTACGCACACTGCAGGCGGGGTAATGCCAGCGCGTTTCATTTCATTTTGAATAGTAGCCAGCGTACCGGTTACAGTGCGCTGCCGCGGCCAGGTGCCCCACTGCACCAGCGCCACCGGCGTATCGGGGCTGCGCCCATGCTCCTGCAGGCGCGCGGTAATTTCCGGCAGCGCCTCTACCCCCATCAAAAACACAAGCGTATCTGCTGCATGGGCAAGTGTAGCCCAGTTTCGCCTGCCTTCTGCCCGGCCTGCCGTGCGCGCCCCCGCCGCAGAAGCGTCGTCTCGCTCGTGACCGGTGATTACCACAAACGATGAGGCGGCATCTCGATGAGTAACCGCAATGCCTGCATAGGCAGGGGCGGCAATAGCAGAAGTTACGCCGGGCACAATCTCAAAAAAAACCCCTGCCTCCCTGCATGCCTGCGCTTCTTCTCCGCCCCGCCCAAATACAAGCGGGTCGCCGCCTTTGAGCCTCACCACCTGCAGCCCCTTGAGGGCGCGTTCTACCAGCAGCTGGTTTATCTCTTCCTGTCGCATGGCATGGTGCGCGCTGGCCTTGCCCACATACACTTTTTCGGCCTCTGGCCGGGCATATGAAAGCAAAAATGGGTGAGCAAGTCTGTCGTACACAATCACGTCCGCCCGCTGCAGCAGTTCTCTGCCCCGCACGGTAATCAGCCCAGGGTCGCCTGGCCCGGCTCCCACCAGCGCAACCACTCCTGGTTTCATGCTGCCGTCCCTTCTTTCAGCACCAGTGCCACAAAGCGCGGCAGCAGCAGCACTTTGCCGATTTTTTTGGGGTTGGAAAGCAGCCTCCAGAGCCACTCAAGCCGAAGCTTCTGAAACAGGCGCGGCGCGCGGCGCACGGTTCCGCTCAGTACGTCTAGTGTGCCTCCCACCCCTATAGAAACAGGCACCTGCAGTTCGGCCATGTGAGCTGCAATCCATTTTTCCTGTTTGGGTATGCCCATTGCCACGCAAAGCACGTGTGGCTGGGCAGCGCGTATCTCCTGCAAAATGGCGGGCAGCTCTTCGGGGGTGAAAAAGCCGCAGCGAGTACCTACAATCGACGCGCCAGGATAAAGGGTGCGCATGCGCTCGGCAGCCAGTTCAGCCACTCCGGGCGCTGCGCCAAAGAAAAAGATACGGTACCCTTTTTGAGGCGAAAGCGCACAGAGATGTTCTACAATATCTACCCCCGAAACCCTTTCGCGCATGGGCGCCCGCAGGCGGTGAGCTGCCCACAGAATGCCATAGCTGTCGGGGGTGACCAGAGCGGCATGCTCTATAATGCTGCGCAGTTCTGCATCTTCACGCGCCATCACAAGCATAGAGGCATCTGCGGTAACTATATGACGCGGCATTCGCTGTTCTATAAATTCGTTTAGCCGCTGCAATGCAGAATCCATCTCAATACAGTGTACTTTTACACCCAGTATGGGTACTGCATCGGGTGACGGAGGCCGCATCCGGGTTGTCATAGAGGTTTGTTTCTCCAGAAAAACAGGGCAATCTGCCGCTGTGGTGTACAATAGTAGAGCAAATATGCACTCTACTTGCTACACTATTAGTATACCCTCTCACAGGGAAGCCTGCTCTAGACAAGTATTTCAGGATACCATACTCAATATGTCAATCAGTTTGCGAACTCTTGCCCGCGAATGGGCCATCAAAATATTGTATCAGCGCGAAATCAATCACGAGGACCTGCACTATGCTCTCGAACCAGCCATGGACCGCCTGCGTCGTGAATTTGTGATGCGCGGGTCGCGGCGTGCAAGCGGGTCGCTGCGCGAAGAAATCGCTTTGGAGTGGTTTACACTGCACATTGCCCCTCTGCTGCCAGTGCAGGATACCGAAACTGTGCAGGTGCTGGCAGAGGCTGCCGGCAAACTGGTGCAGGAAATGGCTTACTGGCAGGAGTACAGAACAAACAAAAGCCTTGCAACCGCTTTTCCTGCCGCCGTACAAACACCAGGTTTGCCTGCACTGGTTTCTGAACAGGCCCTGCTGCGGTCTTTTCAGGCGCTGGAAGAGCAGCCGCAAACGAACATTCTGCGTCTTCTCATTGAGGCACGCCCTGCCCTGCAAGAGCTGTTTACCCCGGCTCAGCGTGCAGAGGCGCGCAAGTTTGTGAAAGAGGCAAAAGAAGCCTGCCTGCCAGCCCAGGCCGAAAAACTGCTGGAGATGCGCAGCAGCTGCATGCTGCAAACACAAAACGCCTGGAAACAGGCAGCAGAGATGGTGCGCCAAAATGTGCAGGACTGGCTGACCACAGCCTCTTACTGCCTTCTGCTGATACAGGGTGTGGAAGACCATAAAGAGCAGCTGGATGCAGACATAAGCGGCGTTGCCTCTGGCTGGCCGCTGGAGCGCCAGGCTTTGGTAGACCGCAATATACTGCGCATTGCGCTGTGGGAATTGCAGAATGCAGCAGATGTGCCGCAGGCAGTAGCGGTGAATGAGGCGGTAGAACTGGCAAAAAAATACAGCACTGCAGAATCAGGAAGATTTGTAAACGGGGTGTTGGGTGCATTGATTGCCCCTGCAGCTGCTGTCACGGCAGGTAACGAAAAGCGTGCATAAAAACATACCTCACGCAATCAGGCGATTGAGCATATTTAACCCCCAAAGCCACAATAATGTACGGTCTACCCCGAGGAGATTGAAGAAATGCCTACAGTTTACTTAATAACCAGAGCGCGCAAGGCAGTGGCGCTCTGCCTTCTTCCAGCGCTTTGCTGGCTTGCAGGCTGCAGTTCTGGTTCCAGCTCTATTTCCAATCCGGGCAACACTGGTTCCAGCACCAATCAGGTAGCAGGCAATGTATCTGATGTAAACAGCTCGCCTATTGTGGGCGCTGCAGTAAGCGGCGCAGGGCAGACTGCCACATCAACCCAGCAAGGCGCTTTTGTGCTGCCCAGCGTAACTGTGCCTGCGGGGCAAAGTTCTAGCATTGTTACTATTACCGCCAGCAAAACCATTGCAGGCGTGCCCTGGAGCGGTGAAAATACGGTAGAGGTGCTGAACGGAACGGGACCAACTTCCAATGCAAATGTTGTCATGTCGCCGGTAAGCACACAGGCCACTGTTACCGGGCAGATAACCGATCAAAACGGCAGCCCTCTGGCTGGTGCCAGGGTATTTATGGCGCCAGGGCCAGTAAGTTCTACTTCGGGAGGCGTTACCTCACAGTACTTCAGCAGCCTTGGCTCTTTCACGACCTACACCAATACCAGCGGCAGATACACCCTGCCCATGATACCCACTGTCACCGCCGACGGCACCCAGTCTGCGCAGATATACACAGTATCGGCCTCGTTTGCAGGCTATATCAACCAGACTACCTCCAACGTTACACTTACCGCCGGGCAGACAGCCGCACTCAACTTTACTCTCACTGCCTCATCCAGCGGCAGCACGCAGCCGCTGGTAAGCAACCTCGATGCCTCTATGTTTACAGTGCCTGTGGTGCCTACCAGAGCGGCGGGCGCCACTGCACAGCAAATCGCCTATCAAAACATCATAGATGCACTGCTGCTAAAGCGCGGCATACAACCCGGCCATCAGGCTGCCTCGCGCAATGTGCAAATGCACACGCGAAACAGCATGCAAACGCGCAGTGTGCCTTCTGGCAGCATCATCGAAACCAACATCACCTGGAATTACCAGGCAAGCAACAGCCTGTTTGGTTTCGACATATTGCGCGCAGACAACCTTACCAACGCCGGCGCACCAAATTTTTTCTCTGAGGCGCTGCTGCGCGACTCGCTGGCCGACCAGTTTTTTGACACCGACCCTGCCTTCACGCCCGGGCAGGTATACTACTACAATGTGGCGCCGCTCGATACCATTCTGTTCCCGCAGAATGGCACCGAACCTACGCCAGACCCAAATGCAACCATGCAGGTAAGCCCGCTGTCGCCCCTGTCGCTGCAAAGCCCCATAGGCGGACAAACCGTAAGCAGCCAGCCTGTACTTGCCTGGTCAAGCATTAGCAATATAGGGCAGTACACTGTGCTGATTTATAACCAGTTTCCAGATTACCAGTCTACAACCGACGGAGTTTCTCCCATAGTCACTCAAACTCTGCCGCCCGCCACTACCAGCTACACTCCGTCTGCGCCGCTGGCTTCGGGTACATACTACTGGTTTGTTATTGCGCAGTACACTCCTCCCACGCGCAACACAGGCTATGCCTATTCCATCAGCCCTATCGGTTCTTTTGTGGTGCCATAAGCCATCACCCCCTGGCCTGCTGCAGCCTCTTGCAGACTGCAGCAGGAATAATCTGCAACGGCCTCCCCCGGCCCAAATCGTTGAGGAGGGAATCTCGTGAGGTGTACAACATTCCGCCGCATTGCAGGGTTCACTGCGACCATTGCAATAGCCGGCGTTTTTCTGCTGGGCAGGCAGCTGCCCGTCAAAGCCCAGCAGGTATATCAAAACATTGTCAACCGTCCCTTTGCCGCCGTAGCAAACGGCCCGCAGTCTGCACTCATTGTAGACACCAATGGGAGCCGGGCAGCATCGCTTGGCGCACTTAACTCGCGGCTGCATCAGTTTATGACTGTGCGCAATGCGGCGCTTTTGCCAGAGCTGCAGAGTCTTCGCAGCAAAGGTCTGCTGAGGCCGCAGCAGCAAATTCCGTTAGTAGATACGGTGCTTATGCGCACCAACGGCCGCCTGCCCTCACTGCCTGCCAGCCGTGCAGCAGGGCGTGGAGTGCCCGCAGGCAATACGCTCACTTTTGTAGTAAGCACCACCGGCACCTATGCCTTCGACCCGACTACTGCAGCGCAGCTCAGCAGCACAGTAAACACACTGCTTTACCCTGCGCTCACCAACCTGCTGGGGGCGCCTCTCTGGAATGGGCAGGTGACTATTCTCAACAAAGACGACAACCCCACCAAAGTATCTGGCATTATAGGGGTTACCGTTGTTGTAAATACAGATGGTTCTATAGACATAGACCTGCCCAACTTTACTGCCCCGCAGGATGAATACCTGGGCCTTTTGCAGGCAATGGCGCAAACCTTCTACGGCCCCGCAGTAATGGGCTTCGATGCCTGGAACACAGGGTTTGCACGCGCAGCAGCTTCTATTGCAGCACAAACCCTGCAGGGTCGCTTTCCCAACAACGCCACAGTAGACCCGGCCGCAGACTTTTATTACTCCCCTTTTTACGACCTGCTCAATCAGCCGGCGCTGGGCAACAGCACATTCTTTCCGCCAACCAAAATGGCGCAGCCTATTTCCGGGCAGTTTGGAGGCATGCTCATTCCACGGCTGCAGGCTTCCTCTACCGCCTGGATAAAATGCTACATCGAAAATTCTCTCTTTTTTCAGAACTTCAACAATGCCTACTACGATGCCTGGCAGGCAGACCATACCATTGCAAACGATGAAACCCGGCTGGAAGCCCTGGCCTCTACTGCAGTAGGGGGCAGCGTAGAGGGGCAGCCGTTCAGCCAGTGGTTTCAGCAGCAGTATGTATTCAATGCCGGCATCAATCCGGGGCCAAAAGAGTATGTTTTTGTAACCCCCACCCTGCCCAGTTCTACCATACCCCAAGATGGAGCTGCAGTAATAGTTCTCTATTACAACACCACCACCACAGGCGATGAACAGGATTTGAGCGGGGTATGCAACCCGGTTTTTTATGACTATACCTATCTGAACCGGCTTACCCTGCCGGGTGCAGACACAGCCATTCAGATTCCCAACGGAGAGGGCTACACAGCTCCCGAATTCATCAACATTGGCGTAACTCCCCAAATGCGCGTTACCATGGCATTTCCGCTAGGGGGCATTGCCACCCAGCTGGCATACCCGGCCAACGAAAGCGCTGCCGGCTCAGGCGGTGCGCCCAGCGACTTCTTTGGGGTATGCGTTGGCTCAGACACGGGTACACTCAGCGCCGCCTTTTCTGGAGGCAATGGAACCCCTGTACAAACCAAAGTAACCCAGGGTGCATTTGGGGCGGCAGGCGGAGCCTCTATTCCCAACAACTTCACCAAAGTAATCCTTACCTACCAACCCCTCAATAGTGCAGGAACGGCAAACGGCACGCCCATCACTTTTCAGCGCAACGTTTTTCAGCGCTCTGCCACCAACAGCCAGGGGCTGGGCAATGTAAGCTCTATCTTTGTGCTGCAGGTGCCAGGTGCAACTGCCAGCCTCACCCATGTATTCTCATCTGGGCCGCAGCTCATCTCGCTGCCCATACAACCGCTCAACCCTGATCTGGCAGCAGTGTTTGGCATTCCTGCATCGCAGGCGCTGATTGCACAGTGGAATCAGAGCCTCAACAACACAAACGGCGACAACTATGAACTCTACCCCAATCTTCCGCTGTATCAGCCGGGCTACTCGATTTGGACCAATTTCGCTTCTGCCCTCAATGGCGGTTCTGGCCAAAACGGCATTACCATCACCGGCCAGCGAACCGACAACCTAAACCTGGTTACGGTAGGGCTGCAGTACGGCTGGAACATGATTGGCGACCCTTTCAATCTGCCTGTAACGCTGCTTAGCAATGGTACATCGGGCACGCAGGGAGGGGTTGTGTTTCAGTATCAGGGTGGAGATGCGCTTACACTCACCCAGGCTATTTCGGCAGGCTATCTGAGCGCAGGGGTATTTGGCTACAACGGCGATCCAAATGTATCGTCCTATGTTGACATCTCCCAGACCCAAACCGCTGCATCGCCATTTCAGCAGTACACGCTGCTGCCCTGGCAGGGCTATTTTCTGCTGGCCAATGTTACAGAGGGCCTTACTGTCACCTACATCAACCCCTCTCCCAACACGCGTTCGCTGCATCTGCCTTTTACGCTGCTGCCCACGAAAACCCGCTCTGCAGCAAACAGTCTGCAGGGCTGGCGACTGCATATACAACTGCAAGACAACAACGGCAACGCCCAAACAGCCCTCATAGGGCAGTCGCCGCAGGGTTCTACCCGCTACGTTCCCGCCCTAGATGCACCTGCTCCACCAGCCATTGCAACAACTGCCGGCCTTTCGGTGCTTATTTCGCAGCCTGGCTGGCAGGGAGCCTCGCGCGGGGTAGGCAGCACATTTCTTTCTGACATACAGCCTGCGGGCACAACTACCTGGAATGTGCTGGCAACCGTGCCGCATCCGGGGCAAACCTGCCAGCTGCTCTGGCCAGACCTTTCACATCTGCCTCGCAGCATGGCTCTTACCCTCACCGATCTAGATACCAACACACGCATGGTAATGAACAATGTCTCCAGCTACTCGTTTACCACCGGGGCCGGCGAAACCACCCGCCGCTTCCAAATCACGGCCACGCCAGGCGGTTTTCAGCCCCCCATGCTGATAGGGCTTCATGTAGACCTTGTGCCTGGCACAGGGGGCAGGGCGGTAGCAGCAGCAACCATTTCGTTTCAAACAGATGCTGCCGCACAAGCCAGCGTAAACATACTGGCAGCCAATGGGCAGGTTATTCGGCACCTGGCAGCCGGCCGCGCTGTTTCTGCAGGAGTGACCCGGGTAGTGTGGGACCTGCGGGATGATCGGGGACGCGGTCTCTCAACCGGTGTTTACCTGGCTGAAGTACGGCTGCAAACCCCAGACGGCCGCCAAACCCGCTCACTGGTACCCTGCACCATTACCCGCTAACAACCATATGCAACAGATCAGGAGAATTGCATGAACATGAAAGAATACAGCGCAAGGAAAGGTGTCTGCCTGCTGATGCCTCTGGTTTTGGGGGTTCTGCTGGCAGGATGCGGCAGCGGAGGCGGCGGAGGTTCTTCCAGCGGCTCCGGCGTTACGGTGTCTGGCTCGGTGCTGCTGGTAGAAACCAACCAGCCGCCCAGCCCAGGTGCTGCAGTGAACATTGGCGGCCAGACTGGCACTACCAGCCCTACCGGTTCATTTACCCTTACCACCGTTCCATCGGGCACTACTTCGGGCACTATTTCTGCCACAGGTGAACAAACTCTTACTCTGGCCTTAAAACTTACCGCCGGGCAGATCAACAACCTCGGCACTATTTACCTTTCAGCCAGCGGATACACAGCTTCTGTTACCGGCACGGTAGTGAGTTCTGGTACGCTGGGGCAAACCAGCCCGGTATCGGGGGCTACAGTGACCATTGGCGGCCAAAGTGCGGTATCTGCAGCAGATGGCACATTTTCTATTGCCAGTCTGCCAGTTGGCCTGGGAGCCGACCCCACTGTACCCATTGGCAATGTGCAGGCTGCCGGCTTTGTAAACAAACCTGTACTCACACAGTTTCCGCTGGCAGCAGGCAGCAATCCGCTGGGCAGCATTGTGCTGGGCGCTCCCATCGGTTCAAGCACGCCAGGTTCACCCTACACGGTATACGGCTTCGTAAAATCGGGGGGCAGCCCTGTTTCCACTTCGGTAAGCATAACGCCTACCGTAGGGCCGCTGATTGCGCATACCGATCCAACTACGGGAGAATACTACTTCTGGGTACCACCCGGAACCTATACGGTAACAGAGTTAAGCAAAAATGTAACCCAAACAGTTACCCTTGCCAATACCTCTACCCCCGTGCAGGCGCCCGATCTGAATATACCGTAAGCATTTTTCTATTCACTGCAGCAATACCGGCTGCAGTGAATAGAACATCTGTCTGCCGCGCTCTGCCCCTCAAAAAAGATGCCGTACAGCTACCCCGCGGGTATCTGTACGGCATTGTGCTTTCTGTTTTTTGCCGGCAGCAGGCACATGCCTGTCGAAGGCGCTGCGGTTTATCCGTGCCAGTCTACATCTGTTACTTCGCGTGCATGAGTCACAATAAAGTCGCGCCGCGGTTCCACCTTGTCGCTCATAAATATATCAAACATTTCAATGGCAGCAGTAATGTTTTCAGAGTCTACGTCTACTCTTCCAAGCCTTCGCTTATCTACTTCCATTGTAGTTTCGGCCAGGTCTATGGCATCCATTTCGCCCAGCCCTTTGAAGCGTACCACCATCACATCGCGCTTTGATTTAAGCGTCTTCAGAATAGCATCGCGTTCAGCCTCATTTTTCGCGTAGTACTGGTCATTTTTACCTGCCTTAATGCGATAGAGCGGAGGCTGTGCCACATAAATGTAGCCTTCTTCTACCAGCGGGCGCATATAGTACCAAAAAAAGGTAAGCAGCAGTGTGCGAATGTGGTCGCCGTCTACATCAGCATCTGTCATGATGATGA
Organism: Chthonomonadaceae bacterium; assembly: GCA_027459665.1. Taxonomy (GTDB): domain Bacteria; phylum Armatimonadota; class Chthonomonadetes; order Chthonomonadales; family Chthonomonadaceae; genus DAIDHN01. The sequence continues at coordinate 50,122 of DAIDHN010000004.1, read as the reverse complement.
TTTTATGGTATCGCAGTTTGGTTATATCAAACCTGCGTTCCTTGTTTTCTCCCTCTTCCTCTTCTTCTCCAAATGAGATTCCCACTCCGATTGCCGAGATCATGGCGCGAATTTCTTCATTCTCCAGCACTCGGTCTATGCGTGTCTTACCGGTATTGAGAATTTTTCCGCGCAGCGGCAGCACCGCCTGCGTACGTCTGTCGCGCCCCTGTTTGGCGGGGCCTCCTGCCGAATCGCCTTCTACCAAAAAGAGTTCGCAGCGGGCAGGATCGCGCTCGCTGCAGTCGGCCAGTTTGCCTGGCAGTGAATGAGATTCAAGCGCGCTCTGGCGTTTTACCAGCTCGGCAGCTCGTCGTGCCGCCTCGCGGGCGCGCTGAGAGGTAAGCGCTTTTTCTATAATCAGGCGGGCTACGCGTGGGTTTTCTTCAAGAAATTCAGAAAGTTTTTCGCCTACAATCGAGTTTACTGCACCTTCCACTTCCATATTGGAAAGCTTTACCTTGGTTTGAGACTCAAACTGGGGGTTTGGCAGCTTCACCGATATTACTACAGACAGCCCTTCGCGCACATCATCGCCGGTGAGTTTGTTTTCTTTTTCTTTGATAATGTTGTACTTGCGCCCAACATTGTTGAGCACTCTTGTAAGCGCTGTTTTGAAACCTGAAAGGTGTGTTCCGCCATCGGGAGTATTGATATTGTTGGCGAAGCAGAGCATGGTTTCCTGATAGCTCTGGTTGTACTGCAGTGCTATTTCTGCAATGATATTATCTCGCACTCCCCCCAGATAGACAGCCTTGTGCAGGCTGTCTTTGGTTTCGTTCAGGTGTTCTACATACTCTGCCAGGCCGCGCGGGTAATGAAAAACCACTGTTTTTTCGGGCAGTACGCCATCTTCCAGCGGGGCGGCCAGGTCGCGGTCGTTGGTAAATGTGAGCGTAATTTCGCGGTTCAGGTAAGCCAGTTCACGCAGCCTGCGCATAATGCGTTCGGGGTCATACTGCCTGCTGCCAAAAATTTCCGGGTCGGCATGCCAGTGTACGCAGGTGCCCTGTTCCCCCGGCTTCGCCTTGCCAGCTACTTTGAGTTTTTGCGTGGTAACGCCTCTTTCAAAGCGCATCCAGTGCTTTTTGCCCTCTCTGGTCACTGTCACTTCCAGCCAGTCGGAGGTAGCATTTACACACGAAACGCCTACACCGTGCAGACCGCCCGATACCTTGTATGCGCCGCTGTCAAACTTGCCGCCGGCATGCAGTTTTGTAAGCGCAAGCTCCACGCCGGGCATACCATAGTCGGGGTTAATGTCTACCGGTATGCCTCTGCCGTTGTCTTGCACAGAGAGGCTACCGTCTTGATGCAGCACAACTTCTACCCGGGTGCAAAATCCGGCCATTGCCTCATCAATAGCGTTGTCGCTCACTTCAATAAAAAGATGGTGCAGCCCTTTCAAATCTGTATCGCCAATGTACATGGCCGGGCGGCGGCGCACAGCTTCCAGCCCTTCCAGCACCTGAATTTGGCGGGCATTGTAGGCAGCATCAACATGTCCAACCGAATTCATATTGGCCAGCTGGGCTGCCTCTGCTTCTTTTTCAGCAGCAGAACGCTTTTCTTCTTTTTCCTCTGAATCGTTTTCGCCTGGCTGGTCAGGTTCAAGCATATTTCTGGTATCTTTTGCCATGTTTAAGTATCTCCTTTACGGTTCAGGGGCTGCATCCCGGCGAATATGTGCAATGCATGCCGACTCAAGCAAACGAGGCTGCATAATTTGTTAACTGCACCTTTAAGTATAGCACAAAAGTAGACAAAAGTAGTTATTTCGCGGGGTTTTCCAGCGGCAGCTCACCTATTGCACCGCAGGTTTTGCAGCAAATGAAAAACAAGCAGCGGATGCCCTGCGGCACCCGCTGCTTGGAATCAGTATCTTCTACAGGGCGCGAAGCTGATTTACTTCGCTTTGCACACGCACCAGTCCGGCATACACCCCATCCAGTTCCATCAGCTCATCGTGCGTGCCGCTTTCTACCATTTTTCCTTCTTTCATTACCACCAGTCTGTCTGCATTGCGCAGGGTAGAGAGGCGGTGCGCAATGGCAAAGGTAGTGCGGTTTTGAATCAGGCGGAAAATTGCATCCTGAATCTGCTTCTCGGTTTCTGTATCTACAGAAGCGGTGGCTTCATCGAGAATGAGAACGCGCGGGTTGTGCAAAATGGCACGCGCAATAGAAATGCGCTGTCGTTCACCTCCCGAAAGCCTCTGTCCCCGCTCGCCAACGTAGGTATCGTATCCATCTGGAAATTTCATGATGAATTCGTGGCAGTTGGCCGCTTTTGCTGCCTGCATTACCTCTTCTGCAGTTGCATCGGGGTTTGCATAGGCAATGTTATCGCGAATGGTACCGGGGAAAAGAAACGGCTCTTGAGGCACAATGCCCAGCTGATGCCGAAAGGTTTCATGCGGTATCTGTTTCAGGTCTACGCCGTCTACCTTTATCGTACCTTCTGAAGGGTCGTAGAAACGGGCCAGCAGGTTGATGATAGTAGATTTTCCTGCTCCACTGTGCCCTACCAGCCCAATCATTTCGCCGGGCTCAACTTTCAGGCTGAAATTTTCAAGAGCGCGGCGCGCATTGTCATACGTAAAACTTACGTTTTCAAACTCTACACTCCCCTCAATGAAGTCCATGGGAACCGGTTCTGCCAGGTCTGCCACCTCAGGCTGAGTATCAAGCACCTCAAATACGCGTTCTGCAGCCGTCATTGATCGGGTAGACCAGTCCATCACCTGGCTAAAGTTCATAAATGGCTGGTAAAACTGCCAGAGAAAGCCGTTGAACATGGTAAGCACACCCAGCGACATGGTTCCAAAGAGGGTGAAATGGCCGCCCACTATCCAGATTACATACGATCCTGCCGACATGAGCAGACCGAGCAGAGGCCAGAAAGTAGCCCGAAATGCATTGGCGCTGTAGCTGGCATCAAACACATTCTGGTTGCGGCGCAGAAAGAAATCTACCTCTCGGTCTTCCTGGGCAAATGCTTTCACCACCCTCATGCCCGACAGGGTACTGTTGAGCGTAGAGTACATTTTGCTGATTCGGTGCCACACAACGTGATAACGCTTGCGTGAGCGCGGCATAAACCAGCGTGCCAGCATAAAAATAAACGGGGCAGGTATCAGCATGAGCAGGGCAAGCTGCCAGTTGAGCCTAAACAGCACAATGCCAATGCCAATCAAGGTCATCACATTGCTGGTTACCCAGGGCACGCCGCCCGTAATAAAGTCCCACAGGTTTTCTGCATCGCCTGTTACGCGTGACATGATAGAGCCTGTGCTGCGCTTGTCGAAATAGCTGAGTGACTGTTCATTCAGTTTTTTGTACAGCGCCATGCGAATATCCAGCGCCACCTTGCCGCCCAGCCACGGGTTGAGAAGCTGCTGTCCAAAGGTAAATGCAGCGCTGGCAAGCCGTGCAACTGCCAGCACCAGAACCCAAATCAAAAGGCTCGCGTACAGAGAATTTTGCTGATCCAAAACCATTGAAGCAGGCGGTCTCTGATGATGAATTGCATTGAAGTGTTTTTCCCAAACCACAATGCCGTTCACCACATCCACCATGCGGCCCACTACATAGGGCGGCGTAAGGTCTGCTATCGTTGAGCCAATGATCAGGCTGACCCCCAGCACAACCTGAGGTTTATAGGGTTTGAGAAATCGGAACAGCCGTACCAGCGTAGCTCTTCGATTGATGCAAATTGGGCATACTGAAGTGTCTTTGCCCAGTGCAAAACCACACTGCGGGCACCGCTTGTTTTCGAGGTCGAGTTTTTCCTCGCTCACGGGCTGCCCGTTGGCAAGTGCATTCAGCTGCCTTGCCACCAGATTGGCCTCGGCAACAGAAGCCTGCGAGTAACGCAGCAAAGAAACTGTTTCTGTGCCTACGCGCGCTCTCAGCTCTCCGCTGCCTATTTTGTGTTCCACCTCAACATTTTTTACTTCTTCTAGTGGAATGGCATGCAGAATGCGTGCCTTGCTCCCTCCATTGGGTGCAAAAACATAAATGTGCCCCTTTTCAGCTACCAGCCACTCGGGCGCAAATTCGCCTCGTTCATTGATGTCGGTAGCGAATGCAATGCGGGGAGAAGAGGGAGACGAGTCTTGTGCGGAGGGCGTATCTGCTTCCCGAAGAACGTTTTCCACTTCCTCTGGCAGAGTCTCCAAAAGCGCCATGCAGTGATCCTCCTGGCTCTGGTTCCTTCCTGCACCTAACCTGCGCAGGGCATACAACAGACGGTATATGAAGAAAAATGTTACCAGAATTTCTACTACATTAAAACGATTTAACACAGCGAAATGCTTCACAAACCGAAAAAAAATTCTGTGTACTCATGCAAACCAGTCAGGTGCATAGGCTGCAGAGCAATAAATGCAGACATATATATCCATATTTTACAGATGGGCGCGCCGCTGCAAAATACAGATTACAACATTTGCAATGAACTATCAGTCAAAAAGACTACGACACACTATTGCAGTAAGGGTATAATAGTGATGGTTTACTGCAGTTAAACCCAACATTACGGGCATTGGCAACAGGGAATCACCCTGCACTCTTCTGCCCACTTCAACGGAGAACAAAGCAAAATATCTGCTCACTAAAAACTCCGTGACACAGGAAAATATGCAAACAACAGAAAAGTCAAAGCCACGTTTCGTACAACCAGAGTGGCTTCGTTCTCTTTCCAGATACGAAAAGCCCAGCATAGGCAAAGCGCTGGGGCAAATTGCCAACACCATACTCCCCTACATCGGCCTCTGGGTGCTGATGGTTTACATTGTAAATCACCACCTTTCTCTCTGGTTGCTGCCGCCGCTGATTGTGCTTTCAGCCGGGCTGCTAGTGCGAATATTTATCATCATGCACGACTGCGGGCATGGTTCGTTCTTCGCTTCTCACCGAGCCAACCGGCTGCTGGGGCGGTTCTGCAGCCTGCTGGTCTTTACTCCCTACTATGAGTGGCGCTCTTCGCATGCTATTCACCATGCAACCTCAGGCGACCTGGAAAAACGGGGCATGGGAGACATACTTACCATGACAGTGAGAGAATATACAGAGGCTGCACCCGCCAAACAGCTGGCCTACCGGGTCTACCGCAATCCTGTAATTCTGTTCATTATAGGGCCGCTCTGCCAGTTTCTCATCTTTCACCGCTTCTGCAAACTGGACATAAAAAAAGAACGGGTATACAGCGTATTTTCTACCAATATTGCGCTGGCGGCGCTGATTGTACTGGCCGCCTACACTATTGGCCTGCGCACATACGTCCTTATACAGCTACCCATTATTCTTCTAGCCGCTACCATTGGGGTATTCATGTTTTATGTGCAGCATCAGTATGAAGATGTGTACTGGGAACACCATGAAAACTGGGACCCCATCAAGGCGGCTATGGAGGGAAGTTCCTACTTCAAGCTACCCCCTGTACTGCAGTGGTTCACAGGCAACATTGGCCTGCATCACATTCATCACCTGCGCTCGCGCATAGCCAACTACAACCTGCAGCGCTGCTTTGATGAAGTGCCCGAGCTGCGGCAAATAGAGCCGCTTACCCTGCGCACCAGCCTGCACTGCATACGGCTCAACCTATGGGATGAAAATACCCGCCGCATGATTAGTTTTCGCGATCTGAAAACTCATCGGCCCCTGCCTGCAAACTAGAAAACAGCCGCGGCAAATCTGCCCCGGCCCTATTACCTCGATACGTCCCTACTGCGCAGTGTGCCCTGCTCTGGGCGCGCTGCGCAGAATTATTATCACTGCTGTACTATGCCGGAACACTAAATTATGACCCAGCCTGAAACAGAACACAAATCAGCTGCTGCAGCATCGCATCTGCAGGAGAGCTACTATATCATGACCTGGGGATGCCAGATGAACGAGGAAGACTCAGAGCAAATGGGTCTTTTTCTGGAGCGCATGGGCTACCGTGCAGCGGTATCGGCTGAAGAAGCAGATGTTGTGCTGCTCAATACCTGCAGCGTGCGCTCAAAACCAGAAGAAAAGGTTTGGAGTGAATTGGGGCGCCTGCGTGAGATAAAGCAGCAGCGGCCCCATATGCTGCTGGGGGTTTGCGGGTGCATGGCACAGGTAGAAAGCGATATGCTGCGCAGGCGCGCACCCTACATCGACATCATTCTGGGAACAGGCAATCTGGGTGCGCTGCCAGAACTGGTAAAAACAGCGCGCAGCGGCAAAACTGCAACTGCACATGCCTCAGTGCCTGCAAAACACAATTTTGTTGCGCTTACCGCTCTGGGCCTGCCGCCCCGCAAGGGAAAAGTGGTATCAGACATACCAGAGCGCATTGCAGAACGAAAACCCAAGCACAAAGCGCATGTGCCCATTATGTATGGCTGCGACAAATTCTGCACATTCTGTATTGTTCCTCATACTAGAGGACGGGAACGCAGCCGCCCTACCGCAGACATCCTTGCCGAGATAAAAGCACTGGCCCTCAGCGGCACAAAAGAAATTACCCTGCTCGGTCAAACCGTAAACTCATACGGAAAAAACCTGCCAGATGGCCGGGTGCCCTTTGCACATTTGCTCAAAGAAATCAACGAAATACCAGGCATAGAACGAATACGATTCACTTCACCCTACCCCAGAGATTTTAATGAGGAACTTATTGAACAGATAGGCAGTCTAACACATGTATGCGAGCATGTGCACCTTCCCCTGCAAGTGGGAGACAATGCACTGCTGGCCGAAATGCACCGGGGATACACTGTAGAAGAGTACTGCGCCATTGTTGAAAAACTGCGTTGCAGCGTACCTGGTCTGGCTCTCACAACAGACATAATGCTCGGTTTTCCGGGTGAAACAGAACAGCAGTTTCAAAACACGCTGCATTTGATCAAGCAGATTCGTTTTGATTCGGCATTTATGTTCGCATACAGCCCGCGCCCCGGTACACCTGCTGCACTGCGCGCAGACCAGGTGGAACAGAAAACCAAAATTGCGCGGCTCAACCAGCTGATAGCTCTGCAAAACTCCATTACAGCAGAAATCAACGCAGAGTGGGTTGGCAAAGAAGTTGAGGTACTGGTAGATGGGGTGAGTACACGAGACCCCCATCGATTCTCTGGATATACACGCACGCTGAAACTGGTACACTTCACTATTCCGCATCACTCCGGCCCCCCGCAACAATGGAGAGGAGAATTAGTTCAGGTACATATACAGGAAGCGCATCTTACAGGTTTTCTGGGAGAATGGAGGCCAGCAAAGACAGGTTAAACTACTAAAGTTTCCTGTTTTTTCTGCCGATAAGTATATATAGCCATTCCTTAACCCGCAGTAAAAGAAATCTGACGTTATAATGTATATTGCGCTCCATTAGTACTCTCGTTCTTTTTCTGCATCTTTATTTGTTGCTGCAATTTTGTACATTGGGAGGCTCACATGCAGAACTATCCACTGCGTGCAAGAGTACTGCTTATAATCGTATGGTTGTTTGGGCTGAGTGCCCTGCTGGACACATACCTGTTTCCAGCACCTGACTCGCTGTGGCGCAGCCTGCCGGGAGTTGGGCTAGCCTGTATTCTTGCACTGGTTGCAGGTGCAAGAAAACTGCCTGTGGTGCGCTCGCCGCGCTTTGCAGAAGCTGTAAATGTATCTATGGGCTTTCTGGTTACTTTTGTAGCCATGCTTTTGTACGGGCAAAGAGCCGCAGTGCTCACCGGCATTATGTCGGGGCTGGCAGCCACACTCTTTCCAAAACGTCAGCCCATACACCAAATGCTCTACAACATCAGCGTAATTGTTTTTTGCGCATGGGCATCTTCCGAAACCTATCTCCTCATTACAAACGGCGCACCATTTGCACTGGATATACATTCGCTGGGAGCTATCTTTGCGGCGGCGCTGGTCTATTTCTTCTGCAATTCTCTCCCTATTGCTTTCATCATAGGCGCTGTCTCAAGCCAGTCGGCAATAAGGGTATGGCGCGAAAAGTTTGCATGGACAATCTCCAGCTACCTGGCAGGTGCATGCATGGTAGCCCTGGCCCAGCTGGTTTTTCATGGTGAACTGCTGCTTTTGCTGCTTGCCCTGCCAGTACTGTTTTTTACCTATCAGTGGTACCGCCTCTATATTGAGCAAAACGAACAGAAAGAGAAATATATCTCTGAGCTGCAGAACAAACAAAAAATAATGGAAGACATCTATCAGTCTACCGTACGTTCTCTGGCAGCAGCAATTGCAACAAAAGACCGCACTACGCACTCGCATCTTGTTAGGGTGCAGAGCTATGCCGTAGCCCTGGCAGAAGAGATGGGAGTATCGGGGGCGGAACTGGAAGCCGTGCGCACAGGTGCGCTGCTGCACGATGTAGGCAAACTGGGAGTGCCCGATTACATTCTCACCAAACCCGGCCCGCTCAATGCAGAAGAGTTTGCCCGCATGAAACGCCATACTGTCATCGGCGAATCTATCCTCACGCCTGTACATTTCCCATGGCCGGTAGTAGATGTGGTGCGCTCACACCATGAACGGTGGGATGGAGCCGGTTATCCAGATGGCCTTTCAGGGGAACAAATCCCCCTCTGTGCACGCATTATGGCAGTAGCCGATGTGTTTGATGCACTTACTTCAGACAGGCCCTACAGAACTGCCTGGAGCCATGAACGCGCGCTGGAATACATACAGAATGGCAGCGGCCGCGCATTCGACCCGGTAGCGGTAGAAGCCCTGCTGCACATTATTGCCCGTGAATGCCAAACTGGCCAGCCCATCTATGTGCCAGAACCTCCGAAAAACTCTGTGAGCGGCGACCTGCTTCGATCTGTTTCTGAAGAATGGCTGCTGCATGAGGCAGGCATTCTTCTTAACAGCGCCAGGTCTCTCGAAGATCAGTTTGCACAATTGGGCAGCCGCCTCAATACCATACTGCCAGATACGCTGGTGGTTTTTGCCCTGCATCAATCAGATTTTTCTGATGTGATAGGTTCTGCCGAAAAACGCATCACACTCATTGCCGCTCCAGATTCAGCGCCGCGGCTGCAGGCACTCAGAGAATATGTCAACTCAGAAGAAGCCCGAAAGCACCTGATGAAGATGAATGGAGTTTGCCGGGGAGAACTCTCGCAGTTTGGCTACAAATCACTTCTGAACAAGTGCCTCTGGAACGATGATGAATTTTTGGGAACCATGGCTCTGCTGCACCCCTCTGCCGAGGCGTTCACTGCAGATGATGAAATTTTGCTGGTTACTCTGGCAGACATGGTGCAGCAGGCGATAATGAGACACAAACTGGCACGAAAAATGCAGGAAGAAGCGTTTATAGACCCTCTCACAGGGCTTTACAATGGACGCTACCTGAAAGATGCCCTGCTGAAAAAAGAGCTTGCACACGGTGAACATGCCAACGAATGTTCTGTGCTTTATCTTGACGTAGACAACTTCAAACTGATCAACGATACTTTCGGGCATCAGCAGGGCGACAGAGTGCTGAGTGCTCTGGCCCGCCTGCTGCCCAATGCCTTGCGAGACCAGGATACCGTGATTCGATTGCACGGAGATGAATTTCTGGTTGCCCTGCCGCACACAGGGCAAAACGAGGCAGCAGACATTGCTGAGCGCATTCGCGATGTAATACGCAATTTTTCGCTCCCCTTGCAGACAACAGAAGGAACGGCAGCATCTGCTCTCAACCTGCAAATATCTGTAGGCATTGCCTGCTCTCCACAGGATGGAGCAACTCTGGAAGAACTGACCAATGTAGCAGACCAGCGCATGTACGAGAGAAAACGATCGCATACCAGCGCAATTGTGATGAAAAATGCGTTGGAGCAAGACAACTGCCCGGAACCGGAAAGCTCATCTCGCGGTATAATGTGAACAGTACCCGCGTGATGAGGATTGGCTGCCATGGCTTCTGCCAGTTATGAAGACAAAAGAATGGAACTTACCGAGCATCTGGCTGAATTGCGCCAGAGAATTCTGCGTTCCATACTTTATGTTCTGGTAGGCACCATACTGGCTTACCAGTTTTTCAAGCCCATTTACGGGCTTCTGTATCGGCCTTTGCTGCAGCAGATGTACCGCGTAAACTATAGGGTTTCGCTCAACAGCAGTAAAAAAACCCCTCTGCTCTTCACAGCGCCTGCTCCGGTAGTGGTGAGTAACCCTCCCACACAGCAGCAGGTGCAGCAGATGCAGAGCGAAATAGTTATGCTGAGCCGTGAAATTGCCTATCTGCACACTCATCCGCAGCAGCCGGGCGTACTGGGAAACGTGTTTCACGGCTTCTACGAAATGTTTACCGTTCGCCTCAAGCTCAGCCTGCTGTTTGGCATGATCATCACCATTCCACTGGTTGTTTGGGAAGCAGCCATGTTTGTGCTTCCTGCACTCACTCCTACAGAACGCGAACCGCTGCGCACTCTTATCCCGGTCTCTATTCTTCTGCTTATCTGCGGGGTAACTATTGCCTACCTCACCATGTACTATGCAATGGGCTGGTTTCTTTCCTACCTGTCTGATTTTCCTGCCGGCGCCACGCTTATGCAAGACCCAAACGATTACATTCTCTTTTTCGTAAAAATGATGGCAGCGTTTGGCATAGCCTTTCAGCTGCCTGTTGTGCTGATGCTTATGGCGTATATGAACCTTATCAATTCGAGGTCGATGCTCAAAAACTGGCGATGGGGCGTAGTCATTGCCGTATTGGGGGGTGTACTCACTCCTTCCAATGACCTTATCTCCATGGCCCTTATGGCAGTGCCGCTGCTGCTGCTTTATTTCTTAAGCATAGGGCTTATTTGGGGAGTAGAGCGTAAACGGGCAGCCAGTTCCAGCCCCGAATCTCAGTGAAAGCTACAAATTTTTCCAGGAGACTACCTACCATGCGTTTTTACCTGCTGCCCGCCATGCTTGCTGCATGCACGGCCCTGCCGGTTCTTGCTCAAACACCCTCTGCACCTGCTGCCAGTGCCCCGGTTTCGCTGGCAATGCACTACCAGCAAAACGCAGTAGAGTACTATGAAGCGGTAATGACAGTCAACATGCCCAACGGAGCCGCAATAGTTACTCAAGACTACCATATCAGCATAGACAAGGTGCTGCCAGATGGTTCTGCAGAAGTTACCCTCACCGATGACGCATACACACTGAATATGGGCGGCAGCCCCACGCCTCTGCCTACCCCGCCGGCTGTAAAGCTTGTGTTTGCGCCAAACGGCCTGCTCACAAAATTCAAACCTGCTCAGCCCGATGAAACAATGAGCAAAGGGGTCGCTCACCTGATGGCCATGGCAATGCGCATTATTATGCCTGCTGCGCCGGTATCGGTTGGTTCAGCCTGGACATCCAGCACATCTGACCCTGCAGTTGCCAATCAGAATGCATCGTACCACGGCAGCTATCTGGGCACCAAAACCTGGCAGGGCAAAACCTGCTGGCATATACGGCAAAAAATGAGCGCAGCAGTTTCAGCAGATGGCAGCAAGCTCACCAGTTCTCTCAATGCCGTGCTAGACCCTGCTACAGGCGCGCTGATGCATGCTACCGGCAAGGTAGCTGGTCTGCCCACTCAGTACGGCGTGCTGAAGGCAACCATTGAAGTAACACGAGAAAAGGCTCCTGCTTCGGCTGGAGGCGGCGTGTCCCCCGCAGGCAAGTAGCGTTTGTGGATACAAACGGCTTTCTGGAAAAACAGCGACTCTCTGAGTTCTACGAAAACCAGATAGCTCACATTCAGAAAACACCTGCACACCCGGCTGAATATGCCGACCTTGATACACCCCTGGCGCCTGCACTGCAGCATGCATTGCAGCGCCAGGAAATTCGCCGCCTTTACGCACACCAGAAACGCGCCATAGAAGCAGCGCTGCACGGAAACAATGTGGTGGTGGTTACCTCAACCGCCAGCGGTAAAACCCTCTGCTATAACATCCCTGTACTCAACAGCATTCTCAGCCTGCCAAAAACACGAGCACTCTATCTGTTTCCAACACGTGCCCTCACGCAAAACCAGATAGACAAACTCGAAGACTTTGCCCTTTTTCCTGCAGTACGATATGGGGCATACGATGGCGATACCTCTCTGCAAGACCGCCAGCATGTAAAAAAACTGGCACATATCGTGCTTACCAACCCCGACATGCTGCACCTGGGCATTTTGCCCGCACACAGCAGCTGGGCGGCGTTTTTTCAAAACCTTCAGTACATTGTGCTCGATGAACTGCACACTTACAGAGGTGTATTCGGCACACACATCAGCCAGATTATGCGGCGACTGCTGCGCATATGCGCACTGTATGGCAGCACCCCCCAGTTTCTCTGCTGCTCTGCCACCATTGCCAACCCGCTGGAGCATGCCAGACTGCTCACAGGCGTTGAGGAGATGCATCTTGTAGAGGGAAATGGAGCGCCAGCCGGGCCGCGCACTTTTGTATTTTGGAACCCGCCCCCGCTGGAGAACGATTTGGGAGGAAGGCGCAGTGCAAATACAGAGGCCGCAGCACTTTTTACCGATCTTACCCGGCATAGAATACGAAGCATTGCATTTGCCCGCACTAAACGCAGTGCAGAACTTATACTGCGCACCACCCGCGAAAATCTGCTCTACTCTGCACCGCAAATGGCAGAGCAAATTGCCTCTTACCGCTCTGGGTACACAGTGGCGCAGCGCAGGGAAATTGAGCGTGCACTGTTTTGCGGCGAGCTTACCGGCATAGTTTCTACCAGCGCACTTGAACTCGGTATAGATATTGGCAGCGTAGATGCAGTGCTGCTCACAGGGTATCCCGGTTCGGTAGCTGCCACATGGCAGCAGGCCGGCAGGTCGGGCAGAAGCGGGCAGGAAAGTATGGCCATGCTGATTGCCCGCGACAACCCGCTAGACCAGTTTTTGATACGGCACCCCGAGTACTTTTTTTCAAGAAGCTGCGAACATGCCATCATCGACCCAAACAACCTTCGCATTCTGCAGGCGCATCTGCTCTGCGCTGCTTACGAACGACCGATTGCTCGCGAAGACCTGCAGCGTTTCGGCCCCAATACCAGTGCGGCACTGCAAACTCTGCGCGAACAGGGAAAGCTGACGCCGCGCAATAACAGGCTCATCTACTCGTACACAGGCTTTCCAGCCAAAGAAGTTAATATTCGCACCGCCGCCTGCGAAGTATTTACCATTTTGCAGGAAGAAAGCAATTCGCTGCTGGGCACCATGGAAGGAGACATGGCTTTTCTCATGCTGCACCCAGGCGCTATTTACCTGCATATGGGTGAGAGCTACCTGGTAACCCAGCTCGATACAGCCAGCCGAACTGCCCTGGTGCGCCTTGCAGATGTCAACTACTACACAGAGGCAGCAGAACATGCCAGCGTGCAGATACTCAGCACCATTGCTCAGAGCCAGTTAGGAGGGGCATCTGCTGCCTTTGGCGAAGTAGTGGTACAAACCAGAGTGGTTTCATACACACGGCACAGCTATTCGGGCAAACAGAAAAAAGACATTATCCCGCTGGAAATGCCCGAACAGACTTTTGAAACAGAAGCCTTGTGGCTGGCATTGTCGGCAGACACAGTGCGAGCATTGCAGAGGGATGGACACGACCTGTCTGGCAGCCTGCATGCGCTGGAACACGCCGCTGCTGCCATGATGCCTCTCCTTGCCTTTTGCGACAGATGGGATATAGGGGGCATGTCGCATCCCGTACACCCCGACACCCTGCTTCCAACACTGTTTCTGTATGATTCTTACCCTGGAGGAGTTGGGCTTGCTGAAAGCGCATTTCAAAGGCTGCCACAGCTGCTGAAAACAGCACTTGCACTTATCTCCGAATGCCCCTGCACAGCAGGCTGCCCATCCTGCATCCACTCTGCCCTGTGCGGCCTGCATAATACGCCTCTAGACAAGCAGGGGGCACGCAAACTGCTGCAGATACTGCTGCAGCAAACATAGGCGCTGTATTATTCTATACACAGCGAAAAAAATCCGCTGCTGCAGAACAGCTTTCTGCAGCAGCGGTATGCTGTATAACCTGGTGCAAACAGTGGCGTTACAGCGCGAAGGTGAACGATGAACCCAGTTTTACCACACCAATGTTGGTGGCAATGTACACCTGCCCGTCTATGGGCAGCGGAACTGCATAGGGAGAAATAGTCACCCCGTTGGGCATGGCAAAAGCATTGAGCAAAGTCAGGTTGGATGTGCTGAATGCATACACTGTATTTGATCCGGCATCTGCCACCCAGACAACTCCGAAGAAGAGGTAGGTTCCCAGCTGAATGCCCGATATAGATGGGCTGGCGCCCAGCGGCCCAAACTGCACGGTGCTTTTTGCTGTCTGTGTAATGGTAGGCACTCCCCCCGGATCGCTAATTGAAAAAGCGTAGAGAGCATCGTTGGTGCCGGCATAATAAATCATATTGTTTGCCAGCGCCGGCGCCCCAACTGCACCGCCGGGCACAGCATTGGGCAGCTCTGCTACTACAGGGTCTGTTGCCTGAAAGCCGCCCAGGCTGTCTCTGTTGAGCAGGTAAAGCGTGCCGTTCATTCCCATAGATACCATCAGATGAGGCTTCCCCGGCAGACCCATGCTGTCGGGAAGCACTACCTGTCCCCCTGAACCGGCATCCAGGTTGGTCTGCGTAAGGCTTATTATGTTGGAGGGTGTGAAGAAATCTTGCAAAAAGAGACCGTTTGCCCCCTGCGTCCCTGCCATTGCCGAGGCAGAGTTCAGCGTAAGATGCAAAATGGAATCTGAGTATGAGCCAATGGCTTCGGTAGCATCTCCTACGCCTGCAGAGGCATACACATTGCCGCCTGTGTCTGCTGTCAGTCCGCTGCCCCCCAAGCCAACTCCGCCTCCCGCTATCAGGTTCGGGTTGGTGATGGCATTGGGAGTAGTGCAGAATACTCCCTGCTGCTGCAAATTGAACTTATTGTAGGCAAGCACCCAGCCGTGATTGGTGCTGTTGTCATATTCAGGAATGTAGATCGTGCTTCCACTATCCAGCAACGCCCCGCGGTTGTCGCATACCAAAGGATCAAAAGCTACGGTACCCAAAACAGAATTGTCTCCGATACCAGCAACAGAACCTTTCAAAACCACCGGAGAATCGGGCATTTCAGTTCCTGTCGCCATGTTTATCGCATGCAGCTGCTGCTGAATATCCCCATTGTTCGTAAGCACCTTGGCCACCACAAAAATGGTGCGCATTCCCTGGTCAATCACTGGGGTGCCGGTAATGCCGATATTCGGCGTAAGATCGGCAACGCCATCCAGAGTAGAAGTAACCGGAGTTCCAAAATGATCTTTCCATACTACGCTGCCGCTTGTATCATCAAACGCATACAGTGTATTGTTGGATGAGCAGACGTAAAGGAGATTGGAGAAGCCTTGGCCAGGAACAAAAATACGCGACTCCATGAGAGGCTGAGAAAGTACGGGGGCATCTGTATTATAAAAATTGCTTACCCCAAAGAAATTGGAGCCTACCAGAAAAGGAGAAAGCAGCCAGTCGTTTGGATAAACACCTGTACGCTGTGCATTTTCCTGAAAAGTGGTGGCATTGTCCAATCCAGTGGGGCGCAATGGTCCTGCATGAGCTGCAACAAGAGACGACACCAGAAGCAGAGAGGCTGCCAGGGCGGCTTTACCGTGCCTGCTGCAAAAGCGTTGTCGCCCGCAACGAAACCAGGATGGCATTTTTTTCTCCTTAACGTAGAAGACGGTAGGCGAGCAAAGGTCTGCACCGCTTCCCGGCGTATATATGCAGTACAGTAATGTTGCCTGCATTGCCCCCATTATAACGCTCATGAGACAGACTGTCAATAACTTTGAGGTAGAAAATGAAAAGCAGACTTCTTTTTGCTTCTTTTTCTTCAGTATTCTGTTTTGCCGCCTAATTACTGCCAGCCTATTCTTCCTGCAGACTTGACACCAGATGCGTCTTTTGTTATACTTACATTGCATATGCATTTTAATGCAACTTTTTTGGCATAACCGACTGTCTTCTGGGGAGGTGTGAGCCGTGAACCTACGGAGAAACCCATATCCAGTTTGGGCACAGGCGCTTTACAAAGAGCGTAGTGAGTTTTTCTGCGACCTTTACACAGCGTTACAGGAAAATTTATGCCATCTCCATTGTTTACACCACCACGGAGCAGCATGTATGCCCGTGCAAGTTACACAACGGCCCGCCTTCTGCCCAGCAGAATGAGCGGGTCTGTTTTTTAAGGATGAAGCAATGCGAATGGATGATGCTGTACACATTATGAATCAGGAAGTACTGGTGCTGAACAGTGACTATGAGCCGCTCAATGTATGCACAGCACGGCGCGCCATCGTGCTGGTGTATATGGGAAAAGCCGAAATTTTGCATGCCAACCCGGAATACAGGGTGCAAAGCGTGAAGCACAGTTACGACATGCCTTCCGTGGTCAAACTGCGAAGCCAGGTAAAACGCCCTCTGCCTGAGCTAAAGCTATCCAGACGCACTATCTTTGCGCGAGACAACTTTACCTGCCAGTACTGCGGCATTACTACCAAAGACCTTACCATAGACCATGTAGTTCCCCGCCATGCCGGCGGGCCTGCTACCTGGGACAACCTGGTGGCCTGCTGCAAACGCTGCAATATCAAAAAGGGGGATAAACTGCCCCACCAGGTAGGAATGAAACTGATGCGTACGCCGCGCCGTCCACGATATACGCCCTACATCAGCCTGACAAAATATATATCCGGGCGTAAAAACCAGATTTGGAAAGACTATCTGCCGGTATTTGCCGACATAGTTTCAGACTGAGCAGTGCAGCAAAAGAAAAGGGAGGCTGAAAAGCCTCCCTTTTTTCATTTCGCACGCTGTGGTGCAGTTAGTCTACTTTAGACAAACTGGTCACGGTAGTAATCAGCACGGTAACAGGATGCGTAGCGGCCTGCGCCCCAGCTCCCATAAAACCGCCTCCCATGCCGGGTGCGCCAGGGAAACCGCCCATGCCGCCCCGCCCGCCCATGCCGGGCCGCCCCATACCTCCGGGCATGCCAGGGTAGCCCATGCCAGGGCCGCCGGGCATACCGCCCATGCCGGGCCGCCCCATGCCGCCGGGCATGCCGGGGTAACCGCCCATGCCGCCGGGCATGCCAGGGTAGCCGCCCATGCCGCCCATACCGCGACCCATAGCGCCCATACCGCGCCCCATGCCGCCCGTAACTCCCTGCTGCAGGTTAGCGGAAGTATCACCCTTTACGGTAACTTTCTGTGAAATCTTTACCAGTCTGCCGGCAGTGTAGGCGATATAAATGTCTCTGGAAAACTGAAAGTGCGGGTTCTGAATAAGAATGCCGCCCAGTTCCATGAGATGAGGCACATGACCACCCTTGCCAGATTCATAGGTTTGATGAATTTTCGCAGCAGGATATCCATTCTGCCATTCCAGGTCTACCAGTTTGTTGTGCAGGGTAACATGCAGCACGCGGCTGCCGCTCTGCCCGGGCACTACAATGCGCTGGTCTGGCGTGTTCCAGGTTTGTCCCACCTGCACAGGGGCTTCAGGAAGAGCCGGCAGGTTCAAAGTCCCGTCCAGCGGCACTCCCGACTGTGCATAAGCAGCCAGCTGACCGCTGCCGCCATATTCGTAGTGTACATTTCCCTGCACATCCAGCACCTGGTACACCGAGCTGGTAAGTGCATCGCGAGGCACATCTGTTTGCTGCCCGCCAGAAAGCAGGCTGAGATTAGTGAGCTTGCTGCGCACCAGCGCTTCAGAGCCATCTTCTATATCAAGCAGCAGCTTGCTGTTGGCAGAAGCTATGGGAATGTTGCCGCTTACCCCCGCATCTGAAACAGAACCAACTATCACAGAACTGGCATTGCGATTGTAGAGAAAATTCAGACCCTCAGGGTACCGGTAACGCAGGCGCAGTTCGCTTGGGCCGTCGTGTATGATGTTGGCAACATCCACTTTTACCTGCGTTGTGCCTGCCAGGTCAACTGAATCCTTGTTTCCAGAATCTGCACTTGGCTCAAACAGACGCAGCGTAATGCTATGCTCGCCATCAGGCACCTGCAGGTCTTTGGTATCCCAATAGTAGGTGAAATAAGGAGCGGTAGAATCTTCCCGGGGGGCAAGCGCTATTTGAAACTTGCCGTCGATGTAAACTGAAACAAATCCCCCTGGGCTAATACTTGCGCTGGGAACCTGCACCGCTACGGTTTCACGCACTGTAGCCCCATCGGGCGGCATATGAATGGTGAATGGAGCGCCCTGCGCTCCCGCACGCAACAACCCTCCGCACCCAAATATGAGCGCGAGAGCCGAAGCAGACAGAGCCTTGCGAGAAATCATATACTCTACTCCCTCCTCAAAAACAGACACAGAGTTACGCAAGTGTATCATGTTTTGACGCAGAAGTCAACTCCATGAAGACCATGCATAAAATCCGCCGTTAGACCGGTTAGTTTCCGCTCTATTTTACGGTACGATACTTCATATACCTTTTTGTTGGCTGCAAACGTAAAATAGTTCAGATGCGCGGTTCTCTTCTGTGCAGCCGCGCTTCTGCCGACCATAATAGCATCATACGACTGATGACGCATTTATGAGGGCAGACAGCACATTTTGCAGCAGCCCGGGAGTACAACAACCATGCAATACCGCGAAATCGCCCACACACACCTGCGACCTTCTGTAATTGGCTTTGGAGTATGGACCGTGTCGACAGGAATGTGGGGCATACATGACCCTGCTGTTGGCATAGACCTGCTTCAGCATGCATTTGAACTTGGAATCAATTTTTATGACACAGCAGATGTATACGGAGATGGCCTGGGTGAAACCATTCTGCATGATGCACTGTCTATTCACCGCGATGAAATAGTAATTGCAACCAAGTTTGGCTACGACTTCATCAACAACCCAGGCATTCAGCCCGGCCAGCGCGAACGCCCTCAAAACTGGACGCCTGCCTTTGTGCGTGCCGCCTGTGAAGCCAGCCTCAAACGACTTCAAACCGACCGCATCGATGTGTACCAAATGCACAATCCGCGGCTTGATGCCATGCAGAGCGACGATCTGATTGCAGTGCTAGATAGTTTGCAGCAGGAAGGGAAAATACTTTCCTATGGCGCCGCGCTTGGCCCCGCACTCAAACCCGACAGGCAAATAGAAGAGGGATTATATGCAGTACGCGAGCGGCGCATGCTGGTGCATATAATTTACAATCTGCTTGAGCAGCAGCTTGCTGAACCAATCTGCCCGGAAGCAGACCGCCTCAATGTGCCGGTGCTGGTGCGAGTTCCCCATGCATCCGGCGTACTGGAAGGCACATACACCACACAAACCGAATTCTCGCCAAACGATCACAGAAGCCACAGGGTTACCACAGATGAAATGAAGCGGCAGTGGCTCGATATGGGCCTGCTCAAACTGGAAAAACTTCGGTTTGCCTGTGAAGAGGCAGGCCGCACCCCTGGCCAGATGGCTCTCTGCTTCCTGATGGCCGACCCTGCCGTGAAGGGCATCTTCCCCAACATCTACGACCGCGCACAGCTGGAAGAATTCGCCGCCGCGGCAGATGTGCCGCCATTCACCGCAGATGAAATGCAAAAGGTACAAAATTTGTATCGCAACAATTTCTATCTTGATGTCGAAACTGCTGCTGTATAGCAGCCCTGGGAGCCAAGTTACATGGAAAACCGCGGACGCACAATGGTGCAGTTTGCTTTCTATAAAATAGACCCTGCCTGGCGGCGCCAGCCGGATGAAGTGCGCGCACGCGACAAGGCAGACTTCGCCTGTGCAGTAGAAGAAGCGGCAGATGATATGATGGTGCGCAGCTACAGCCTGACAGGAATACGAGGAGATGCAGACCTTATGCTCTGGATGGCCTCGCCCGATCTCGATGTACTGCGCAGCCATGCAGCAAAACTGCTGCAAACCGGCGTAGGAAAATGGGCATCGCAGCCCTACTGCTACCTGGCTATGACTAAAAACTCGCAGTACAAAGATCCAACCGAAAAAGACGCGCCCGAAGGCAGAAGGCTGGTTGTGCGGCCAACAGGCCGCAAGTACCTGTTTGTGTACCCCTTTGTAAAAACCCGGCCCTGGTACCAGCTCTCGCTGGAAGAACGCCAGAAAGCCATGCACACTCATATAGAAGTGGGACATAAATACCCAACCGTAAAGCTGAATACCACCTACTCATTTGGTATAGATGACCAGGAGTTTGTGGTTGCTTTTGAAACAGATATCCCTGCAGATTTTCTCGACCTGGTGCAACACCTGCGTGAAACCGAATCCAGCCTTTTCACCCTGCGAGATACTCCTACGTTCACCTGCGTTCAGGCATCTATTCAGGAGGCGCTTGACGCTGTGGGATAACAGTTTGCATACCCTGAAAGCAGCTTTGAAACAGCGTGCTGCCGAACTTGGATTCAGCGCCTGCGGCATAGCAGAAGCCGGCCCAACCGACCACGCAGATGCCTGCAGGCGCTGGATTGAGCAGGGTTTTCATGGTGAAATGCACTACCTTGCAGACGGCCTTGAAAGAAGGCTCGACAGCAGACTGCTGAGAGAAGGCGCCCGCGCTCTCATAATAACGACAGCCAACTACTATGCAGACACAGAAGAAGGCCCTGCAGAACCGGTGCATATCCCAGGCGAAGGCATTGTGGCACGCTATGCCCGGGGAGATGATTATCATAGTGTGATAGAAAAAAAGCTGCGCAGCCTGAAGCAATGGCTGCTGCAGCAGGAGCCAGCCTCGCAATGCTGGGTATATGTAGATACCGGCCCCCTGCTCGAACGCGAAACTGCACAGAGAGCAGGGCTGGGCTGGATGGGTAAACACACCCTGCTGCTCAACAGAAACATTGGCTCATACTTTTTTCTGGGCGCACTGGTTACTTCCCTGCCCCTGCCGCCCGATGAACCTGCTGTCTCCCATTGCGGAACCTGTACGCGCTGCATTGATGCCTGCCCTACGCAGGCCATTACGGCCCCTTATGTGCTGGATGCGCGTCGGTGCATCAGTTACATGACCATAGAACACCGCGGTACAATACCTGAAGAGATGAAACAGGCCATTGCAGATTCTGGGCGAATTTTTGGCTGCGACATCTGCCAGGAGGTATGCCCTTATACCCGCAAGTACAGCATACCCACCTCAGAGCCTGCGTTTCAGCCACGGGAAGCATGTACACATCCATCTCTGGAAAAGCTGCTGCTACTCACCGAGGAAGAGTTTCAGGAGAAATTCAAACACAGCCCCGTGAAACGCGCAAAACGAAGGGGCCTGCTGCGCAATGCTGCCATTGCACTGGCAAATTCAGGCGCCCCTCAGGCGGAAGCAGCATTGCAAAACGCGGCAGAAAATGACCCCGAACCACAGGTACGCGAAAATGCTGCATGGTCGCTGCGGCAAATACGGTCACGGTAGCCGCGGCGCTGCATTTGCGGCATTCTAAAACAACGGGAGCGAGAGCAGCAAAGCATGCAGAGAAATCGCTTTTATGCAGCTTCTGCCAGGGAAAACAATCTTTCGATACTGTTTGCCTGCAGGCTGAAGTGTAGCACGCACAAACTCAAGGCATGCAAACGAAAAAAACTGTATCCTTTGCTGCTCTCTGCCTGCCGGTTTTACTGCCGCGGAGCAATCACCACCCTGCGTGCGGGTTCGTTTCCTTCACTGTAGGTGCTGATAGCGGGGTCATCTGCCAGCGCTGTGTGAATTATGCGCCGCTCATGGGCTGGCAGCGGCTCCAGTTCGCACTCTTCATTGCGCTGCTTTACCTCGTCGGCAATTTGCAGCGCGTAGTTTTGCAGCAGTTCGCGTCTTCTCTGCCTGTAGTTGTCTGCATCCAGCATGATGCGTACTTCCGATGGGTTGTGCCGATGCAGTATGGCATTGAGCAGCATCTGCAATGCATCCAGCGCCTGCCCCGAACGTCCCCATGTTGCCGGCACATCTTCGCCTACCAGTGCTATGGTAAGGTACTCTCCCTGTGCAGACACCACATTTGCCTCCATTGCCTGCCCCGATCTGCTGCACATTTCCTCTACCAGTTTCAAGGCTGCCAGCTCTGCCTCACTCAGAGCAACAGCATTCTCGCTGCTGTGTGCAGCCTCGGTATCTTCCTGTAGTTCACTCATGGCTTTCTCTCCTTTTCGCCGTGGCTTTTTTCAGCGTTTCTTGCGCTTTGGCCTTGGTCTGGGCGGCTGATTGGGCCGTGCAGTATCTTTTCCCTGCGCAGTTCCCGGGCTGGGAAGCGCTGCTGCCGGGCTGCTTGTGAGTGTGATCACCCCATTGGCTGAAACCAGTTGATTTCGGCGGTTGGGCAAATAAATATAGTAGTATTGCTGAGCTGCAGAAAGCAGGTTCTGAAACAGGTAATACACCAGAAATGCCGATGCCCACTGCTCTATGTAGAAGTAGTACATAATGAAAATAGTCATCATGTACGATGTAGTACGCTGCTGCTGAGCCATTTGCGGGTCGGAAATAGGCATCAGCTTCATGGTGAGCATCATGCTAAGCGCATACAACACCAGAATAGGCAGATCGTAGGCGCCAAGGTTGGCCCCAATATAGCCTGGAAACTGTTTTGCAAGGCTGCTGTTTATCCAGAGAAAAGTGCCATGCTGAAAATGGAGCTGATACACCCGAATGAGTGCAAACATAAACCAGAAAATAGGCAGCTGCAGCAGTGTGGGCAAACAGGAGGCAAATGGGTTCACCCCATATTCTTTGTAGGCTTCCTGGGTTTTTTTCCACTGCTCCTGCGGGTTGTCTTTGTAGCGAGTCTGAATATCTTTGAGTATCGGCTGAATTTTGGCCATTTCCCTCTGGCTCTTGTAGGTTTTGAGCATAGTGGGAAAGGTAACCAGCTTTATAAAAATGGCAATCATCAGCAGGGCGAACCAGTAGCTGAAAGCGGGCATGCGCCCCGTAAGCGCTACCAGAGCATCTATTATGCGGTAGGTAATGGTGGTTGAATACTGGCGGTCAAGCTCGCTGTCTATCTGCTGCTGCAGTGCCAGCGTGGCAGGCGCCTGTGCGATCTGGGTGCTGCTTAAATGCTGCTTTAGGGTAAGCAAAGCCTGCTGGGCAGTTGTCAGCCCGTTTTGCGTTCTGGTATCCAGCGCCTGCTTCTCTGCCTGAGTCATATGGGTCGTGTCTATGATATGCAAAAGCGCGGGAGAAGCATAGCCTGTTGGCGAGGATGTATACTGAGCAAGAGCGATAAGGGCCTGTGCCGCTAGTTCGGGGTTGCTGTTGGCAAAATGGGCTTCTATGGCCTGATATTCTTTCACAGCGCCATCTGGGTCTGTGGCCTGCAGCTGCTGTGCGTGCTGCAGGGTAAGCGGAGGTATGCCGGCAGGGGCCTGCCTGCAGCCGGTAAGCGAGAATGCCAGCACTGCAACTACTGCCAGAGAGAATATTTTGCGCAACATTGATTTCAGAATAGCTCCTTACAAAAATTAGAAAATTCAGGGTGCAGGGTCGTAGCCCCCTTCTGAAAGGGGGTTGCAGCGCAGTATGCGGCGTATGCCCAGCGCCGTGCCTGCCCAAACGCCATGCTTTGCAATGCACTGTGCAGTATATTCTGAACAGGAAGGCGAAAAGCGGCAAACAGATGGTCTGAATGGGCGTGTAGCCTGATAGGTTCGCACAGCAAACAGCGCCATGCGACTTGGTAGAGGAAGCGCATTAGCTAAGGGAATGCTGTTTTGTTTCCGTTCCGGCTGATTCATGGTCATTTAATAGCATTCCTGCCCTTCGCAGCAATTGCTCCAGAGAGGCATGCAGGTGTGCGTAGTCTGTACAGCCTGCGGCCTTGCGCGCAATCAGCACAATGTCTGCAGGCTGGTGTATCTGATGCAAAAACGGCTTCACCGCCTCACGCAGCCTTCTTTTTATCCGGTTGCGCGTTACTGCACCGCCTACCTTGCGGCTTGCTACAAATCCGAAGCGGCAAATGCCTTCCTGACGCTTCATTACATGCAGCGCCAGGTACTCGGATGCAAAACTGCGCCCCCTTCGGAATACACACTGAAACTCGCTGTTTTTGCGAAGGCGGTGTTCCTCGGGAAGCATGCGGCGCCTCTTTCCTTACGCAAACAGGGCACGAACGGTTTCGCTCGCGCCCCGAAAGCTGAAATCAAACTGTAAAGCTAATATTGCAAAGCTTGCGCGCAATCTTGTACCGGCTACTTGATAAGCAGGTGTCGCCCCTTGAGGCGGCGGCGGCGCAGCACATTCTGTCCATCGGTAGTAGACATGCGCTTGCGGAAACCATGTACCCGTTTGTGGCGGCGATTATGCGGTTGATAGGTTCGCTTCATTTCAATACTCCTTCATGCATTGCTTTTATTATAGCACATGCAGTTGCTGAAGTGGAAGAGCGATAGGCGGCCGTAAGAGTTCAGACTTGGTTTTATTTTGCCAGGCTGCTGTTCCACCGGGTTAAACCATCCCTCTGCTCACTGTTCAACCTCACCCCCTTGACCTGCTGTTGCACGGGGTTTCAACCCCGTGGTACGCGCTGGCGGCAGTGGGCATGCAGAGCGGTATGGTGCATTGTGCATTTAGTCCACGCCGTGGACTTTTGCCTGTCAGAACGGGGTTTCAACCCCGTGGCATAAGGCCGGGGTAAGGCTGCATTGAGTGGTAGGAATTGCCTTGCAGGATTCATGCCGCCGGCTCGCGAATGTGCAGGTGTATACCCGTTTGGGGGAGGAGAACGCGCATGACCGCCTGGCCGACTGGTACCATTACCCTGCTTTTTACCGACATAGAGGGCAGCACAAGGCTCTGGGAACAGTACCCGGATGCCATGCGCCCCGCGCTTGCACGCCACGATGAGTTGCTGCGCACCGCCATAGAACACGAGGGCGGGGTAGTGTTCAAAACCATAGGCGATGCCTTCTGCGCAGCCTTCGCATCGGCAAACGCTGCCTTGCTGGCGGCTCTGGCAGCACAGCTTGCTCTGCAGCGGGAGGCATGGCAGACCCCCGATGCCATTCGGGTGCGCATGGCCCTCCACAGCGGCAGCGCCGAACTGCGAGACCAAGACTACTTTGGCCCCGCCCTCAACCGCACAGCGCGGCTGCTCGCAGCGGCGCACGGCGGGCAGACCCTGCTTTCGCAGCTCGCTCAGGAACTCTCTCTCAACAACATGCCTGAAGGCTGCACCCTGCTTGCAAAGGGAGAGCACCAGCTCAAAGACCTGGCTCAGCCCGAACAGGTGTTTCAGCTTTGCCACCCCGCCCTGCCAGCCAGCTTCCCGCCCCTGCGCACACTCAGCGGAGCAAAACACAACCTGCCTGCCCAGCTCACCTCGTTTGTAGGGCGCGAGGCAGAGATGCAGACCCTGCGGCAGCTGCTTGCCTCTCACCGCCTGGTCACTCTCACCGGGGTAGGCGGCTGCGGCAAGACCCGCCTCTGCCTGCACACTGCGGCTGATTTGCTTGAGCAGTACCCCGACGGCATCTGGCTGGCAGAGCTTGCCCCTGTTTCAGACCCTCAGTGGATACCCCAGGCGGTGGCAGGCGCTTTGGGCTTGAAGGAGGAGGGAGGCACCCCCCTGCTGCAAACCGTCTGCACCTGGCTGAAGGGGCGCACTGCCCTGCTGCTGCTCGACAACTGCGAGCATTTGCTGGAGGGTGCTGCCCGCTTCTGCGAGGCTCTGCTTCGGCAGTGCCCCACTGTGCGCATACTTGCAAGCAGCCGGGAGGGGCTAGGCATAGCGGGCGAGCAGACCATGCGCATCCCCTCGCTGGCAGAGCGTGAGGCTGTGGAACTGTTTGTAGAGCGTGCCCGCTTGCAGCAGCCTCTGTTTGCCCTGGAGGGGAGTAACCGCACTGCAGTGGAGGCGGTGTGCGCAAGGCTCGACGGCATCCCTTTGGCGATTGAGCTTGCCGCAGCCCGTGTGAGGGCGATGAGCGTGGAGCAGATTGGTGATCGGCTTGACCAGCGTTTTCGTTTGCTCACCGGGGGCAGCCGTCACCTGCTTCCCCGCCAGCAGACCCTTCGCGCCTTGATAGACTGGAGCTACGATTTGCTGGGCGAAGGGGAGCGTCTTCTACTTGCTCGCGTGAGCGTGTTTGTGGGCGGTTTCAGTCTGGAGGGGTGTGAGGGTATTTGCAGCGGAGGGCTTGTGGAGGAGTGGGAGGTGCTTGATTTGCTCACCTCCCTGGTAGACAAGAGCCTTGTTCAGTATGAGGGGGGCAGGTACCGTTTGCTTGAGACGGTGCGCCAGTATGGTTTGGAGAAGCTTGCCGAGTTTGGGGAGGCAGAGGCAGTTCGCGGGCATCACCGAGATTGGTATGCAAAGCTGGCGGCTGAAGCGAAACAGCAGATGGAAGGGCCGCAGCAGGTCGAGTGGTTTTTCCGCCTTGAGCTGGAGCATGGCAACTTTTGTGCTGCCCTGGAGTGGTGCATTGCTGAAGGGAATGTAGAGGCGGTGAGCCGGGGGCTGCAGATGAGTGCAGACCTGCAGCGTTTTTGGGAGGTGCGCGGTCACTGGCAGGCAGGGCGCGAGCTGCTGGAGGGTTTGTTTGCAGCGCGCAAGGGCGGTGAGGATGCCAGCGCAGAAGCAGGCGCACTATGTTGTGCAGGAGCAATGTCTATGTACCAGGGTGCTTACCATTCGGCGCGCGGACAGTACGAGCAGGCGCTTGCTATTTACCAGGAGATAGGAGAACGTAACTGCGAAGCTGCCTGTATGAACGGCTTGGGGAGTGTAGCGTTGAATACAGGCGACTACTCTGCTGCACGCGAGCAGTACGAGCAGGCTCTGGTTATACGCCGCGAGATAGGGGACCGCAATGGAGAAGCAGGCTGTCTGAATAACCTGGGCTTGGTAGCGCTGAATACCGGCGACCACTCTGCTGCACGTGAGTACCTGGAGCAGGCGCTTGCCATGCATCAGGCATTGCATAACAGAAACAGGGAAGCATGGTGCCTGAACAACCTGGGGTTTATAGTACTCAATACCGGTGATTACCCAGCTGCAGGCGAATTCCTGAAGCAATCTCTTGTTATCAACCAGGAGATACAAAACCGTGCATTGGAGGAGATTAATTTGTATGGTTTAGCGAGTGTATCGCTGAATACTGCCGACTATGCTGCTGCACGCAGTTGCTATGAGCAGTCGCTTGTTATATGCCGCGAGATAGGAAATATGGCCTGGGAGGCAGGCTGTATGAATGGTTTGGGTAGCGTAGCGCTGCATACCGGTGACTATTCTGCCGCACGCGGGTACTACGAGCAGGCTCTTGCTATCAACCGCGAGATAGGAAACAGAGCATGGGAGGCAATCAGTCTGTATGGCCTGGGGAGTGTAGCGCTGCAGGCAGGCGATTACACTGCCGCACGCGGGTACCTTGAGCAGGCGCTGGCAGTTTACCTTGCAGTCTACAGTGAAATCGGCAATGCTCCAGGGCAGATTGAGGTGCTGGAGGGGTTTGCCGGCTATTGGTGCGCGGTAGATGAGCATATGCGAGCTGCAAGGCTGTACGGCGCTTCTGCTACCTTGCGGACTGACCTGGGCATGCCTCTGTCGCCCTCCGAGGCTGTGCAGCAGAAGCAGTGGAGGGAGGCATGCGAGGCAGCACTGGGGACTGAACAGTACGCCCTCTGCCAGCAGGAGGGCAGAGCACTCACGCTGGAGCAGGCTGTCTCACTCGCTCTGCAGCAGTGAACCTGGCCGTTGTATGGGGTTTCAACCCCGTGCTGACACGCCAAGCCTTCTGCTCACTGTTTAACCTCACCCCCTTGACCTTCGGTCATTCCCCCTCTCCCGGTCAGTCGCTTCGCTCCTTGAAAGAGGGGGAGCAGAGCTATGCTGCCAGCCTGCACCAGCCCTTCTGGCCCCTCTTTCAGCGCCGTTAGGCCGGGGTGAGGTTGCCTCACGCGCTGGCGGCAGTGGGTATGCAGTGCAGTATAGCGCATCGTGCATTTAGTCCACACAGTGGACTTTTGTCTGTCAGAACGGGGTTTTAACTCCGTGGCATAGGCAGAGGGTTTCAACCCAGCAGCATAATTCTGGACCGAGGCTGTCAGCCTGCAGAAAGCATTCATCTGCTATTGCTCTTCTACTTATGCTGCTTAGCGCGCAGGATGAGGCGTCCGTCTGTTTCAAAAGAGACTGGCAGTATGGCAGGGCGCTGATACCACGGTTCGCCAAAGTAGGTGGACCACCAGCTGCCTTCTTCATCTTGAAAAAAGGTGTTGTGACCGCCATAAGGAATCGCCTCATAACGTGCGTGATATGGCCCAAACAGGTGATCTGATTCTGCGAGCATGCAGCTGTACCTGCCGTCGTACCCCTCGCTGCAGCTCACGTAGTAACGGTTTTCCCGTTTGAATACGAATACCCCTTCAAAGCCGATGTGGTTGAACGAGTTTTCACCAAATATTCCAGCGCACAGGTCTGAGTGGTGACCGGGGTCAGGGTCGGCCACAGTAGTCTGAATCCAATGTGCTGGTTCAGCAAAATTGCGTCTGTCTGTTGTGAGCGGCGCTATTTTACCGCTGTGCCAGAGAAAGTAGAGTGTGCCATCTGTGTCGTGAAACAGGGAGGCATCTATTTCATCCCCCAGTGGTGCGTGCGGGTGCATATCCTCATACGGGCCATCTGGCTGGCCGGTGCTGCTTCTCAGCAGACCAGAGCCGGATGTTTTTGCGGTATTGTCCCAGCCGGGCATGCTGTAGGTAAGCCAGAAAGTGCCTTCGTAGTAATGAATTTCAGGCGCCCAGAGCGGTTTTCCTGCCAGCAGGTAAGGCTTGTGCCAGGGGCTTTCGCCGCAGCGCCATACTGTTCCCAGCGCCTGCCATTCAAAAAGGTCGGGCGAGCGCCATACACGAATGCCGTGTGTGTGGTTGTTTTCCCAAAAAGGCTCACTGGTTCCGGTAAGATAGTAGTATCCATCCGTGGCGCGGCAGACAGAAGGATCGCGCAGCGGCTCGTCCATCAATTTACGCAGTCCTGCAGGCGGCGGTATGTGTGAAGATGCAGACATGGTGTTTTCCTCTTGTTCTGAAACGACTTTGTGTAGAGTACCTGATAGAATGCATTGGCGGTTTTGTGCAGGGATGGATGTGTTGTAAAAATCTTTGTGAGTAATGGGAAGGATTCTTCTGCCTGCATCTATAAATTTAGTGACAGCATTTGTTTTGCCTTTGAAGCATTAGGTTCGACTGCAGTTTGAGCAAATAGTGAAACTGCCCCGCTGTAAACAGCGTACGACCTGAAAAATAGTATGCTTATAGTGAGGCAGTATGTAGAACGAGGTGTACTATATTTCAGGAGGACGTTTCATGCTGGACTACTTATTAACGCGTCTACTGGTGAAATACCCCATTTTAGGATGGCTTGCTGCTTTGGCAGGTTTGCTGCTGCTGCCTATTGGCGGAGTAATGGAGTACAATTTTCAACAGCTTCTTCACAGCCCTGCCACTACGATGGGCACGGTAGAAACAGTGCCAGGCAGTACCCGCAAGGGAGGGAAAATAACCTACCGTTATATGGTAAATGGGCATGAGTATCAGAACACCGTTTCCGAAAGCGCGGTGGCGCTGAACAGCCTTACTGAAGGCGGCTCTATCGTTGTGCATTACGATGCAGGCAACCCGGCAGCCAGTTTGAGTGAGGGCGCTTCACCCGGCTCAGCCATAGGTGTGATTTGTGTTGGCATCATACTGCTGTTTTTTCCGCTGTTTGGCAGGTTGGCGCGCTGGCGTGATATGCGGCGGAGAGAGAGAAGAGCGCGGCGCCAGAGGATATGAGGAAAACTGTAAGCAGACAGCCAGGAAAATGCTGAATACTGCTGCCGGGGGAGGAATGCAATGTTTAACAGCGCTGTCAGCTGGATATCTACGCTGATTCTGTATATTCTGGAGACCTATCCGCTCTACCTGATTGCCGCCAAGTCTGGGCAGGAGAATGCCTGGCTGGCTTTTGTACCCCTGGTAAATATCTGGATGATGTTTCAGCTTGCAGATGTAGACCTGTGGCTGGCGCTGCTGCTTTTGCTGCCCGGCATAGATTTGCTTGTGCTGATTTGGGTATGGATGCGTATTGCTGAAAGCACGAACAAGTCATCGTTCTGGGGGATACTGATGGTGGTGCCTGTGGTAAACCTGGCGGTGGCGTGGTACCTTGCGGTGTATGAGCCGCCAACGGGAAGACTAGGCTGAACCTGCCTGTTTTGCACAACGATCAGGGGTCTATGGCGCTTTTGGAAAGCAGGTCGGTATAGATGCCTGGCGTGCTGTTTGGAATAAGTA
The DNA here is from genome assembly GCA_027459665.1 of Chthonomonadaceae bacterium. Lineage (GTDB taxonomy): Bacteria > Armatimonadota > Chthonomonadetes > Chthonomonadales > Chthonomonadaceae > DAIDHN01. Next base: position 19,821 of record DAIDHN010000004.1, on the reverse strand, counting down.
TGGCATCTACTACCCTGCTGTAGAAATCGGAAGGGCCAACCCCGCCAATAATGGCATATGCGTAGCCGTAATCATGCAGGTAATGCAGGGCAGCCAGCAGCAGCGCCCGCCCTATTCCCCTGCCGCGCAGTTCTGGCGTAACACCTGTTGGCCCAAAAAAGTTTCGGCGGGTAGCCTCGCAGGCGCTGAACCCCACAATACGGCCCTGGCTGAGAGCTATGAAGAGGCTGACAGGCTGACGACTGAAGCAGGGCACTACTTCATCTGCCCAGCCCTGCGAAAAGTGTGCTGCAATGTACTGCTGAACAGGGGTGATTTCAAAAGAGTTGGCACGGCGTATCACAATGTCTTGCACATGCATTTCAGCAAGGCATGGCTCCAGTGGAGGCAGTTTGAGCAAATGAACCAGCATATCCGGCATGGAAAACCTCTTAGGAGAGTAATGAGAAAAAATTCGCACTGCGGGGTCTGTATTCCTGCTTTTGCAGCGAAAATATGAGGAAAACGTTTCGAAAAAAGGTATAAAGTTACCTGCAACAGCGTAATGCTTCTGTTTGATAGAATGTGCAAGTATCAGGGAGGGTACTGTGCATTTGCAGCGGAAGAATGCGCATACTGAAAAAGAGGTAATTTATTTTGGTGAGAAATCCGATTACCCCTGCCCAGAAAGCGGCAAATGCGCTTCGTCAGGCAGAGAGGATACTGCGTGACTGGCAGGATGACCCCGAAAGTCCTCGTGCCGATGTAGACAAAATGCTTGCAAGTGTTGCAGAACTGCGTCAATGGGTGCAGGGGCATGTTCTCCATGACATAGAACGCACTTGTCGTCGCAAGAGTTTAGAGAAGCTGGAAGACTGAAAACGGTTCACCTGCCCATACAGGCATGTACCAGCTGCCTGTTCCGGTTATTCGCTGCTACCCCGTGGAGGGGTGTTTGAATATTAATTGACTGACTATTTTGCATACAGGCAATACTACTCACTTATTTACAGTAACTACAGCGCTGCTGTCAACTTGAAAGGCTAGCTGGCCTGTTTGTTTTAGAAAACGTTCGTTGACTACATTCGCCTGCACAGGTTTTCCGTTGATTTGCAGGGCCGGCTTGTTTTTCAGCCCGGTGATCAACAGGTCGCAAGGGGTAAGCGGCCAGCATTCCACCCTGAACAGCAGATGCCTGCTGTCGTCATGCAGTACCTGTATGCGTCCTGCTGCATGAAGAATCAATCCTGCACGTCTGCATACCTTCATTCTGTAGAGTGGAATCAGATGGTACAGCCCTGGCACTCCGCTGAAAACCGTACCAGGGTTGATGGCAGGGTAATTGCGGTGCTGCACGCCAAGCAGATACGAGTCGGGCAGCAGCCCTGCCAGTTTAGAGTTAGCCGGCCAGGTTTGCTGCAGACCCGAAAGCGTGATGCCGTCTGCCAGTTGTTTCCATATTGGATTGTGATCGCATCTGTACAGCAGACGCAGTGCGTGGGCATATACCATGCCGCACCACTGTACCGGAAGCCCTATCCAGCTTGGCGCGCGCCAGTGTGTGGCCCCGTAGACGGCGATGGTAGCGTAGGCGCCAACCGGTTTGTCAACCGGGCTGCGCAGATAGACAAAAGGCAGACCAGTCCATGCCCAGTATTCGGCCTGCTGCAGAAGTTTTTTGCTGCCTGTGAGATGGTAGCCAAGTACGTAGCAGTGGCAGAGTTCTGCCGAAGCGAGAATGTCGGGAGTGTGCAGTGGTACTTCCCAGGTTTGCGCGCCGCGCGGCACTGAACCGTAGTATTGATTGAGCAGTTTGAGGCGCTTTAGCGCTGCATGAATGAGGTCTGGCTCACCGCAGTAAGAGGCATCGCGCAGCATGGTAAGAGTGGTTTCTGCCTGCAAACCGTTGGAGTATGGATGAGGATTGGTTGCCGCCAGGTTTTGCGCGCCCTGCTGCGGATGATAGTACACATGACCGTCTGCTGCAAACGAGTCGTTGAGCTGCAGTACCTGTTTGTGCAGCTCTTTTGCAGCCTGCAGTGCATGGCCCGCCAGCAGGGCAGGTGCAAAGGTAGGTACGTGAAACAGCACTGGCAGGTTGAGCCGGGCAGGCAGAAGTTGTGCCAGAGCAGCATGAGCCTCCTGATTCAGCTGGGCGGCAGCCGGTTCTTTTGGCAGCTGTGTCGCCAGGTATTCCATTTCAGTGGGGGCTTCGGGGCTGGGGAGTGGGACAAACGATGTTGAACCTGGCACAAATGCATGGCTGAATAGCGGGAAATGATTTATTGGTGAGTGCAGCCAGCCCTGCGCAGCAAGCTGCAATGCAGTGAGCCTGTTGTAACCTGAGCGAGGAAGACCAGGCAAGCCGCATTCAGTTGTGTACTGCTGCAGGGCAGGCACTATGCTGTTTCCAGTTGCTGCCATGATATATGCCTGGGCAGAAATGGTATGGCCAGCCAGCAGCGGCGCTGCCTGGTAGGGCAGCAGTTCTCCAGGCGGGCGGCTGAACTCTGTGCTGCCGGGAGCAATCAGTCCAAACAGATGTGCTCCGCTGTGATAAATGCGGTCGGGAGAATCGAAGAGGGCGGCCAGGTGTTTTTCCACCTGCCACCTGAGGGAAAGAACTCTGTTCTGTGCGGCGACAGCCATGAGCGGCAGAGTGAGTTTTTCTGAAATCGGCAGCTCGCGATGCGCCTGCGCACCCCGCATGTCTGCCTGGCTGCTAGAGCGGTCTGAGGCATTCAGGTATTCCAGCCCAGCAAACAGCGCCTGCTGCTTTTTGCTGCCAAAACTGCCGAAGCCTGGAAACATTACGAGAAGGGGCAGGTAGAGCAGCTGCCTGTTTTGGTTTACCCTTACCTGACAGCTTGCTTGTATAGTATCACCGGGGCCGGGGGAGAAGGTCTGGTAAAACTGCCAGGTTGCTCCCTGCGGGTCTGTGGCGACTGCACGCACATACACTGCCCCCATGCTGTAGGTTGCCACCGCAATGCCGTTGTGATTGATAGAAAAGAAGACCTCTTTTCCATGCCACAGGTAGCCAATGGTCGGGTGGTTCAGACCAACTGCCATGAGGCGGCCATGTATGTAGATGCGAAACGCGCCGTACTGGTGGTGCGCCTGCTGCAGGGTAAGCATGCCGGCACGCACCTGCAGAGAGCGTGAATGAAAATGTGGAAGAGTAGGCGGCGGCAGAACAGGCGGAGGCAGAATCGTTCTTGCGCTTACCACCAGTGAAGCCAGAATGCAGCTGCCAAGATTTTTAGGTGCATCGGAACGGAGGAAGGCATGCGGGGTTCCAGGCGGATCGAAACGGAGGAAGGTATGCGCTCCAAGCGGTGGAAGCGGCAGAGAGATAGTTTGCCAGCGATTGGCGCTTACAGTAAAGTGAATGTCTTTGCGTTCTGAGGCACCGTGATGAAAGTAGTAGAGTCTGCCCATTCCGCCGGTATCAGAGCGAAGCCGAAAGGTGATCCAGACAGGTGTGCGGGCAGGATAGTCTTCGGCAGGGCCGTGCATGTATGGGTCGCCCCCTGTGATCTGCATTTTTAGACCCTGGTGCGTAAAGAGCAGGGGAGCGAGGTCATGGTCTGGTATCCATTTTGCGGCCTGCACCTGATTATTCAGTTCATAGTCGTGCAGAACCGTATTCTGTGCCAGTGCGTTTTGACATGCAAACAGCACAAAAATGAGTGGTATCAGTTTTTGCATCGTATATTCTTTCTGCATGTTGAGCAGGCAGGGTGAGGATCAGAGCAAAACCTGCCGATAATGGTAAAAGAAAATTTATACCAGAAGAGGAATTGGTTCGGTTGGAGACAGGGATGTCCCGGCTGCCGTACCGACAACAGTTTCCTCTGAGAGCCATGGAGGGCAGAGATGCTGGTTTTAACCCGTAAACCCGATCAGTCTATCATGATTGGGGCAGAGATTGAAATTACCATTCTGGAAGTGCGCGGAGAACAGGTACGCATAGGCATACGCGCCCCTCGCACAGTGGCTGTGCATCGCAAGGAAGTATTTGAGCAGATCAGCCAGGAAAACCTGAACGCAAGCGCAGCACCTCAAACACTGCCAGAACTGGAGAGCTTTCTGCCCCAGCCTCCAGCCTGATTTACTGCAAGGCTCTTATAATGGCATCGGTAATTTCGTTGGTGGTGGCTTTTCCTCCCAGGTCTCCGGTAAGATGTTTGCCTTCAAACAGCACTTTCTCTACCGCCTGCTGAACATTTTGCGCAGCCTCTGTTTCTTCCAGGTGCTGCAGCATAAGCGCTGCCGAGAGTATGACAGCAATAGGGTTGGCCAGGTTTCTGCCTGCAATATCTGGTGCAGAACCGTGTACTGCCTCAAACATGGCTACCCCATGGTCGCCCATGTTGCTGGAGGCAGTCAGCCCCAGTCCGCCAACCAGCCCGCTGGCAAGGTCGCTTAGAATATCGCCATACAGATTTTCCATCACCATCACGTCGAAACGTTCGGGATGCATCACCATATTCATGCAGGTTGCATCTACAATCATCTCCTCGTACTGTATTTCGGGGCAGTCGCGGGCCGCCCTGCGCATACAGTCGAGAAAAAGGCCGTCTGCCAGCTTCATAATGTTGGCTTTGTGTACGGCAGTTACTTTTTTACGTTTGTTGCGCAGGGCATAGTCAAATGCGTATTTGCCTATGCGCAGACATGCTGTTTCAGAAATGATTTTCAGGCTTTCCACCACCCCTGGCACCACAATGTGTTCCAGACCAGAATAGAGGTCTTCGCTGTTTTCTCGTACAATTACGAGGTCAACATTGTCGTACCTTGATTTCACGCCGGGCAAAGTTTTGGCGGGGCGTACGTTAGCGAAAAGATTGAGGCGTTTGCGCAGGGTGACGTTTGCGCTGGAGAAACCTGTTCCAATGGGAGTGGCGATGGGGCCTTTGAGTGCAACCCTGTTTTTGATGACTGAGTTGATAACCTCATCGGGTACAGGCGTTCCGTACTTGTTCACCATATCTGCCCCGGCATCCATTTTTTCCCAGATGCAGGATACCCCGGCAGCTTCTACAACGCGTACAGCAGCCTCAGTGACTTCCGGCCCAATGCCATCACCTGGAATGAGTGTAATGAGATGAGACATAAATAGTATGCTTTCTGTGTGTTGTGTGTTTGAATTACATTCTCCATGAGGAGGCAGCTTTCCTGCCGGTCGAACAGGATTTACCGGCCTGGTGGTAGAATTGTAGTGGCATTCTGTATAGAAAAGCGCATATCTGCCGATAATGTGTGGCATCTGCGCCTGAACATTTGCACAGGGGGAAACTATGCCAGATACCGTGTATGCACCCGGACGCATTGAAGAACAAATTGAGGAACTGGAAGAGTCTTTTTTGGAAGATACCGGTGATATGCCTCCGATATTCGGGCGCTGCCCGGTGTGTAAAAAGCCCTTGTTTCCGCGTGACAGGTTTACAGGAGAACCGAAGGCCCCCCCCGTAGGCACAGGTTACGAAAGCCGTGCAAAATGCAGCGGGTGCGGCGCAATTATTTGCTACGCTGGCAATGGCAACTGGCGCGTGCTAGAAGATAGCGATCTTACCGATGGCGACCGCGAGGCAGATGCGCGGCTGCCCTGATTACTCCCCCTCAGCTTGCTGGTGAGCCAGGTAATGTACAATTTCACAGTCGCGCACTGTTACCAGGCCGCCTTCAACCATAGGCATCAGTTCGGGTAAAAAGTTCTCTATTTTCTCTTGCGTATCTACTATTTCCACCTTGATGGGCAGATCGGTAGACAGGTCAAGTAGAGAAACCCTGTGTACTCGGCTGCTTGCGCCGTATCCCTCCAAACCCTGCGTAACGGTGGCTCCTGCCATGCCTTTTGAGCGTGCCAGAAGCACAATGGCATTGTACAGCGCTTTGCCACGCCACTGGTCTCTGCCGCCAATGTAGATGCTGATCACCTTGCCCGGGCCTGTGATATTCATGAGTATCTCCCTTCTTTATTCTTCTACTGCCTGCTGTGTGCAAAAAACAGCCGAACCGTAACTACCCCCAGGTAAACTGCCAGGAATCCAAGTGCCATGCTTAGCAGCAGATAGAGTAATGCAGGTACAAAATTTCCTTTTTGCACCAGGGTATAGAGATTGAGTTCAAAGGTTGAAAACGTAGTGTAGCCACCCAGAAAGCCGATGGCGACAAGCAGGCGCCAGGTATCGCTGACTGCAGTGCGCTGCAGCAGAGAGCTGAACACGCCCAGCACGTAGCAGCCAGTTACGTTGATGAGCAGCGTATCGTATGGAAAGGCAGTACCTGCCTGGTGCTGAATCCAGAGGCTTGCAAGGTAGCGTGCGTTGGCGCCCGCAAACCCTCCAGCCCCAATTGTCATTAGGGTGCTAAAAAAGGCTGTGCCTCCTGCAGTTCTGCTGCTCTGGCGCGGTTTCTGTGCGGGCAGGTTATCCTGCTGCGTCATTTGCCACTCCTTTCAACAATCATGTTCGCCAGTCCTGCTCCTGTGAAGAGGGCGGCAAACCCAAGCAGAAAACTGAGCAGAAAGTTGAATGCCGCCCGGCGCAGGCTGCCATCCTGCACGAGAGCAAAAGTTTCGTATTCAAATGTAGAATAGGTCGTGTAAGCCCCGGTGAAGCCGGTTGCTGCCAACAGTCCCCACTGTGGGTTCCAGTGCAGCCCGGCAGACAATACAGCTAGCAAACCCATAATGAAGCTGCCGGTGACATTCACAACCAGCGTTCCCCATGGAAAGCCGGTATCTGTGCGGTTTGCTATGAAGCGGCTGAAAAAGAAGCGTGCGTTGGCGCCCGCCACTCCTCCCAGACCCACCAGAAGCATATTGCTGTAGGAAGGCATAGAATGGTCTCCAAATAAAAAAAGCCCCTGAAATCGCCTGTGCGAAGTCAGGAGCCATCAGCCCCTGCGGGGCGGTTTGCCAGCTGCAAGCCAGACGGGCGGTCTCCATCGCCTGTGTGAACTATTGTAGCACAGCAGAGCACAGTAATATAAATCTCCCCTGCGATATTGCTCTTTCTCTTTGCTGTGAGAGCGATTTGAGCCGCCGGCGGGATAATGCCGAAAGGCAGCGCCACTCCTTTTGGCTTTGCAACTACTGCCCTGCTTTTTATGTTATGCTTAATAAGAACGATTGAATACAACCGGAATGCGGTTAGCGCTGCAGGCAGCTGTATGCCGCAATTCTGGATCAGGAGCAAAGATGCGAGTTACCACACTTTTCGGGGAGACCATTCGCGAGGCGCCCAACGATACAGAAATTGTATCTCATCAGCTTATGCTGCGCGCTGGCTTTATCAGACAGCTGGCAAGCGGTATATTTTCCTACCTGCCTCTGGCACAGCGATCGCTGCGCAAAATTGAAGCCATACTTCGCGAAGAAATGGATGCCATTGGCGGCCAGGAAATTGCCATGCCTGTGGTACACCCGGCTGAACTGTGGCAGCAGACAGGAAGATGGCAGGCGATAGATGAAACCATGGTGCGGTTTAAGGACCGCAGAGGGCACGATATGCTGCTGGCCATGACCCATGAAGAAGTGGTGGCAGAACTGGCGCGCTCGGAGATACGTTCTTACCGGCAGCTGCCCCAAATGGTGTATCAGCTGCAAACCAAGTTTCGCGATGAGCCGAGAGCGCGCGGAGGCTTGATACGTGTGCGCGAATTTATTATGAAAGACTCGTATACCCTCGACCGAGATGAAGAAGGACTGCGAGAGCAGTATGTACGGCATTACGACGCCTATCATAGAATTGGGCTGCGTGCGGGGCTGAGCCTCACGGCGGTTGGCAGCGATGTTGGCATGATGGGCGGCCAGGAAGCGCATGAGTTTATGTTTATAACCCCCATTGGTGAGGATACTTTGGCTGTGTGCCCCCACTGCGGATATGCAGCCAACCAGGAAGTAGCGCTGTTTCGCAAAACCCCTGGTGTGCAGTCTGCACCTGCCCCATTGGAGAAAGTGGCTACGCCTGGCGCCAAAACCATTCAGGACCTTTGCGCCTGCCTCGGCATTGAGGCGAGGCAAACCTGCAAGGCAGTGTTTTTTGTGGCGGGCTATGGGGCGGAGAAGCCGGCCCGGCTGGTGATTGCCCTGGTGCGCGGCGACATGGATGCCAACCCGATATTGGTAAAGAACGCAGTGCAGTGTACAGATTTGCGATCGGCTCTGGTAGAAGAAATAGCCGCTGCAGGCATGGTGGCAGGCTATGCCTCTCCGGTAGGCGTTACCGACCGGAATGTGTTTGTACTGGCAGACACGCAGGTGGCAGAAGAAACCAGCCTGGCGGCAGGTGCAAATGAGGAAGGGTACCACTACATCAACGTATGCATGGGAAGAGATTTTGTGCCTGAGAAAGTAACCAACATTGCGCTTGCAGACGAGGGGTTTGCCTGCGTGGACTGCGGTTCGCCCTTGCAAATGAAACGAGGCGTGGAGGTAGGGAATATTTTTCAACTGGGAACCCGCTACACCGCCGCTATGGGAGCGACTTACCTGGGTGAGGATGGCAGTGCGAAGCCCATTGTAATGGGGTCTTACGGCATTGGAGTAGGTCGCCTGCTAGCCTGCGCAGCAGAGCAGCACCGGGATGAGCGTGGACTGGCGCTGCCCATGAGTATCGCGCCGTATCAGGTATCGCTGATTTCACTGTGCCGCACAGAAGAGGCGCAGATACGTGCCGAGGAGCTGTACAGACAGATGCTTGCCGAAGAGATAGAAGTGCTGTTTGACGATAGAAAAGAGGTTTCGGCAGGTGTGAAATTTGCTGATGCCGATTTGCGCGGACTGCCGCTGCAGATGGTGATTTCAGAACGCTCGCTGACGAATGGGGGAGTGGAATGGAAACTTCGCACAGGTACAGAACGCACCATGGTGCCGTTGGAAGAGGCGGTAAACGAGGCGAAAACAGAGATTGAGAGACAACTGCAAGAGATTCGAATTTCGGCAGCAAACGCACCCAGGTGGCATGCTGCAAGTTCGGCGAAGCCATGAAAGGGCTGGCGGCTCCTCCCGCCCGTCCGCTTCTAGGCCACCTGAGTGAGTTTCAAAAAAGCCCGCTCGATTTTCTAACTCGCTGCACGCGTGAATATGGCGATATGGTGCCCATACGCTTTGGGGGCATGACAATGCTGTACGTGAGTCACCCAGACCTGATTGAGCAGGTTTTGGTGACAGATCACCACAGCTATTACAAGGGAAAAGGTTTACAGCGCACCCAGGTGCTGTTTGGCAATGGCCTGCTTACCAGTGAGGGAGAGTTTTGGCGCAGGCAGCGCAAGCTGGTGCAGCCTGCTTTTCACAGAGAACGCATAGCGCGTTATGCAGAGGTGATGACAGAAACCGCATGCAAACATGCCTTGCAGTGGCCCGAAAACAGCGTGATGGATATGCAGAAGAAGCTGGCAGAACTTACGCTGGAAATAGTGGTGCGCACCCTGTTCAACACAGATGTGCAGGAAGGGGAAATGGCCGGCAGGGCACTGGAGGTAGTGCAAAACGCTTTTGACCGATGGATTACTTTGGCGGTTATGCTGCCCGACTGGTGCCCAATGCCGCTGCCAGGGCAGCTGCGAAGGGCTATTGCCAGCCTGGATGCTGTTGTATTCAGGTTGATTGAACGACGTAGAAAAGAGGGCGGAGACCGGGGTGATTTGCTTTCTATGCTGCTGGAGGCACAGGAAACGGACGGGGAGCAAATGACAGACCGTCAGTTGCGTGATGAAGTGCTTACGCTGTTTTTGGCAGGGCACGAAACAACTGCACTTGCGCTCACCTGGACACTGTACCTGCTGGAGAAACACTCTGCTGTGGCAGAAAAGATGCACAAGGAAGTAGATGCTCTGCCGGGAGGCAGAATGCCGCAGTACGAAGACAGGGAGGCGCTTTGCTATACACGGCAGGTGTTGCAGGAAGCAATGAGGCTTTACCCACCAGCCTGGTCTATGGGGCGAAGAGCCTCTGCACCCTGCATGCTGAACGGCGTGGAGATACCCGCTGGCCGCACTGTATTTATGAGCCAGTGGGTGGTGCATCGCGATCCCCGCTGGTACAGTGTCCCTGAGGAGTTTCGACCTGAACGGTGGGCAGAAGGCGAGTCAGAGGGGCTACCGCGGTACGCCTACTTTCCATTTGGCGGCGGCCCGCGGGTTTGTATTGGGAACAGCTTCGCCATGCAAGAACTCACCCTGGTGCTTGCCACCCTGGTAAAGCTGCTTACGTTTAGAACCGCTGAAGGGTACGCCCCCCATTTGCAGACCGCTGTTACGCTTCGCCCCAGAAATGGCCTGCCCATGCAGATTTGCCGGCGCGGATGAGCTATAAAGACTTGCAGGCAGATTTTGCGCAGATTTTGGGGCAAATAAGAAAAATAATGCAGGAATTTGCGATTTTGGTGTCAAACAGAGTATGAAATAAGCTGTGACGGTGCAAAGCCGTACCTCTACAGTCAGTAACTCCGCTCTTTTTCAGGAAAGGGAAGTGTTTATGCCTTGCATTGGGAAAAACCCATGGTGGCGCGTACGCAGTTTCGTGGGTGCGTTTCTCTGCGTTGCGCTCGGTATATTGTCCCTGCCATTCATGGCACATGCAGACCCGGTTCCAGCTGGTCTTGCGCCAATGTACAGGCAGTTTTATGCAGGCGTCAGCCCTGTCAATCTGAAGCAGACTGTAGATACTCTTGCCGGCTTTGGCAGCAGAATTGCAGGCTACCCTGGTGAGAAGAAGGCAGCTGACTACGTTTATTCCCAAATGTGCGGCATACTTGGCAGCAACAATGTTCATACCGACAGCTTCCCCATTGTAATTCCCTACGATCCTGTTGTGTCTGACCCCGCCCGCGGGGCCTATGCCACTCTGGATGCTGCCGGTGCAGGGCAGCATCTGCGCATGTATCCACTCTGGCCCAATCTGGTGCAAACTTCCACACTTCCCGCCAACGGCCTCACTGCTCCCCTGATTTATGTGGGGGATGGACACCTGAACAATTTCAACGGCAAGAATGTGGAAGGTTCGATTGCACTGGTTGATTTCAACTGCGGGCAGCAGTGGCTGAATGCTCCCCGGCTTGGCGCCAAGGCAGTGATATTCATCGCGCCAGATTCTACGCTGCGCGGCGAAGCCGACAGCAAGTTTATTGGCGTACCCGTTTCCATACCCCGCTTCTACATGACGCAAAGCCAGGCGGCCCCTTTGCTTGCGGCATGTGCAGGCGGCAGGCCGCCTACGGTAACGCTGCATTGCAACATGCCCTGGAAGCAGGAGATATGCCGCAATTTCACAGGCATACTGCCAGGCAGCGACCCCAAACTCAAGAAGCAGGTGATAGTAGTTGAAAGCTACTACGATTCAACATCTATTGTACCTGCTCTCGCCCCGGGTGCTGAGTCTGCCTGCGGAGTCGCTGGCATGCTGGAGATGATGCGTGCCTTCAAGGCTCACCCTCCCAAGCGCACAATGTGGTTCGTAGCATGCAGCGCGCATTTTCAGGCACTGCAGGGTATACGCGAATACCTCAACAAGCACATGAATTCGTGGATGCCTCCCAGCACCATTCAGTCGGCGCTTGCCCAGCAGAATGAGGCAAAGGTGGGAGCGTGGCTGGGCATATTTCTGGCAGTGTTTCTACTGCTGTTCATTGCCGCCCTGCGGCAGAAAACAGCCCCCGGAACTGCACGGGTAAATGGCTTCTCTATCACGATGGGCATATCTCTGCTTGTGATGCTGGCCCTCAACGGCGGGTTTTATCTCAGCCCGCATTCTGATTCGCTGCGGCAGCCGCCGAAAATATACCTTTGGTGCGGCCTTGACCTTTCGAGCCAGTCTAAATCGGTGGGAATTTTCTACAAGGGGTGGTTCTACGATTTTCGAGAAGACATACAGGGGCGCTTCAGCGACATAGCGCGCGTGTGCCGCGAAAATGCTGACTATGTAGGGCAAACTTTCGGCTTCGACTCGACGCAGTATTTCAATGACGGCGTGAACCCGGTAGATGGAAAAAACTGGCGCAACTATATTCCCGGGCAGCCAGCCTTCGATTCTGAACCGGTGACTATGGCGGGCGGAAACGGCGTGACTTTTGCTACCACCAACGACAGCAGAAACCTGGTGGATACGCCTTTCGACCTCCCATCACACATCAACATATCCAATTTGGCAACACAGCTGCGGCTGCTCAACTGCCTCATGTGGCACATAGTAACCGACCCTAATGACCAGCGTGACAGTTCCAAGCTGCAAATGCCCATCCACGATCCGTCGGCATGGTCTCGCCTTGCGCTGCAGGGAGGCTTTGCCACGGTAGATGGTCATGTAGAGATATTCAACCCCAAACGCTCGTTTATCGCCAGCCCCGACCCCAAACTGGTGAATACGCTGGTGGTGCTGCGCAATCAGACCAAGAGTTTTATGGGGGTGCGGGGAAACATGATTGCCCCGGCTGAGTGGACTACGCCGGATAAAATGAAGGAACTGCAGCTCAACTCGCAGGGAGAGCCTACCCAAATCGACCCCAAAACAGGCGAAGCTCTTACTGCTTCAGGCATGCATATTCCCTGCGAAGACTACTACTCCATTCCGGGCGTAGCGCCGCTTACTGCATACGGGTACAATCGGCAGGTTTCTTTGGAAGCCTATCATCTGGATGAAAACAACTACCGCCTGAACCCAGACGGCAGCGGCGAACAGGAACCAAATCCGCACCGCGGACAGATCGACTATGCCCCTGATCAGGGGCCGGAAGGCGCAGAGGCAGTACCTCTTTCTCTGCAGGTAACTACAGCCACCACAGCCGCGCCCATTGTTGTGTTCAGATGCGTGCCTACTGCCATATATGACCTGGTAGACCAGCAGTCGCTGCAGGCTCTTACGGGAATAAGTATTTACGATGGATCAACCGATGGCGAACCCCGTATGTTCGGTTATGCCTTGGCCCCGCAAGACAGCGCAAACTCTTCATCGTATGTAGAAGACCTGGCAGTGCTTTTTGCCCAGCCGGGAGCGCGTCTGAAAATCGCCATGACCAGCGGCCCTGGCGATACAAGGCTGCTGCTTATCAATTCAAAGTACGACTTCAGGCATCCTTTCAACCCCACCTATTCCCCCGCCCCTACAGGCGTAGGGTATTTAGTGGCGGGCAACGCGAGCGAGAGGCAGAACGCCGATCTGAATGGAGGAACCACCTCCAGTACGCCTGCTGCAGTGAATTCGAAAGGCGAAATAGCACGCTCAGGGGCAATCTACGATACTGCGCTGCATGTAGCTGAGGATATGTGGAAGCTTGACGATTACCGCATGAGGCGGCTGGCGAATTTTCGCATTCTCGATATGAAGAGCAGCGAGGGAGTGCCCGGGCTGCACAATATGGCCAAAATCGAGATAGAGAAGGCCAAAAAAGCCCGAGCCGAAAAAAACTGGGAACTCTTTGATGCCCGTTCAAGAGAGGCATGGGGCCTGGAAAGCCGCGCCTACCCGGATGTGCAGCAAACTGCCATGGATGTGGTGGAAGGAGTGATTTTCTACCTGGCGCTGCTCATGCCCTTTGCATACTTCTCTGAAAGACTGCTTTTTGGCTTCTTTGATCTCAAGAGGCAGCTGAGTACGGCAGCACTGATATTCCTGCTGATCTTTATTGTGTTCAGGTACATACACCCTGCCTTTGACATCACTATGAACCCGGTTATCGTGCTGCTTGCCTTCGTAATGCTTGCCCTATCTTCTATCGTGATTGGAATGATTGTTGGCAAGTTTGAAGAGCAGGTGAAACAGATGAGCCAGAGCATGGGGGGCGTACACAAGGTGGACATCGGGCGGGTCTCGGTGGCGCTGGCAGCATTCAATCTGGGCATTTCCAACATGCGCAGACGCAAAACACGAACGGCGCTTACCTGCATCACGCTGATTCTGCTTACTTTCACAGTGCTTTCGTTTACCTCGGTGGTGCAGGTAATGCGTTTCAACAAGGTGAGCGCTCCCAGCGACTTTGGCCCGCGGTACAGCGGCATAATGATACGCACCCCTATGTGGGACCCTCTGCAGGAACCGGCATACCGCATTCTGTCAGATGAATACGGCAGAAACTATTCGGTAGCGCCGCGTGCGTGGTTCTACGGTACATCTCCCGGCGAACAGTCGTTCCTTACGCTGAAGCGTGCCGACCGCTCGTACGATGCCAGAGCACTTTGCGGCCTGTCGCCAGAAGAGAGCCATATTTCCAGACCCCAGGATGCACTGCTGAAAAACAGCTCAGGGCAGACCGTTGGCAGATGGTTTCGGCAGGGCGACCGGTATGATGTGATTCTGCCCGATACCATTGCACAGTCACTGCACATAGGGCTGCGTGATGTGGGCACTGCTACCGTAAACTACAGCGGCGTGAAATACCGTGTGATTGGCATACTCGACAGCCAGAAGCTGAAGCACATACTCGACCTAGACAACGAAATGCTTACTCCTGTTGACTTCATAGCCATGAGCAAGCAGTCGCAGTCCAGCGGCGGCGGCGGGGGCGGCGGGGCATCGCAGGGCTTTCAGAACTATATTCACCTTGAACCAGACATGGTGTTCTTCATACCTTACCGAACCGCTATGGATATGGGGGCGCAGCTACGCTCAATCGCAATAGACTTCAACAATCCAATGGAAGTAATGAAGCAGCTCGACCCGCTGATGCACAGGCTCGATCTGAACATCTACGCAGGGCAGGTAATGCATCCTCATGCAGACACGGCGGCGCAGGTGGGCAAGGTGTACCGGTTCTCATCTATTGCGGCTACCTCGTCTTCGGGGCTGGAGCTGGTGCTGTTTCCCATTATACTGGCATCGCTCATTGTGCTGAACACCATGCTCAACTCGGTGTATGAGCGCATTCGCGAGATACACATTTTCTCTTCTATTGGGCTGTCGCCCTCACACATAGGCATGCTGTTTATTGCCGAGGCACTTGTGTATGCCATACTTGGCTCGGTGGCAGGGTATCTGCTGGGGCAGCTGCTAAGCAAACTGCTGGTGCTTACGGGCTGGGTTCCTTCACTCTACCTTAACTTCTCAAGCACCAGTGCGGTGGGCACCACGCTAATTGTTGTTGCGGTGGTTCTGCTTTCCACTATTTATCCGGCTCGCAAGGCTTCTGAGGTGGCTACCCCGGCAGTAGACCGTCACTGGCGGGTTCCCGACCCAGATGGCGATGACTGGCGCATTCCGCTGCCGTTTGCTGTCACGGGCGATCAGGCTTCCGGCCTCAACTCATTTTTGAATGAATGGCTGAAAGCATATGAAGAGTACAGCATTGGCGACTTTGTGACCCAGAAGGTGGAGAGCGAAGAGTATGAAGTGAACGGTCTGCCTGGCTACCGTATTAGCTGCATGGCCTGGCTTGCACCGTTCGACCTGGGCGTGTCGCAGCATGTCGCGGTAGATACGACTCCTACAGATACCCCCGATGTATTTGAGATACATCTGGTGCTGAAGCGTGTCTCCGGCGACATATCCAACTGGAAGCGCGTGAATCGCAGGTTCCTGAATACGCTGAGAAAGCAGTTCCTGATCTGGCGTACTCTCAAGCAAGCAGAACGGGAGAAATATCTGACGGGTGAAGAATTGCAATCAGAGCCTGCCAATGCATAGCGGCGGCATCATCATACTTGTACCATGGGGAGGCACCAGGCGTGTCGGCTGAAAGCGAAATTGCACGTGCAAGACAGCAGGTTGAAGTAGAGGCGAATGACGAACAGGGCAATGCCCCGGAATTCGTAGAAGGCTTCAGCTCGAAAACTGTGGTGGGCACTCTTTTTGTAGCGCTCATCATGCTGCCCGGCGCACTCTATCTTGGGCTGGTGGCAGGGCAGGGACTTGGCCCGGCGGCAGAATGGGTGACCATAGTTCTCTTCTCAGAGATCATGCGCCGTTCCTTCCTGCCCATGAAACGCCAGGAAATATACATACTTTACTATATTGCCGCCTCTCTCACAGGTTTGGCAGCAGACAAGGGTTTGTCGGGCGGCCCATTTGGCGGGTTTATCTGGGCGCAGTATTTTGTGCAGTCACCCCAGGCAGCTCTGGTTGCAAAGTCAATACCGCACTGGGTGGTGCCGCCTGCGGGTTCTCCTGCCCTGATTCACCGCACTTTTCTTGACAAGGCATGGCTTGAACCCATTCTTTTGATGGTAGCAGGGCAGGTACTGGGGCGCCTGATGTGGATAAGCGCCGGCTACTTTCTGTTTCGCGTTACCTCAGATGTAGAGCAACTGCCCTTCCCAATGGCGCCAGTGGCTGCATCGGGGGCAACCGCTTTGGCAGACGCCGCCTCGAAGGAAGAGTCGTGGCGCTGGAGCATATTTTCTATTGGCACCATCATAGGTCTGTTGTTTGGCTTTCTCTACATAGCCATCCCTGTATTTACCGGCGTGGTGTTTGGGCATGCGTTTCAGCTGCTGCCCATTCCGTTTCTCGATACCACAACCAACACGCAAAGCATACTGCCCGGCGCTATCACAGGCATCAATCCAAACATTGGCAATGCACTCGTCGGCTTTGTGATACCCTACCCCATTGTAGCGGGTTCGCTGTGGGGCTGCTTCCTCTTCAGAGTGTTTGGCGCACCGTTTTTCTACCACTTGGGGCTGTTTGGCAATTCTACCTCCAATGGCTGGACACCGGGCATGAACGGCATCTACACCAAGCAGGTAACGGATATTAAGTTTTGGCTCTCTATTACCATTGGCCTGCAGATTGCAGTGGCCATCATTGGCCTTGCAAGTGTGGTAAGCGTATTGCGCGCAGAGAAAAACGCCAGGCGCAACCGGGGCATGAAGCTGACGCTTCCAAAGGGACGCGGAGACGTGCCTATTTGGCTTCCAATAGCCATTTGGGCTTCTGTTACAGTATTCTACATGCTGCTTTGCGAGCATCTTATCTCCAGCGACAAGACCAATGGCATTCCGCACACCTTTCCGGTGTGGCTGCTGATTTTCTATGGCGTAGTATGGTCGCCCATCAACTCGTATGTATCTGCACGCATGAATGCGCTCACGGGCAGTACGGTATCGGTGCCGTTTCTGCAGCAAATCTCTATTATGGAGTCGGGGTATACGCACGTAGACGCCTGGTATGCTCCCATACCGCTCAACGATTTTGGGTACCTGGCGCAGCGTTTTAGAGAATTGGAATTGACAGGCACAAAATTTGTGAGCCTTATCAAGGCTGAGGCGCTTATGTTTGTGATAGTGCTGCCAGCCAGTTTTGTATTTTGGGCGTTTTTCTGGCACACCAACCAGATTCCCTCATCGCAATTTCCGTTTGCAAATAAGATGTGGCCAATTGCTGCAACCTTTGAGGCTATGTTCGACAAGATCAATGCCAAAAGCGGCGGCATGCAGTGGGTGCATCTGGCAATCAACTTCCCTCGCATCGGGCTGGGGATAGCTTCGGGCCTGCTCACATACGGCCTGTTTTCTTTGCTGCGCATACCTGTGCTATTTTACTATGGGTTTGTGGGAGGGGTGGGTGCGAATCCGCCAGATGTGCTGATGACCTTTTTGGGAGCCTGGCTGAGCAAGCACTATTTTGAAAAACGGTTTGGCATAGACAACTGGCGCAAGTATACGCCGGTTTTGCTTGCTGGGTTTTCGTGCGGCACGGGTTTGATTGCCATGGCCTCTATTGCACTGGCGCTCATAGCAAAATCTGTAAACTATCTGCCGTTCTAGAGGAGGGCGTGTGACTGAGGCTGCTTTGGATAGGTACCTGTTTCTGGGTGTTGCGGCTGTGCTGCTGGTGGTGCTGGCGTTGTATGCGACAGCGCAGCAGATGGGCAAAAAAGCTGCTACTGCTCAAAAAGCTGTGCTGCTACAGGTTCCCCTGGTATTTTTGCTGCTGATGGTTTCAATGGGAGCGGGCCTGTACCTTTCAAAAAGGTACGGCAGCCTGGTGCTGCTGCTTTCTCTTACACTGGGTTCTGCACTGGAGATGGCGCTGCTGGGCGGCGGGGCATCTGCTGCTGTGAAGAAAAATGGAAAAAAACGCGAGGGCAGCATATTAGGCGCTGCTGTGCTGTTTTTTTGCCTGCTGTGCGTAGCTGCGGCGGCCTTTGAGCTGCACAAGGTGATTACCATCGCCGGGGTGTTTACCAACAGCACTGAGGGCGGCGGGGATACAGGGCAGGTGCCTCGAAGCTGCGCCGAAAACCTGAAAGCGCTCTACAACGCATTCAATATGTATGCGCAGGACTGGGGAGGTCTGCCTCCCGCAGTGAATTGGACCTCTAATCAGGACCTGATTGGAAGGGTACCGCACAATTCAGAGCTGCACTGCCCGGCAGTGTCAAACGGCCATGACAACAAGTTTGGTTATGCCTACAACACAGCGGTGGCAGGCAAAAGCCTGGGGAGTGCAGCTAGCCTGGCAAAAATGCCGAATGCATCTGCTACCCCGCTGCTGTTCGACTCGAATGACCTTGCACCTGGTGCGCACAGCGCGTTTACCGGGCTGCCAAACCCGGGCAGACACAACGGAAAGGACAATGTACTCTATCTGGACGGACATGTGGCGGGAGTTGCACCCCGTTGAAAGGAGCCTTTACCGTGGCGGATACTGCACAGCCAGCACCGAATGCTGTTCCGAGGCCGCGCAAACGGCAGGAAGACGAAACAGACGAAGCGGTGCAGCAAACCGTAATTGGCTGGCAGGGCATACGTTTCAAACTGCCGCCTGAATGGAGCCTGACTTCTTTTTCTATGGAAAAGGAAAGCGGGTATCTGCGTGTGAACGCTCCCGGTGAAAGCGCGCTTACCGTGCAGATCAGATGGCAGGATGCTTCTACCTCAAGCAGGCAGATACGCACGCTGTATGATGTGCTTGCGCCGAGGGTGCGAAAGCTGTTCAAGCGCCCCTCCCCGCCAGTACCGCCTCCTGAATTGAAAAAAGTGCTTGAAAAAGTGCTGAAAGACACTGCGAAAAGCGCCCGAAAAGCAGGAGGAGCTTTGGAGAGCAGTTTGAAGCCAGAACGGGTAGAGGGTGAGAATGGTGAGCGCACCGCCATAGCCTTTCAGTATTCGGGCGGGGGAAAAGGACAGGGCAAGATATGGCACTGCCATACCTGTAACCGTTTGGTGATAGCCCAAATTGCAGGGATACAGCGAGAGAGCAATGCCATACAAAGTGTTGCTGCACAGCTTTTTGCCACCCTGTATGACCACAGCAGTGACGGGTTTGATTTGTGGGCGCTGTTTGGCATGCAGGCGTATGTTCCTGAGTCGTTTCGGCTGCACACGCAGAGAGTTTTTTCGGGGCATTTGCGACTTGTGTTTCTACGCAATGGAGAAAAGATTGTGATAGACAGGTGGGGGCTGGCTGATACGACCCTGAAGCGTTTTCAACTGGAGGAATGGTTTCAGATCAACGTTCCTCTGGCATTAAAGCGTATGGAGAAAACAGAAGAGACCCTTGCACGCGGGCACAGCGCACTCGTGTATAAAGGCGCTGTGAACATGCCGGAAAAAGCACGCATCTTTCGCGAGGCACGCGGGCTTGCACTTCCGCTGGCCACCCTGTATGAGGGAGGCGTGTGGCACTGTGTGGAAGAAAACAAAATTTATGCGGTACAGACCTACCTGGGGCGTAAATCGGAGCCGCTTATGCAGCAGATAATGACGCGCTGTCTGTGCCATTTGTAAGGAAAGAGTATGTCTGAAGGTTTGCCGCTGGGAACCAGGCTTCGCTATACTGCTGGCAGGTATCTTCCGTTTTTGAAGATAACTCCGGCAGTAGACAGAAAAGCGATTATGAATTTGCGCCCGCTGCACAACAACCTGCTGAAGTGGGAAAAGCATGACACAGGTGAGATG
>DAIDHN010000003.1 GCA_027459665.1 Chthonomonadaceae bacterium | reverse complement strand
ATTTGCAGCGCGGAAAGACGAGTTGAGGGGGGATAACAGGTTCCATAAAAATTATACCTCACAATAGACACTCCTCCCCTGTATGCTGCTCTATCCTGTTTCGTTATGAAACGGGTATTCTGTTTCTATATGAAACAAACACTGGTAGGAATGACACAGCAGGAGATAACGCAGCTGCTGCAGGAGATGGGGCAGCCACAGTACCGGGCTGTGCAAACTGCTGCATGGGTATACCGCAAGAGCGCTGCATCTTGGGAAGATATGACAGACCTGCCTGTTGCACTGCGTAAGAAAATGGCTCAGGAATGCGAACTGGGTCTGCCGGAAGCAGCACACAGAGATACAGCTCCCGATGGAACAATTAAGTACCTGATGCGTTTTGCAGATGGCGTAAGCGTAGAAAGCGTTTATCTGCCTTATCCAAATCGGGTTTCTGTCTGCCTGTCTACGCAGGCAGGGTGTGCGGCCGGATGCGCATTTTGCGCAACTGCAAAGGGAGGGTTGGAACGCAGCCTAAGCGCAGGGGAAATTGCTGGTCAGTTTCTACGTATGCAGCAGGAGAGTAACAGACGCATAGATCATGTCGTCTATATGGGAATGGGAGAACCGCTGCTTAATTATTCTGCCATGGTGCGCAGCCTGTTTCTTTTGCGAGATGAGGCTGGCCTTTCTGCGCGCAATATCACCGTATCTACGGTTGGGATAGTGCCTGGAATTCGCGCCCTGGCAGAGGAAGATATACCAGTTACCCTTGCGCTTTCGCTGCATGCCCCGGATGATGCACTGCGCACCCAGCTCATTCCGACGGCACGCAAGTGGCCATTGGAAGAGATACTTGAGGCATGCTCTTATTACACATCGCGCACAAAACGCAATCTTACTTTTGAGTACCTTTTGCTGGGAGGAATAAACGACAGCCCCGAACAGGCTCGTGCCCTGGCGCGGCTTTTGGCAGGCAGGCATTTGCCCGGCAATGTGAATTTGATTCCTTTCAATTATGTGGAAACGCCGCAGGGGTTTCGGCGGCCGGCCCGAGAGGCAGTAACTGCCTTTCGTGCAGAACTGGAAAAAGCAGGGAGACCAGCAACACAGCGCATGACAAGAGGCAATGCGATAGCCGCCGCCTGCGGGCAGCTTCGAAGACAAACAGAGCAGCATGGTTTTGTGCCTGCTGCCATGCTTTCTGCTGGTAAACAGCCATGAAAATGCGTGTTGCAGTGCTGTTTTTACTGGCTCTGCTGAGTGGCTGCAGCGTCTCTGCCGCAAACCGGGCTGAACTGGCGCGAGAGCAGAAGCAGGAAAAAGAAAAACTGGCCCGCGCCAATACGCCGGGCGCTCTGTACGGAGAAGGTTTTCACATTGAATGGCGCACACCCCAAATACAGCACCCTGATCAACCGCAAAGACTGTTTACCGCCTCTGCCAGCAGCGCATCGGTTACTATGAAGGAGAAGAACCTGATTTTTGATTTGAAACAGGCACATGGCACCATTTACAAAAAAAATGCGCCTGCGTATGCTTTTACAGCAGGGATGGTTTATGCCGATCGCGCTGCGGCATCGGTGAAAGCCGAAAACGGCGTTTATTTCACTTCTGTGGGCAAGTCGCCTGCAATACAGGTTTCGGCAGAGAGGGCTTACTGGAACCATGCTCGCAATATTCTGGTGGCAGAAGGAAATGTGCATGCTCAATACCAGAAAAATGGTCAGACCTTTCGCCCTTTTTCAACTAAAATGACCTATCACTTTGATACAGGACAGCTGGACTATTGAAAGCGACTCAATTGCTTAGGGTGCTTCGCCCTTTTTTGTGTATGCCCTCCATTATTATTTGCACTCTGCTTTTGTTTTGTGCCGGCAGCCCGGGGGCATTTGCCGCACCTGCACGGCAGGGCACACAGGTGGGCGATCTGTTGCTGTATGCAAAGCGCAATGAGGTGCAGCTTGGCAGAAACCTGGCGTTTACCCTGCTTGGCCCAGGGGTAGAAATTGTATCTGCCAAATCTGCTGCACAGCAGATACACATTCTTTCTGGCACTGTGAAAGCAATGCAAAACGCCACTACGCACCTTTGGTCTGCGCAGATAGCTGGCCCGGTGCATTACAGACTGCAGCGCAGCGCCTCACAGGGTGGGGGCACGGTGGAGGGAGAAGCCGGTTCTGCCGCGTACAGCCAGCAAAAGCATCTGTTTACCCTGCAAAATGGCGTAACCATTCAGTTCAGCCTGCCGGGCAGTCAGTCTAAACCAGACTTGCTGCATGTCTCCACCTTGCATTTTTCCACCATCACCCGCGGCGCTATCGTAGCAGACAGTACTTTGAAAGCGGCTTATGCTTCTCTCACATTTGAACCTGCAGCAAAAAATGCTTTTGGTTCTCTGCGAATGCAATTGACACGCTTTCAACACATTGTTTTCTACCCGCAAAAAGAACTGCGCATATTTGGAGCGTATACAGACTGTGCATTTCAAAACACGGCACACAACGTTGAGGGCATCATACAGTCGCCAGACACCGACATATCGCTTGTTTCGGGCAGCCGCAGCGTGCATGCCGCCGGTGCACTGCATACCTGGGTGCAGTGGGGAAAACCAAACGGAGAAATCCGCAGGGTGACAGCAGACAGCAAGGGGATGCTTTGGGACATTGATGCCAAACAACTGTTGCTGACCGGCGGGGTATTTTGCAGCTGGAGCGACCCTGCCCAATTTGAAGAGCCTGTGCATGCAGAGGCAGAACAGCTTTCTGTTATACTTTCGCGCCCCATGGACTTGACTATGCAAGGCTCATCCAAACTTTCTAACATTAGTGCGGTTCTGGCACAGAAGCAAACTGACACGAAACTGCCTGCGGCGGCAGGCATGAAGGTGAGCATGACTCATTTTGCAAGTGCGATTTACAAAGAAGGCCGCTTTATGAATATGCAGGGGAAGCAGATGATTGTTGATTTCTCGCTGCCAGCCAAAAACGCTGCTGGTGAACTGCAATGCAGCAGTCTTGAAGGCACATTTACCCAAAACAGAGGCTGGAGCGCCCTGACAGCATCTGGTAGTGTGCATTTTCAGTTTGCTCTTAAAACTGCCGATTCACAATTAAGCAGCCATTCGCAAAGCAAGCGCAACACTATTCAGCTGCATGGCAATGCACACTCTATACTACTTCAAAATATTGCAGATGCCGCCAGTGCCAGCAAGTCGCGGCTTCTGCTTACGGCAGATGGCCCCGGCGCCATGGAAGTGCTGCTTCCGGGCTTGAGCCATCCTGTGGTGTACAAGGGAGAGGCTCATGACAGCGTTACCCTGCATTTTCGCACGCAAATTCTAGACTTGAACAGTCCGCAGCAAACTGCAACCATCAAATTCACGCCAGATGATGCCACCCCCCAGGCAAAACCATTGAGCAAAGAGAAGAAATGAAAATCAGAACCACCGATCTGGTGAAGGTATATAGAGGGCGCTCTGTAGTAAACGGAATTAGCCTGGAAGTAGGACAGGGTGAAGTAGTTGGTTTGCTTGGTCCAAATGGCGCTGGCAAAACCACTACATTTTACATGATTGTGGGCCTTGTACGCCCAAACAGAGGGCATGTATACATGGATGATCAGGATATTACAAGTCTGCCCATGTTTCGACGTGCAAGAGCAGGCATCAGCTATCTGCCTCAGGAAGCATCGGTATTTCGCAACCTCACTGTAGAAGAAAACCTGTCGCTTGTGCTGGAGATGCAAAACATATCTCGCGCCGAGCGACAGGAGCGTGTGAACAGCCTGCTGGAGCGTTTGCATATATCGCATTTGCGCACACAACTGGGCAAGCTGCTTTCTGGTGGAGAAAGAAGACGCGTTGAGATTGCACGCGCGCTGGCTACGCGCCCGCACTTTATTTTGCTAGATGAACCTTTCACCGGCGTAGACCCTATTGCCATAGACGATATAGGCTCTATTATTCATCAGCTGGCACAGTCGGAAGAAAAAATCGGCATACTCATTACCGACCATAATGTAGAGGCAATGCTGCGCATTACCCAGCGTGCCTACATAATTGCCGATGGCATTCGGCGTGCTTCCGGCCCATCCAACACGCTGCTGAATGATCCTGAGGCGCGTGCAGCCTATTTTGGAGACAATTACGGCCTGCATCACACGGCTGCCCGCAAGGCGGCTGAAGCGGAACTGGACGGCCTGGAAAATTCAGAGCATGCAGACTCTGAAAGCAGTGTGAGCCAATGAAGATTCTCGACCGCCTTATTGTAAAAGAGTTGCTGGGGCCGTTTATCACCGGTGTCGTTTTGTTTATGATGCTGGTTTTTACAGCGGGCTATCTGCCGCAGGCAACCAACCTGGCGCTGCAGGGCGTTCCGCCTCTGCTGGTTGCAAAGTTTGTGGTTTTCGCTTTGCCAGCTACCCTTACCCTTACGTTTCCGATTGCTATGCTGGTGGCCGCGCTTACCGGTTTTGGCAGGCTGTCGAGCGACAGCGAAGCAGTGGCAATGCTTTCTGCCGGAATAAGTTTTCCACGTATGGCACGCTTTGTGTTTGTGATGGGGGCACTGGTGAGTTTGGCAGCTTTTCTGTGGAATGAAACCATTGTACCGCCCGCTACACGCGCCATGTGGGACCTAAAAATGAGCGCCATACAGCACATTGCCAAGTCAGATGAACCACTTGCCTACTCTATTCCGGGAAAAGACGGTCAGTCTATAGAGGAAACCGTGAAGGTTCAAGGCGGCTACGATGCCAGCAAACAGGTGCTGCGCAATGTAACTATTGTAAAATATGCCGACCATCCGCCCTGGAATGGCGGTGTGCAGCTGGTTGTGCATTGCCGGGAAGCTCATGAAAATGGCTCTGCGGGGCTGGATCAGAACGGCTTGAACTGGTTGTATCATAATGTTACAGTTACCCTGTTTGCACAAGACAGCAATTCGCACCGCATGTTTGCCAATACTTCCTACTGGCAAAGCCTGAGTGTGCTGCCGCAGGGGGCTGCAGTGGGAAAGTCATTCAATGAGATACTCAACACTCAGGTGAACGATCCGAGCAGACTCAGTTTTCTGCAGCTTCAGCATGAAATAGAGCATGAGCGCATGCAGGGCAGGCTTTTGGAAGCACGTGGCAATGAGGTGAACCTGTACGGCAAACTCTCACTGCCGCTTGCCAGCCTGATTTTTGGAGTGATGGGTGCAGCTCTCGGCCTGAATACGCAGAGGGGAGGCGGCAAGGCAAGGGGGTATGGAAACGCTATTCTTATCGTATTCTTATACTGGATGCTATATAATTCCATGTTTCTCGTGGGTAAAAATGGCACACTTCCCCCCATTTTAGCCAGCTTTTTAGCGGATATTCTGGGAGCACTGGTCGGCGCTGGCCTGGTGTGGCGCGCCTCGCACTAGGGGCTTATGAGGTAGAACGATGTTTTGGACGGTAGTGCTTCTGGCTCTATTGGTAGCCCTGGGTGGGTTTCTTGCCTATTACGGCGATTTACAGGGGAGGCGCTGGGGGAAAAAGCGCGTCTCCTGGTTTGGCATGCGTCCCAAGCACACTGCCATACTGATCACCATTCTGACTGGTTCTACTATTTCACTAATCAGCATTCTGGTTTTGTTTGTAGTTTCTGCCCCGGTACGCGAAGTAATACTGCATGGTGAGCATGCCATTAGAGAAAACAGACGGCTTAGAAAACAGCGGGTGATGCAGGAAGAGCGCCTCAAAGAGATAGAATCTAGAAACGTAAATGCCAACCAGAACCTTCTGCAGACCAGCGGCGAACTGGAAGATACTGAGAAGCGGCTTAGAGCGCAGAAGGCTGTGCTGTATCAAACCCTGCAAAGGCTGCATGGTTTGAATGTGCAGGTGGCGCAGCTACAAAAACAAGAGCAGAGACTGCGCGGCGAGCAGGCTGTATTGTTTGCAGCAAACAGAAGAATAAGCACGCAAACCAGTCTTTATTCCACCAAGTATCATCTGCTGGCGCTGAAGAACCAGAAAACGCGCAGCCAGCTGGAGAAAGATAGAAAACAGCTTGTCGCACTCAACAGGGTGTACGGTATAGCGCTGGGAACCGGGCGTGTGCTGGGCAGCAGCTATCTGGCGATACGCCAGGGGCGCATAGCAGTGCGCAGAGGCGCTGAACTGGGCCGTGCTGTTGTTCCGGCGCATTCAAGTATTGCCGATGTGATGTCGGTATTGAATGCGATGCTAAACAGGGCTGGCAGCTATGTAATGCGTTATGGTGCAGCCGCAGGGGCAAACAACAGCGCGGTGAGAATTGTACCAAAAAATATTCAGACAACTTCTGGCATGAAAACTTTAGGCGAGCAGGATATACTAAACGCGCTTGCTGCCAATTTAAGCAATTCGGTATCAGACAATTTTGTCATTGTGAGTGCATTTAGCAACTCAATTCAGGGTGAGCAGACACCTGCCGATCTGAGCGCCTATCCGGTGAAACCTGCATTCAGAGCCGGGGAGATTCTGGCTGCTGCCCGTCTAGACGGCAGCCAGCCAGCCTCTGTGCTGGCGCAAAAAATTGCCGACTTTTTGCAGAATCAGGTTCGCTCTGCAGCACTGCAGGCCGGCATTGTACCTCGTGTAAACCCTGTTACCGGCGTAGGCGAGATAGGTACCTTTGGCCCGTTTGCACTGGTGCAGCTGGCCGATAAGGCGGCAGCTATGGGAGGCATACTGCAGCTGAGAGCTGTGGCAACCGCCCCTATATCAACTGCCGACCTGCTAAACTCGCAAAACCTGCAGCTGGTGTGTGTAAAAAATGTGCCTGGTATTGCAGATGCACCCACCCACTGAAGAAAAATGCATACTGGCAGTAGACCCCGGCAGGGAAAAGTGCGGAGTTGCACTGGTAAAACGCTCTGGAACAGTACTCTACTGCACAGTTGCAGAAACCCAAGCGCTGCAGCAGCAGATAGCGCTCCTCATTGAGCAGTACTCCCCCTGTGCACTGGTGCTTGGCAATGGAACAGGGCACAAACCGATTAGGGCCAGACTCAGTACATTGTCTGTGCCGCTGCATATGGTAGAAGAAGCTCACTCTACAGAAGAGGCGCGCAAAAGGTTTGTGCAGATGCACCCGCCCAAGGGATGGCAGAGGCTGCTGCCTGTAAGCTTGCGCACGCCAGATAAGCCCTGCGACGACCTTACTGCCGTTGTGCTGGCAGAAAGATACTGGAAACAATGTGAGAAAGAAGAGGAGAATACGCCATGAAACTGGTGCGTTATGCATACAATGGGGGCAAAGCTATTGGTGCGCTGCTTGAGAACGAAGAGGCAGTGATAGACCTCTCCCTTGCTGCACCGGCAGGCGACAGCATGTCTGCATTTCTTGCAGCAGGCGAGCAGGTTATGACTGCTGCAAAAGAACTGATGAGCAGAGGGCAGCGCATTCCTCTGCAGCAGGTACAACTGCTGTCGCCGGTTGCCGACCCGCAGAAGATAATGTGCATTGGCCTCAATTACCGCGACCACTGCGAAGAACAAAATCAGCCTTTACCAGAAAAGGCAATTCTGTTTGCAAAATACGCTAATACCCTAAACAACCCTGGCGAAGCCGTGCGCATGCCCGCTGTTTCAGACAAAATAGATTATGAGGCTGAACTGGCTGTAGTAATTGGACGCAAAACCAGCAGAGTTACCCTCGAAGAAGCCTGGAATTGTGTTGCAGGCTATATGTGTGCCAACGATGTAACCGCACGTGACATTCAGAAAGGAGATGGACAGTGGGTACGTGGAAAATCTCCCGATACGTTTTTTCCTACCGGCCCCTGGCTCTGCACCCGTGATGAAGTGCCCGATGCGCATAACCTGGATATTTCGCTCACGCTCAATGGGCAAATCATGCAGCAGTCAAATACTTCTAACCTCATATTTCGCATAGACTGGCTCATCTCTTATCTATCTCAAACCATGACCCTGCTGCCAGGCGACATTCTTTCTACTGGCACTCCTGGAGGGGTTGGGGTGTACCGCAATCCGCCATGCTTTCTCAAGCCTGGAGACGTTATGAAAGTATCTATTGCCGGCCTGGGCACCCTCACCAGCCACGTGACAGGCAGCTAGATGAAAAGGGCATTTCGGGCGGTGTGTGCTGCATGTTTCTGCATGTGGGCAGTGCGGTGCAGTGCGCAGCTGCCTTTTCTAACACCGCACACCCCGGCGCTGCAGTTTGTAGAAGCATGGACAGCGCCGCTGCCCGACCATGTGAAACTGTTTGAATCTGCCCCTTTGCTCAACAATGACAACCAGAGCCTTGCACTGCTGCTGGCGGGCAGTAACCCTGTTGATTTGAAACGTACCGCGCTGATTACTCACTGGGATGGGTTTCGCTTTGTAACCGACGCCCATTTTCCGTTTGTAGGCTGGACCAGTGAACCCTTTCTGGCAGGCAGATTTTCTCCCCCTCAGCGCCAGGTTATTTTGAAAGGAAGCAAAAAACACACTCCCGCTCCTGTCATACGTCAGCTGGTGACCGCGGGAGGGATTTACACCTGGAACGGCGGCTCGTTTGTGCTTGTGAGCCAAACGCCTCCTGCAGTGAAACTGAGTCTGGTGTTTACAAAAAGCATAAACAGCCTGCTTGTTGGAGGGGTAGGGGATGCCTCTACTGTGTGGAAAGTGGAGCAAGGGCAGTACCTTCCCTCTCATTTTGTGTTGAACCCGCAGGATGAAGGCAGTACGCACTGGGGTTTTGGTACACAGCCCTACGATGGCAAAACTCCCTGGCAGCCTGGGTTATACTATGTGCAAACCTTTTGGAACAGGCAGTACCACTGGCAGGTTTATGTGAAGCCGGGCACGCTTGTGCCAGATAAGCCAGGTCTTACCACTGGCGATGAACTTGAGGTGTTTATTCCGAAGCAGCGTGAACGTGAACGTACCTGCTGGGAACTGACCAAGCCTGAAGATTTCGACATGGCCTGGCGAAGCGGCGCGCTTGGGGGGCATATTCTGGATGTGCGTGTAGGAGACCCTCGCAACGAGGGCAAGGCATTTCTGCTGGTTTTGATGGAAGACCCCGCGACGCGCAAACGCACACTGCTTGCTTTTCTGCCAGAGGGCGGGCATCGGCTATAGCAGATATACGTCACGCAGTCTGCCCGGTTTTTTACTCATCTCTGTCTGCCAGTTCAAGCAAAATGTCTGATAGCTCAATCAGGTAGTCCAGATTTTTGAGACTGTTTATCCAGTTTTCCGGCAGTGCGGCGTACCCAAATGCTGCCCCAGCCAAAGCCCCTGTTATGCAGCCCGCACACACAGCGGCCTCATGCCACTGCGTGATCTCCAGCAGCATCTGCCGGGGTGTTTGCAAGTGCTGAAAAGTCCAGACGGCGGCTCCCAGCGTATCAATGGCGCTTACAGTGGGTGGTTTGCGGTTTTCGGCCAGACGCGCCCGCTTTAATCTGTCTTTCAATGGCTGGGTAAGGGCAGTGCAGTAGTTTTCAGCCTGATCGACCGCCTCATTGTGCGGGGCGCCTTCTGCCAAAAGAGCAAGCAGAATGGCAAGGTACTGGCATGCGCTTTGGCAGTCGGGATGCGCATGCGTGACTGTAGACAGCAGGGGAGCAAGTGCGGTGAGGTGCTGCGGGTTGCTTGCAAAAAAGAGTGCAGCAGGAGGCACACGGGGCAGCGATCCGTTTCCTGCGCTGTCGGGGTACTCAGATTGAACCTGAAAAGCTGCCTCAGACCAGAGTTCGCCATTTTGTATGGCAAGCAGCACGGTGCGGGTATGCG
Source organism: Chthonomonadaceae bacterium (assembly GCA_027459665.1). GTDB lineage: Bacteria > Armatimonadota > Chthonomonadetes > Chthonomonadales > Chthonomonadaceae > DAIDHN01. Next base: position 91,155 of record DAIDHN010000003.1, on the reverse strand, counting down.
CTTCCAGCTCTGCGGGCGCGCGGTTGAGCCAGTTTACCATGCGGCCGGCCATATCTTCGGGGTCGAATATCCTGCGGGTGCAAAGGCTTTCTGCACAGATAATCAGCAGTTCTGCTGCATCTGTTTCTCCCTCTGTTTCCAGAGATGGCATACCGCCTCCAGGGTAGTGCATTCCGCCCTGTGCAGCCATCCCCAAAACGCTGCCTATAGCTGCACCTGCAAGCGCCCCGCGAAATCGGTCTCTTCGAAGGGAAGCATCTCTATTTTCGGAGTTGTGTTCGGGCATCCTGTTTCTCCTTGCAGAGGGAACGCCTTAAGGAAATCTATTGTGAAGAGAAACCTAAAAACTCTTTCATAGCTTCTCGCAGCTTTTTGCGGTCATCGGGGTCTGCCATCAGAAGTCCGTAATGGTTGATAAAAACCGCCTGCTGGTTGAGCCATGCTTCCCAGCATTCCGGGCAGATGCTTTGCTGTATGGTGTTTCCCAGCTGGCCTCCAACAGGCGGTGAGGCAAGTGGTTCGGCGTTTTTGCTGCAGCGTGTACAGAGAATCATGGAGTTTTCTCCGGCGCGGCATGGGAGCGTTGGACTGCTGCTCCCATGCCTGTCGCCTTGTTACGGCTGTGTGTTGGTGCGCAGTTCCAGCCATTCAATTTCAGCCGGAGTCAGTTTGTGGTGCAGCGCCTGTATGTTCGTGTGCAGTTCTGGCATGCTGGCAGAACCTACCAGAGCATATATGTCGAGCGGATAGCTCATTACATAAGAAAGAGCAATCTGGGGCAGTGAGAGATCGTATTTTTGTGCCAGCTGTTTTGCTCGGTCCATGCGTTCAAAATTTTGCGGGTAGCAGTAGCACTTCTGCACCAGTTCCTCGTGGTATCCCGAATGCTCTTTGTAATTCTCTCTGGTGAATCTGCCAGACCAAAAACCGCCTGCCAGGCTTGACCATGTGAAGAGCGGCATTTTGTGTTCGGCATACCATTTGCGCTGCTCTTCGCCCGCCGAACCGCTTATGCTTACGCAGTTGTCCCATGGTTCCTGCACTTGTTCTGCCATTGAGAAGTTTGGAGAAGAAACTGCAAAAGGCGTCTGTCCGGTTCTGAGTGCATACTCGTTGGCAGCCTGCAAACGCTGGGTAGTCCAGTTGGAGCCTCCAAATGCACCGATCTTTCCTTCATTCTTGAACTGGTTGAGTGCATCTACAATAGGTTCAACAGGGTAATTGGGGTCATCGCGGTGCAGCACATAGAGGTCTACGTAGTTCAACTCCATGGCGGCCAGCGTGTCATGCAGGTCTGTGCCTATATCGTAGGCAGTCACCCTTCTGCGCAGATTATTGTGATGCGCGCCTTTGGCAAGCAGAACTACCTTGTCTTGCAGTTTTCTGGTGCGCACCCATTTGCCCAGAAACGCATCTGAGTTGCCATAAATTCGCGCCGTGTCTATGCAGTTTACTCCTGCCTCATACAATGCATCGAGAAAAGCAAACCCCTTTGCCTCATCGTCTTTCTGAACCTGAATAATTCCCTGCACAATACGCGAAACGGGTTTGTCTATTCCTGGCACAGTGCCATACAACATGTTTGTCATTTATTTCCTCATCTTTCAGTATAAAATGGCTGCTGCTGGTTGAGTATGAAAGATAGTATACATCACTCGCCGCATACTGCAGCACTGTTGCCTGGCAGTCAGATAGATGATGTGCAGAAAAAGCTGTTGACTTATTCATTTTGGTGTTAAAAACAGCACTTGACAGGAAAGAGGTTTTTTGCGATAATGATTTTAGACTGAGAAAGGAGGTGGTGGTTATTTATGGATCACAGTCAACGAGGTGAGCAGGCGAGCTAGCCTGTTTTAACTCATGTGTTAATCTGCCTGCAGATTGAACCATGCTATGTGATGAACGGGCGCTCAGCCTGTTCGCCTGCTGAAGCCCGGCACGCTCTGCGTGCCGGGCTATAATTTTACACTACCCCGTTATTTGGCCTGGGGCGCCACCCCGGTACCTTGTGCAGTGCGGGCGTCCACGATTCAATGGGTATAGAGCAGAGTATGCAGTGCGGATGTTTTCTCTGCAGTGTTCTGGCATTGTGCCATTCTGGCTCGTACCAGAGCCGTATATGATAGGTTTGTATGAGATAGCTTGCCATTTGCAGATTGTCTCGGCGCTGTATTTGCCCTGCGCGCATCTGCTGGGGCGGCATAAAACCCGGTACCGATCGAAACAGACTTCCAAATGGATCGCTCATATTCGGCTCTCCCTTCTTGTAGATACTTTCATTTTTGCGCGGTGATCGGCTTTTTTTGTGCTGATTGTGCCATGAATTCCCAATATTTCCCAAAAAAATATTGTTTGGTTACAAAAACTATTGACACTCTGCCATCAGAATGGTAGAATGGGGAGCATCAGTGGAGACTTGGTGGAGACTATGTGGGGAGTGTTTGGAGACACCGTCCCAGTAGTTCAATTTTTTTCAAACCTAGTCAAATTTCATAAATGCCGCAACCTTCCTCTTCCAACCGTATGTGGGGGCGTTTTGAACATAGCATGGACGATAAAGCCCGTGTTATTGTACCCATACGTTTCAGGGAAAAGCTTGGGGAAGAATTTATACTTACAACAGGGCCGGGGCAGCAGATACGCGCCTATCCTATTGCTGCATGGGAAGAGTATGAAGAGCAGTTGGAAAGCCGCAGTGTGAACGATGAGCTGAACAACGATCTGATCTATCTGCAGCGCATGTTTGGCAGCTGCGAGTTTGTGAAGCCAGACCGTGAGTTTCGCCTTACCATTGCACGCCATCTTCGAGAGTGGGCGGGCTTGAGGGAAGGTGAAACGGTGATTTTTATAGGCAACGGTTCGCGCGTCGAACTTTGGAGTCGACAGAACTGGGAAACCTACATGAAAGATTTCACTCCTGAGCGTGTGGGAGCGGCGCGCAGAGCGCTGGGAATGAGCGATGAGCGGTCGAGCCTGACTCCATCCTAACAAGGTTACCATGTCAGTTCCTTTTGTGCATGAACCAGTGATGCTGCAGGAATGCATGCAGTTTCTAGATTTGAAACCTGGCGCTGTTGTGCTGGATGCCACCCTGGGAGGGGCTGGGCACAGCAGCCGCATAGTGCAGGGAATAGCCCCCGGCGGCACTTTGTATGCACTGGACAGGGATACTGAGGCGCTGGAAGCTGCCGGGCAGCGGCTGGCTTCGGTGCGCAATGTTACTATTGTACTTGCGCATGCACAATTTAGCGATCTTGAACTGGTTTTGAAGCAGAAAACCGGCCGGGAGGGACCTTTGCTGGATGGCGCCCTGTTTGATGCAGGGGTTTCGTCTCATCAACTCGACTCTGCCAGAGGGTTCAGCTTTTTGAGAGATGAAGCGCTGGATATGCGCATGAACCAGCAAAGCGGCAGAACAGCAGCAGATATTCTTGCAGAGGCAGACGAGCAGGAACTGGTGCGAATAATTTGGGAATTTGGGGAAGAGCGCTTCGCACGCCCTATTGCACGAGCAATTGCAGTGTACAGGCAGAACAATGTGCTGCGCACCACAGGGCAGCTGGCGGCACTGGTGCAGCAGACAGTGCCGAGGAAAGCCTGGCCCAGAGACATTCATGTGGCAACGCGTACTTTTATGGCACTGAGAATCGAAGTAAACCAAGAACTTGACCAGCTTGCACAGGGTTTGAGGGCGGCTATTCGTATGCTCAAACCGGGCGGCAGACTGGTGGCAATCAGTTTTCACTCATTAGAAGACCGGGTGGTAAAGCATACGCTGGCAGAAGCCGCCGGCAGAAAAAAACCGGTGCCGGCCCACTCGCCCGAATTGTTTGCAGAAGCAGATAGGCAGGCTTTGGTGCAGGTGCTGACTGCAAAGCCTCTGCAGCCAGGCGGGGAAGAAGTAGCGAGGAATTCGCGGGCGCGCAGCGCCAAACTTCGTGCAGCTGTAAAGCTGGGAACATAGCAGCCAGTTTGTGAGGAGGATGGAATGTCTAATATGTTGCCACAAAGAAAAACCGTTCCGGCTTCGCAGCCTAATGCAAGGCCAGCGTCAAAGCAGGCCCCTTCCCCTGCTGCGCTGCGCTTTCGGCATTTGCCCCACATGGTTGGTTTGCTCATGGTATGTTCTACGCTGTGTGTGCTTGGCCTGCTTTATCTGGGGGCATATGCCCGACTCAGCCACGAAGGTTTTCGGCGCACCGAACTGCTGCATCAGCTGCATCAGCAAAGTGCGCTTTCAGAGCAGTACACCCAGATACTGGCCCGCCTGGAGGCATCTCCGGCCATCAGTCAGGAAGCACACAGAATGCATATGGCTATACCTGCTCCCGGTGATTCTGTTCATTTGGGAGGAATGGCGCAGTGAACGAAAAAATGGTTTCCCCCCTGCACGGAAAATCGCGCTACAGCGGGATGAGAGAGAAACGGGTTATGTTCGCAGGGTGTATAGGAGCAGCCGGCTATGCCGCCATTGTGATTCGACTTTTTAGTTTGCAGTGCATACATGGCCGGGAAATGCGTGTGAGAGCTGAAGAAGTGTGCAGCAGACGCATAGAACTGGCCTCGCATCGAGGCAACATTCTAGACTGCAAGGGAAGGCCGCTGGCAGTGAATTTGTACTGTGGCACTGCCGGCTTTGACCCGGGGGTGATTCGGCCAGACGTGAGCGGTGCGCAAAGCGCGCAGCAGCGAATGCAGCGAATAAGCAGTGCATTGACCCAAACGGCCTCTCTGCTGCATGTATCAACTCAGCATTTGCAAACCATTGTTCAAAATGCGCTCTCCAGCGAGCCCCGCACGCATTCGCGCTGGGTGCCTGTGTGCAGCGGTCTTACCATGCAGCAGGCAGCAGCGCTCAAACAGCTGCACCCCTTTGGGTTTGGGGTGGAAGATGGAATGGAGCGGTTGTACCCTGATGGCATGGATGCAGCACAGGTAATCGGGTTTTTAGGGCCGAATGGAAACGGTCAGGCTGGCTTGGAGTGGGGCTGTAACAAGTGGCTGACAGGGCACAATGGTTTTGCCCGTGTAGAAGCAGATGCAAATAACCGGGAAATACCCGGCACCCTGCAGGCTTTGAAGCCGGCACGTGATGGAATGACGGTTTGCACTACGCTGGATGCAGATGCACAGCGCATTGCAACTGCCGCGGCCAAAAAAATAATGGCTGAGTTTCACCCCAAAGGGGTGAGCATAACCATTGTGTCGCCCAGTACCGGAGACATCAAGGCGATGGTGAGCCTGCCAGCCTTCAATGCCAATCCGATTGCTGGCAGCGGGGGGAAACGCCCCCCCATAGCCTTGCAGAGCATGCAGGATAGATGCGCTGGCAGCATATACGAACCCGGCTCAACCATAAAAGCGTTCACGCTCTCGTATGCACTTGACAGAGACTTTATTGCACCCGGCACCACATTCTACTGCAGCGGACGATTTCCCATTGGCCGCCATGCCATTCACTGTGCCAAGGGCGAGATACACGGGGTTGTGAATGCAGCAAAAATACTACGCGTTTCGTGCAATATCGGCGCAGCACAGGTAGGCTTGCGCATGGGAGGAAGGAATCTGCAGGAGGCGTTTACCACCTTTGGTCTTTTTAGCACTCCCAGCCTTCCGCTGCCCGGTGTAGAACGAGGTCACTGGTCATTTGATTTCAGCGCGATGCGGTACAGCGCAGCCAAAACAGCCCGTGCTGCCTTTGGGCAGGCCGTTACCACCACGCCTCTTGCACTTGCCATGGGGTATGCAGCACTGGCGAACAAAGGAGTGCTAATGCAGCCCCGACTGGTAACCGATCTGCAGCAGGGCGGCACTGTTGTACGCAACTTTCCACCTGTGCAAGTGCGCAGGGCAGTATCGGCAGACACCGCACAGGAAGTGATGCAGATGCTGGAAGGAGTTGTGACAAACGGAACGGGCACATCAGCCGCACTGCCCGGATACACAGTAGCAGGCAAAACGGGAACCGCTTCCTTGTACCGCCCCGGAGCTTATACCGGCTCTTTTATTGGGATAGTGCCTGCCTCTGCACCGCGTGTGGTGATATTGGTGACGGTGCGCGACCCCGAACCACCCCATTACTATGGGGCAGAGGTGGCAGCACCCGCCTTTCAAAGCATTGCCGCCCAGCTTATGGCTATCTGGCATGTGCCGCAAGATGACCCGAACAATCTGCAGTACGATGCTGCACAGGCAGGCGCACGGGCGCAAATGGGGCTGCCGCCTCTGCCAGAAAACAAAACACAAACAATTTCTCTGCATTAACCAACCGCTTCTCCACACGCCTGCCTGCTCTGGTCTGCGTGTGGTTTCGGGGCCATGCAGGTGCTGCAAGGTACTAAAATGATGTAGCATGGCCCCTTTTTTCTTCTGGTAGAATGTAGTAGCAATAAGCAGACATGCCGTAAGTAAGACAGAAGACCGGCTGCACATAAAAAAGAGGAAGAAATGGCTGCATCGATTTCACTCAGCATTCTACAAAACGCACTCCCTGGCACCGAGCGCCTGGGTGATTCAGACCCGCTAATTCGGCATATCACGCAAGATTCACGCCTTGTAAAGCAGGGCACACTGTTTGTCTGCCTTCCAGGTGAAACCACCGATGGGCATGAATACATATCACAGGCGCTGCAGCAAGGCGCTGCTGCAGTGGCAGTGCAGCGCTCTGTACTGAACAGCGGTAAAATTGCACTTCCCACACAAGTGAATGCGCTCGTTGTGCCTGATACCCGTACCGCGCTGCCCTTGTGGGCATGCAGTGTATATGGTAATCCCTCCCATTCTATGCTAATGATCGGGGTAACAGGTACCAATGGAAAAACCACCACCACCCGCATGGCCGCCTCCATACTGCGGCAGGCAGGAATGCGCACAGGCACTATAGGTACTTTGGGCACCGAGCTGGATGGCATTCCGTTTGCCAGTGAGCATACCACCCCGCAGGCAGATCAACTGCAGCAGCTGCTGGCCGAAATGCGCGATGCCGGGGCACAAGCGGTTGCAATGGAAGTCTCTTCTCATGCACTGGCATTGCATAGAACAGATGGCATAGCATTCAATGCTGGTATTTTTACCAATCTTACCCGCGATCACCTTGATTTTCATGGAACCATGCAAGCCTATTTTGATGCAAAAGCGATTCTCTTTTCGCAGTACCCGGTGAAGTATCCGCGCCCTGACGGACGGATGTTTGCAGGGGCTGTGAATGTTTCACAGTGGGAAGGACGCGATATGGTGACGATGGTGCGCGGGGATGTGATTACATTCGCTTCAGAGGAAGGAGACCCCGCTGTACTCACCGCAAAAGAGATAGAGTGCAAGCCTGCTTCTACCCGGTTTATGCTTTGCTATGATTCTGGAGTAGAGGTCTGGCAGATGCCTATTCATCTTGCAGCAGGCGGCAGGTTTCAGGTGGGCAACGCGCTGGGAGCGGCAGCGGCGTGCCTGCGCCTGGGAATCGCAAAAGAAACAGTGGCTGCAGGGCTTGCCGCCATGCCGCCAGTACCAGGCAGGTTTGAGTGGGTAGATACAGCAGGCGGCGGATATTCGGTGATAGTAGATTATGCGCATACACCCGACGGCCTGGAAAACCTGCTTCGCTCTGCTCGTGCCCTCAACCCTTCTCGCATTATCTGCTTGTTTGGCTGCGGAGGAAACCGTGACCGTACCAAGCGCCCCATTATGGGCAGACTAGCCGCCGAACTTGCTGATGCCGCCATACTTACCTCAGATAACCCCAGAGACGAAGACCCTGATGAAATACTCAAGGAAGTACTGGAGGGAATGGAGCAGAGCCATACAGAGAAAGTGGTAGAACCGGATAGAAAAAAGGCAATACAAATCGCCATTGATAAGGCACAGCATGGCGATATAGTGCTGCTGGCGGGCAAGGGTCATGAAGACTATCAGATAGTGCGTGGCGAAAAACGACATTTCGACGACAGGGAGGAAGCGCTGCTGGCTGTGAGAAACCGAAAAGAGTCAGGCCGGTGAAACCTTTTTTACTGCGCTGGGCAGCCAAACAGATGCATGCCCCAGACAGCTGGCTGCCAGAGATAGAAGCGCTGAATGTTTCTACCGATACCCGCAGCCTGAAACCTGGCGCACTTTTTTTTGCCCTGCATGGCGAGCATTTTGACGGGCATTTGTACGTACAGAAGGCTTTTCAGGCAGGAGCTGCCGCCGCAGTAGTCACTCGCAATATAGAAGGTGCCGGCCCGCAAATCGTTGTGCCTGATACCCTGCAAGCCTACGGCCTGCTGGCCAATGCCTATCGCAGGGATATTGCGCCGCATGTGGCAGGGATCACTGGCAGCGTAGGCAAAACCTCTGTGAAAGAAATGCTGAGCACTATACTTGCGGTGAGTGGGCCAACCCTTGCCAGCAGCAAGAACCACAACAACGAGATAGGCGTGCCAGAAACCCTGTTCAGGCTTGAACCCCAGCACCGCTATGCTGTGATAGAAATGGGAATGCGCGGGGAAGGTCAGATTGCATCTCTAGCGCGTATTGCAGAACCTCAAACAGGAATTATAACATCCATTGGCTACGCGCACATTGAACTGCTGGGCAGCAGGGAAGCCATAGCACGCACCAAAGCAGAGCTGCTTGCCTGCCTGCCAGCCAGCGGTACAGCAGTGCTGCCCTGCGACAGCGAGTATTTTGCACTGCTTCGATCTCAAGTGCCGGATGGGTGCAGCATAGTGACGTTTTCGGGGAAGGGGAGCGCAAGTGCAGATGTGGCACTGCTTGAAGGGGGAAGAAAGATAAGAGCGGGAAATCAAATTTTCCCTCTTTCATTGAGAGCCGCCGGAGTGCATCAGGCAGAAAACGCAGCATGCGCACTCGCCGCTGTGTATGCGCTCTCGCTGCCGCTGGAAGTAGCTTTGCAGGCTTTGAAGCAGTGGCCAGGCGCCGAAGGACGCATGGTTTTGAGAAAGGGTAAAATGGGAATGACGCTGCTGGATGACTGCTACAATGCGGGGCCGGAATCGATGCTGGCCGCATTGCAAACCCTTGTCAATTTGGCAGCGCCAGAACAGACAGTTGCGATATTGGGAGATATGAAAGAACTGGGAGAGTATGCTTCTGCACTACATTGCAAAGTGGGCGAATATGTGGCAGAACTTGGAATACGCCGCCTCTGTACCATAGGAGAGCTTGCGGGAGAAGCAGGGGCAGCAGCACAAAAAAAGAGACCGAAACTGGAACTGATGCATTTTGCCTCTGCAGAAGAAGCTGCAGTGAATGCGGAGGCGCTGGCGCTTGCCGGTGATACCGTTCTGATCAAAGGTTCGAGGGCCATGCAGATGGGGTGTATTACTGCAGTGCTTGCAGGCACGGAGGAAGCAGATGCCCATTAAAGTCGCGGGCTTTTTACTCTCTTTTGCCATGGCGCTGATATGTGGTCCATTTTTGATTCGATTTCTAATTAAACATAAAAGCGGACAGAACATCAACCCGGATGCTCCTGCGGGCCATGCAGTAAAACAGGGCACACCCACTATGGGCGGGATTCTTTTTCTGTTTCCTGTAATTATTTGCACGCTTCTTTATCTGCTCTGGATTAGAGTAGGAGAATCGAGGCACCCTGAGAATGATTTTACACTGCTTGCCCCTCTTCTAATGCTCATCGGGTTTGGTGCTGTTGGCTTTGCAGACGATTGGCTGAGCCTGAAACGCGGAAAAAACATGGGGTTAAAAGCGCGGGAAAAGCTGCTGGTGCAGTGTGTGCTGGCAGGAGGTTTTCTGTTCTACATGGCCGCAACAGCCAATCCACTCACAACCACCAGTGTGGAACTGCTGCCCGATAGGGTGATGCATGCGCTTGCGCTGCCTCAGTGGACAATGAACCTGGGGTATTGGTACTATGTGCTGGCTGGGCTGACCATGGTTGGACTTTCGAATGCTACCAATTTCTCAGATGGACTGGATGGCCTGTGCGGCGGGCTGGGGGTTTTTCTCAGCTTGACGCTTGCTGCTCTTACCTCAAGTCTGCATCCGGCGCTTTCATTTTACTGCATCACAATTGCCGGCGGTTTGTGCGGGTTTCTTTGGTGGAACATTCATCCGGCCAAAATTTTTATGGGTGATACTGGTTCACTGGCCTTGGGGGCTACGTTTGCCGCCGTAGCGCTGCAGGGCAAAACAGAGGTAGGCATGCTTGCTGCCTCACTGGTTTTCTGGGCAGAACTGATTTCTGTAATGATACAGGTGAGTGTATTTAAGTGGCGAAAGCATAAATACGGCATAGAGGCCGCTCGTGCCAGACGCGTGTTTCGCCGAACTCCTCTGCATCATCATTTTGAAGAGATGGGCATTGCAGAAACTGCCGTGGTTGGCCGGTTCTGGCTGATAGGGGCAGTTTGTGCTGCACTGGCGCTTTTGTGGGGGATAGGAGGTCGGCTGTGAAGCTGGAAGAACTGCGCGGCAGCACAGTAGCGGTGACGGGCGCAGGCAGGAGCGGTGCGGGAGCCAGTTTGCTGTTGGAATATTTGGGCGCGAAAGTAATTTTATCGGACAATAAGAAAATTGATATAAATCAGATACCCTGCCAATCGGGCAGCGTGACACCCGTACCGTTTGCAACTGCAGAAGAAGCGGTGCCCGACGAAGCAAGTCTGGTTGTGACCAGTCCTGGAGTTCCTCGCGATGCCCCGGCGCTTTTGCGGGCGCAAAGGCTGGGCATACCTGTGTGGTCTGAAATAGAGCTTGCCTTTCAGGCGGCCAAAGCCCCTGCAGCGGCGGTGACCGGCACCAACGGCAAGACCACTACCACCCTGTTGCTGGCAGCAATGCTGCAGCGCGAGGGCATGCATGCCGCAGCGTGCGGCAATGTAAGCGCAGATGATGTGAGGCTGACATTGAGTGAAGCTGCACTTGGCAGCATTGAAGGAAAGGTAGATGTGCTCGCGGCAGAAATCTCCAGTTTTCAGCTGGAATGGGTGCAGCAATTTGCACCCGAAGTGGCAGTACTTACCAATATTACCCCAGACCATATGAATAGATACCGGGATTTTGAAGACTATGCCGCCACGAAAGCCCGCCTTTTCGCCGCTCAGAGCGCTGACCAATGGGCTTTGTTTTGTTATGACGATGCCGCAGCACGGCGCGTGGGAAAGAACGGCTGTACTGCCAAACGCCTCTGGTACAGCGCCGATGACTTTCCGCCAGAGCCTGGCCCTGCAGCATGGCTGGAGCAGGGGGAACTGACTGTACGCCTGCAGGGAGCAGAGACAGCAAGACTGCTTTCGGCCACCCGCCTTTCTCCTGCACTTACCGGCAGGCACAGCATTCAAAATGCCCTTGCCGCCTCTGCTGCTGCATTGATTTTAGGTGCCAGCCAGAGTTCGGTTGTGCATACCCTGCAATACTTTGCCGGCGTTGCGCACCGAATGGAATGGGTATGCGATGCTGCTGGCAGAAGTTTTTATAACAACAGCATGTGTACCAATCCGGCAGCCGCTGTGAGTTCGCTGCTTGGCATGAGCCAGCCTGCAATCACCATATTGGGCGGTGCAGAGAAAGGGCTTGATTTTGCCCCTCTAACGCCTGTCCTGCAGCAAAAGGCGCCTGCCGTAGTGCTGATAGGGCAGGCCGCTCCTGCGCTACAGTCTGTTTTGCAGGAAGGGGGGTATACAGCCATACATAGAGCTGAAACTCTGGAAGAGGCGGTACGCACTGCATTTTCGCTGTCGCAGCCGGGGCATGCTGTTCTGCTTTGCCCTGCGTGTGCAAGTTTTGATATGTTTGCAGACTTTGAAGAGCGCGGAAAGGAATTTCGCCGTATTTCGCGCCAGATAGAAAGGGAACAGGCATGACTGCTGCACAGGTGCGTTACCGCCCCGCTGACCTTTGGCTGTTTGGCAGCACCCTGATGCTTACCGTAATTGGTTTGTGGATGTCGCTGGATACCAGCTACCCAAAAACCCTGAGCAGAGCAAAAGGGCTTGAGTCGATAGTACATCTTCTCTATGTACAGATTGCCGGGGCAGCAATCGGATTGATGGCTCTCTTCTTCTGCATGCTCATTTCCCCTCTCGTTTTGCGCCGCATTGCAGTGCCGGGGGCGATTACCGGTATTGCGCTGCTGGCCCTTGTTTGGGCGCCTCACCTGGGAGCGCGGCTGAATATGTCTTACCGATGGATAAAAATTGGCAGCGTTATGATACAGTCTTCAGAACTGGCGAAAATACTGCTGCTTATCTACGCTGCAGACAGACTGGCTTCTGCCGTTAAACGAGTGCGCAGGCCAGGCTGGAATGAAATCTGGCCCGTGCTGCTTGTTTCCAGCATTACTCTGCTTCTCATAGAGAAGGAGCCAGACCTGGGCACTGCATTTGTATTGTTTATGGCGGTTTTTGTGCAGCTTTATCTGGCAGGCGTGCGCAAAAGGCATCTAGCTGTCATTTGTATGGTTTGTCTGACGGGAGTGCTTCTGTTTGGTATGCACGGCAAGGGGCTGGCGCACCGGCAGCAGCGTATTGTTGCATTTCTGCATCCGCAGTACGACCCTGAGGGAATTGGTTATCAGGTGCAGCATGCACGCCTTGCTGTGGGGTCTGGAGAGTTGTATGGCGAAGGATTTGGGCATGGCCTGCAAAAATACTACCTGCCTCAGGCAAACAGTGATTTTGTGTTTGCCACCTATGCCGAAGAAACCGGTTTTGCAGGCAGCATTTTGCTGCTGATACTACTGCTGATGGTATGTTGGCGGGGTTTTCTAATTACCCTGCGCTGCCGTAGCGAACATCAATTTGAAGCTTTGCTGGCGGGAGGCATCACCGCCCTGATTGGGGTGCAGGCGCTTACCAATATCGCGGTGGCAACGGGCAGCATACCCGCAACCGGGGTACCGCTCCCTTTTGTGAGCCATGGTTCTTCCTCGCTGGTTGTTTTGATGTGTTGTGTTGGCCTGCTGCTAAATATAGGGCAGCGTGGCAGAGAAACCAGCCTGGCGCAAAGGCAGCCAGCCGTATGAAACGTGTTATTGTGAGCGGAGGTGGAACAGGCGGGCATATCTTTCCGGCGCTGGCAGTGCTTGAGAGCCTGCAAAAAATACAGCCTAACCTGGAAGCGCTGTACATTGGTTCACTGGAAGGAATGGAAGCCCGCATTGTGCCTGAACATGGGATTATGTTTCAGGGAGTGCAGGCCCGCAAGCTGCGCAAGCTTGTTTCGGTCTCTACCCCCGCGGCAGGCTGGTCGCTGGGCAAAGGTTTTTTTGAGGCACGGGGCTACATGCGTGCGTTTGGAGCCGAGGCTGTGCTGGGCACCGGGGGGTATGTAGCTGCGGCTGCAGCGCTGGCAGGAGTGAGCCTTGGGCTGCCGCTGGTGATTTGCGCTCCCGATGCTGTGCCAGGGAGAACCAACAGACTGCTGGCTCGATTTGCGCGCACCATCTGCGTGGCGTTTCCAGAAACCAGGCATTTATTCCCTCAAGATCGCGTTGAGGTAACAGGGCTGCCGCTTCGCACAGGAGTGCGCTTAGGTAATGAGATTACACCTGAAGATGCACGTCAGCGTCTAGGGCTTTGCGCCAGCCGGTTTACCCTGTTTGTGGCAGGGGGAAGCCAGGGGGCGCAGGCGCTGAACAAGTCGCTGCTAAATGCGCTGCCGGCTTTGCTGGAAGGCGGAATGCAGGTGCTGCATCAGACAGGGGCGCGCAATATTGAAGAGGTAATGAAACAGACCACGCATTTGAGAGCATCTGATGCCTATGTGCCAATGGGCTTTTTGAACACAGAGCAGATGGCGCTGGCACAGCGTGCCGCCCATGTCACCTGGTGCCGGGGTGGAATATCTACGCTTTCAGAAGCGCTGGTGAATGAACTTCCCATGCTGGTAACCCCTCTGCCCACGGCATATGCCGATCATCAGACAGCCAATGCAAGGCAGCTTGTGCAGGAGGGAGCCGCACGTTTGCTGCCGGAAGCAGAACTGGAGGGGGAAAGACTGCTGGAAGAACTGCAGCACATGCAAAGGGATGAGGCACTGCTATTGCAAATGAAAAATGCTGCCAGAACGCTTGCATGCCCCGATGCAGCTGACAAGGTTGCGCAGCTGCTGCTGGGCAAATAGTGCCGAAAGCTGATGTGAATCGGCTTTTGCCTCGTCTTTATGGCAGGGTATACTTTTTCTGCGCATTATAGCGTTTATAGGTATTGCATGAAAGCGAGAGTACCATGCCAGACGTTCATTTGTGTAAGCATTGCGGTGAAGCAGTAGATTTGTCTCGTTCTATTTGCGACAACTGCGGCCACGCGCTCACGAAATACGGCGGCCAGGTGGGTATGCAGGAAGAGTTTGACAGAAAACTGCAGGGGCAGGTAGATCAGCTTTCCGGCAGGCCGCTCTGGGTGACCTGGATGACAGTTATGCTGCTTCTCTCTGTGCTGATGTGGCCGGTGCGTTCAGTTTTGCAGGCATGGGGTGGTTTTGAGCATTCTTCTGCAGGAGGCGGTCAGTATATGGTGCATGCAGTCTCCATACTCATTCCCCTGTTTGATACTGCGCTGCTGGTTCCTGTGGCTGTGTTGCTGCTGCTGCTGGCACGTTTGGTTTGGATGCAGCAGGCTTTAGGGTGGCGTGCTGCGCCGGCAGCGCTTGCGGTGTGCCTATTTGCTGTTGGCGCAGTATGGGGCTGGGGATTGGGAGCAGTGTGGGCAGCCGGAGCGCTGGTTTGCCTTGTTATGTGGTTTCAGAATACAGTGCGGGCCTGGTATGGGCTGAATTAATAAAAACCTGGTGGTTAACCGTACTGTAAAGTGTTTGTGGAATAAAAAATGGAAGCCCCTTTACTGGGGCGTCATATTGCCCGCCTGGGCTTGTGAGAAAGGAGCCATTCATGGCAGTTCTCTCTGTTTCTGATATGACACGCAAGGAGGCGTTGCTGGCAGAGCTGGCAGCCGATGTTCCTCACCCCCCTGCAAGAGTTGCTGCGCCTTCTTCTGACGCAGCGCTTGCCCGTCTCAATCAGCTTGGGACACAGCTCTGGCTGGATACCGGCAACCTGGAGGAGGCCAGTAAACTCTGGCGTACCGAAACTACAGCTCTTACCACCAACAATACCCTGGCGAATCAGGTGGTGCAGACAGGAATTATGGATGAAGACATAAAGAATGCTGCTGCAAAGGTACGCGATCTGGAACCAGGTATATCGATAGATGATTTGGTGCAGGATGTAGTGTTTGTAGTGAACTGCCATATTGCGCTCAGACTGGTGAGTGCATTTGGCGCAAGAGTAAGCGTTGAACTGCACCCGGCCGTAGGTCATGACATAGAGCACACGGTGCGCTATGCACAGCGGTACTATGCTGTGAACCCGCAGCACTTCATAGTGAAAATTCCGATGACGCCGGAAGGGTTTTGTGCCGTGGCTCGTGCACGCGCCATGGATATACCAATCAACTACACCCTGGGCTTTTCTGCGCGGCAGAATTATCTTGCTGCACTGCTGAGCAGCCCTGACTACTGCAACATATTTCTGGGCAGGTTGAATGCCGTAGTAGCAGACAATAAGATGGGCGATGGCAAGAATGTAGGTGAGCGGGTAACGCTGGCCTCACAGCAGGCCTTGCGAGAATTGCGCACACTGCATAATCATGTGCATACGCGCCAAATCGCTGCTTCCATGCGCAGCGGCGAGCAGATGTTTACGCTTGCAGGGGTAGACGTATACACTGCGCCCCCCAAGGCAATGGCAGAATTTCTTGCAGCTGGCCATGCACCAGACAGCATAGTTTCCAGAATACACGAAGAGTATCCTGTGCAGCTTGCCGATGGGTATTCGCATGAATTTGTGGAACAGCTCTGGACTGTAGACGATGGTTTCAGACAGATGGCACAGGAACTTGCCAACCAGGGGGGAACCACTCTGACAGGCTATGATCTGAGGCAGGCGGATGCACATCACAAAACACGATTGTTTAGCCACTTTACGCAGGAAGAACAGTCGGTTATTCGCAGTGATGGCAAGATACCAAATACGGCGCGATGGATGCAGCGTGCCGCTCTTGATGACTTGATGACCGAGTCTGCCCTGCAGTCATTTATTGTAGATCAAAATGCGTTTGACAACCGAATACGCTCTCTTATAGCAGGGGCCTGACAGGCACTTGCACGCTGGCGCGCGCAGCAACATCTGCTGCGCGCGTTTTTGTTTACTGCCAGAACTGGTAGGTAGGCAGACCCCGCGCTATGCCATAAATATTCCACAAGCTGCCCACCACAAACTGCCCAAGCATTAGCCCGATAAAAAATGGCAGCGCCTTCTGAAACCCGCCCCTGCCGCTGTAGCGCAGGAGAAGCGATTTGAAAATCCATGCAAGAAACAGCGGCCCCCATACCAGGTTGATTTCATATGAAGAGGATACCGCATAGGCAAGGGGATGAAAAGGCCACCAGGGAAAGCGAATGCGCATGTACTGCAAAAATGCGGCAAAACCCAGCCCCACAAAAACGGCCATCAGCTGCCCAAACGAGCCGCGAGAAGGGGTAGTGATCCAGCTTTGCAGCTGATTGTACGATTCGGCGCCAAAAGTCATGGTGCTTTTTGCTTCTGCCCCATAATGGTACATGAGCTGCAGAATCACCCAGAAACCAATGAATACCGCGATGCTGCCCATGCAGAGCATTGCTATATTCCAGCGTTTATAGCTGGTACGGGTTTGCTCTGCCATTTTGTAGCCCTCCAGCTGAATGGGCATTGGATGGCCGCGGTAGGCACGTGTGAACCAGAAATAGAGCGAAAAAGCAGTGAGGGTATCTGGTGAGAATGCGCGGCTGCCGGCAATGCGCGTCATTACCTGATCGGGACCAGTAAAATGGAGATCGTGAATTGGCGTTCCCAGTTCTGCTCTCATTCTTGTAATGGCAAGCGCGAGGCCGAGGTACATCACAAAAAACAGCACTGCTATCCACCAGACCATGCCGATGTACACAGAAAAAGCAACCAGTGCACACATGCCTGTCAAAATGCCAAGCAGTGCAGTGCGATAGCTCATTGGCTCATCGGTATCATCCACAGTAGAGGGTCTGCCAAGCGCGCGCAGCACTACTTGTTTAAGATAGGAACGGCTTAGCCAGATAGAATAGAAACAGAATGAGAGGTATGCCCCGTATGACTGGTTTTCTGTGTATGGAAAGTCTGGGGTTCTGTCCCATGCCATGGCAGAGGCAGTTACGTGCTGCAATTTCCAGAACCAGTAGAAAAACCACATGGAGAAGAGAAAATCGAGCGGCATGAACATTCCAAGACCAATCATGAATGGATAAAACGATACAGGCGTCCAGCCTATTGCATTCCAGGGTTTGTGGGTGAAGAAAATCGAAATATCCAGAAAACTCTGCCCAAATCCGGGGGTGAGAATGGTCGGGATGTTTGGATAGTAGTAATTGAGGCTGTTTACCATGTCTATGGTGCCTGCTATGAGAAACCCCATCCAGAACAGCCTGTTTCTAAACAGCCCTCCCTTGTCGAATGCACCCTCCTGGGTGATTTGCAGGGGAACCTGAATGATTGGATAGGTAAGCCGTTCATTGTCCGTCCACTGTTTGCGAAGTATAGCATTCATGCAGAGAAAAATAGCGAGCAGTGTAGAGAGAAAAAGCGTCCAGATACATACTACAGGCAGCCATGCAAGAATATACTTCATTCTGAAAATGGTATCGTCACCCAGGTAGTATCCGAGATAAATAGATTTGTGAATGACAAAGAGCGGCTTGCGCAAGTGAGGGATAATCACATGCACCCAGTTATTGGAGGTTGTGGCGTGTCTGAATGGCCATGTGAGCATGGGAACCAGAATTTCCATTGTATCATGCCCAACCACCGCCGAGCCAATGCAGAGCATGGTGTAGATGAGCAGCAGCTCGGCACGCTGCAGTGCAATGGCAGGCCGTATGCGCTTTACTCCCTGGTTGATAACGGTTAGTACAAGCAGAATGAACACTGTATTGAAGAAGAGCGATATGGTTGAGGGGTGCGCAGAGTAGCGTATTATCTCCATTTGCACCTGCCAGTAGTCGTTGAATGGCAGGATAATCAAGCCAATCAGAATGCTGCGCCACGTCACAGCGCTCTGTCTGCCTGAGGCAGCATCTGGTTCTTTCTGAAGGGGTATATTCTCAGAGTTATTTGTCATTGGTCAGCGCCTGGTACGATAGAAATTGCAATGTCGGACGCAATATTTTTCTACATCGGATGCAAAATTTCCTTCTTCTTTCTTTTTATTGTTATTATTTTCGTTTTCGTGTTATGTTTGAGCAGTCTATTTTGAGTTGGCATTGTCTTTGTTTGTTTCACCGGTTTTGATTTTCGGCTGTGAGGCTCGCAGTGTGGTTTGTGCGGCTGTTTGTCCCAATAGAGCCTGAATACGCACTATGCCAGGTTGATAGCAGCTGACAGTGCCCAGCTGATCAACAAAACCAACTCCTGTTTTGGTAGACCAAACCGGGCGAAGCTGTTTGCCATTTGCATCAACTGCCTTAACATAGGTGTGTGAGCCTGCAGGAAATGTGGTTGAGGGAGCAAGAATGGTGAAGGCAGTCGCATGCTTTAGCGGCATGGCATCTACGAGAAGGGCGGTAGAGACAGGGCGTTCTATGCCGTCTGATGGAAAATTGAGTACGCCATTTTCCAGTACCAGTGTGCTTGATCCCCCTCCATCCAGGTTCATGGCCTCTGTTGCACCCAGTTTTTTCATTAGTTTGGCAAGATTATCAAGTGAAATACCTGTGCTGAGGGGAGAGCGGCCGTCTACCACCAGCATGATGAGGTTGCGATGTTTTGTAATGCCTACGGCAGTGCGAGGGTGCATGAAGTTTACAAAGTACACTTTGCTAAAGCCTTCTGCCACTCCGTCCTCATGCAAGTCTCCTTTGTGCAGCAGCCATGGGCCGCCGCTTACGGCCTGGGTGACATGCCGCCATATCGGCCTGGAATGCGGTTTTGATGCCGGGTAAAGACTGCACTGCACCCGCAGGGTTGTGCCGGGATGCAGAGACAGCAGCTGCGATGCCTGAGGACCGGCAGCAGCGAGTTCTATGCCATGAGCGGGGCATTGCGGCAGCTGAGAACCTGCAGGCATTTGGGTGATGGAAGCAAGCTTGCCTTTGAGAATGCGTGAGGGGCGCAGCGGCAGGTTGGTTTTTTGTATAATCAGCAGGGTATAAGCAAATTTTAGCACAGGTTCAGCAGCATAATCTGGGGTAATCAGGGTGATGCCCGCTGCGGCGGGAGTATTGTTGAGGTTTTGCAGCGGCAGGGTAGCATGTGTGGGCAAATATAGTACGCCCTGCCAGCGCAGTGTCTCAATGGCGGGTAGATTTTCTGCAATGCCGAAGCTGGGCCGCACGCCGTCTGGTGGTGTGATGAGGCGGCCATTGCGTATAGCAAGACCTATGGGCTGCCCTGTGAAGGGGAAGAAGTTTGCATTGATGCCAGCCAGTGCCAGATTTTCTTCTGCAATTTCAGTAACCGGTTCACGCCCTTTCCATGCTCCTGAGGTAGTGATGCGTCTGTGCGCCAGCCCGCAAATGACGTGTACTCCTCTTGTATGCAGATTGATGCGCAACAGCGTATATAGAAGCGGGTGCCTGCCGACAAGTGTAGTTTGCTGCAGAGTGATGCCCTTTTCCAGGCGATGGATAACAGTTTGTGCCGGTGTTGCGAGTGGTAGGGCAATGAGAATACCGGCTAGAATATATGACAGAAACGGCATGGCATTTTCCTTTTTGGCGTAAAAGAATGGTTTCATACAAAGAGTATGCACGAGAAAGGCTGATGAAGTTGAATGAACTGAATTCTGTGTATAAAAGCCATATTCTATTATCTGCCTGCGCTCGGTGCGAAAAATGTACATCTTCTGATGTAGTATCTCTTCCGAGCTACCAGATAGGAGCCGGCATAGCTGGCTGCCCGGTGCTCAATGCGGTTTACTGCCGCCGTTGCGGCCATGCAGGGCAGCCTGTGTATGCAGAAGCAGATCATAACCGTTGTGCAGACTAAGCCGGCATCTGTCTGGCATCAACAGCCATGCAGGTCACCCCTTTTTTACTGTAACCGTGCCCAAAAGGTACCATAAGCCCAGCCGGGTCAGATTGGAAGCAGCCATCTCAATGGCGGGTGTGTTTTGTCTGGTCGTATCTACTATTCCCACTGCGAGCCGATATGTACCGGGGGGAAGAGAGCAGCGGAAGGTTGTATTGTATGCAAAAGTCTTGCCTGCCGCCCAGTTGGAAAGATGCGCCTGCTGTTCCAGGCATATTTGCTGAGGAGACTGGCTGTGCAGCGGAAGCAGCGCATAGGCGAGCCTGTATTTATGGTTCCACTGCGGCGCCGCATTGGGAAGAACACCGACCCCGGCATTTTTCCAGCGTGATTTTATCGTACAGAGTCTGCCCTTCTCAACAACGGCAGAGTACTCTATTTTATCTGGATAGAAGCGATAACCGCCATGGCGGTTGAACCTGGCAATTTGCTCAGGTGCGTACTGCTGCCAGGCTGAGGTGAAATTCATGGTGTTGATATGGCTTTGCAGGCCCTGGCTCATACCCCATACCAAATCATCGTGAAAGTTTTTTATTCCAAAGGCAGCTTCTGCCTTCTCATCCTCGGCATTCCAGCTGCCGTAGCACAATTCTCCAAACAGCGGGCTGGCAGGGAACATGTTTGTATCGAACGTTTTGATGTTTGCATCTGAATACCAGTGACTGCCAAGGCCGTCGCGCCTGAAAAGGTAGCCATATTTGTCATGAGCAATTTCAATATCTGCTTCACCGCTCCCTTGAGAAAACTCGGAGAATACATTGGTTACCAGCAGCACATGTTTGAATGCATTGTGATAGGTAGAACATATCCAGTTGTATTCCTGGTCGTATTCGGAAGCCGGCAGCCTCAGATGATGTACTTCTCCCCACCAGCCCAGGCCGTTGGCATCTATAAAATCTACTTTTGCAGGGTCATCAAATTCCTTGCCAAATGCCTGTATAAACCGGGCGAACTGTGCTTTGAAAATTGGGTCATCATAGTTGGGTGACCATAAGCTGACTAGTTTTCCTGAGTAGGTGTGAGTAGCCCTGATGCGCCCCCTAACACCCATGTCTCTTACCCATTGCGGCGTTGCCTGTACGCTAAAGTTATGACTGTCTACAATCACTCTAAAGGCAAGTTTGAAGCCATGGTCGAGTATCTGCTGAATGTATTGTTTGAATTTGGGGTTATACTGCCATGCATACCTGCCCTGCTGCGGCTCAAGTTTCGCCCAGGTATCTCGCCAGTACCAGATATTGCACATGCTGAGGGCAGTCTGGTTGCTTTGCCACCATTGTTGTGAAAATGGCCTGTCAGACGAATCGTAATAGACCCACCCCATGGCAGGGTTGTGCAGTATTGAGTCGGTGTCTTCAATGCCTCGCACAGTCACTAACTGCTTTTGAGCATGGGCCGCCGTGCTGCAAAGGCCGCCAATGAGCAGCAAGGCAAACAGTGGGCGCGCTAAAGTAGTTTGAACTTTTTCAATGGCGCGGTGTATTCTGTTGTATGCAGCTGTAGTTGTTTTCAAGTTCATGTCTGTGCTTTTTCCCTGAAGTATTCTTTGTTATGATAGCAAATAGTATGCCTGTTTTGCCCGCTTATTTTTATATGCAGTACGGCATTTTAAATACTTTTCAATTGCGCTATAGTCAATTATATATATTTTGCTATAATCATTCTTTTGGCGGATTGCGAATAGATGCGGCAGGGGATAGAATAGAAATGTGATATGCAGTTCCTCTCCAGTCAGGAGAGGCGGGAGGTGCGACATGAAAGCAGTTGAACGCAAACAAATAGTAATTCTGGGCGGCAGTTTTGCCGGCCTTACTGCTGCATATGAACTGCAGCGTTTGCTGAAAGGCAGACATGAAGTGCTGGTAGTAGACCGCAGCGACACGTTTACCTTTATTCCTTCTCTGATCTGGCTCCCTTTGGGATGGCGTACGGCTAAACAGATCACGTTTCCGGTTTCCAAATCGCTTCAGCGCAAGGGTATCGGGTTTTTACAGGCTGAAATTGAGAGCATAGAGCCGGAGCATCGCATGGTGCAGGTGCGCAAAGTTGCCGATGGAGAGCAGAAAACTCTGCATTACGATTTTCTGGTAGTGGCTACAGGGCCGCATGTAGACTTTGAGGCAGTAGAGGGGCTTGGGCCAAAACAGGGCAACACCTGGTCGATATGCAATCTGGAGCATGCGGAGCATGCTGGAGAAGCCTGGCAAAAGTTTACGCAGCACCCAGGCCCAGTACTCATTGGTGCCACTCAGGGGGCAGCCTGTTATGGTGCGGCGTATGAATTTGTATTCAACGTAGAGTACGCACTGCGCAGGCTGGGCATACGCAAACAGGTGCCAGTGACCTATATTACCTCTGAACCCTATGCCGGGCATTTTGGAATTGGCGGCATGACAGCCTCTCGGCCCATGACAGAGTGGTTTTTTAGGCATACCGGCATTCACTGGGTGACAGATGCGGTGATAGAGAGGGTGGAACCAGACGAGGTGTGGTTTAGGCAGGGCAAACTGCACAGGGCAGACGCACCTGCCGGTGCAGCAGAAGACCTGGCAGGCAAATCACTGCCGTACCGGTATGGAATGATCATCCCTCCATTTCTGGGAGCCTCTGTTGTACGGAAGAGCGGCCTGGGCAACGAGAGAGGGTTTATTGAAACAGATGACATGTATCGTCATCAAAAATACCCTGAGGTGTATGCAGCTGGCGTGAGCGTAGCAGTTGCTGCCCCCGAAAAGTGTGCTGCAGGCTGTGCAGTGCCCAAAACGGGCTATATCAGCGAGGTAATGGCAAAGACAGCAGCACGCAATATTGCAGCTGCCATTACAGGACAGCCGCTCAAGGCTAAGCCAGTCAGCCAGCTGGATGCTGTTTGCATTATGGACGCTGGAAACGAAGGTATTTTGATGCTGACCGACAGGGTATACGCCCCTAAAAACCGCAAGGTGCAGATACTTCTTCCTGGCCCTTGGATACACTGGGGCAAGCTGGCCTTTGAACGGTATTTTGTATGGAAGATGCGAACCGGGCAGGTGCGGCTGCCATAGCAGGCTATGAGTCTGCAGTGGAGAGGATGCGTAAGCACCCTCTCCACTCTTTTGCTGGCGGGGCTGCCAAAGACGCAATGTTTGCAAATAAGTTCAGAAGTATGACTGCTAATTGCCCTGTTTAATGATGCACGGGGGCGGTTTGCTTTTTGTGGTTATTGTTTATTACCCCTATGCAGTGAATAAGCACTTCTCTAAACCCCCAGTTTCCGTTGCTGTCATTCTCGACACGTACGCGAATAGATTTTCCGAGCCAGGAATCTAGGTTGATTGTGGCGTAAAATGGCGTCAGTGGAGTGTGCAGGTTTCTATGCCACACTTCCTGGCTGTCAATGTAGATTCTCATGGTTACAGGGCTGCCGTTCTTGCGAAGCATGCCCTCTACAACTAGCAGTGGTTTCCCAGCGGCAGGCACTTTTTCAGTGACTGCCATTACACAGGGAGTATCTGGGGTTTTCGGATGAATAACAAGAAATCCATGCTCATCCACACCAGAGTGTACTGCCAAATAAGCTAATCTGGCAGGTGGGTTTTGAAGATTTTCAATCCAGTCACTGGCAGGTACATCGCCCAGGAAATTGTGCTTCAGGCTGATGGAATTGATCCATGAAGAATTTGATAACTGCTGCCTGTTGGCTTCATAAACCTGTTTTGCGTTTTTGTCTTCTCTAATCATCTGTTTGTCTTTTAGTACCAAACTATCTCCCAGGGCTTTAATCTGCGCATTGGCAGCTGGCAGATTTGGAGGTGAAAAGGTAGCTCCCCACCTATGAAAATAATGAGACATGTTCCGTCCTGCAGCGAGGCTCCATTCACGCACATATTCTGAGAACGATGGAATTGTGTAGGAACGAAGACTGATGGGAATATTATTGTCTGTTGTTGTTTCTGCACTGTAAATAGCATGATGAATATGAATGAGTCTTCTGAATAGCTGTACGCCATACCTTCGGTAGAGGTGATCGAGCAGTAAGCCTATCTTGATTGTTTTGAGGTAGTTCCAGCGGTGACCTGTTACAGACCGTCCCAGCTTTCCTTCAAGGTCCCGCTTTGCGATGTTTATCTTCAAATTGGTTGGGTCATCTGCGTGTATGGTCAGTTCTTGTTCAGTAAAGGGCATTGATTTAACACGTTGACCCTGTAGTCTCAGTGTACTGCTGAGCAGTGTGTGGGTAAAACTCGTCCATCCCTCTACCCACGAGGGAGGTTGCGGCAGCGGCCAGGCATTTGTCATTTCCCATAGCATAAAGCCCTGCAGGGTAGTGTTGTCTGCCAGCGCTCCCAATGCAATTCGTGGTGTACTTGTCCATGCACCGCCATCGGTTGCAAGCGTCATGAGTGTGAGCTGCACGGGGTGGCAGTGGTACATGTTTTGCAGCAGTTTGTATATTTTACTAAACTTGGCCAGGATGAACAGTGCACGTGTACGCAAGGGGAGGGTGTAGTAAACCCGAAGCTTGCCGTTGGCAGCGAAGTTCACGGGATAAGCGCTGGTATGTGCAGGCAGAACTTTTGGCTTATAAATAGGGGTAGTGCTGCCTGTAGCAAGCCACGAGGTAATGTTTGTCCACACAGCGTTTACTTTGCTGTTGGTTACTGTGTCATTGAGCAGTTTTACGGCAAACATATCATGAACCGCAGTAGGTGTTCGGTCCATCATCATCATTTCGCCGGTTACCAGCAGCCTTCCGTTTCCAACATTTACCCAGCCCATTACGCAGCGCCCTGCGGGGTCGGTTATTACCGGGTGCAGTTTATAGTGCTGAGGGTCTGTGGAGATGATAACAGAGCTGCGACGTATGAATTGTGTTATGTAAAAGCCCTGCCCCCACGATGATGCGCTGTGAACATAAAGAGGCACTTTTTCCCATCTGCGTGTTACGTGCAAACCGTACTTTTCGAGTATCTGGTTGATTGGATTGGGAGGTGAGGCAGGATTTCTGTAGCCATTGTCATCGAATACCAGTACCCCTCCGCCCTGCCGCAGAAAAGCATCTACTGCCTGTGTTGACGCTGCATCCCAGGGAATGGAGGTATTGTCCTGGTGAAGGACAAGCAGGTTGAAGCTGTTCAGGTTTTGCGGCGGAAAATCTGCATAGGAATCGACCACCCGAAAACCTGTCTGGTTAAGAGCGCCTGCAAAATGAGAGACAACGAACTTGAAGTCATGCGATTGATCTACTAAGGCAGAGGGCGCAAATGTCATCTGTTGGGCCGAGGCGAGCACGGCAAGCAGCGCCAGCAGTGTAGTGAATAGTGCTGTTTTTGCATATCTGATTGTTTTAGAATGTGGCATGTTTTCAGTTTCCGGTATGATTTTTGCTTGCACCGCATGCTTTGCAAGTGTGATACATTTGTATTCAACAATTGTCAGGATGTTGGACCCGATACCTGTATCTGCCAGGCGCCACCATTGTCCCAATACTCTCCATCATTAGCGCCTAGCAGTAGTTGAACTGCCCCATTTGGTACAGTGACTGAAGTTGGTCCATTGCCAACGGCAAACGGCGTGCCAACAATTTCACCCTGCGCATTGGCAAATGTCCCAAGTAATTCGATAGAGTTAACTGGGTAGGAAGTTGGGTTTACATAGTAGCTTGGAAAGTGGTATCCATTGTAGAGGATATCATTCGTGGGATTTTTGCTGTCGCCATTTGCATCAAAAGAAGGAGGAGCAGGTAACTGGTGGAAATACGTTACTGTGCCAGAAAGGTATTTTATAGTTATGACGCCTCCCTGTGCAAAGCTAATGCCGTTGGAAGCTGATACAGCAACAGGGGGCTGCTGATCATTCACTCCATACGGGTACCCAGGGTTCACAGATTGATCCCATGGACCTTGATTTGCATTCACAGCAACTGTAATACTCTTTTGATTGACTGCCGATTGAACTGTGATCGTTTGAGAACCAGCAACTGAGGGATTAGGTTCTATGTATGCTGCTGAAATTATCGCACTTCCAGAACCTACAGATGTTACGACTGCAGTATTATCTGAAGTACTTCCTTGTACAGTTGCTACGGCTGTGTTGCTGGAAACCCATTTCCATGTTTTTGGCGCTACTAACACTGTTTCGCCTGCTGAGTCAAATGCATTCGCCGTAAAACTCACTACCTGTCCAACAGTAGTCGATAAGAGAGCAGCGCTGACAGTAACGCTAGACACCGTACTTTCCAACACAAGATTGAGCGGTGTAACTTGGTCTGCTGTGATTGCAACAGAGCCAGTCTGCTGCGCAACAGGCGTGCCAGTTGCAGTGGAATTTGGATATGCAATTGCTGTCACACTCACATTACCAATCGGTACGTTTGAGAATGTTGCTGTTGTAGTGTTGCCAGATGATGGAGGCGTTATTATTTGCTGAGGAACGACCTGAGTCCCATTTTGTTCCACTGAAACTACGATTGACTGAGTTGAGGCAGGGATAAGTCTTCCCCCGCTGCCGGATGGCCACCGAATAACCATGCGTACCAAACCCACATTACTATGTATTAGGGCAGAAGTGCCGCTACACCCGTAAAGAGAAGATGTGGTTATCAGTACAACTGAGCCTTTACACAGTATTTGAAGAAACTGTCTCCTTGGAATAGCATCATTTACAGTATTTTCTGGTTTCATGGAATAGAACCTTTCAATTGCAGGCTAAGCTTTTCGCTAGGTAGTTGGTTGACAGCCGCTTTCCCGCTACTTAACGAAGCATTTACTGAATCCCGACGCTTACACCGCCGCTTGGTACCACACTTATGGGAATTGGAGTAGATGCATAGGGTAGGTTAAGCTGACCAAAAACATTATCATAGATAGCCTGTACAACCTCGTAGTTGCCAATTTGCGCAGCTGTCGGCGTCCAGGTTATCGTAGTACTTCCAGTAGAACTCACAATTCCAGTTCCAATTTCCGTTCCCACAGTTCCTTTGGCCTTGTAGGCATACAACTTGATTGCATCTCCAGCTGCAGCGGGCGGTACTGCGGTGAGTGTAAATGTAACCGGAGTGCCTGGAGTAATTTGAGACTGTGATGCTTGAATCACTGGCATAGGAGACTGCCCCAGAGGATATGACTGGTCGTACAAGTTCCACGATCCAAGGTTTGTAGACAGACCCAAATAATTGAACAGTTGAGTAATACTGCCACTGATTTGTAATGTTGGCCCTGCTGTTACCTCTAACTTCGCAGCCCATTTGGGACCGGTATAACCGTTGGAAGTTACATTAAATGGTGCCTGAATACCAAGATTCATTGTTCCTGCTATTTCAGCATAGGCCAGATCTACGCCTCCCAAGTCTCCTCCTAGCAAAGTTGAAAGATCAATCCCAGCTTTACAGTCTAGATAAGCTCCTACAGAACCTTCTATGCTGGAAGAAAATTCAGAACCGGGAGTAGTAACGGTTTGTCCACTTGAAGAGTTGTTCGTAATTGCCTGCCAACCGCTTGTAGAATTCCATTCAACACCATCATCGGCAGTGAGTGTATCAGCTATTGTCGGCAGGGTGATGGTATACTGCCCGTTTGCTGTGGCATCAACCTTAACACCAAGTTCTGCGGCAAGATGTCCACCTATGGTAAAAGGTCCAATATCCAGGGCTGGTATGTCAATTGAACCAATAGGCATCGTACAGGTGAATCCAACATTATTAGCTGCACTAAAGTTGATGGATCCAAATGTCAGTTTGGCAGGTATCTGCATGTGGACTAAAAGCGAAAAGCTTTGTAACGAGTAGAATGGTGGCAGCGTACTTCCCGTCGTAGATAGCTCGAGATGCAGGTTTGTGGGTACAGGGAGGGTAACTGTTGGTCCGGTGTAGTTTGCCTGTACCGCACTCCCACTCTTATCATCTACACATGTAAAGCCGCCGAGCGCGGCGCGATTTAGAGGCATCACTTGTCCTGTTGGACTCACTAGACTGGCACGACCATTCGAAACAACTAATGTGAGTGTTACCGGCAGGCTGCTGATGTTGATGTTAAGATTCTTAAATGCCTCTGGCAGTGAGACGGGAGTTGTATTGACAAGCAGTGTATTACCGCTATTTTGTACTGAATTCACCTTGACAAGCAACCCTGCCTTATTACCACTGGCTATGATATCACCAGTTTTTATTTGCGCAGTGGCAGGTGTGTTTGCCAGAACCGCCTGAGAAGCTGATTTTGAGAGAATGAGAGAACTATCAACCATCACGGTGTTGCTGGCAGGCTGGGCGATAATGACAGTTGCTTCCGCAGGAGACATGCCAGGCGCAGTTATGGTAATTACCGCAGAACCAGTGGCTGCTATGGCAGTTGCCAGCCCGGTAGAGTTTACTGAAACTATTTGTGGGTTACTGGATGTCCATGTAACCTGATTATTTGTATTGCTGCCACTGGCGCCACTGCTCCCCAGGCTAGCCTGGAACTGGTAAGTAGCACCTGCAGCAGGCAGGATTACAGATCGATCGGAAGTAATTACTATAGAGTTTGGAGACAAGCCAACACCGTTGCTACCGCCTCCACAACTGTAAATGCCTACAGAGACAATACAAAGAACTAAAAGTTGTGGTATCCGCCATTTTATGACAGAATGTAGTAATGCTGTTGTATGTCGTTTAGGTGAAGGGTGTTGATTCGGCATTTTTTCCTCCTGTCGTCGATTTTGTTTCGTTGGCTTGTGTAGGTATATGAGAGTTTGAAACCTGCCCCTTGCTGCAAAGGCATAGATAATCCCTATGTTCTGCGGTCATGTAATGGAAGGGGGTTATATTGTTATGGCAATAATTTAAGGGATTGGTTTATGCAGCCAGGCGTTCTGGGTGGTAAAACCATCCTGTTGAATCCAGCCGAGTACGATGTTGGCCTGTGTTGGAGTCAATATCTTAAGAGCTTTATAGAAAACTGCTCGTTTTTGGGCCAGACGATTCATCAGCGGCTTACTTGTTGTGGCCATAGCAGATATTCCAGTTGGTTTTGTAACGACACGAAGAAGGTTGCTGCCAGGAATGACACCTGTTTCAGCGGCCTCGTCGAATTTGAACCACTGCCTTTTATAGCTTCTGCCAAGTTGCAAAAGGCGTTTTACCTGTAGACTGCTCAATTTTATGTCTTCAGAAACTTCTTCTACAGGTAGTTGTGCCCAGTACACTGCTTCCATTTTATTCAGTATCTGTGGAAGCGCGGCCATCTGTGCAGATGTGAGCATATCAATAAATTTAGCGCTGTATGTACGCTGAACCTGCACCAGGGCTGCCTGGAATGTATGGCTGCTCCAGTGTAATCCTTGTTGGACAGCTTTTGTTCCTATTGATGTCAGGTCATTGTTTCGTGCTTCAAGTATGGCTGCCATTTCACTCTTCTGAGAATTAGTAAAATGTAATTTGGAGATAAATTGATAACCATTCAGATTAAATACTATTGGCTTGGCCGTGTTAATCGATGTGTCTATTGGTTCGTAGTTCAGCATATCCAGCACCCAGGTGCCATGAGGAGCACACCCTCTCTTCCAGTTATTCGGGCTGGAGGGAACAGCGTGTGCAAATGATGCAGGCATGACGACACCGAGTACAACAACGAATAGGAATATAGTGCAGCGAAGCATATGAACCGTTCTTTTTAAAAAGTTGTATTTGCAGTTGAGGCACACAGCAGTCATTTTTGTGATCTCCTTTGCAGTCAGAAATTGTGGGTAACCAGATTGTTCATGCATGGTAAAAGCGCCGTGCAACAAACTATGCTAATCTGGAATGTCTCGATTATAAGACCCGCAGGAGATGGTTGTTTTCACGGTAATAATGACTTTTGGGCTGAGTAAATACACTTTTAATCATCAAGGGCAAGCAAATTGTATGTTATTGCGCTATGGGTCTATTTGCGCATTGCCTGTATTTTTTTACGCAGGCAGATCAGCTCATCGTGCTGCAGTAATCCCAGCTGCAGAGCCTCTTCATAAGTCTGCAGTGCAGATGTGCAGCCAAGCAGTTCCAGCGCTTGCGCCTTGAAAAACAGAGCCATTGTGGGGCTTACGCACCTCCACTGGTCAGCGTCTTCCAGCACAGCATGCAGCCAGTTTCTGCCTTCATTCTGTTGATTGGTGAGCAGACATCTTTTTGCAATATCCAGCGTATACCTGGGATGACGCAGACCCTGGGTAACATGGAAGGCTTTTTCCTGTGCAGCTACTGCCTCAGTTTTTCTCTCTGCAGCCCACAGCACTTCTGCATACTGGCGCCATGTTCTTGGTACTTCAGGATGCATCTCTACTGCACGACGGGCAACATTGCAACCTTGTGCAGGCTGATGCAGGCAGACTGCCAGTGCATACCCTGAAATAGTATACGTTTGCCAGAAATCGGGGTACCTGTGCAGCAGATTCTGAATGCATGTTTGTGTTGTAACTGCATCACCCTGCTCTGCTGCAAAATCACAGGCATCCAGCAGTACAAAGAAATTATCGCCTGCAATATCCAAAGAACGCTGCATTGCCTGGTTTGCATCAACCACGCGTGCTGTTTTAAGCAGGGCACGTGCATACTTTCGCCAGGCACGAGAATCTGCAGGGTGATCATTCAGAAATGACTCCCATAAACCGACTTCCTTGTAATATCTGCCGCGGGAGTAGTAGTAATTGCACAGCGATTCGTAGGCTTCTGTAGAGTGAGGGGCATTCTGCACCGCTCTTCTGGCAAGCTGCAAGGTTTTTTTGCCTTCTGTATTCCATACAAACCCGTTCTCGCATCGATGCACTGCCAGCAGTTTCAATGCCGTCGGGTCATTTTCATTGAGGCTGACGGCTCGGTACAGCCGTGAAATCAGTTCAGCATTGCGATCTAGGTTATGCAGTGCGTCATGGCTGCCTGCCAGAGCAACCATATCATTTCGGTCAATCTCCAGTGCATGGTCAAATGCTTCTACCGAAAGCATGTCTAGTTGCTGGTCACGTGCAATAAACCCAAGGTCATGCCAGTACGCCGGATTGTTTTTGTCGTGTTGAGCAGCTCGTTTGAAGAGTTCGACAGCGCAGGCAATACGATCGTTACATACTGCAATCCATGCCTCACAATGCAGTCTGCAAGCTGTTGTTGGCGCTATAACACGAGCCTGACGGTAGGTTTCAACAGCAGCCTCTGTGTTGCCGGTTTCACGGTATATCCTACCGAGTCGAAGCCAGACAGTCATCTGGTTTGGCTGTATAGATAAGACCTGCTTATATTCGCCTGCAGCAGATTCCCACTGGCCAGTGGCAAAATGTATGTCGGCAAGTTCGAGGAGTGGTCTCCATCCTCCAGGATGTTTCTCCATTTGAGACTGTATGGTGCTTACACGCACCGATCGGAGTGGCACCCTGTCTGCCATGTGTACACGCAGACTGTGAATGCCCTGATTTTTGATAAGTACGGGGGCAAATCTGACATGGGTTATCTGCCTGTTCAAACTGTCTTCAACCCATAGCCTGCATTCTCCTTTGATCAGTCTGCGCAGTCTGCATTCTGCCAGATAGACGCGCTGTTCTACTGCATGTGTAGACATTGAGGTAATCCGGGCAATTTCATCATACGAGAGTTTTTCAATTTTTCGCATGATAAAAAAAGAACGAAAGCGGCCTGGCAGCGAATGCACATACTGCATTATTTCATCAAGGTTCTGGCTTTTTTCAAGAAGCTGCGCCTGTTCATACTGTTTCAGCTCGGCAATGCAGGCTTCCAACTGGTACAGTGGCAATACAATTTCACGGTTCTTATCTTTGAAGTAGTCATTGCATACATTTTTGACAACCGTGTGCAGCCAGCTTTGCAGGGTTCGTATTGTGTGACGCCTAACCAGTATAGAATCTCGTACCTTGTTCTGCACTTCCTGTACAATGTCTTCTATGTCATCGCGGTTTTGAACAGTACACGATACCTGCCTTTGCACCTGCGGCGCCAGCCTTTGCCAAAGTTCCCAATAGGCTGGCTGATGACCATTTTGTGCAGCCTGCAGCAACCTTACATTGCTCAACTGTTTCAGGTTCATGGCTCAATGTCCTTCAATGTTTACATGTTCCTAAAAATAATGCTGCCGCCCCCTCACACTGCCAGGTGGTTTTACTGCCTGCTGCAGTACTGCACAGTGTGCATTACCAGGGCACTTTGCGCAGAGATGGCTGATTATTAGGCGGCGCCTGACAGGTCAGAGATACAGGTCTGTAACGACAAAGCACACAACACACCTATATAATGAAGCTAAAATACTGCTTTTCTCACATTATTTTTGACTTTTACTGCTATTTTGTATCTTGCAAACGGGAAAATGTCTTGTAAAACTATACTTTATGAATAGTTCTTAATGTACTTGAAAGATGCTTTTATTTTGTCGTGAAAAATGCGGTGGTGTGCGGGCAGGTGATGCTGCAGAGGGGTGAAGTGTGCATCTGCACTTGAGTGCAGTCTGCACACATGCCTGCCCTGCGTGCTTGAGGCACAGCAGAAGGCAGGCGCAAAATTCAGGAGGAGGGGAGGGCAGGGGGATGAAATGCAGCTGCCTCCTGCATGGTGACTGGCGCTTTGAGGGTTCCGTTTTCCATCATCTGAGTGAGTGTTTGCAGGCGAGCCAGCACGCCTGGCGGCACATCCTGTTTGGTGTAGCGCATAGGAGAAAGGCCAATGCCGCCGTCTTTCAGGCCATAGATATGCGTGCCTGCATCAAACTGTCCGTTTTTCAGGCGCACCATGGTGTCCATTACAGCTACGTCGACATGTTTTACCATGCTGGTAAGCACGCTTCCCGGAGCCAGTGCATCCTGATCCATATCAACACCAATAGCATAGAAGCCTTTGCCTCTCGCTTTCGCTTCTTCAATCACCCCAAGCCCTGCTTTGCCAGCCGCCTGGTAGATAATATCGTCGCCAGCGTTGAACTGCTGAGCAGCCTGGCTTCTCCCTTTGGTTTCGTCATTCCAGTCGCCGGTGTAGGTTGCAGTAACCACCACAGCGGGGTCGGCGGTTTTTGCACCAGCGGTATAACCGGCCTGAAATTTCTCTATGAGCGGGATTTGCTGGCCGCCTACGAAGCCAATTTTTTTGGTTTTGCTTACCGAGGCGGCCAGATAGCCCGCCAGAAAAGAGCCTTCCTGCTCTTTGAATGTGAGGCCCTCGCAGTTAGGAAAAGGAGGGGCATCGTCATCTACAATAGCGAATTTCACTTTTGGGTAGCGGGGAGCTACCTCCTTGAGCGCACTGAACATGGCGTACCCAATGGCAAACACCACCTGGTAGGGGGCGGATGCCAGAGCAGTAAGGTTTGGCTGGTAATCGGAAGGGCTGTTCGATTCCACCCATTTTGTTTGGCTTTTGGGCAGGTTCAGTTTCTGGCGGCCCATTCTCAGCCCATGCACTGCCCCTTCGTTGAACGAATGGTCGTCGGGGCCGCCCATGTCGAGTACGAGCGCTGCAAAACCGCCAGCGTGCTTCACGCCGCAGCCTGCCAGTGCAAGCAGGCTTGCGGCTCCGTATGCCAGAATGCGCCGTCGACTCAGCGGGGGAAATGTTTGCAAGAGGTTTTCCTCCAGCGCTTATTTGCGCATTTTATGAATGGCGTTGCCGTATACATCCAGTGCCGCCTCGCCCATGGCTTCAGAGAGTGTTGGGTGGGCATGTATTGCGGTCATCAGTTCTTCAACAGTTGCTTCCAGCTTGATGGCGATTACTGCCTCGTGTATCATTTCTGTTGCCCAGGGGCCAACAATGTGAACCCCCAGTATTTCGCCGTATTTGCGTTCGGCCACCACTTTTACCAGACCTTCCTGCTCATTGAGCGCCATAGCGCGGCCCAGCGGGCGGAAGGGGAAGCGGCCGGTAATTACATCATAGCCGCGAGTGCGCGCCTCTTCTTCGGTGATGCCTGCCGAGGCTACTTCCGGGTTTGTGTAGATGGGGGCGGGTACAGCGCGGTAATCCATTTTCACGGTGTGGCCCATTGCATTTTCCGCCGCCACAATGCCCATATGAGAGCTGAGATGCGCCAGCAGCATTTTTCCGGTTACATCGCCAATGGCATAAATGTTTTCGCAGCTGGTACGCAGATAGTCATCTACCCTGATGCCTCTTCGCGAGAGCGGGCCTTCTGTTTCAGCGGTCACCCCTGCTGCTTCTATGTTCAGGCCGTCGAAGAATGGCTTGCGTCCCGCGCCGCACAGCACCACATCCACTTCGATCGTGAGCGTTTTGCCATCCGCCTGTTCAACATGCACAATTCTGCACTGCGGTGTTTGTTCTACCCGAGTCACTTTGGCGGAGGTGAGTATCTGAATACCCTGCTTTTTAAGCGATTTACGCAGTTCTGCCGCCACTTCGCTGTCGCAGGCTGGCAGTATTTCGGGAGCGATTTCCACCACCGTTACTTCGGCTCCCATACCGCGGAAGGTGAAGCCAAATTCGAGGCCCACCGCGCCTGCCCCCATAATGAGCATTCTGCCGGGGCATTCTGTCGCGTACACCGCCTCATCTGAAGTCCAGATGCCGTTAGAGCTTTTGCCCCTCTCATCGGCGGGCATTCTTTCCAGGCCGGGGATCGGGGGAATGATGGGGGTGGAACCGGTGGCAATAATGATTTTGTCGGCGCTTATCTGCTCGCTTGAACCGTCTTCTTTCAGCACTTCCATAGTATGCGCATCAATAAAGCGGGCTGTTCCCACTACCTGCTTTACGTGGTTAGATTTGAGCAGCGCCTGCACTCCCCCTCGCAGGGTAGTAACCACTTTCTGCTTGCGTTCCATTATTTTGCCAAAATCGTAGCCTACTTCACCCTGTACAAGAATACCCATTGCATCGGCATGACGAACCTGGTGCAGGCGTTCTACGCTTGAGATGAGTGTTTTAGTGGGAATACAGCCCCAGTTGAGGCAGGTACCCCCCCATTCTGCAGCATGCTTTTCTACACAAACAGTGCGTGCGCCCAGCTGTGCGGCGCGTATGGCGGCTACATAGCCGCCCGGTCCAGAACCAATGATGAGAATATCTGCGTCGAATGCTGTTGAGGCCATTCCATGCTCCTGTGGCTTCGGGCTGAGCGCCCATTTCTGCCGTATTGCGGCAGCGTAAATTTTGTGCCGCAGTGAAATGAGTATTCCAGATTATGCTTTACAGTATAGCACATACAGATGCATGGGAAGGGGAAGAGAGCGGGTAGTTTATGAGTGGCGCGCCAGCGGGAAAAGATGTGAATTGAACTTTTTTCGCGATTAACACAACAAAAAAAGTGCCATATCAAGTAGAATGCAGCTTCCTTTTATTATCGCCGAAGTGACAAATACTTCGGCGTTTTTTTTGCTCAGGCGGGCATGCGCATGCCGAAGCGCCCGGCAAGCGCGGCTCCTGTTCCTGCAAGCGCAAAGAACAACTCCAGAGCAGTTCCAAACCAGGCAAGCCCGATGAGAGAGAGAAACAGATTGAGCACGAAAAACCCTGCCAGCCCTTTTAGTGCAGCGCTGAACCATTTTTCAGGAGCATTTGCGCCTGATCGGTTTTTGCCTCCCAGCATAGCCATAGAGCAGACCCAGCCGTAACCTAGCAGGGCAAGCAGCGCCAGTCCATTGGCAGCCACCAGCGGCAGCATCAGCAAACGCAGCGGAGTGTGAAGCATGTGAAGCCCGATGCCAAGCGCAAATCGAAGCAGCAGAATAACTACTCCTCCCCTGAAAAACATGGGCAGCGGCTTACGCCGCAGAAGGCTGGTGGAATTGCGCATGGCGCGTGCAGAAATGGCAGAGAGAAAAAAGGCGTACAGCACTCCGCAGAGAGTGAGCAGAGCCTGCGAAAACAGGCTGGAAGCAAAAGTGTTTGCTGCCTGCCTGCCTGCAGTCTGATGGATAGTTGGAGCGGGGGCAGTCATAGCATTCTGGCCGCTGCCTAAAGGAGAGTAGATGAGCGCGCCTCCTTCACTGGAGAAGCTTCCGCTCGTCTGCCCGCCGGCCAGATGCCTGCCTTGTTCTGGTGCTGCCATAAGAGTTTTGCCTGGAACAATGATCAGGATCAGCAGTATGGGCAGGATGACACGTTTCATGGCTATTTCCGAAAGCTTTCAGTATGCTGCCTGTTTTGTAGGTAGAGTGCAGCTGAAAGCAGCAGGAGGGTATAAAATGCATACCCCCAGAGTAATGATCCCGCTGCCCTGAGCGCCAGTTCTGGGCCGGCTGCAATCTGCCGCACTACCCAGAACGAGGCTGAAGCATGAAACATATTGTGCAGTGTTTCGAGGTTATTTGCAATCAGAGTTTGAGAAGCGGGAAGAAACAGGGTAAGCAGCAGGGCTGTGAGGGCGAGCAGAGCCAATGGTGCGCGCGATAGCGGCCTGTCGGATACGTGTGTGTGTGTGTTGGTGTTTTGCTGTACCGCGCTCAACGTCTGCATCACAGGGGAGGCAGGCTGAAGCGTCGGCTCGGCAGATTGTCGCAGGTAAGGCTGCTGCAGAAGCTGCTGACGTATCTGCAAGGAAAAATCGGGTACAGAAGTTCCATTTGAGAGGGCATTCAGGTGCTGCACCAGTATCTGCAGACGCCGGTACTCCATGCGGCAGGCATCGCACGCCGCCAGGTGGCCGTGCAGCGCAACGGTTTGCGTCTCAGACACGCTTCCGTCATTTTCCAGCAACTCCTGCATTCTGCTGCGTACTCCCTCGCACACTGCAGCGCTTTCAGATGTCTGGGCAAAAGGCTGGTATCCAGCAAAGCCCTGCTGTTTGGGCTTAAGTGGTTCAAATTTATTTTCCATCATTCACATCCAGTAAGGAACCGAGGCGTTCACGGAGCATTTCTCTGCCTCGAAACAGGTGAGTTTTAACCGTACCATCTGGTATTTCCAGTATTCTTGCTATCTCTTCCACGCTCATATCCTGCAAGTGGCGCATAACAATTACCATTCGGTACCGTTCTGGAAGCTGCAGAACTTCACGCTGTATTATTTCCTGCAGATTATTGCGCACCACAATGTTTTCAGGGTTGGATGTGCGGCTCTCTGCAACAGGCTCTCTTCCCTCTCCTGTTTCCACATCCAAAGAGAGTGCGCTTCTGGAATTGCGCGCCCTAATCTGGTCGATGCAGAGATTGGATGCGATTTTGTAGAGCCATGTAAGAAAACTGGCATCCTGTCGGAATGTATGTAGTTTATTGTAGGCGCGCAGAAAGGTTTCCTGAACCACATCACCGGCATCTTCTGAATTGCCCAGCGTATGCAGCGCAAGATTGTAAACCTGTTTCTGGTAGCGTTTCACCAGACAATCGTAAGAGTTCAGATCGCTTTTTGTGAGCGTCTGCCTTACCAGTTCTGCATCTTCCTTCATGAGTGGCGTGAGTGTCCTCATCATTCTCCCTGCACTGTGACCGCACTTACTGAACTGCATACGCAATGTATAGCAGACAGGTTTCAAAAATAATGCAGAAAAATCATATACACTCTACCACAGATGGTAAAACGGGCAGACTCTGCAGTCTGCCCGCCGATGAATACGCTGCTATGCCGGCACAGTTAATGAACTTTGGTATGGCTCATTTTAATGAACTCCATGGCTTTCTTTTTCAAATCGGGAGGGAGAATAACGGCATTGATAACATGAATTACCCCGTTGCTGCACATCACATCGGTTTTGATTACCTTTGCTCTATCTACAAAAACACCCTTGGAACTGTGATGCACTACAATGGCAGAACCCTCTACCGTTTTTACCTTCGCCCCGTTTTTCAGCTTCAGCACATCGGCGGCCATCACTTTGCCGGGCAGCACATGATAGGTGAGAATAGCAACCAGGAGTTTTTTGTGGGCAAGAATAAAATTGAGCTTCTTTTCGCCGATTTTCTTTTCCAGTGCTTCAAATGCCTTGTTGGTAGGTGCAAAAACCGTGAAAGGACCAGGGCTTTGCAGGGTCTCCACCAGACCTGCTGCTTTCACCGCTTTCACCAGGGTGCTGAATTGTGGCAGCGAAGCTGCTGTCTGCACAATGTTTTTGGGCGTCTGTGCCTGGGCGGTAATGCCCACAATCATCAATGCCGGCGCTGCCAGCAGTGCAGAAAAACGTTTCAATTTACTATCTCCTTGAAGAAAATATGTTCTGAAGTCAAGCACGGTGTTACATGTTCATCAAGCAAATTTACGTGCAGGAAGATATATCAGTTCCTGATAATATTCTAAATAACGGCATGCAATCGTGTTGAAACTGAGTCATCCGTGCCAGATCAGAATACAGCCCAGTAGAAGCAAAAGCAGAGCCGCCGCAGCCTCTGCTCTCGTGCCCAGGCTTTTTCTGATCATGCTGCCTGCCTGCAGGCCGATAAAAGTGACCAGAAAAGCCTGCAGAGCAATGGCGGAAAGGGCGAGCGGGAGCGATACCTTCATTACTCCCAGCCCAAAACCGGCAGCCAATTCATCCATGCTCACCGAAAGACCGGTCATCCAGAGCGCCATTCCACCCATGAGCGCGCGCGAAACAGCCTCCTCCTCCTCCTCTTCAGCTGCTTCCTTCAGCATCCAGAGTGCGGCAAGTACGAGCAGCGCACCTGCTGCACGCACGGCCCATGCGCCGAAACGCACCACCAGTGCATGGCCGGCAAGCAGGCCAATGGCAGGCATAGCGCCCTCGCAGAGAGCGAATACCATGCCTATGCGCAGCCATTTGTCTCTGGGAAGGCCCATAGAGCCAAGACCCAGGGAAACTGCGAAAGTATCGAGAGAAAGAGAGAAAATAAGTAATGGGAACATATGCCACACCAGCAACATTATTGTACGTGTTTTCAGTATAACACAATGTGTGCAGCATAAATACTGATTCAAGGGAGTGAACAATGACTGCTTCAGAGGGCATCCGTTCGTATGTGCTTGATTCGGCGCACTGCGGAGTGCGTTTTTCAATTCGACATTTCATGATTTCACAGGTACACGGCCAGTTTACACAGGTCAGCGGCGCAGTGCAGTATGATCCGGCAGACATCGGCTCGCTGCAGGTGAATGCCGTAATAGAAGCCGCGAGTTTAAGTACCGGCAATCCGGCCCGCGATGAGCATGTGAAGTCGGCAGATTTTCTTGATGCGGCACAGTTTTCGCAGATTACCTACCACTCTGATAAAGCGGAAGTGCAGCCAGACGGCACTCTGCTGCTGAAAGGCGAGATGACTTTGCACGGGGTAGGCAAACCAGTAGATTTGCATGTGAAAGAGCGTTCTGAGGATGTAAAAGACCCCTGGGGAAATCTTCGGTTTGGCGTGCATGCCGCCGGAACAATAAAGCGATCGGATTTTGGCATTACCTACAATGCCGTGCTTGAGACTGGCGGAGTTGTTTTGAGCGATGAAGTAGAGATTCTGCTTGACCTGCAGTTCACCCGTTCTGAAAACTGAGCCGATTGGGGCTGAGTGAAATACATGCAGATTGCTGTGCGCTCATGGGAGGCATAGCAATCTGCAATTGCTGCGAGTGGGGGAGGCTGAAGTGCATTGAAGCAGGAACCGGCCGCCTTTTTGTAGAATGTACCGCCAATATGTTTGAACGGAGAAGGTTTATGAGAAGCGTTGCTGCCGGCTTCACGCTGATAGAACTGCTGGTTGTGATTGCCATTATAGCGGTGCTGGCAGCCATTTTGTTCCCTGTTTTTGCTGCAGCACGAGAAAAAGCACGCCAGGCCGCCTGCTTATCCAACATGCGTCAGATAGGCATGGCCACACAGATGTACCTGCAGGACTACGATGAGGCTTTTCCGCAGACCAAGGGGCATACCACCTCTCAACCTCAGATAGATGATGCAGACGGCAGCCTGGAAAACCCGGACATTGGTTCTGTATTCGATCTGATTTTTCCGTACACGGGGCAGGGAAGCAAGCAGGCATCTGCACAGTTCAAGCAGCAGCTGTACTCCTGCCCATCCGACCCCAATCCGTTTGACCCCCAATGCCCTGCTGTGTACAATCCGGGCGGGCCAAATGTAACTTCCTACCTGGTGAACGGCTACTTTGTATGGGGGCTGCATCTTGCAGCCATCGGGGAACCTGCGTCTACTATAGAGTACGCCGAGCGCCGCAGCACAGTAGTGAACAATGCCCCGCCCTACTGCGACGATATTTACCACCCCTGGTTCGACCCGGCAGTGAACCCTCTTACGCCTGCGGGAACCAATGAAATGGACCCTCGCACCGGGGCAATAGCTACCCAGAGGCATTCGGGAGGAAGCGAGTACGTGTTTGCCGACGGGCATGCTGCCTGGATGCGTTTCAGCCAGACATGGTCTCCGCCTGGCATCAATTTGCAAACACCGTGAGTATTTCTGCATCTGATTATAGAAGGGAGGTGAGGCAGAAGTGTCTGAACCCGTGGATATGCGTACGCGTTTGACGCATCTGGCGCACTGCTCTGGTTGAGCGGGCAAAATCGGTCCCGACCGACTCGCTCAGGTACTGAGCGGGCTGAAACTGCCATCGCATCCCGACCTTCTGGTTGGACTGAATACCGCTGATGATGCGGGAATATTTCGCCTGAACGACTGCACTGCTCTGGTGCAGACGGTGGATTTTTTCACCCCGGTGGTAGACGACCCTTACCTGTATGGCCAGATTGCAGCGGCCAATGCCCTTTCTGATGTATATGCCATGGGGGGAAGACCGCTGACTGCCCTGAACATACTCTGCTTTCCGCTGGATACCCGCGAACCTGCTGAGGCAGCGGCTATTTTGCAGGGAGGGGCCGAGCGCATCGCCCTGGCAGGGGCAGTGCTGGCAGGCGGACACAGCGTGGAGGATGCAGAACCTAAGTATGGCATGGCAGTGACTGGCCTGGTGCATCCTGAAAGGTTTGCTACCAATGCCGGCGCACAGCCAGGCGACATTCTGCTGCTCACCAAACCGCTGGGATCGGGTATTCTAACCACAGCGGCGCGGGCGGATGCATGTCCTGCCGATGCATTTACTGCAGCTGCCGACTGCATGAAAGCCCTGAACCGGCCCGCCTCGGAGGTAATTCAGGCGCTTGGAGCAGGGCGCGGCGAGCCTGTTCGTGCTGCCACAGACATTACCGGTTTTGGCGTGCTGGGGCATTTGTGGCAGCTGGCACGTGCCAGCCGGGTGCGGGTGCGCCTGCATTGCGGCAACATGCCGCTTCTGCCCGAAGCGCTGGCGCTGGCTGCAGCAGGGCATACAACAGGCGGCGCTCTGCGCAACCTGGCCTATGCAGAGGCGCATATGAAGCTGGAAACCCCTGCTGCGCGAACCTGGATGCCTGTGCTTACCGACCCGCAGACTTCTGGCGGCATTGCAATGTGCGTGGCGCGCCATAGGGTGAAGGAGGCAGTGGAGAGGCTGATGGAAGCCGGGGCGATGTGCGCTGCGGTGATTGGCGAGGTGGAAGAAGCAAACGAGACCGGCCTCGTGATAGATTGAGGAAAGGAAGCTGAAGTGTCGAAAGCAACACTGTATACCAAGCTGCTGTTGGGGCTGCACCTGGTGCTCTGCTGTATCTGGCTAATCATTTTTCGATATGGCTTCAGCAAAGGCGCCATTCTGCCCTGGATGGTACACGGCATTCTCTGGTCGGTGCTGGGCGTGCAGTTTACCTGGGGATTCACGGTTGGAATGATGATTGGGCCTTCGCGCACGCGCCGACCGCTGCTCTGGAGCAGTTTGCTGCTGATTTTTTATCCCATCTACTTTTTGCGTGGCATTGTGCAGGCAGCAATATTCATTCAGGGCTGGCCGGTGGGGGTTGTGTATGCGCTTTTGATTGCCCTGGCGCTTGCTGCCCAAACCTGGAGCGGCGTGCAGCGAGGCATTGTATGGCGGTACCGTCTGCGCGAAAAATAGTTTTCATGGGGGCGCATCGGGCCTGGTGGCCTGCGCGGTCTTCAAAACCGTT
The DNA here is from genome assembly GCA_027459665.1 of Chthonomonadaceae bacterium. Taxonomy (GTDB): domain Bacteria; phylum Armatimonadota; class Chthonomonadetes; order Chthonomonadales; family Chthonomonadaceae; genus DAIDHN01. The sequence goes on along the minus strand of DAIDHN010000003.1, from coordinate 49,234 downwards.
GGGGGGGCGGTCTCAATCGTTCCCGGTGGGTTCGATTCCTACACGCTCCCGCCAGTTCTACTTACCGCCCAGTGCAGCCATGCCCGGCAGGGCTTTGCCCCTGCGGTTGAACAGTGCATAGGCATTCCAGCTGCCAAAGTGTTTCGGGTCGGTAATCCATGCCGGCTCCCAGTACACCACCCCCCTGCCTAACTGGTCTGGCGCAGTTTGCACAGTGTGGAGCAGCGCCAGCAGAAACTGTTTTTGGCCGTCGGGGGTTTGGGGCCACTGCAGGGCATCCGGCCGGGTGATTTTGCCTCGCAGGGTGGTGCGGGGGTACCCGGTTTCTACCACAACGATTGGTTTGCGGTAATGCGCTGACAGGTGTGCCAGATTTGTTTTGAGCTGCGCCAGCGTGCCATGCCAGAAAGGATAGTAGCTGAGGCCAATGACATCGAAAGGCACTTTCTGCTTTTTAATATTGCTGTAAAACCAGTGCGAGGCATGCCAGTCTCCACCGGTAGCGCTGTGTATCATAATAAGCGGCATGGGGGCGCTGCCTGCTCCCTGCTTCACGCCTCTTACCCCGGCGCGCAGCATTTTTCCCAGATTGTTCCATCCCTGCGGGGTGGTGTTTGCACCCAGCGGCCTGTCCATGCCATTGGTGATCTCATTTCCAATCTGCACCATGTCTGGCATGGCATTGGCCCTGCGCAATGCGGTAATCACATTGGCGGTGTATTTTTGAAGCCGTGCAGCAAATGCATCAATTGGTAAATTCGCCCAGGCAGCAGGGGGATGCTGGTGTGCCGGGTCTGCCCAGGTATCTGAATAATGAATATCGAGCAAAAAGAGAAAGCCGTCTTTTTTCACCCTTTGCGCCAGCGCGGTAGTGTATGCGAGGTCGTTGAACACCCACCTTTTGCCATTTGGCTGGTGAAAAAGCCGCAGGCGTATCAGATTGTAGCCATGTTTTTTGAGAATAGTAAGCAGTGAGGCAGTGTTCGTTCCGTCTGAATAGGTAACACCATCGGTTTCTTCCCGTGCAAGGGTAGAAACATCCGCCCCTCTGAGAAAAGGGAGGCTGGCGGCCGGGGATGCCTGCAGAGTTTTGGGCAGCGCTGCGAGGCAGACAAGACAAATGGGTAACAGGGCGCGCATGCGGGGGTCTCCTTTACTGCTGGTTTTGCCGCTCAAAAAGCAGACGCAGGCCGTTGAGGGTAACAAACGGATCGATGAGTTCTATGGTTTTGCTTGCTATCTGTATGCGGGAGGCAAGTCCGCCTGTAGCGATGACACGGGCGTGAGAACCGAGTTCGTTTTTGAACCGTTCCACCATGGCGTCGGTTTGCCCTGCAAACCCGTACAGCATGCCGCTCTGCATAGAGTGAACAGTATTGCGGCCAATGGCGGCCGGGGGTTCGGCCAGTTCCACCCTGAACAGCCGTGCTGCCTGCCGAAAAAGTGCCTCTATAGAAATGCCTATACCCGGCAGAATGGCGCCCCCCAGGTAGTCGCCGTTTTCTGCAATGGCATCGAAAGTGGTTGCCGTGCCAAAATCTACCACAATGCATGGGCCGCCATAGCTCGCATATGCGCCCACTGCATTGCATATGCGGTCTGCCCCCACATCGCTGGCAGGCTGGTAGTGGATGGTTATGCCTGAATTGGTATCTGGTCCGACCAGAAAGGGGTGGATGCCCAGGTAGTTTCTGCAGGTTTCGCACAGTGCTGCATTCATGGTAGGCACCACGCTGGAGACAGCTGCGCCGGCAATATCTGCGAGCTGAATGCCGCTGTGCTGAAGGAGGTGTTTGATGAGTATGCCATGCTCGTCTGCGGTGCGTTCGCGGTCTGTACGTATGCGCCAGTGCGCTGCGAGTTCTGCGTTTGCACCTTTGCCCCGGTATACTCCCAGCACAATGTTGGTGTTGCCTATGTCTATTGCAAGCAGCATATTGTTCTCCCTGTGCAAGTATACCTTGTCTATTCAGAGGAATATGCCTTTGCCTCTCTTGCACGAAGAGTGTGAATGTGTTATACTTGCAGCATATTCACCAGAGGCATCTGCTGCCTGCGTCAACTGTTGGTTCGCCCCCCATGGCGTGTCTCCCTGACTTTTAGTCTATCAGGAGGATTGTGATATGAAAAAGTATTTGTGGCTTGCACCTGCAGCGCTGGCTTTTGCTCTGGCTGGGTGCGGGGGAGGGGGCGGCGCTGCCGGCTCCGGCAACTCGATAGCGCTGGGGCGCGCTGCACTCAACAGCCTTTCCAGCGGTACTCAGCCTGCCACTACTTCCACCCTGCAAAGCGCAGTGACTCTCTTTCAGCAGGCCCTGCAGCAGAACTCTTCAGACCCGAATGCAAACTTTGGTTCTGCCATCTGTTTGGGCGGTCTGGTTTCACAGGAAATGGACGGTCTCAACGGCACATCCGGTTCGGCGGGCGGCTCGAGCAGCGGCTCTGGAGGCGGTTCATCGAGCGGCTCCAGCACAATCACCCCGCCAGCGCCCCCTGTAGCGGGCAGCGGCACTGCTACCACTGTGACCAACACATCTTCCAGCATCTATCCGCCGCTGCCGCCCAATGTGCAGGGGGTAGATCAGCCTGTGCCCGATCATCATGTGTCGGGCCTGCTCTGGAACCTTGTGGGCACGGTAAACAGCCCCTATGCACTGCTGAACATGCTGGCGCCTGTTGCAGATTTGCGCTTTGGGCTGATGCCCTTTTTTGGCTATCAAACCGATAACCCTGCCGGCCGCATACAGATGCTTGCACAGCTGAACCAGGTTGATCAGCAGCTGACCACTGTGGAAGCAGACCCGACTTTTACCTGGACACTTACCCTGGACAATGGCACAACTGCAACCGTTGGCCTGCCGGAAGTTGAGCTGTTTCATGCCTACGTGGACTCGATGCGGGTAGAGCTATCGCTTTCTCTTGCCTACATTCGCACCGCAAATGTAACCTCAGGCAGCACCGTTGTTCCTGCAGTGTATCTGCCCACGCCTCCCAAAGACCTGAATGGCGACGGCAAGCTGGAGCCAAACGAATACCTGCCGCCCAGCCCCTACCTTACCCTGCGCAGCGCCACCTATTTCACCACCGCCCAGCAGGCGCTGGAAGGGGTGGCTTCAGAAGAGAAGGCAGGCATTGCCGGTGTGCTGGCCCGCCCAGCGGATGGCAGCGGAGGCTATCTGGTGCCCAATACCACAGCAATCAACCAGGCGCTTACCAATGCGCAGAACAACACCCTGCCTCTCATTCAGCAGGCTGCCACCGGGCCGGTGACGCTGCAGATTCCGCTGTATGCTTCAGAGCCTTCCTTCTTCCGCCCCGAGGCTCGCAGCACTGTGTATGTATCGAGAGATAGCAGTACAGGCGAGGACATCGGCCTGATGCCTTTTGACAATGGAGGGGGTTCTACCGCCTACGCTACAGGCACTACCACCACCTCGACTGCGCCTTCTCTGGTGAGTGTGACCATAGACATCGCGGCATGGTTTGCCAACCCGCCTGCCGATCTGAAGGTATTTGCCCCCACCTATCCACTCGATTCAAACGGGTATCCCATTATATCCCAGGCAGTGTATCCCGATCCGACTTTTGGCGGTCTCTATCCCAACGGGCTGCCTTCCCAGCTACAGTTCTAGAAAACAGGCAGGTACTTTCAGCTTGATGCACAACAGCCAGAGAACTATACGGAATACCGTTTGTTCTTTGGCTGTTTTCCTTTGCGTTATTAGTTTGGGGTGCGGCAAAAAACCTGTTCCTCCAGCCCCTCCGCCTTTTGGGGGGCTGACAGCCTCCCTGGTGTTTGGAAACACTCCTCTTCCGAATTTTGCTCAGCCGCCCAGCCGGCAGCAGGCCATTGCACGCTGGCTGCGGCCAGTGATGGGGCGTTCGGATGGGATGGCGCAGGTGAGCGCGGCGGCGCTGCAGGTGCGTCCTTTGGTAGAAGCAGCAGCAGGAATGCCTGAGGTTCAGCCTTATCTGGTCAAACTTGCCGTTTTGCTGCACATGAGCGTGCCTGCTCTGCACCACAAATGGGTTGCTCTGCAAACGGCAGACCTGCTGCTTGAATCCGGCGGCGACAGCAATTCGCTTTCCTCGGCAGGCGCTGCCGGAGTAGCGCAGTGGCTGCCCGAAACTGCGCAGCGGGCAGGGCTGAAAGTGAATGTTTTGCGTTCGAACCAGCTTACCGCGCAGATTGCCACTCTGCTCAAAAGTGCAGCAGATGCACCCCCGGCCGGCCAGAAGGCTTTGCAGCAGAAAATAGCCGGCCTGCAGACAAAAAGAGCGCAGTGCGATGAGCGTTACAATGCTGCAGATGCCATAGCAGCACAAACGCGCTATCTTTTGCGGCTGGCAGTGCGGTTTCCTGCTCTCGACTGGCTGTTTCAGGCGTATCACGGAGGCGAGGGGGGGGTGCTTACGCTGCTGCGGCTCTATTCGGGCGGCAGAACTTCGGCAAGGTCGCTGATTCTGCATGGCAACCACGGCATGCCGCTCAGTTTTGAATATGTATACCTTCACTGCACCCCGCACCAGCATGCGGCGGCGTTTCGCTATCTGTACAGCAGGGGAGACGACGACCGGCATTACTGGTGGAAAATATGCGCTGCGCGGCAGGCAGTTCATCTCTATCTGCAAAACAGCACTGCGTTTGCCAGCGCATGGCAGGCCATGCTTCCGGGGCAGCCTCTGCTTGCTTTCTGGTACGGACCCCTGAAGCATCTTGAATTTGGCTACGAACCTGCGGTGAAGCAGGCGCTGCAGCAGGGGGTGATTCAGCCTGCCTCCTGCCCGAAGGCGGTGTGTGCAAGTCCGGCAGGCAGTGTGCTGCCCTCGGGCAATGTAAAAGCCCTGCGCTCTCCTGCTCTGGGCATGCTGAGCCTGCTGTATCAGCTTTACAGCAGAGCGGGGGGCAAAACTCCTCTGGTACCGGGGGTAATGACCCTGCCTGCGCAGCCAGACCCTAATGCGCCTGGCGCGCATGACAATGTGTACAACACAGGGCTGGCGTTTGACATAGACTGGCCCGAAAATATGCAGGATAGAAAAATTATGGCATCGGTGCTCGACAGAGTGACCGATTTGGGAGTTGCAGGCATGATTGTTCTGAGCCGACAGGGAAAACCGCGCTGGCAAATATACCCAAACCCTCAGTACGGCTCTGCGCTGCAGCGCCAGGAGCAGTGAAACTGCAGGGGAGGCAGAGATAGATACTACCGCTGCAAAAAAAGAATTGGGAGCATTGCATTATTTTGCACCGGGTGTGGTGTTTCTGCTGCTGACCATGCTGGAGCCGCATTTTTCGCAGCGCTGGTACCCCGATCTGTATACCCTGAAAATGGCGCTGGTTACGCTTACCCTTTACTTTTGCAGGGGCACGCTGAAGGATTATAAAACCGACCGTAGCGCGCTTTTGCCCGCAGCAGCGTGGGGCATTGCAGCAGGCATACTGGTATTCGCTTTCTGGATTCCGCTGGACAGAGTTACTCCTTTTCATTTTGGCGGCAGCCGTGCGGAATACAATCCGTTTCATGCAATTGCCCTGCCAGCCCTGCGTTTGCTTTTTCTGGCCATGCGGTTTTACGGGCTGGTAGTGCTTGTGCCGGTAACAGAAGAACTGTTGTGGCGCTCTTTTCTGCCCAGATTCATCAGCGCCCCTGACGGCGACGTCTCTGCCCTGCCGACAGGGCAGTTCAGTAATATGGGCATGCTTGTGTCTGCGGCAGGGTTTGCGCTGGCGCATCCCGAATGGCTCTCCGCACTGCTGTGTGCGATTGTATACAGCCTCATTGTGCGCAAAACCGGCAGCCTGCTCTCTTCGCTTACTGCGCATATGGCAACCAACCTGGCGCTGGGTATTTTTATTCTCTCTACCGGAAACTGGAAGTATTGGTAGATAAACAGGACAATGAAGGAGACACGTTTTTTACCTGTATTGTAACAGCAGTGGCTTACCGCATAGATACTGCCAAAAAAGCAACATCTTTTCAAAAAATTATGCCAAGTTTCAAATATTATAGTATACTAAAAAAATATAATGCTTATAACTCAGTATTGACAAATAGTACCGAGTTTTCACCCGGATACCAAGAGAATGGTTTTCCCTGTGTTGCCCACCAGGAAGTGTTGTCCTGACATCGATGTCTCTTTCGGCAGAAGTTGCTATTTCAGCAACTTGCACTTACATCTAATCGGAGGAGTTTCATGTACAAACGACAATTGGTTTTTACACTCATCGAACTTTTAGTAGTCATAGCTATCATTGCAATTCTGGCAGCTATTCTCTTCCCTGTTTTTGCACAGGCTCGTGAAAAAGCACGAACCATTTCGTGCCTGAGCAATTGCCGGCAGATCGGTTTGGGAATTATGATGTATGTACAGGACTATGATGAAATGTACTGTCCGTACTTCAGTGGGTATGATCCTGCCAACGGTCAGTACTATCCGCCCTCATTCTACTGGCCGCAACTAGTATCGCCGTATATTCAAAAAGCGAATGGAAGCGGAAACGGCGGACAGTCGCTTGTAGGAGACTTATCGGGAGTATTTATTTGCCCTGACACCACAGCACCTACCATTCAGCAGCAGAAATCAGCCTGTGGCGGCGGATACGGTAACATCACTTCGTATGGTTTGAGCGATGACATTGTGAATTGGTGGGAACCAGACAATGTACCGACCACCTATGTTCCAACTACCTTGTCGGCAGTGGTGGCACCTGCAGATGCGATTCTTGCAACAGAAACCTATGACTGGCTTTGCAACGGACAGATGCCCGGCGCTGCTCTCTGTCTCAGTTTCTTTGATGATCCATATGCCAGTATTGCCTATCCGAAATTCAATGGTGCAGATGCAGACCTGGCTGGCCGACACAGCGCTAGCTATCAGAAAACACAGTACTCACAGGCTCCCGATCCGCTTGCCATCAACAACACCATTTTCTGTGATGGTCACGTAAAAGGCATGCATTCTTCGGCCTTGGATACCTCGGGCCAGTACTGGTCTATAGGCAATAACGATCAGTGGCCGTAACTATATGCAAAAGGAGTATTTAGTGAAGCTCAATACCATGTGGTTCCTGCTTTGTGTCGCTGGTATGACTATGATGGCGGGATGTTCTCATCCTGATTTGGGAAGCAAACCAGCTCCTGGGGCGGTGGCTCAGTTCAAGATGAAGCCTCAGTCAGCAGGAGGGGGAGGTGCCATGGCAACTCCCCCTGCCAAACCGTAGTCACTGTTTACAGCTACAGTACCTCTCCCGGCTAGCCTTGAAACCATGCGTATAGTAGAAGATTCTCCTACTTTGCGTAGTGTTTTTGAGGGGCCGGGAGTTGGCTTTTTTAGTATTATGCATGTGTTTTGCATCTTTATGAGTAAATTGAGCCTGCATTTAACCCCGGTAATCACTTATTCTGTCAACAAGGTTTGATCTCTGCTTGACATAACCTTCGGCGCGCCAGTATACTTTTATGCGTATACTGGAGGATCGTTCAACGGTAGGACCCCGGCCTTTGGAGCCGTGAATCGTGGTTCGAATCCACGTCCTCCAGCCAGTATTGCGAGGAAACCTGTGGCAGAAGAAACGCTTGATATACACACCGAGTGCATTACTCTGGGGCAGCTGCTGAAATGGATGGGCGTGCTGGGAACCGGCGGCGAGGCGCGTTCTTACCTTGAGCAGACGCCTGTTGAGGTGAACGGCGCACCCGAACAGCGCAGAGGCCGAAAACTGTATCACGGAGACTGCGTTGCCCTGCCCGGCAGAAATGCAGTACGCCTCACGGTAGTCCCTCGAAACCGCCCATGATTCCTTCCCGCCGATGGCTGAATCTCTGCTGGTTTGGCCTGGCGCCCGCTCTTCTGAGCGTGTTCTCCCTCTGGTTCTCTGCTCTTACAGTTCTCTGGTATGCCCTGCTGCTGGCGCTGCTTGCAGCAGACCGGTTGGCCGTTGTGCCGCCAGAACTGCTGGAAGTGGAGCGCACTCTGCCGGAGCAGATGCTGCAGGCGCACGAATATGCTGTGAGCCTTGCAGTTTCGTGCAGGGCCAGGAAAAACGTTTTGCTTGAGCTTCGCGATACCCCCGATCCGGCCCTGCATGCCGACCTGCCCTACAGTTTTGAACTTAGCCTCAAACCTCGCACCAGGCAGACACTGCACTATACCCTGCACCCTGAAACCAGGGGCGATTTTACGGTAGGTGACGTGCATCTGCGGATATATGGGCCGCTGAAACTGGCAGGTAGAGATGCGCGCATTTCGGCGCAGGCGGCAGTGAGGGTGTACCCTGCCCGAAAAGAGGCTGAAAAATTCACCCTGCTGGCGCGGCGAAACCGGCTGAACCAGGCAGGAATCAGGCATGCCAGGCTGCAGGGGGTTGGACGTGAGTTTGAAAGCCTTCGCGATTACCTGCCGGATGATGAAATGCGCAGGGTGGACTGGAAGGCTACCGCACGCCGCGGAAAACTGATTTCGCGGCAGTATGAGGTGGAACGCTCGCAAACCATACTGCTATTGATGGATGTGGGGCGCACCATGCTGGCTGAAATAGATGGCGTAAGCAAGCTGGACTACTCGCTGAATGCGGCGCTGCTACTGGCGCAGGTTGCCCTGGAATCAGAAGACAGGGTAGGGGCGCTTGTTTTTTCAGATCAGGTGCAAGCGTACGTGCCTCCCGACAGAGGGAGAGCGCATCTTCACCGGCTGCTGCACACGCTTTACCCAATCCAGGCCAGCCTGACCGAGTCGGACTATCGCAATGCCCTGGGGTTTTTGCAGGCACATTACCGCAAGCGTTCGCTGGTGGTATGCTTCACCGATTTGTGGGACCCTGTTTCTGCACGGTCTACCATTCAGGAACTGGCGCTGCTGCGGCCGAGGCATCTGGCAGTGGCAGTGACCCTGCTTGACACCAATGTGCTGCGGGAAACGGCATGCCCTGTGGAGAATGTGAATGATGCCTATCGCAGGGCGGTGGCGCTGCAGGCGCTGCACGAACGGCAGCTGGCGGTAGAAGCGCTGGCAGATCGGCGCGTTGCCGTGGTGGATGCCCCGGCGGACAAAGTGTCGGTGGCGCTGGTGAACCGGTATCTGCAAATCAAGGAGCAGATGCTGTTGTAGAGGCGCAGCGAAGCGGCTGTTTCAGCAGGTAGTGAGCATCGCGTACATTTCCTGTGCATCAGGATAGTCGGGGCTGTGTGCCAGAAGCTGCCTCAGCGCTTCTATTGCGGCTTCGGTGTTGCCAAGTGCAAAGGCAGTGCAGCCCGCCTTGAAGAGAGCTTCCAGGCCAAGAGGGTCTGGCGGCGGAAGCAGCAGGGCGGCTTTCTGGTATTCTTGCAGCGCCTGTTCGCTACTGCCCGCGGCTTTCAGAATGTCTGCATACTCTAGCCGTATCCAGGGGTTGTCTGGTTCCTGCTGCAGCGCCTCACGGTAGTTTTCCGGCAGGGAGGGGTGCAGTTCTCCTTCGAGCAGGCGCACAAGCCCGGCCCTCATCCATGCTGACTGCGGGTAACCCGGGGCGGTTTGCTGCAGGGTTTGCAGTGTGATGAGCGCTGCTGTGTATCGCTGCAGAAAGGTGAGCGCAAGACTGCGAGCAAACAATGCGGCATGAGAATCGGGGTTTTGCTGCAACTCTGCATCTGCCAGTGCGAGCGCTTCTTCCAGCTCTCCCTGTGCGTACAGCTGCTGCACCTTCTCTACAATGCCCTGGTTCTCTTGCGATGAAGAAGACATAGTTGAAACTGGCGGAGAGGACAGGATTCGAACCTGCGTGCCCTTGCGGACAGCCTGTTTTCAAGACAGGTGCCTTCAACCACTCGGCCACCTCTCCCTGCGAGTGATTACATTATACCCTGCAACCCTGTATGGGCGGCGCTGGAGTTTATTGCAACTTTTTATTCAGGAAAATAGTGTTACATATCAAATGATTTACTACATCACTCAATTAAACCATTTACTTTGAGCAAAAACAAATCTGACATCAATACTCCCAGAGAGGCTCTCAAAGCGATATTCTAAAAGGTGTATCCATTATGACTGAAAATACCAGAATATGGTTTAGGATTTCTTTTATGCTGTTTGTGTACTGTTGTCTAAACTGCAGTTGTCTCACAGCGAAAGCTCAGCAACCGTTTATCCAAATAACCTATAATCTATCTTATGAAAAACCGAAGATTGGGTTAGATGAATTCACCCCAATTTCTTTTGAGTGCTACCACTAGCAGGCTGGTACTAAATATATGGCAGAATTGTCTATTGTGATTGATTGGGTTAAATACTCAGATGGTACTGAATATAACGGGCCAATGACTGAAGATGCTGGTTCTCCAGGATATATCACGACGGATGTGCTTGGCGATGGAACAGGAAGCTGGAATTATGTTGTAGATATTCCTGATACAATAAGTCTGCCACAAGATTCAGATGGGGCGGCTATCACAAGCTTCTCTTATCACTACAGCATAGATATCTACTATTATGATGTTCAGAGTTCGTCATGGGTATACGCAAACGGTACGCATACAGCTGGAACTATTAGAGAATAAAAAGTTTTGATGCTTTGTAAAGCGTACCAAATTACCCACCGTTTGATGATGCACATTTGTCAGGCAACAATTGGAGAGGCATTGCTATCTGGCAGATTCTGAAGAATGGAATGCCAGTGAATAAAAGCGGTCTGGGTACTGGAATGCTGATTCAGTGATGGCAGGGCAGGAAAAAGTGGCGGGGAATCAGCAGTTTTGATGTATCTCTCAGTTTATGAATGCTGCTGCTGGGCAGAGATATGAATATGGTTTAGCCGGCATATTTATAATAATACCGCTGGCGTGAAGCTGCATTCCTGCCAAATTTTCTCTTGACAACTACCGCTGGTCGGCAGTATACTACCCTGAACATGGGGCTGTGGCTCAGTTGGGAGAGCGCTTCGTTCGCATCGAAGAGGTCAGGGGTTCGAATCCCCTCAGCTCCATTCTGCCCGAGGGCATCATTTACTGCCCGGTTTTAACACGCACGGACTGCTTTCATCTGGTCGCCGGTACTGGCGCTTCCGACTCTTTTAATTGCACAAACTGAATGTATTGGCATGCACTTTGTTTGAACGGGCATGCAGGCGTTCTTTCCTGTTATTCAAAACGTGTAGTAATTAGGAGGCTTTCATGTCCAGATCAGTTTTTCGCAAACCTTCCCTGAAAAAGCGTCTTGCAGCACGCACCTCGCTGAAGCGGTATGCGCGTAATAACCTGGGTCTAAAAGCTCCACGGGGCCTGGGCTGGCTCACCAACCCTCGCAGGGCTGCATACAACCGCCTCTACAATCGCACCTCTGTGGGCTGTATGACGCTTCCTGTGCTTCTCATTGCATCTGTTATTCTGGCTGCAGGCATGGCCCGCGACCTGGCAGATTTACGGCAGCACCCAGATACCGGGCTTGTATACGCATGCCCTGGCTGGAGCAGCGGGACAGGGAAGCGTGGCGGCAATTGAGCGGCGGATTAAATTCATGGAGCAGGGAGATAATTTCTATTAAATATGTGCGGGGGCTTGCCAGTGAGTGAGATGCCGGTGCGCAGTGCTTTATGGGAATGATCTGCCATATGGGAACGGGTATTGCTTCATACGATGCAATGGCTGTGAATTGGTACCTCAAGGCGGCAGAGCAGGGAAATGTAGATTCATTGAATGAGCTTAAGAAAAATAGGTACCATAGGCATATCTAATCAAAGCACCATTGTTTCTATGCTCTATGGAAGCCGCTGAGTTTGTCTATTACAAAGAAGATAATGATGCTAGAATTTGGATAAAATGTAAATCTGCAATGTTATCACCAGTCCCCTGCAGGGGAGTGGTGCCTGGAAAACGCACCAGTGGGTACACTGTACTTATGCTACAGGAAACGAGGAAAAAGCGATGCGTGTAATGATCTGGTGCGATATGGAAGGCGTTGCTGGCATATCGGTGTGGGAACAGGTGAATGGCGGCGCGCCGCTGTATGAAGAGGGCAGAAGGCTGTACACGCGCGAGATCAACGCAGCGGTGCGAGGATGCAAACGCGCTGGCGCAGAGGAAATCGTAGTGGTGGACGGCCACGGCGCGGGCGGGGCGTGGCAGTTCAAGAGCCTGATTCCCGAATTGCTGGAGAGCGGGGCGGAATATGTGCTGGGTTACCCCTGGGCGCGGTATGTCGAGCCGTTGCGCAGGGGGTGCGACGCCATTCTGTTTGTTGGCGCGCATGCCATGGCCGGCACGCCGGACGGCATTCTGTGCCACACCGTCTCCAACCAGGCATGGTACAACGCTCGCATCAACGGAACACTGGTGGGCGAATCTGGAATTATTGCCGCCATTGCAGGAGATTTTTCGGTACCGTGCGTGTTTGTATCGGGTGATGCCGCTACCGTGCGGGAAGTACAGGCGCTGATTGGTAAAGAGTGCGTAGGGGCAGCCGTCAAGGAAGGTTTGGGCCGGTACAGTGCGCGTCATATGCCCTCCAGCGATGCCTGCGCCTTGATAGAAGGCAGGGCGTATGCGGCACTAACCAGCAAAAACTATCCTGCCCCGCTCAGATTCGCCGGGCCTGTTACCTTTGAAGTAGAGCTGGCAACCCCAGACAGGGCCAATGAAGTGTATGGTAAAAAAGGCGTAGAGGTAAAAGGCCCGCGGCTGGTGCATTCGGTGGCAGATACCTTTTGGGAAGCATGGGACCAGTTCTGGCCGAAGTAACAGGAGAAAATAACCAGAGGCAGACCAGAGCAGCAATCTCTGGTCTGCTAAAGAAGAGAAGAAATAAGCCGCTTACAGCGCATGCATTGCGGCAGAAAATGCCAGATGCGCCCTAGGCTGGTTTCGCCGGTTTCTTGCCGTGTGTTTCCACCCCGTCTGCAAGGCGCGTATGGTGTGCAATACTCGTCTGCGCGCTGTGCGAAACAGGTTTCCATCCTGCATAGGCCATTGCAGAAAGGATAAGGGTAAGAGCGGCAAATTTAATCAGGGAGTAAAGTTTCACGATTCGTCGTCCTTTTTGGTTTCACTGTCCAGCCAGTTCCACCAGGATATAAGTTCTGCATCACGTATTCGGGCAAGCGTCTGCATGAGCTTGTCTGCGCTGCATGCGGGCGCATTGTGAGCGATGAGCTGAAGCAAAAGCTCTTCTGCTTCTACATAGTAGCGGTCTTTCACATAAGCAAGAATCAGGTTGACTGCCCGCATGGGGGTGGGGCGCTGCATTGCCAGTTTCGCGAAGTGCGCAGCTCGCTCTATGTTGTGTTCGCGGTTTCTGCCTGAATCATACCATGTTAGATAAATATCAGCGATATTTGTTGCAGCAATATAGCGTTCTTCTCCAGAATTTGTGCTTTGTACAATAGGCATGAGGGTAAGAAGAGCCTCCCGCAGATGCCCCGTTTGTATCAGCAGCACCCCTGCCTCGTTGCGCGCCGCCCAGAACGAGTTGTCTGCGGCAAATGCTGCAGAGTAAAGTTCGATGGCTTTTTCCAGCCTGGAGGCTGCTCTCTGGCTGCGCGCCTGTTCGTACAGCATGTCTGCCTCGGGGTTTTCAGAACGAGGGCGGTCATGCAGGGTGTAGGTATCGAGTACGCGCACTGCGCTTCTCATGGCAGGCGAGGGAGCAGGCGCTGCCAGAGCAGTATTGAGTTCGTTTACAGCGGCTTCGGGCGCATCATCTGCAGAGATTGCGGCGGGCATGTGTTTCAGGCGCTCAAAAAGCGCATTCTGCCGTTCTGCATTCCAGTCTGGCGTTGCGTGTTTTGCTGGCCTGGGGGCCTGTTTTTTCTGCAGCATCAGCACATACGAATTGTCGGGGCCGCACTCTTCTGCCAGCAGCTTTGCCAGCGAGGTTCGCGCCCTGCATACCGTTTGTCTTTCACGGTCGGTTTCAGCAGCAACGGCGCCGCCCTCTTCCCTGGCGGTTTCGCGCTCCATATCGCTCAGCAGTGCGTCGCGGTAGTTTGGGCTGAGCCGTTCAAACGCCTGGGCAAGAGCATTTCTAAAGCGCTGTTTCTCGGTTTTCAGCACCAGAGCCTCTTCGGGTCTGCGCTCTTCTTCCGGGTCGGTGAGCATATCCTTGAGAGAGAGCGAACGCTCGGCGCCAATCATCTGGTCGAGCGAGACTGCGGCCGGCTCGCGTCTTTCTGTTCTGCCTGCGTCGCTGATTACCGATCGCACTGCCCGGGCAAGGTAGGCGGCCGGGTCTGGAAAAATGTGCGTAACGGCAGTGTGAAGAGGAACCATTTGCAAGGCCGAATTGTTTTGCAGGGAACGCAGCGCAACTCGCGCCATTTTGAAACACGCCTCCTCAAGAGCAGCATAGGCATCGCTGCTGGAGATGCGTGAGGGAACCACTTTTCCATCAGGCAGAGTGCGCGGGCGGCAGAGAAATGCAACGGCGCGTGCGCCGAACTGCTGCAACAGAAAACCTGCAATCTCCGATCGATCGGGCGACTCAGCGCTTATATCAGTTTTTTCTGCAGAGATACTCTGCAATCTGTTCTGCAATGTCACTGCGATTCTCCTCCATTTCATGGAGTATGCTGTGTACTGATTAGCGATACGTAACGAGAAAGAGAATGTGACTGCCAAAAACCATCTGCTTAAAAAACTCTTGTTCAGCCTTGTTCTCGTACCGATAAAAACGCCTTGCAGGAGAAATTCTTCCCATTGTGGAAAGCATGTTCAACACTTTGCTGGAGCATACCAAATGCGTTCTCTTTTTTTGACGATGTGCAGCCTGTTCTTGTTCACTCACAGCTGCTATGCCAACGTAACCGTGAAAGAAGTGACCTACAAGGGCTGGCCAAACTCATATTTGCTCACCAATGGTACTGTGAACCTGGTGCTGGTTCCCAGCATAGGGCGCATTATGTATTACGGCGAGGCGAACGGCCCCAATACTCTCTGGAACAATCCGGCCATGCTGGGCAGACCCGCGCCCGTAGATGCTGCAGCGAACTGGCCCAACTTTGGCGGCGACAAACTGTGGCCGTCGCCGCAGTCGGTATGGAACTGGCCGCCAGACCCCTTGCTCGACAGCGCACCGCTGAAGGTGAAGGTCACTGCGCAGCATGAACTGCTGGCTACAGGGCAGCCCAGCCCGAAAAGCGGCATACGCTTTGAACGCCTGATCAGCATGAACCCCGTTACAGGCGCAGTAACACTGCGCAACACCATGACCAATATTTCAGGCGCCCCTGTACACTGGGGCATATGGGAGGTGTTTCAGGCAAATAGCCCCCTGCTGGTAATTGCACCGCTGTCGCCGCCTGCCAAGTTTGCACGGGGCTATTTCAGTTTCTATGCAAAAAACCCGCCGCTGGCAACTGTTCGGCATGCAAAACTGATGCTGCGTCGTAATACAAAAAGCAACTGGAAGATAGGCATCTATGCTGCCCATTCGCTTTTGCAGGTGAAGTACGCAGGCAGGCACGAAACTACGCTCTCTCTCTGGCACAGCGTGAATGGAGCAGGGAGATACCCGGATGGCGGCTGTACGCTGGAAGTGTACTCAAGCCCCGACCCGCTGAACTACATGGAGATGGAACTGATGGGGCCGATGATCACCTTGCAGCCGGGGGGCAGGGCAGTGATGATTACGCACTGGAGACTGCATTTTTTTAAAAACAGATGAGGGCGGGAGGAAACCTTTGAGAGCGGAAATTGTGTCGGTGGGAACAGAACTGCTGCTGGGGCAGATTGTAGATACCAATGCTGCATATATGGCAAAAATGCTTTCATACATGGGCATTGCCGTGTACCGGCGCACCACAGTGGGCGACAATATGGAGCGGCTGGTGGATGCGCTATCGGCGGCGCTGCAGCAAAACGACCTGGTGATCACCATTGGCGGGCTGGGGCCAACCATGGATGATATTACCCGCGACGGGCTTGCAGCTGCTTTTCATGACACCCTGGTGCAGGATGAGGAGATAGCAGAGAACCTGCGCCGTTTTTTTGCTGAACGCGGGGCGGTGATGACTCAGAGCAACCTGCGGCAGGCGCTTGTGCCAACGCACGGCAGGGCGCTGCCCAACCCAAACGGCACTGCACCGGGTCTGCTGTTTGAAAAAGATGGCAAAATCGGCATTGCCCTGCCCGGCCCGCCCAATGAATTCATTCCGATGACAGACAACTGCGTGGCCCCGTACCTGCGAGAAAAAACAGGCAACTCGGGCACAATTCGTTCACGTGTGCTGAGGGTGATTGGCATAGGGGAAAGCATGGCGGAAGAGCGTGTGCGTGACTTGATGCTTTCTGCCAACCCCACTGTAGCGCCCTACGCCAAAGTAGGCGAAGTGCATTTGCGGGTAACTGCTCGCGCAGAAACCCCTGAAGAGGCCGAGAAAATGGTGGAAGAGCGCGCTGCACTGGTGTGCGAACGGCTTGGAAACGCGGTGTATGCACACGATGATGTTACGCTGGAACAGGCGGTAGCGGCCCTGCTGAAACAGAAACAGCGAACGGTTGCAGTGGTGGAAAGCTGCACCGGCGGAATGCTGGCCCAGCGTATCACCGATGTGCCAGGCAGCTCTGCCCTGTTTCTTGGAGGGATTGTGGCCTACAGCAACCAGGCAAAGACAGACTTTGCAGATGTGCCTGCTGCACTGCTGCAGGAACATGGGGCGGTGAGCAGGGAAACGGCAGCGGCCATGGCTCAGGGCGCACGACTGCGCTTCAGCGCCGATTACGGCATAGGCATTACAGGCATTGCCGGGCCGGACGGCGGCACAGCAGAGAAGCCAGTGGGTCTGGTCTATATAGCGCTGGCCGACAGCAGCAGCTGCAGAGTGGAAAAAGGACTGTTTACAGGTTCGCGCAGCGTGGTAAGAACCCGGTCTGTGCTGACGGCTCTCAACATGATCAGGCAGAGCCTGCTTTCCTGAGCCGTTGGCGCCGTGCAGGCGCAGGAGATGCTGTGCCTACAGCGCCGCCTGCTGCAGAGGGCGGAACAGAAAGGGAAAAAGGCCGGGAGTGGTATAATGTGCCCGAAAACTGTGATTGTAGAAATGCAGACCGGGAGAAGGTATCATGTCTCGACCTATTGTGGCCGTGGTGGGCAGGCCAAATGTTGGAAAATCCACCCTGTTCAATCGAATCATCGGACGGCGGGTAGCCATTGTGGAAGATTTGCCTGGCATTACCCGCGACAGGCTGTATCACCCCGTTGAATGGCGAGGGCGCGAATTTGTGGCCATCGACACGGGGGGGCTGATTCTTAATGAAACCGACCCGCTTACGCTGCAGGTGAAAGCGCAGGCGGAACTGGCCATGAGCGAAGCCGATGTGATTGTTTTTGTTGCGGATGCAGCAGACGGCATGACCTCTACCGACCTGGAACTGGCAGACATACTGCGTACCTCCGAACGTCCGGTGCTGCTGGCGGTGAATAAAACAGACAACCCTAAGCTGCAGCTGAATGCCTCGGAGTTTTATGCAATGGGGCTGAATAACCTGCACACTATATCTGCCGCGCACGGGCATGGGGTAGCCGACCTGCTGGATGATGTGATTGATCACCTGCCGGAATGGACCCAGGAAGAGGAGGAAGAGGAGGGAGCTATTCGCCTGGCGATTGTGGGGAGGCCCAATGTGGGCAAATCTTCTCTGCTGAACGCCATACTGGGTGAGGAACGCGTGATAGTAAGCCCGCTGCCGGGCACCACCAGAGATACCATTGATACTCTGTTTGAGTATGAAAACGAGAAGC
Source organism: Chthonomonadaceae bacterium (assembly GCA_027459665.1). Taxonomy (GTDB): domain Bacteria; phylum Armatimonadota; class Chthonomonadetes; order Chthonomonadales; family Chthonomonadaceae; genus DAIDHN01. Next base: position 31,528 of record DAIDHN010000003.1, on the reverse strand, counting down.
TGGTGCTGCTGGATACCGCCGGTATACGCCGCAATATAAAGATACAGGGCACGGTGGAGTACTATATGGCGATGCGCGCCCGCGCCGCGCTGGAACGGAGCAATGTGGGGGTGGTGGTGCTGGATGCCAGTGCAGGGGTGTGCGACGGCGACAAGAGAGTGGCAGGTTTTGCACATGATGCAGGCAGGGCATGCATCATTGTCGTGAATAAATGGGACCTGGTAGACCCTGGCATTCTGCCTGCAAATGGCAGAAGAAGACCAGACCGGGCAAAAATTGAAAAGTTTACCGAGCATTTTAGAAACGAATGCCCGTTTTTGCATTATGCACCGCTGGTCTTTGTCTCTGCACATGAACGGTACGGGGTGGCCTACACCCTGGAAACGGCAATACATGCCACCCAGAATCACTCGCACCGCATTCCTACCGGCGAACTGAACCGCATTATGCGCGAGGCGGTAGAAAGAAGACCGCTGAATGACCACGGGCGCACCTTCAAGGTGTACTACGCGGTGATGCCCAGCGTGCAGCCGCCCACCATTCTGCTTTTCTGCAACGACAACAACATGCTGCACTTTTCCTACAAAAGGTATCTTGAAAACCAGCTGCGCGAATCCTACCCTTTGGAGGGCACTCCTGTACGGATAGAGGCGCGCAAGATTGTGAACAAAGACAAGGAAGAAAACTGAGCATGGCGCGCCTGCAGCGTCGGTATATCTGCTCTGAGTGTGGGCACGAATCTCCGCAGTGGATGGGAAAATGCCCCGAATGCGAGGCATGGGACACTTTGCAGGAAGAAGTGACTGCACGGGAAAAACCCCCCTCCGCTCGCAGAAACTCGCCGGCTGGCAAGTCAATTGTTGCTGCCTCGGCCGTTCCGCGGGCCATTACTGAAGTGGCGGGCGAGGAAATGCCTCGCAGAAGCACAGGCATAGTCGAATTTGACAGAGTGCTTGGCGGGGGCATTGTGAGCGGCTCTATACTGCTGATAGGCGGCGACCCCGGCATAGGAAAATCTACCCTGCTTACACAGGCGGCATACAGCATTGCAGTGCAGCAGGAAGAACCAGCTACTGTGCTTTACCTTTCGGGTGAGGAAAGCGCGCATCAGGTTGCACTGCGTGCCAACCGGCTGGGGGCAGGGGCGAGCCGGTTTCTGGTAGGGGCGGAAACCGATGTAAGCGCAGCATTGCAGCACATGCAGCACATGCAGCCCTCGCTGGTGATTATAGACAGCATTCAAACCCTGTATGACCCTGAACTCGAATCGGCCCCAGGCTCTGTGAGCCAGGTGAGGGGCTGTGCAGCACAGCTGGCAAGGTTTGCCAAAGAAAGCGGTGTGCCGGTTGCCCTGATTGGGCATGTTACCAAAGAAGGCAGCCTGGCCGGGCCGAGGGTGCTGGAGCATTTGGTAGATGCTGTGCTGACTTTTGAGGGAGACAGGCAGCATTCCTACCGTATTTTGCGAGCAGTAAAAAACCGGTTTGGCTCTACCGATGAACTGGCCATTTTTGAAATGGGGGAGCATGGCCTGACTGTGGTGGAAAACCCCTCGGCTGCGCTGCTGGCAGGTAGGCCGCGAGAGGGAAACGGCTCTGCCGTCACCGCGCTGATGGAAGGCTCGCGCGCTCTGCTGGTGGAAGTGCAGGGGCTTTCGTCACGCTCGCATCTCGCCAGCCCCAGACGGGTGGTGAATGGCATGGACCCCAACCGCGTGAACATGCTGCTTGCTGTGCTGGAGAAAAGGCTTGGGCTGAAGCTTGCAGAGCAGGATGTGTTTGTGAATGTAGTGGGCGGAATGCGCATAGCAGAACCGGCGGCCGATTTGGGGGTTGCGCTGAGCGTGGTTTCAAGTTTTCGCGAGCAGGCAATAGAGCCGTCTACCCTGCTCACTGGGGAAGTGGGTTTGTCTGGTGAACTGCGCGCCGTGGGGCATTTGGAAAAACGTTTGAACGAGGCAGTGCGCATGGGCTTTACACAGGCAGTAATACCCCGGCGCTCCGGCAAAAAACCGGAGCGGGTGACCGGGCTGAAAATAGTGGAAGCAGAAACCCTGCTGGATGCCATGCGCGCATCGCTTTTGCCTGCCGCCCGCATATCTGGGAGCTAGGCAATGGGCCATATGCGAAACTTTTTCGTCTTTTCGGGTTCCTGCGCCAGTCCCTGAGGAGGCTGAAAGTGCACCTTGTCGGGGTTTACCAGCTGCGCCCATTTGGCTGCGCCCTGCTCACGGTCGATGGGCAGCCCGAGGGTGGTGAATGCCTCCCAGACCTGCGGGTACCGGCTGAGAAAGTGGGGAAAAAGCAGCAGGCGGTGGGGGACATCCAATTCCATCAGGGTTTCGAGAGTGTCGGCAAATTCCTGACGCACCTTGTTGCCGTCCCGGTTTTTTTCCATCTCACCGCCCAGCGCCTTGAAGTGGCGCCGCCTTGAGGCAACGCTGTGTTCAGGGTGACGGTAGGTAAGCAGATAGGAAAGATCGGTTCTGGTCTCAGCCCATGCGCGCAGCACGCCGGTATGGTAGGTGAAGCGGGGGTCTTTTACTACTTTGAGCGGCAGTGTGCGCATTACCTCTCCGTGCATTTCCAATGCTTCTGCATAAGAACCCGTGCGCCGAATAGTGTTGATGATAGAATCGTTGATGCGGGCTACCAGAGGATATTCCATTCCAGCATCGGTAGGGTCGTACCAGGTACCTCCCGGATCGAACCCCATTTCCTTGCAGAATACGGCCAGTACGCTGGTACCGCTTCTGCCCGGCCCGGAAATGATGAGCATAACAAACTCCAGAGTTTAAAATGTGTGTAAGTGCAATAATACAAGCGTAAGCATACCTGAAAGACGCACATCATTTCGAAAAGTTCTTTAGTTTTAGATATTTGTTGTTTATGCATAAAAATGTGATAGAATGATGTCTATATAAATCTTGTCATGGGAAAAACAACATGATTCAACCAGAGGGAACAGTCGTCGGTGCTGCAGAGAGAGGCGGCGCCAGGAATGAACAGAGTACTTCAGAGGCAGTGATAATGACCAGGGAAACAGATGCCAGGAACCTGATTCGCATACGAGGTGCGCGGCAGAACAATCTGAAGAATATCTCTCTGGATATCCCGCGTGACCGGCTAGTGGTGATCACGGGGCTGAGCGGTTCGGGCAAATCTTCTCTTGCTTTTGATACGCTTTATGCAGAAGGTCAGCGGCGGTATGTAGAGAGTCTTTCTTCGTACGCACGTCAGTTTCTTGGCCTGCACGATAAACCTGATGTAGATCAGATTGACGGCCTCAGCCCTGCCGTTTCGATAGATCAGAAATCTACCAGCAAAAACCCCAGGTCTACTGTGGGCACTGTAACCGAGGTGTACGATTATCTGCGCCTGCTGTTTGCCCGTGCCGGCGTGCCGCATGACCCTGTTACGGGAGAGCCGCTGACAAAACAGACTGTGGACGAAATGGTAGACCGTGTGCTTACCCTGCCTGAAGGTGCGAGAGTACAGATACTTGCCCCGCTGGTGAAGGGACGCAAGGGTGAGTACCGCAAGGAATTGGATGAAATTTTGAAAGAGGGGTTTGTACGCGCCCGGATAGATGGCTCAATGTACGACCTGAGCGAAGAGATTCCTGTTCTTGAGCGCTACAAGCAGCACACTATTGAGATCGTAATAGACAGGCTGATTATGCGCGAGGGCATAAGATCGCGCGTTGCGGATTCGCTTGAACAGGCGTTGAAACGAGGCAGGGGAAGCGCTGTAGCGAGCGTGCAAATGGCGGGCAACGAGCAGACGGAAGACATTTTGTTTACCGAAAACTTTGCATCTCAGGAAACCGGCTTTTCGTTTGACGAGATAGAACCTCGCCTTTTTTCGTTCAACTCTCCCTATGGGGCATGCCCCGAATGCCACGGCCTGGGCAGTATGAAAGAGTTTGACCCGAACCTCATTGCCCCCGACAAGAGTTTGAGCATTGAAGAGGGGGCGCTGCGGCCTTTTGTGCCAAAGACCTCGGGCGCGCCCAGGCTGTATGACCATCTGCGCAGCCTGCTGGAGGCGCTGGCAAAGCGCATGGAGTTTACCTTGCAGACTCCGCTGCAGGAATTGACAAAAACTCAGTGGGATGCCCTGTTTTTTGGCGTGAAGGGGAATGTCACGGTAGAATTTCATAACAAGTGGGGGCGCGTTCGCCGCTTCGACTCTGAGTTTCAGGGGGTGGTTCACATACTGGCACGCCGGCTTACCGAAACCTCTTCGGAAGTTATGCGCGAAGAGATGGAGCAGTATCAGAGCGAAAAGCCATGCCCCGCGTGCAAGGGCAAGCGCCTGAAAACAGAAGCGCTTTGCGTGCTGATTGATGGCATGAATATATCTGATGTATGCGAAATGCCGCTGGCCGACCTGGCTCTGTTTTTTGCACAGATCAAATTGAACGAGAGGCAGATGCTGATTGCAAGGCAGATTGTGAAAGAGATTCGGGCAAGGGTGGGGTTTCTGGTGGATGTAGGGCTGGGATACCTTACCCTCAACCGTTCTGCACGCACCCTGGCTGGTGGAGAGGCGCAGCGCATTCGCCTGGCTACCCAGATTGGTTCGGGGCTGATGGGGGTGTTGTACATACTTGACGAACCTTCTATTGGCCTGCATCAGCGCGACAACAGCCGGCTGATACAAACCCTGCTGCATCTGCGCGATCTGGGAAATACCATCCTGGTGGTGGAACATGACCAGGAAACTATGGAAGCCGCCGACTGGCTGATAGACATAGGGCCGGGGGCAGGGGAGCATGGCGGCTATGTAGTGGCGGAAGGAATGCCCGCTGAGGTGGCGCAAAACCTGGAGAGCATCACCGGCAGCTACCTGAGCGGCCGGCAAAAGATTGCCGTGCCCCCGGTGCGCCGTACACCGGGCGAGAGAATGCTGGTGCTGGAGGGCGCTTCGGAACACAATTTGCAGAATGTAACCGTTGCCTTTCCGCTGGGGCTGTTCATCGCGGTGACTGGGGTTTCGGGGTCGGGCAAATCTACACTCATTCAGGAAACGCTGTATCCGCGCCTGCTCAATCACCTGCACGGGTCGCATGCTCCCTGGGGAAAACACAGCCAGATCAGAGGAATGGAGCACATAGACAAGGTGATTGACATAGACCAGTCGCCAATAGGCCGTACGCCCCGTTCCAATCCGGCTACCTATACCGGTACGTTTGACATGATACGCGACCTGTTTTCAAAAACACAGGATGCCCGTGCCAGGGGGTATATGCCCGGACGCTTTTCTTTCAACGTAAAGGGAGGGCGGTGCGAAAACTGCCAGGGTGATGGCATTTTGAAGATAGAAATGCAGTTTTTGCCCGATGTGTACGTACCCTGCGAGGTATGCCACGGGAAGCGGTACAACAGGGAAACTCTGGAGATACGCTTCAAGGGCAAGAACATTGCAGATGTGCTGGAGATGACTGTTTCGGAGGCGCTGGAGTTTTTTGGGGCCATGCCGCAGATAGCCCGAAGGCTTCAGACGCTGCATGATGTGGGGCTGGGATATGTGCGCATGGGCCAGGCAGCCACCACTCTTTCGGGGGGAGAGGCGCAGCGCATCAAGCTGGCGGCTGAGCTATCTAAAAGAGCGACGGGGCGCACGCTTTATATTCTGGATGAGCCTACTACCGGCCTGCATTTTGCAGATGTAGAGAAGCTGATCGGCGTACTGAACCGGCTTGTGCAGAGCGGAAATACTGTGCTGGTGATAGAACACAATCTGGACGTGATAAAAACAGCCGACTGGATTGTAGATATGGGGCCGGAGGGCGGATATGGCGGCGGACAGGTGGTGGCGGAGGGTACCCCCGAGCATATTGCGGCAGTGCCGGAAAGCTGTACTGGCCGCTACCTGAGGCCGCTGCTTGCACTCAGCGGCGCAGAATAGCCCGAACCGGCGAGGCATCTGCCCCTGCAAAGGGAAGCGGCAGGGCAATCAGTTCGTATCTGCCCGGCTCTATGCCCTGCAGCTGCAGCGATTCAAGTATGGCAATGCCGTTTTGATGCAGGGCATGGTGTATCGGCAGCTCTCTGCTTTCCAATGAATCAACCGAAGGCACGTCCACCCCAAGCAGGCAGACTCCCTTTTGCTTGAGATACTGTGGCACATCTTGCTGCAGCACTGGGATGCCGGCTGGAAAAACGGTGCGGTTGAGCCATGCCGATGTTTTTATGATCAGCCTGGGCGCCCAGTGGTCTATTTGCTCCTGCAGGTGTGGTATCGAAATGGTTTCTACCCCTGTCACTTCTACCACCAGGGCTTGCCCGCAGTAAACTTCCAGGGGCACCTGCTCAATGGCAGCGCCCGTTTGCGTGAAGTGGCGGGGGGCATCTGCGTGCGTGCCTGTGTGCAGGCTCATGGAAACAGAGCCGAGGTTGACGCTGCTTCCCTCCTCTATTTTGAGCATGCGGTTCAGCAGAAAAGGCGTGTCTCCGGGCCACTCTGCGAGGCTTGCCTCTATGGGCTGTGTGATATCGTAAATGGGCATTACAGTTGGCTCATGGTATCAGCGCTGCAGAGGTGCAGCCGGTTATGGCGCCGCTTGCCAACAGAGCGTGCAGTTTCTGCAGAGCGGTAAAGCAGTCGTGAAAAGAGTTGTACAGAGGCGCAGGAGCGAGGCGTATGATGTCGGGCGGGCGGTGGTCGGGCAGAATGCCCTGTTCGCGCAGCAGCAGGCAAAGCTGCCGTGCCTGCGGATGCCGCAGGGCCACATGCCCGCCCCTTCGTTCCTGCTGCAGCGGGGTTGCTACAGCCACATCGTAAGGCGCCAAAACAGTATGCGCCATGCGGATAAGATAATCTGTGAGAGCCAGCGACCTGGCGCGTATTGCCCCTATGCCTGCCTGCTCTATAAGCGAAAGCGCCCCAGAGAGCGGGGCCATGCTGAGAATGTTGGGGGTGCCGATCTGCAGAGCGCCGGCCCCGGCAGCAGGGGCGAGTGTGTGAGCCATATCAAACTGGCGTGTTTTTTCTGAGCTGAACCAGCCTGCCATGCCGGGCAAAACCCCGTGGTGTTTGTTGTGCAGGAAGAGTGCTGCAGATGCCCCTGGTCCGCCGTTGAGGTATTTGTAGGTACACCAGAAAGCGAAATCTACTCCCCAGTCATGCAGCTGATGTTCCACTACTCCCGCGGAGTGCGAGCAGTCGAAGCCAATGAGTATAGAATGCCGGGCGGCATGCTGTGCAAGCCGTTTCATATCGAGCAGCTGGCCGGTGGTGTACACAACAGAGGGCAGCAGCACAAGCTGCACAGAGGAATCCATTCTGGCGGCAATCTCCTCTTCATGCAGCAAACCATCTGCACCCGGATGGATCATTTGCAGATGCTGTGCATTTGCTCCCCGCAAATGCAGGCTGCTTTGCAGAGCGTAGATGTCTGAAGGGAAGGCAGATGCATCGCAGAGAATGTTTTTTGCCGGCAGCTTTGGGTTATACAGGGTTGCAAGCAGCTGGTGCAGGTTTACTGTAGTAGAGTTTGCTGCCACCACTTCTTCCGGTTGTGCCCCCATTATCCGCGCTAGGGCGGTGCCCAGGTTTTCGGCCAGAAAAAACCAGGGCGCTTTGCCCTCTGTCCAGCCCAGCACCTGATGCTGCTTCCATGCCTGCAATGCCTCAATCAGCGAAGCCTCGGCCTCGCGTGAGAGCAGACCGAGTGAGTTGCCATCCAGGTAGACGCGGTTTTCAGGCAGGTAGAAATGGCTTCTGCTGGATGCAGACAAAGTGTCTGCATCCAGCTGTTTTGCTTCTTCTTCAAAAGCCTTCAGAGAGCCGTGTTCTGCTTCCATGCCCTGTTAGGCGTTGAGCTGTGATGTGCAGCTGGGGCAGCGGGTTGCAGCAAGCGGAATGCTGCTGATGCAGAACGGGCACTCTTTGGTAGTTGGATCGGCAGGGGCGGGTGCTTTCTGCAGTTTTGATACCGCACGCACCACCATAAAGACTGCCAGAGCCACGATGATGAAATTGATGATGGTGTTGATGAACACGCCGTAACTTAGTATGGGGGCACCTGCCTTTTTTGCAGCATCCAGAGTGTCGTAGTGTGTGCCGTTGAGAGCGATGTAAAGCTGGCTGAAGTCTACCTTGCCCAGCAGCAGCCCTATGGGCGGCATAATGATGTCGTTTACAAAAGAGGTAACAATTTTGCCGAAAGCGCCGCCGATCACTACCGCTACTGCAAGATCGACAACATTCCCCTTGTTGATAAACGCTTTGAAATCGGATGCGAAAGACATTTCATACTCCTTTTTTGCGTGCGGTGCAGTAAGTGTTGCAGAGTGGTATTTTAGTGTACTGCAGGCGTTTTGCTGTTTGCTGGCAGTCGGTTATTTTGCATATGCTGCATGGATATTCTACAGAAACCCGATGAGAATGTCAAGAATTTGTTTTGGGTGAGGCAGAGAGGCTCTGCACAGAAAGAAGCGGTATAATTGGGTATCCTGATTTTCTCTGGAGAAATGGAGCATGAATCAAGGTGAGCGCCCGTTGGAAATGCCGCAGACATTGCAGCCTCTGCTGGAGAGTCTGAATTCGGTGCAGCGCGAGGCAGTACGTGCTACAGAAGGACCTCTTCTGCTTTTTGCAGGCGCGGGAAGCGGCAAAACCAGGGTGCTTACCTATCGTGCTGCGTATCTGATAGAAGCCTGCCAGGTACCGCCCTATCAAATTCTGGCAGTTACTTTTACCAACAAGGCGGCCAGTGAAATGCGCGAGAGGCTTGAAAAGCTGACGGGAGAATCTACAGCGCGCAGGGTTCGCCTCGGTACCTTTCACTCTATTTGTGCCCGGCTGCTGCGTGAGTTTGCGCTGGAACATGGCTTGGACCGCAATTTTGTGGTGTACGATGATACAGACCAGATTCTGCTGGTGCGTGAATGCCTGAAACGGCTCGAACTGGACGAAAGCAAGTTTACCCCTCGCTCTATTCTGTCTCACATTAGCCGTGCAAAAGAGAAAATGATACTGCCCAATATGTGGCATGAATATTTTCACGGCTTTTTTGAAGATATGTGCGGAAAGGTATACCCGCTGTACCAGCAGATGCTGCGCAACAGCAATGCCCTCGATTTTGACGATTTACTGTCTGAAACAGTTCTGCTTTTGCAGAAGAATGAGCAGGTGAGAGAAACGCTGCAGCAGCGGTTTCGCTACATTCTGGTTGATGAATATCAGGATGTGAATATGGCTCAGTACCAGATTGTCAGCCTGCTTGCGCAAAAGCACAGAAACCTTTTTGTTGTGGGAGATGACGACCAGTCGGTGTACGGCTGGCGCGGAGCAGATGTGGGGATTATTCTGCGTTTTGAAACAGACTACCCTGAAGCACTGGTGCTGAAGCTGGAGCAGAATTACCGGTCTACCCAAACCATACTGGATGCGGCGCACGCGGTAGTGAGCCAAAACCGTGGGCGCAAGGAGAAGCATCTCTGGACGGAAAACGGTGTCGGCATCCCCTTGCAGCTATACGAAGCAGAGAACGAAAAAACCGAGGCCGAGTGGGTGGCGCGCACTGTGCTGGAGCGAGTGCGAGGCGGCGGATACAGCTGGCATGATTTTGCCATTCTCTACCGTACCAATGCCCAGTCTCGCGTGCTGGAAGATATGCTGCGCGCGTGGAACATTCCTCACCGCATTGCAGGCGGCACGCGTTTTTATGACCGCAAAGAGATAAAAGATGCAATTGCCTATCTGCGAGTGATACAAAACCCTCGCGATAGTGTAAGCATGAAACGCATTCTGAATGTGCCGGCGCGCGGCATTGGCGCTACCAGCCTGAAGGCTCTGGATGAAGAGATGGTGGTATCGGAAGCGAGTTTGTGGGATATTTTGCTGCAGTGCGGCGAAATGCATTCTATTGCTTCACGCACGCGTAAGAAACTGCAGATGTTTGCAGAGCTTTTGCAGGCATTGCAGCAGGAACGCGAAAAGCTGCCTGTGTCGGTACTATTGCTGCTTATTCTGGAGAAGAGCGGGTACCTGGCTGCTCTGCAGGCTGAAAACACACTGGAAGCGCAAGGAAGGCTGGAGAACCTGAAAGAATTGCTGATAGCAGCAGAAGAATACTGGAATGAAGATGAAAACCCGTCTGTAACAGGTTTTCTCGAACGCGTTTCGCTGGTTTCAGACATAGACAGTCTGGAAGCGGGGGCCAACGCAGTAACCTTGATGACTTTGCATTCGGCAAAGGGACTGGAGTTTGGGGTGGTGTTTCTGGTAGGAATGGAAGAGCAGGTATTTCCGCATGCCCGGTCGCTTACCAGTGACAAAGAGCTGGAAGAGGAACGCAGGCTTTGCTATGTTGGCATTACCCGCGCACAGCGTGAGGTGCTTTTGAGCCATGCACTTCGGCGCTCTTCTTTCTACGGCGTTTCTTTCAACCCTCCCTCCCGATTTTTGGAAGACATACCGCTGCACCTGTTTCACAATCGCCCGGCGCCTCGCGCAAGTCGTTCCCGTTCTGACGACGCACTGTTTGCCTCCTCTTCTCCGCCAAAGCGGTTGTGGGAAGAAGCGCCTGTTTCGCCTGCTGAGCGGCATCGGCGTGAGGGCGGTTCAGATTTGCGCATTGGTCAGAAGGTGCGGCACAGTCAGTTTGGCGTGGGGGTGGTGGTGAAAGTGTCGGGTGAAGGAGACAGTGCTGCGGCAGAGATTGCTTTTCCCAATGTAGGCATTAAAAAGCTGCTGCTTTCGATTGCCCGCCTGGAACCGGTAAAATAACTGGTGTGAGTTTACGACAGCAGAGAAACGGCATGGCTGAGCCTGCCGGTCAATACATGAAGGAGTATGTTACCAATGACATCTAACACTCAGGTCTGGAAAGAGCTGGCTACTCAGCTTCGGGCAGACAGTATACGGTGCACTACTGCAGCAGGTTCTGGCCACCCAACTTCCAGTATGTCGGCAGCAGACCTGATGGCAGTGCTGCTTGCCGAGTATCTGCACTATGACTTTGCAGACCCTCACAACAATGCAAACGACAGGCTGATTTTCAGCAAAGGGCATGCAGCACCACTGCTCTACTCGATGTTCAAGGCAGCGGGGGTGCTAACAGATGAGCAGCTGCTTAGTCTTCGCAAAATGGGCAGTCCCATTGAAGGGCATCCGGTGCCGCTGCCCAATGGCCTGCCTTATGTAGACCTGGCAACCGGCTCTCTGGGCCAGGGGCTTCCTGCCGGCGTAGGTATAGCGCTGAGCGCCAAACTGGATAAACTGCCGCTGAAGGTTTGGGTGCTGCTGGGCGACAGCGAAATGGCCGAGGGCAGCAATTATGAGGCGATGGAGCTTGGCGGCCACTATGAGCTGAATAACCTGGTTGCCATTATAGACATGAACCGCCTGGGACAGCGCGGGCCAACAATGCTTGAGTGGCATGGAGAGATTTACGCGGCTCGCGCACGTGCTTTTGGATGGCATGCCATTGAGATAAATGGGCTGGACGTAGAGGCTGTGGCCGCTGCCTACAAAGAGGCGGAGGCATCTGACAAACCGGTGATGATTGTTGCCAAAACCGAGAAGGGGGCTGGGGTTTCGTTTCTGGCCAACCATGACGGATGGCACGGCAAGGCGCTGCCTGCTGCAGATGCAGAACGCGCGCTGGCAGAATTGGGCAACCCTGCCTGCAACATAAAAGTAAACACTCTGAAGGCACGCAGCGCTGCTGCAGGCGTCTCCGGGCATTCTACCTTCCAGCCGCCTCAGTACGCCAGGGGGAGCAAGGCATCTACCCGCGAGGCGTACGGCGATGCGCTGGTTAGCCTGGGTGCCGCCAAGCCTGAGGTGGTTGTGATGGACGGCGAGGTGAGCAACTCTACTTTTGCCGAGAAATTCAAGAAAGTCTACCCAGACCGCTTCACTGAGGTGTACATAGCAGAGCAGCAGCTGGTAAGCACTGCAGTGGGAATGCAGGTGCGCGGCAAGGTGCCTTTCGCTTCTACTTTCGCCGCCTTTTTCTCACGCGCTTACGACCAGATTCGCATGGCGGCCATATCACGCGCCAACCTGAACCTTGCAGGCTCGCATGCAGGCGTTTCTATTGGAGAAGACGGCCCTTCGCAAATGGCGCTGGAAGACCTGGCAATGATGCGTGCCGTGCATGGCAGCGTGGTGCTGTACCCCTCCTGCGCAACCACCACGGTGCATTTGGTGGCTCAGATGGCAACCCGAAAAGGCATCAACTACCTGCGCACCACCCGCGAAAAAACTCCTGTGCTGTACGATGAGAATGAGAGTTTTCCGATTGGCGGCAGCAAGACGCTTCGCTCTTCCGCTTCAGACAAGGCTGCGATTTTTGCTGCAGGCATTACCCTGCATGAGGCACTCAAGGCGGCAGATACACTGGCAGCAGAGGGTATTCATGTGCGAGTGATTGACCTCTACTCTGTAAAGCCGGTGGATGCGGCTACGGTTGAAAAGGCTGCGAATGAGTGCGGGCATCTGATCACTGTGGAAGACCACTGGCCGGAAGGCGGGCTGGCAGATGCAGTGCTTGAGGTGTTTGCCGGGCGACCGGCGCCGGCTCTCACCCGCCTGGCTGTCCGCCATATTCCAGGCTCTGGCAAACCGGAAGAGATGCTCGCCAGCGCCGGGCTGGATGCAGAGCATATTGTGCAGGCAGTGCGCACGCTGTAGCTGTATAGCATGGGGCAGCCTGTTCGCAGTGCATTTTTTGCATTCACGGGCAGGCTGCCTTTTTTTGATAGAACTGTATATATTGTGTGTACCGGACTGAGGTAAACGGCAAGTGGTTTCTAGATAAAATTGCTGACAGGCAATTTCTCACTGCCCACTATTTGCCGGTCTACCAATGCTGCGTCACGCATAACCCATAGCAGCACGCAGTCTTCTTCAGTATCAATGAACTTGCCCAATCCCTTTTTCATAGCTGCCAGTTTCGAATCTGACAAATCACCTTCAAACACAGAGTTTTGCACTCTGGGCAAATAGCGCTTGAGGTATTTGCATATTTTGCCAACGCGCTTTTCATTTACATCATATACAAGAATAACATACATGCCATTCTCCTTGAGTGCGGCACACTATACATGTAGTTCCAGGCTACCACCATGCTCTGAATGCCCTGTATTCCTCTACCCGCGTGAAATGACGTATCAGTTTGTAGCATTCCAGCCTGATGAGGTGACGATAGGAAACGTGTCTCCCAAGGCGCCGATGTCTGATGGTGGCCGACAGACGCTCTTCAAGCGCCTGCAGGTAGATACGTTTGCCGGCATCGGTAAGAAAACAGCCTTCCATAGAGCTGTCGAAGTGTTTTGCAGTTAACTGCCCTGTGTTGATCAACCTGAATATAGCCCGGTCTACAAGCAACGGCTTAAATATCTCTGAAAGATCCAGCGCCAGGGAAAACCTTCTGACACCCGGTTCATGCAGGTACGATATAGTCGGTGCCAGCTGAGTACGGTAGATTTCACTTAAGCATGATGTGTAGATTACTGAGTTGCCAAATGAGATGAGGGCGTTCACCTCGTTATCTGGCGGACGCCGTACCCGGCGCTCAAACGCCCAGCCTTCTCGCAATATGTGGCGCCACGCCTGATAATACTGCTCACGCATTTTACCCTCGATGCCCATGAGGTCATATATATTTGATTTGCCATCAATATCGGCTGCCAGCCAGCTGATTGAAGACTGAAGCAGTCGCAGGCTCTGCGGCTGATCATCAAATTTTACATAGCTCAGAAAGAAGTCCTGTTCAGCCTCATTCGCAGTGTCTGCTGGTGCAGTCATGGCTGCGTCTATTACTTCTTCCTCATACTCATCCGTCGGCGGCAGGGCGGTGACAGGAGCATCCTGGCTAATCTCACCGCCAGGTTCGGCGTCATTATCGTCCATTTCAATTGAGCCTTCCTTGCGGTTTGCGTAATAGGCGAGGTTGCGCTGCATTGAGTGTGCAGCAGCGCGAACGAGTTCCTTTGCGAGTATCATTCGCAGGTTGCTGTTGCTATAATGCTCTACCTGCTGCACCAGCATGTAGCCTGAATGAAGGTACTCTCTAGGATAGTAGCTTCCGGCGTAGTACCCATAATAGTTGAAGATATGCAGGGGTATTTGCCTGGTGGTGAGAAAATTGAGAAGCCGAGTGTTGAGATCAACCTCGCCGTACACGTACAGGCTATCCACATCTTCTACAGGTATGGGCTTTTTTCCGCCGTCACTATTCTCAACAACCAGCGAGTTATTCTCTCTTTTTACACGCCCATTGGAAAGAACATAATAATTTTTCACGAGTATGAACCTCCGCATGAGAACGAAAATGATAAATTTTAGAGCATACTTATCACTTCGCCTGGTCAAATTTGCCGTGCATACTGTAGTTTAATATCCTGCCTCTTGTGCAATGAGTGTGCAGTGGGCAAGATAATCTTTCAATACTTAGTACCCTGGCACAGACCCATTGATGTGCCTCAGCTGAAAAGAAGTAAGAAAACTACCCCCAGCAGAGTTCCTGGTAGGCACACTTTGCGCATAACCCCATGGGCTGCTCAACAACTGGAGGAACATCACTGCTGCGAACTGCTACGATACCCTCAAGAATATCTACAATATCACGTTCTTTTTGTTCATCCAGTACGATTTCCTCGCGCTTTCGCAACAATGGATAATCTATAATCCCCGTTGTCGTGATGCCCTTGACCTGTTTCAGGTAATAGAGATAGTAAAGCAGCTGATATCGGCTGGCATTTGCGCCCCCTTTGCTCTTCTTTACTTCATGCACAATACCATCATTTTTAAAATCAATGCGAATAACCCCATCGATCATAATATCCTTGTACTCTTCGCCTGTGTAACTCTCATCCTGAACTAGACGACCAATGGCAATGTTTTCCTGGCCAACTGCACCTTCGCCATGCTCCTGGTTCAGTCCATGGCTATACCACCATAGTTTGCGTTGGCATAATACATAGTAGTTCACATCCAGTCCGCCTATACCCAATTCTCGCAACTGATTTGCCAGCATAATTTGAGCCTCCTGAAACTGCTGTTTCCTGCAGTTTTCAATCACCATAACCTACCTAACATCAGCCTGTTTAATTACTAGGCAAACATACCGTCCCCACCATGCTGCTCCAGTTCAGTATCAACATTTACCGCACTAAAATCAAATCCGGTTTTTTCAGCGTTATAGGTAACTCCCATTACGCATCTCACGTGAAAAGCCTCAACGTTTTTAAGGCGTACAACATTCTCTTCAATGAACCCATTTTTATGAAGCCAGTAGTACCGCCATCTTCTCAGACCAATTGTAAATTGTGCGAGGTCTTTCACAGTGTATTTTTCAGGGTGTAGCCTTATGCAGGAGTAATAACAAAGAGGCAGTACTGGATAGATGTAATCAGCATTATCGCGTATAACAACATTGCCGCTGCTCTCTTCGCCGTTATAGTTATCGATGGGCTGGTTGCCGAAAACAGTATCTTCATCATGTGCTGCTCGAATGCCCGATTGCTTGGGTTCTATGCCCTCACTCAGTGCAGTTTCACACCACTCTTCTGCAAGTTTGAAATTAAATACCCTGTCCCATGGTGCTGACTGCCACGTGCGCCTCAGAACTGATAAATCGGTATATGGCAGAGTGTGTGCAGTGTCTTCAGAAAAAAGATCGCCTGTTGGGGCCACCCAGCAGACTGCATCTTCACCAGTTGAAAGTGCGGGGGTAGTGGCACGTCGATTAAGGCGTCCTGCGCGCTGTACAAGCACGTCTGCCGGCGCCAGTTCGGTAATCATATAGTCTGCGGAGATATCCAGGCTCAGTTCTGCGGCCTGGGTTGCCACTAGAACAACTGGCTGGTTGGTTCGAAACGCATTTACCACCTCTATTTCCAGTTTTGCACGATCTACGCCTGCAAGTTCGCTGTGGTAACAAAAAATTCTGAGATGTGGCAGCACTTTTTGTGCTGCGTTTGCAAGTGCTTTGGCTCGTTCTACCTGATTCACATAAACTGCAATTTTGCGTTTGCCTAATGCTGTGAGGAATTCATTCACCTCGTCAGCGACCTGGATATTATGGCTCTTACCCAGAGTAAGCGGCGTTTTGAACATTTTGAAAATACAAGGCTGAAAAATAATCTTCTGTTCTTTTACAATATGGTCTTCACTTATTTTGAAGAAGTTTCTTCTGCTGGCAGGCAGGGTTGCAGACATGATCAAGGTAGGCACGCCAACCTGTTTCAAAATGGCCAGCCCATCCAAAATGGCATTCATGGTGGTGGTTTCGTAAGAATGCAGTTCATCCAAAACAACAAGCGATGAGAGAATATTACCGTAAGCCCTGTCGCTAAATTTGTAACCATGATACAAACTCATCAGCAGGTGATCTATTGTACTAACGGTTATCGGGTGCTCATATCTTATCCCCCATCTTGCAAGAGCATCTTCTTCTGTAATGGAAAACTGCTCTACGCTGTCTTGATTGTCATCTGCCCTCTGCCTCAGGACAGTGAGCGCTTCGCCGTGAATGAGTGCGACATTGGACTGGTCGTATCCGTATTGATGTGGATCGGTAAGATCACGCAGTATTGAATTGGATGTAAAACGTGATGGTAAACAGAATATCAATCTGTCTATCTGCTGTTGTTCAGCATATTCTGCGGCACGGTTGAGCGCAGCAGATGTCTTGCCGGCCCCACAAGCGGCTATAGCACAAAGATGCCTGGCAGGATGCTTGCATACTTCCAATTGAAATTCGGTTGCCTCATAATGGTTGGTTGGTGGCGTGAGTAAACCGAAATCCAACACAGCTTTACCGCTGTGCTTTGCAGATGCTTGGTGATCGGCAGTTACAAGTAGAGAAAGAATGAGGCAGTATAGAGCATGGAATCGGCTGTTGTCTTTCTCTCTCGTCCGATTCCGTACATACACCTTGAATTCGTTCACAAGCCCACTTAGGCGGCTTTCTGAGAGTGAACTTCCAGGCTTTATTTCGGCACGAATACTCCAGCCGCATATATCATTGAGTCTCTTCCATTCTGTAAACAACGGGGTTACTTTCTGGCTGTGATTATCACGCGCAAATGAATGGTCGTGCAACTGGTGGTGGTGGGCCAGAACCGCAGCACATACCGCAGCGTGCTGCCACGGTAATGAATCTATTTCGCCGTAATGCAGGAGCGCCGCATAAAACCCCGTCATGGAATGTTGTGGAAGACGGCGGCCGCTGCAGGCAGCATTTTGCCATTCCTTTGTCGCCTTGCCATAGTCATGCAGCCATGCAGCACTTTGGCACAGCTCGATTACTTCATCTGAAGGTATACCCAGCCTTAAGAAAGCGCCCAGTCTGGCGGGCGTCAGCAAAGCGGTAATTTCCGACTTAACAGCCAACAGGTGATCCTCCAACTGCTGTGGCGGGTTTGTCTTTGCGAGAATGCTTGTCAATATTCGCACTCCTGATTGCTGCCAACAGAAAAATTGTTTGGCATACCGATGCGTCGACATATTTTGCGATTGGGCAAACCATTTGTTCAGATTGCAGGCGGGGGTTCAAAATGCCATGTATGGCCATGACAGGTGACCATGTTTGGCACGCGAATCTCTATGCCAGAGGTGGTATCTGGTACGGTGACCAGCCAGCGGGTTGCCTCCCACTTGCCTCGCCTGCCCTGTGAAAAGCGTGTTGGCATATTGGCCAATACACCACCTGCACTAACACCGTCTACCAGTCCGGTAGCAGGGCCATTTGCGCTGACTGGTACTTCCATGCCGATTACCTCCACATCCACAGGGTCATCGCTTTCACCCAGGCACAACGGGAAAAACGGCCGGGCAAACGCTTGCTGAATTTCCACTGCCACCGACTCATTGCACAGAATGCCAACAATGAATACAGGCTGCACCAGCTTCTGTCTTATGAGAGTGGTGGATATCCACTGGCTAACATCGGCAGTAAGAAGACCACGCTCGCGCATGGCCAGCCAGGCGGCAGTCTGATTGCTATTTTTCGCCTTCTCCGCAAATTTCATCCATTTACTGTAGCTCTCCACCATTTCGCCCGACGACTCTATGGCGGCAGTAAAACGCATTTCATCTCTGCGCGAGTAGTCATGCTGGGTAAGCCCGAGAGCCGCGCCCACCAACCCAAATAAGGTGGCAGGAGGCGGCAAAGGGAAAGTTCTGTGAACGTTGCTACCAACAGGGTCGCGAAAGCTGCACCAGAAAGGTGGTATTAACCGCAGGCCGAGGCAGACTTCTTGGCCCATCTTACTGTACCTTCTCTGCAAGCTTCCTGAGCATAGCGGCAGGATAACCCACCTCAACGCCGGTGTTGCTGCAGACCTCCAGCAGGGCAGCATCGTTGCCAACTACACCGGGAGTGTGACCCAAAATGACATATGCACCCACCTCCTGCAAATCTGCAACGATAGCTGCCAGTGCGTTCACGTCTACATCGCCGTTATCATCCAGTTCCAGCGCACGCAGTCCTCGCTGAGTATAAACAGGAGACACTGCACCCAGAAAAATATCTGGAGCCATACTGGTTGCATTACGCGCCTGCTTTGCAAAATCACCCATTCTACCTACTGCCTCAATGACAGCTTTAACACGCCTAGTGCGCTCATTTGCGTCGATGAGTTCCTCGAATGCTCTGCGAGTAATTGTCTTTGTTTTGCTGTCGCCTTCCACCACCAGCCGTCGGCCTATGTTGAATACATCTATGCTTAGGCCAATGCGATATATGTTTTCAGTAAGCTGTACATATGCGAGGCGTTGATCGCGTGCAGCATTGTCATCGCTTTTCTCCAGGTCGCTCATTCGCAGCAGTAGGTCGCTTACTATCTCACAGTCCCGCTGTCCCAGCGCGGGGGTGCACTTTATGGGCGACCAGCGCCGGTTGCTTCCCTCCCCCTTTTTGGGGCTAAGAAACCCGAAAAGATCGCACAGCCAGTCGTTGGCAATATCGCAGGAAGGCGCTTCGGGTGTGGAAGTAAAACAGCCTGGGTTGGCTCGCTCTATGGCCTCCCGCAGTGCGTGTCGTACCGATTGACCGCTCATATAGGGCCGCCTGCCCGCGCGGTATGTTTTTAGTTCTACAACATTTCCCCCGCCGCCTTCACCGCTGTTCATGTTGCTAAGGTCTGTTTTGCTCAGCCAGACAATTGAGACGCAGAGTGCTTCCATCAGTTTTTATTCTCCTCACCCAGGTTGATGTTGAATGCTTTCAGGCTTGCAAATGCACTTATTGTTTGCGCTGCAGCCTGCCAGTTGGGGGTATGGGTAATTTGTAACAGTTCCTCATACTCACCAGCGCTTAGGTGCCAAAGTTGAGTTCTATCCGGTCCGTTGCTGGCTTTAAACAGGCGGAATGCTACAAGCTCAAGTATGGAACGCAGCTCGGTAGGGCTGGTGGCATTGTGAAGTCGTGAGAGCAGTGTTACATCCCGGTGAAAAGCGCTGCCTACTAATTCTCCAATCTTCTTGCAGCTCAACAGCTGCTCTGGTGTCATGGTAGTTAACCTCCCTGCGAAATGGAAATAGAACAATGAAAGCAGTCTGGCTGCTCTTCTATTTGTTTTGCCAGCCTGTGAAACAGATTTGCCAAGTTCAAATGCACAATTGGTTAGCCCTCGCCATGCCTCCTGCAAATTCGAATCTGCAATCAGCATTGCACTTGCAACACGCTCTTGCCAGGGGTGGTTTTCCAGTCTTATCTGGCAGAATACATCCTGCATAAACGAGACTAGAGGCTGTTCGGTTTCTTCTTTGGAAGTTTGTATGTTTTCAAATCTAATCGGCTCCAGTAACTCAAGCAATACCTGGCCAGTTTGCATGGCATGAATCGCACCAACAATTACATTTTCGCTAATGGTAATATGAATCGCTATCCATCGTCGAATGGTGCGAACCTCATCCATCGTTATAAGGTCTGTGCTGTGTTCTGCCATCGATGTCACCATGGCATGCAGCAACGCCAGCAGTTCCGCTGCGTCCCCATCTACACGGAGGGGAATATTTCGATACATTTCACCATTCACGTCATCTGGATGAACCAGCGTACTGCGGAGAAAATCGCGGAATCTCACCGCCAAATCAAAGGGCAGACTGACTGGCAGTAAAATGACCGTAGCATCATTATTTTTTGCAAACGGTTTATCCGGGCTGAGGCTTGCACAAAGAGATGCCAGCACCTGACCAGCAGGTGATTCAATCGCACCATTGGATCCACCTGGCCCGCGCACTGTAATGTTGCTATGGTGTTTTGCCACCATAGGGTTGTACCTTTGTGTCATCTTGAGCATTTCACCTTGAGACAGAGCAGCTTTTACCACTGTGTAGATTGAATTACTGCCATCTGGATTGAGGAGGTTTTCGACATCACGCGTGGTAATGGGCACATTGACTAGCCGCTGGCATCGGTTTCGAACAGCAGATGGCGGCTTTCCATTCAATCCTGCACTCTGCCACTCCTGCAGGCTCACCTTTTCCTCGTATTCCTCCCCTGGCTTTCTGCGGCCGTCTACTACTTGCGGCTGACAGCGGGATATCACACGCCCTTCAGGAAAGCGTGGGTGCAGGTCGTTCCACCTTCTGGCACTGGTAAGTACGCGTGTCAAAACCCGAGAAAGTTCTTCAACCCCGGCATTGCTTCTCATGGTAAAACCCATAGGCGAAGGCAAGGTGAGTGTTGCAATGTCGCGCACTTCAGGTTCACTCATGATATTGTACAGCTCAACTAGGCCCCAGTCATGCCATGGATTGCCTGTCACATGCCATTCAATCTCCACTACATCCTCC
The DNA here is from genome assembly GCA_027459665.1 of Chthonomonadaceae bacterium. GTDB lineage: Bacteria > Armatimonadota > Chthonomonadetes > Chthonomonadales > Chthonomonadaceae > DAIDHN01. The sequence continues at coordinate 10,763 of DAIDHN010000003.1, read as the reverse complement.
TTTCGCTTAAGGTTTGTATTTGGTAATCTTCATTGCATCCACCACACAATCCAAACAAATTTTTCTCCCACACTGCAGTGTTATAACAATTCAACAGTATCTGCGTATCAGATAGTTGCGTAGTTCCTACTTCGATACAGCATTGTCTGTTCTGGTGCAAAGATAGCCGAGTTCTACTGTAATTCTCATCAGCGGCCATTGACATAATTCCCGAAACTGTCGGCTAGCACTGTTAACTAATTTGTGCAAAACAATTTAAAATCCTTCAAAAGTGCAATACATTTTGAAATAAATACAAATGGCAGTCAATTGGCAATATACTACGTGGTATTGTGTACTTCCCCCTGCCTGTCAGCTTGCAGTGCGTTGGAATGAGCGGTTAGCAGATAATGTCAACCTCAACTGGAACCATTCCGCGTACGCTGTTAACAAACCACAGCCGTGTGGCAGTACGCAGGTGGTGTGAGTAGAGAAAGCGTTCGGCTACATCACCCGATGTGATCAACTGCTCGCGCTGGATGCCTGGCAGCAGTCCGCATTGTACAGGCGGGGTAAACAGTTTGCCTTTACTCTCCAGCACAAGATTGCCATTCAAAAACTCGGTGAGTTCATCGCGCTCATTTTGCATCAGAATTTCATCGTAGCCTGGGTAAAGCCGGCTTTGTGATGTGTAGATGCTTCTGTCTGTTGTTTTATGGTACAGCCTGAAATCTGTAGAGCTAACTTTCTGGCTGGATAGAACGGCTCTCAGCGGTACCCGTGGATAGGGCAGCACCGGGACAGCCTCTGCTGAGATCGCGCCTGTAAGACTCACTGTTGCTCGCACCTTCCATTTGCCCGCAGAGTGTTGAACCGCAAGGCAGGCAAGCTTATCAATGAGGGATGTGCGGTCTGGTTTCACACCGAAAAACGCTGCCGATCGGAATACTCGGTTGATGTGCTGAGCAACAAGCGGAATTTCTCCATCTATCAGCAGCATCGACTCCAGCAGCGCCATTTCCCAGGAATGAGTTTGTATCACCAGCGCTTTGGCAAGCATCTCGGCGTATTCAGCGTGTGGCGCTGAGTCCCAAGTGATTCCTCCACCCGACCCGAAAACCGCAGTGCCTTTCTGCTGGTTAAATACGGCAGTCCTTATGGCTACATTGAACGTTGCTTCACCATTTGGCGTGGCGAAGCCTATGGCACCACAGTATATGCCTCTCGGAGATTTCTCCAACTGAGCAATTTTGCGCATTGCAGCAATTTTTGGCGCCCCAGTGATTGAGCCACAGGGGAACAGCGCCTCGAAAACATCTTTCAATTTCACCAATGGTTTAAGCTGCGCCCTGATTTCGCTTGTTAACTGCCAAATGGTGGGGTATGGCTCTACGGTAAAAAGCTTTGGGACGCTTATTGTTCCGGGGAGGCATATGCGGCCGAGGTCATTGCGCATGAGGTCAACAATCATGACGTTTTCTGCACGATCCTTGACCGACGCGTGCAGGGCATTTGCTGACAATTCATCTTCGCTGGATGTTCGGCCGCGTGCGGCGGTGCCTTTCATTGGCCTCACCACTATTCGATCCTGGTTGATTTGGAAGAACAACTCTGGAGAAAATGATGTGATCACAAGATCACCTTTTTCCAATAGAGCGCAGTACCGTGCTTCGCATGCCTCTGCAATTCGCTTGTAAAATGCTGCCGGGCTGCCGGTGTATTGTGAACGTAACCGTGTTGTGAGGTTTACCTGGTAGGTTTCTCCGCGGGCAATTGCTTCGCGAATAGCGCGGACCATCTCACAGTAGTCGTTGGCGAGCGTGTCGGGTTTCCACGGTGAGAGTGAAATTTCTTGAACATGACTGGCGCCATGCACGCTATCCGAGTGTCTGAAGATACCCAGCCATACCAAATCTGTTTCAGTTTCATTGTTCGCGGCAAGCGCATCATCAAGCTCGGCAGCAGCTTCATATGCTACATATCCTGCTACGTAGTACCCTGCAGCAACGGCGCAGTCTGCCTCGATAAATGCATTCCTGACCTCGCAGGCGCTGCGAGTCTTTATTACATTCAGGGGTTTCGTGAACACTGTAGTCCTGAGCATGCCTTCAGTATCTGCAAAATCAAATTGTAGCCTTATTTCGTTCAAATGCGCCCCCCAAGAGCTTGTGTGCTTTCGTAAAAATGCCAGCTATTTCTGCTGTCTGGCTTGCAGCTGTCAGCCAGTCAGGCCGACTGCTATCAATTGTACTGGCATGAAAGGATACCACGTTTGATTTGATGAATTTTCACAAGTCAGAAGTTTTGAGGCCCCTGCTTTTGTGCGGCAATGAGAGTCGCCGCTGAGTGGCAGACAAGAGAAGCTTGAAAAGTGCATACAAGTATTCCTGTACAAAACAGCTATCCCCGTCGCGTTTTGGCATTGACATGTTTCTCTATACTTGGTTACAATACAATAAGGAGAATATGCAGTGCCCGACATGCTTACCACAGATTTTGAATACCACCTTCCACCTCATCTCATAGCGCAATTTCCGCTTCCCAGGGGAAACTCGCGATTGATGGTGGTGAACCGTGAAAAGGGGTCTTGGGAGCATGGCAGCTTCACCGATCTGCCGTCGTATCTGCACAGCTCAGACTTGCTGGTTCTCAATGATACCCGCGTGTCTGCCCGGCGGCTGCAGGCGCTTCGGCCCAATGGACTGCCTGCCGAGGTACTGCTTACCCGGTGCACGGGGGCTGCCAGCAGGGAATGCATTGTGCGGCCGGGCAGACCGATGCGCCTGGGAACCAGACTGACGCTGCTTGGGCCAGAAGACAGGCAGGAAATAGTGACGGTGTGCGGTGTACTGAAGGATGGCAGCAGGGAAATAGAATTCGAGTCGCCTGAAGCGCTGCAGCGCGTGGAACACTGGGGAGAAATCCCCCTGCCGCCCTATATTCATCAGTCACTCTCTGCCGAGGAAGAAGAGCGCTACCAAACTGTGTACGGGTGCCGGCCAGGTTCGGCAGCTGCCCCGACTGCAGGGCTGCATTTTACCGAGGCGATGCTGAAGCAGCTTGAACAAGAGGGAGTGGAGCAGGTGAAAGTAACCCTGCATGTTTCTACCGATACCTTTCGCCCTGTGCGTGCTGGCAGGGTGGCAGAGCATGAAATGCATGGCGAATGGGCAGAACTGAGCAGTGAAACCGCCGATAAAATCAATAGCGCTGCCGGGCGGGTTGTGGCAGTGGGCACTACCAGCGTACGCACCCTGGAAAGCGCAGCCCAAACCGCCTCTGCAGGTATGCGCACCGCTCCCTTTTATGGCGTAACCCGTTTGTTTATTACACCAGGTTACGCTTTTCGAGCGGTAGATGCCCTGCTTACCAATTTTCATTTGCCCTGTTCTACGCTGCTCATGCTGGTAAGCGCACTGGCAGGAAGAGAACTTATACTGGATGCCTACAATGATGCAGTAAAGCAAGGCTACCGTTTTTTCAGTTTTGGCGATGCTATGCTGATACTCTGACAGGCTTGAATTGGAAAGGGATTTAACTTGCGACTGGAAGACTGGCAAAAATACCTGGAATCGCAGTTTGTAGAAGCCCCGGAAACTGAGGCAGGGGAGCAGTTGCCTCTTGCTGCAGAAGAAAGCATACAGGTGCAAAATGGAATAGTAGGGGCTTCCAGCACAATCATTATGCATTTGCCTGACTCTATGCTTTCTGGTGAAGAAAAGCAAGGGTCTGTCTCAATCTTTCCTGCTGCATCCGGCGGGCTGGGGCCAGAGCGGGCAAGCATGTTTGCTGTGCCTATACTCAATACCGCCATTCCAGACATAGGCACATACCTTCCTTCTCATCTGAGAGAAACGCAGCCGAGACAGGAAGAGGAAAAAGCTGTGCATGTGCCCGGCGCCGGCACAGCCTATGCAGAGATGGCGGCCAGAATGATGCAGCTGCTTGCACTGCCAGAGGTAGAAGGCATAACGAGCAGCTCGCCGGCGATTGCAGAGGCGCTGCAAAGCCGCGCTGCCCTCATAGATCGGCTCATTAACCCTGTGCTTACCCTTGAAGAAACAGCACGCCTGCTGAATGTGTGCGCTGCTACTGTGCGCCGCTACAACAACCGCGGCATTCTGAAAGCATATCGCAAAGAACCTGTGCGATCTGTACGCACCAACGACGAAGAGGCAGCTGGAAGGGAAACACGCCAGCGGCGCTTTCGGCTGGCGGATGTGATGGAGTTTCTGGAAAAACAGCAGGCGGATGAAGGATAGTTTATGCGGAGCAGCAAAGCCAGAACAAACCGGGAAACGGCAGCAGAAGACTCGGCAGTTTATAGAAACTGCCTGCGCGTTGGCATGTTCAGCGAAAGCTTTCATCCCGTGCAGAATGGCGTCACTACCTCGCTGCTCACGCTGGTAAGCGCATTGCGAGCGCGAAAACATCATGTGTTCGTGTTTGCACCGGCACATCAGCAACAACAGCAGTCCGAAGCCAATGTACTTAGGTTCCCCTCATTTGTGAGTGTGTTTAATCGCGATTACCCGCTGGCGTACCCATTTTTCCCACGGATTGCTCTTGCCTCTCACTTTGCAGATTTGCGTTTGAATGTGGTGCATACCCATACCCCGTTTGTGCTGGGACTTACGGGCGCCAGGCTGGCAGGACAGCACCGTCTGCCCCTGGTGACCACTTTTCACACCCTCTACAGCCGTTACAGTCACTACATGCCTTTGCTGCCTGAGAATGCTACGCAGCTGCTCATTGAGAAATATCTGCCCTGGTACTACAACCGCTGCAGCCAGATTATCTGCCCATCTGTTGTTGCATCACGCGAGCTTCGCAAGCTGGGGGTAGAGCAGCCCATCGAAGTGATTCCCTCAGGCATTCCAACCCCGTCGCGAGAAACGGTGAGCGCATCTGCACGAAGCCTTGCACGGCGCCGCATAGGACTGGAGGATAATACGCCGCTGCTGCTTTATGCTGGCAGGCTAGTGCGGGAAAAACATGTGGACTGGCTGCTGGAGGCATTTGCAGGCGTTAGAAATGCAATGCCAGAAGCTCGGCTGGCTCTGGCCGGCTGCGGTGCAGAAGAAGAAGACTTGCATGCGCGCGCCTATGCACTTGGGTTGAATGAGTCTGTTCTGTTTCTGGGCGCACAGCCGCGTACAGAACTCGACAGCCTGTACGCCTCTGCCGATGTATTCTGTTTTCCCTCGCCTTCAGAAACCCAGGGGCTGGTGATAGGGGAGGCACGTGCTGCAGGTACGCCCTGCGTGGTGATGGATGCCGGCGGAGCACCGGAGACCGTGCAGCATGGCGAAGATGGTTTCAGAGTTCCCTGCGGTGATATTCCACAATACTCCGCCGCCGTGCTGCGCATACTGCAGCAGCCTGAGCTTGCAGTGCAGATGAGGCAGAATGCACGTCGAAATGCCCGAAAATTTACTCCAGACGCCATGCTTGAAAAAGTGATGAAGGTGTATGCCTGCGCGCTTTCACATCCTACGCATCAAGATACTTTCAAAGCGCCTGCTGCAGATGACCCTTTGCTGTATGCGGTTTCGGAAGCAGGCGATTTTACAGATTCGCAAACCTGAACGGAAGGAATAGACTTTTTTGAACCATTTGCTTTCCGCATTAAGCGCCTGGATAGAACACGTGATCAGGTTTGGCGGATATCCGGGGATTGTGCTGCTTATGACGCTTGAAAGTGCCTGCATCCCGCTGCCAAGCGAGGTGATTATGCCATTTGCCGGAGCCATCACTGTTGTATCTATTGCTTCTGCACATGGCACAGCGCCTCTCAATCTTCATCTGGTGGCCTGGTCGGGCGCACTGGGGTGTCTGCTCGGTTCTGCACTGGCCTGGTGGGTGGGGGCAAAAGGGGGAAGAGAGTTTATCTACAAGTATGGCCGCTACATACTGCTGCGCAAAAAAGATGTAGAGCGGTCGGAAATCTGGTTTCAGCGCCGCGGAGAAGCCACTGTTTTTCTTGCCAGACTGCTGCCCGTAGTACGCACTTTTATCTCGCTGCCGGCAGGGATAGCAAACATGAATTTTCCCAGGTTTCTACTGCTCTCCTTTGTAGGTTCGCTTCCCTGGTGCTACGCACTTGCCTGGCTTGGTGTGCTGGTGCAGGGGCATATTCGCGAGCTGAAAGTATGGTTTCATGGTGCAGATGCCCTCATCACTGCTGCAGCGGCAGTACTGTTTGTACTTTGGCTGAAACATCACTTGCAGCCAGATGAGGAAGAGAGCGCATGAAGAAAACAGGCTCGCTTACCGTGATATGCGGCAGCATGTTTTCTGGCAAAACCGAAGAGCTAATTCGACTGGTGAGACGGGCAATGCACGCGCGCAAGAGTGTGCAGGTATTCAAAAGCGCGCTGGAAACCCGCTGCGATACCACGGTGATACGCACACATGATGGGGCAAGTTTTCTGGCTTATGCCGTTTCAGGCATAGAGACGCTGCAGAATACGCTGCTGCCAGACATAGATGTGGTGGGAATTGAAGAGGTACAGTTTTTTGAGGATGGGATTGTAGACCTGCTGTGCAGTATGGCGGATGCCGGAAAAGAGGTGATTGCCGCCGGTTTGGACCAGGATTTTAGGGGAATGCCTTTTTCTTTTATGCCCAGGCTGCTTGCGCTTGCAGACAATGTGGTTAAGCTGCATGCCATATGCAAGGTCTGCGGCAGGGAGGCAAGCCGCACCCAGCGTCTGGTAGACGGGCGGCCTGCCTCATGGAATGAGCCAATCATTCTGATTGGGGCTGAAGAGAGTTATGAAGCGCGCTGCCGCAGCTGCCACAGGGTGCGCAATGCACCGGGCAAAGCATCACGAAATTACTGCAAGCGACCCTCACAACAGGGGAAGCCGGTTAGAGAACAGCTGCCCCTGTTTTTCGGCAGAGAGACGTCTGTCAGGGCTGAGGAGTTGGATTCTCTTCCGGAGTGAATAAAATGCCATCCAGACCAAACATGTAGCCAATAGATACCGGGTTGTGCCCCCTGCCTGTGAACTCCAGCTGGTGAGTGCCCGCTGTGAGAGAAAGATTCATGCGGGTAACGCGATGAATAGCAATGCTCTGTGCATAGAAGTCTGCGGGAGCGCCCAGCTGTTTTCCATCCAGGGCAATGGCGTAAATGCCGTAGTCGTGAGCATAGGTGCAGAAGAGGGTAAGATCGTATAAACCAGATTTAGTTATCTGCACAGGCATGGTGAGTTTTTGATTGCCATTGCCGGGCTGCCACCAGAGCTGCGCTCCTGCAGTAAAGCCCAGATTTTGCGCTGTTACACTGCCTTGGCTAGCCTTTGCAGCTGGCAGCAGCGTACTTCCTGCAGCCGTGCTGCGAATGTCCAGGGGAAGGCGGGCGTAGCCATAAGGCAAAACAGGGTCAGGCCGGTGCGGGCCTTGCTGATACCAGAATGCCACAGAAGAGTAGTCGTCTGAACGCTCGCCAAAACCTGACTTAAAGCTGCCGTCTGCGTTCCATACCACTCCCATGTGCTGTATCTCCACGCGAAGCGATTTGTGAAACACTACCGGGTCGGGTATGTGCCAGCGATATGCCGAGGTAATGCTGCCTGCTGCATCCGGCTGTACCAGCGGAGCGCCGTAGAATGGGCCAGACTGCTGTCTCAGGCCCCAGCCGTCGCAAAAATAGTCTTCTGTGCCGGTGCCCTTCAGACGGGGTTCGCTTTCTCCATCTATGGTGAACCAGTCGTTGCCTTCTCCCCACCATCCGGGAGAACGCTGCCAGCAGGAGAGCACTGTGCCCACATAGTGGCCGCTGCCTTGTATGTTGGCAATCTGGTAGTTTTTGCCTGATGTGCAGGGAAATTCCTGGCGGTAAACGGCATGAAAATACGCGGTTGTTCGCGGGAGGTGTCTCCATTTTTGCCAATCAAGGTAATAATAAAATGCATTCACCGGCTCAGTGCCCTCATTGGTAATGGTGATCAGTGCAGATTTGCGGAAAGGCATTGGCCAGTAGCAGTTGCGCCCGCGCCCATCTGAGGTGACACGCACGGGAAGAGAGGTAAAAGGAACCGAGCGGCCAAAGCCGACGCCAAAAAAGTCGCCCAGGGGGCATTGAACCGAGGGATTTTTTTCGCCATCCCAGTAAATGCGCAGTACCAGAAGCTCGGGCCAGTAGGTCTCGTTGTCTGCTACTGTGTTCCAGAAGTGAACTATTTTTCCTGGGCCATTCAGCTGCGCCAGGGTGAGAGTTGCTCCTGGTGCTATAAAACGGGAGTCGCCATTGCCATGCTGCCAGTTTGGGTCGGTTGAGGCCACTCGTTCGGTTTCATAGGGTTTGAGCTGAGAAAGGCCCTGCAAAGGATTTCCTGTAATCGTTTGCGAAAAACAGTGTTTGCTGCACAGTAATGTGATTAGGAAGCAAAAGAAAAGCTGACGTGTAGGCATAAACGGTCTCCTGAAAAGGAAGTTGGCCAAATTTTCACCAGAAAGAAAGAAAAATCCTGCAGTGAATAAGCGAGATAAAAATGAGTACCGGTAAAAACTGGCAGCAGGAACTGGAGCAGCTGTTTGGACCGGATGGAGCGCTGTCGCGCAGCTTGACTGGATATGAGCCAAGACAAGAGCAGGTGGATGTTGCCTGCGCTATAGAACAGTCGATGCGTGAAGGAAAAATCTGTCTGGCCGAGGCAGGTACAGGGGTTGGAAAATCACTTGCCTATCTGATACCCGCTGTGCGCGCAGCACTGGCCGGCAAAGTAACCGTGGTAAGTACCTACACCCTGGGCTTGCAGGAGCAGCTGGTTCGCAAAGACATCCCCCTGGCAATGCAGGTTGTGCCCTATGCAAAAAACCGGGTGAAAGTGAGCCTTCTTAAAGGCAGAGCCAACTACCTTTGCCTTTTGGCGCTGCACAATGCGAAAAACGATCTGTTTCTCTCTACCGATCCTGCCCTGAAGCAGATAGAACGCTGGAGCATGCAGGATTCATGCAGCGGAGATGTTGCTGATCTGCCCATAGCCTATTCTTCGTGGTCAGACCTTGCCAGTACGCAGGATAGCTGCCCTGCTGCCGACTGCCCTTATTACAACAGGTGCTTTTACTATCAGGCACGCAATCTGGCACAGGAGAGCCAACTGGTTGTGGTGAACCACGCTCTTTTTTTAAGTGACCTGGCTATACGGAGAAATGAGCCAAATGCAGGCTTTCTCCCCGCCTATGAACATGTGGTGATGGATGAGGCGCATCAGCTGGAAGAGACTGCCTCCCGTACTTTTGGGCTGGAGTTTGGAAGCACGCGCATTCCTGCCCTGGTGGAGAGACTGAGGCGAATGGACATTGATCTGGATGAGGAACGGCTGAATGCTCTGGAGTTGATGAACTCACAGTTGTTTGGGAATTTTGCCCAGGTGAACAGGCAGGAATTTTTGATGCAGGATGTGCTCACTGCAGAAGAGCAAGTAAACAATACATCGGTGGTGACGCTCATCTGCACTTCCCTGGCAGAACTGGCGAACGAATTGCTGGATTTTGCCAAGACGGAAGAAGGCCGCAAGGAGATACTGGAAGGTTTTGCACGATCATGCGTGCGCGCCAGGGAAGAGCTGCCGCTTTTGTTTGGTGAGGCTAAGGAGGGAATGGTACGATGGGGGGAACGGGGGCAGGCGAACCGGAGAAACCCGGAACTGCGCGTGGTTCTGCATGCAACACCTGTTTCGGTGGCAGATATTTTGACCCAGGGCCTGTGGGAAAGAGAGAAAACGGCAGGCAGGAACAACAGTGTATCGCTGATTTCGGCAACACTGGCCAATTCGGGAGGGTTTGAGTATTTGCAAAACAGACTGGGTATATCTGGCGAAACTGTTGAAAGAATAGTGGGCAGCCCTTTTCCGTTTCGCGAACATGCTTTGCTCTATGTGCCGGCTCATCTGCCAGAACCACCCAAAACCATGCAGACGCACTACATCGATGAGATGTCGGCAGAAATAGTGCGTCTGCTCAACCTTACCGAAGGCAGAGCATTTTTGCTGTTTACAGCGCGCAATACAATGAACGCAGTGCATGAAATTCTGCAAACCTCTGTGCCTTATCCTCTGTTTAAGCAGGGAGACATGCCGCCTGCAAAACTGCTGGATGAGTTTCGCAGAAGCGGAAATGGCTGCCTGATGGGACTGCAGACCTTTTGGGAAGGGGTGGATGTGCGGGGTGAGGCGCTGAGCCTTGTGGTAATCGACCGCCTGCCATTTGCGGTGCCCGACTCGCCGGTTACACAGGCACGAACTCGCGCGATTACCGAGGCTGGAGGAGACTGGTTTCAGGAATTCTCGCTGCCTCAGGCGCAAATCAGGCTGAAGCAGGGGTTTGGAAGGTTGATTCGAACACAGGATGATTTGGGTATTGTGTGCATTCTGGATACCAGAATGCTGACAAAAAGATATGGAAATGAATTTGTAACCTACCTGCCGCCGGCTACTCGCGCAAGCAAGTGGAGCAGGGTGGAAAAATTCTGGCGTAAACATCAACAGTCTCAGGTTCAGTCTGCACAAGCAGAATCTGAACCTGAGACTGAACCAGAGGTCTAGCGCCCTCTGCCTCTGCCATTCCCGTTAGGTACTCCGCGGGGAGAGCCTCTCTGATGCTGCTGCGGCGGGTTGTAGTGCGGTGCACTTCGCTGCGGCTGCGGGTTGAACCTAGGCGGCGGGTTGTAGTGCGGTGCACTTCGCTGCGGCTGCGGGTTGAACCTGGGCGGCGGGTTGTAGTGCGGTGCACTTCGCTGCGGCTGCGGGTTGAACCTGGGCGGCGGGTTGTAG
>DAIDHN010000002.1 GCA_027459665.1 Chthonomonadaceae bacterium | reverse complement strand
AGCAGCCCCAGCCAATGATCGTAAGGATGCATACTGGGTAGCGCCAGCAGCTATTTTGACAGTATTCATTGTGTTTGTGGTTTACTCTACGATTCGTGCGTTTGCCGGCAAGTATTATGCTACTTACTATGATGGCAACCACTTCACATGGCATTTGGCCTCAACTCTAACAGCTACAGGGGCAGTTCGGCCCCACTACTGGTCTCCATTCTACTCTCCCTACCTTCCCGGATTTTTTCCTTTTCTGCGGCACTGGAATCTTGCCGGGTGGCCAATATCTGCCTCGTTGTATGTGCTGATTTTTCCATTGGCGTTTCGTGCCTCCTGCTACTACTGCAGAAAAACCTATTACCGCGCCATTTTTCGTGATCCTGAGGCATGTGCGGTCAAAGAGAAATTTTCTCGCCTCAACTACACTGGTGAGACCAGCTACCCTGCGCGCCTGCTCAATTTTCACCGATTTGCGTTTTATGCAGCGGTGGTGCTGGTGGTTTTTCACTGGTGGCATTTGTACAACGCTTTTTTCTATACCCAAAACGGTGCAACCCACTTTGGGGTAGGACTGGGAACATGCATTTTTCTGATTGATACCCTGGCTCTTACCGCCTACACCTTTTCCTGTCATTCATGGAGGCATCTGATTGGCGGCGTGCTCGACCGCTTTTCAAAATCTTCGGGCAGGCACAAGGCATGGGGTGCAATAAGCAAGATGAATGAGTATCACGGCCAGTTTTTCTGGATCAGTTTGTTCAGCGTAGCAGTTGCCGATTTGTATGTGGCACTGGTATCGAGCGGGGTAATAACCGATCTGCGTATTTTCTGAACAGCAGATAACGCTTTCATACTACAAAGTACCTGCAGTTTATTTGCACCTGCCCTTCTGATATGAACTCAGAAGGGCAGGTGTTTTTACATCAGATTATTGTGAAGCAGTCTGCTACTTTCCGTAGCGATACATATGATGTTCTATGATGTATTCGGCGCGTGCTATACGCGATCGGGTGAGCGGGTGGTCGCGCAGCCACTCTGGAGGGCCGCCTTTTTGCCTGCGAGAAAGCCGTTCCAGCTTTTTAAAAAACTGAATCATCCCTTCAGGATTGTAACCGGATTTGGCCGCGTAGGAAAGCCCCCTCCAGTCCGCTTCGTATTCTTCATCACGACTGTACTTGAGTGAAAGAATCTGAGTAACTATAGAAGCTCCGTTTTGAATATTGGGATTAGGAATGAGTACTGCAATGAGTACATTGTTTACAAAGCTAGATGAAATGTTTCTAGCCACATGCCTTGCATTGATGTGCCCCAGCTCATGACCAATGATGCAGGCTAGAGCGTTGTTGTTGCTGCCAATCATATCGAGCAGACCCCTGTACACGTACACTGGGCCGCCCGGCAGCGAAAAGGCATTGATTTCGTTGCTTTTGATCACATGAAACGAGTATGGGATATTTCGGCGGTGCATATGCTGCAGAAGTTTTTCACCAATTTCACGCACCCTGTCTGCATCTGCCGAAGAAGTATCGAGTCTATATGCCTGTTCGACCTCTCGTTCACCTTCTTTGCCCAGTGCAACTTCCTGTTTTGTTGAGAGGAAACTGCGAGTGCGACAACCTGTGAGAAGCAGCACGCAAGACAGCGCCATGCCAAGCGCCGTCATTTTTTTTGCCGTGTGGTGCATGAGGCATTCATTCCTTTCCAAACGAAGACACCATTGTGCCTGAAGGTAGTATGACACCTATTCAGGTAGTTTTGACAGCAGGGGATGTGTATGCTTTGAGAAGCCGTGTCAAGTAAGAGAGGATGTTTCGGAGGCAGTCTGCCATGCCTGTGCCGCCAGTTTCTGCATAACCAGGCTTTGCTGCCAGCGATCGCTAAACTCAGAACCATCTGGCAGGGTAATAGCATAGCGGGGCGGGCCAAGTTCGCTGGTGAAAGGGAAAACATCTCCAGGCTGCGCTTCAGAAAGCCAGCTCTGCATTGCGGCGCTCCATAGTCGTACAAAAAATTGGGCAGTATCGCCTTCTCCGCTGCCCACATCTACTTGTATCTGTTCACCGTTCGAAATACGACCATGAATATGCGAGGTGCGCTGCAGTACAGGCAGCATCTTGTTGAGAGCCTGTTCTTCATCCCACCCATAGAACTCTCCTGCCAGTACAAAATGCGACAGGTCTGCAGTGAATCGGATATCGGGGAATGCATCAATGAGACGCAACGTTTGAAACAAATTTTCTGTGTAGTTGCTGCGGTGTGTCTCAACAAAAAACGCCAGTCCCTGCTCGTTGGCAATGCTGCAGCCTTCCCTGCATATCTCAACGGTGTCTGAAAGAGATGTATACGCATCTGCAGGCTGGGCAAAAATAAAGTCTGCCTGCATTCTCACAGCCCGTTCTACCGTGTCGCGTACATCGCTTACCGAATAAGGGCGATGCCCCAGCACAAGATGCAGCCCGGCCTGCTGCAGTGCGGCGCCATGAACTGCCTCATTCTCTGTGTTGAGCCAGCATTCCACCGCTTCAAAACCTGCATTTTTGATTCTGGTCATTTTTTCTACCAAAGACCATTCTTCCGCTGCATTCATAGGTAGTTTGCCCATCGCCCACAGCGACTGCTGCAGGCGCAGGCGAGGCATATTGCCTGAATTGTCATTGTATCGAATAATCATTGCCGTGTTCTTTCTGGCGTTAGAGATAGAATTGTGCAGGGCATGCATTGGTACGATAACACATTTCTTCATGCAGGGGGCTGTTCCCTGCAATGATATCTACAGCCAAAGGCAACGCGGCACCCACATCGCTGTGGTTTGGGGGATACATTGAGAGGGTGACTGCAGCAGTTGACCTGCAGGATTTTGCCTGTGAGCAATACCTGAAAGTCGTCTGCTGCAGTATGGAGCTTGTATGCGACTATGGAATAGAGTGCCCTGATTTGTTCATGGCTGCCATATGCTTTGCAATTTCTGCACGTGCCTGAGGCGGAATTGGCCCGCCTCCCTTGAAGTTGTTCTGTTCCTGCTTAGTAAGAGCAGGCGCACTGCTGTTGCAGCCAGCCAGCAACAGAAGAGGCAGAGCAGCCCAGAGCAGGAACATCCTGGTTTTCATACAACCTTCCTTTCATGTGCTACAAAAGAACGGAGAGACCGTAATCAATATTTGGTTCACCCTGAGAGATCAGGGACGGGATGCAAGCCAGAGATTGAGTTCGGGATGATGCACCGGGTCTGGATTGGTGGCAGATGGAACCATTGCTTTTGCGTGCCCATCAATGAAGAGAAAGTTAGCCATATTGCTGTGTGTTGTGCTCACAGCTCCATTGGGGCCGTTGGGATAGGCATTGGCTGCAGAGAGTGTGCCGTTTGGGATTTCACCGGGTGCAGACCAGTCGAAGTAGTTGACGCCAACAAAAGTAGCTCCATAAAAGCCGGTAAGAACGCCAAACCCCTTTACCGTGAGAGCATCTGTGTTGTGCTTGTCGGCGAGCAGCACAGTATTTGCCGGATAAGTTACGTTGGCAAGTGTAACGCTCATGGGTGAAATCCACGATTGGGCCATAGGTGTCATTACCCCCAGCAGAGAGGTGACTCCGCTGGAGTTGGTTTGTATCAATCCGTTGACACCATAGGAGATTGGGATTCCTGCCCATGACGAAGACATCCAAGAGTAGCCCAGATTGAGATTTGAGTCATCCGGGCATCTGTATATATTGTAGTTTTTTATGTAGGGCTGTGTAGTTACAGCCCAGGACACCTGCCATTTTGCGTCCAGGCCAAACGGAAATGCTTCGTCGTAGTCCTGTGTATACATCATGATTCCCAGGCCAATCTGTTTTTCATTTGAGAGGCATGAGATGGCTCTTGCTTTTTCTCTGGCCTGTGCGAATACTGGAAAAAGAATAGCAGCAAGAATAGCGATAATTGCGATAACTACCAGCAGTTCGATCAGTGTGAAGCCCTTTTTTGTGTACGTCATGCGTATGTTCCCTGAAAGATTGTGATTTCAAGAGTGTGCGCAATAGAGTGATTCGAAAGCATGCTGCGCCTTGTGTAAGGTATTTGCAGCCAGCGCATTGCATTACGCCCCTGAGTTGTTTCGTGTTCGTAAAGCCCAGTAAAGTTTTCGAGTTAGTTTTTGTGCATACTCTTCACAGTCATTATAAAACAAAAAATGTTTGATTGCAAGTAATTTAAGGATAAATTTTTTGAATTTATAGTTAAATTCAAAAAATACTACTTTCTTTTCTACAGTGCTATAATATCAATATGAAGCGAAGTAATATACCAACACTTTCTGATGTTGCCAGAGAGGCAGGTGTGAGCGTTATGGTTGCATCTGTTGTGCTCAATGGCGCGACCTCCTCGTCCACACGGGTTTCAGAGACAACCAGACTGCGTGTGCTGGAAACTGCCGCCCGCATTCAATACAGGCGGAATGCCGTTGCATCGGGTCTGCTCAACCGGAGAATGCATACCATTGGGGTTGCCATGGTGATGGAGAAGAATGAAGTGAATCTCTATTTTCTGGAAATGCTCAATGGTTTGCTGGACCATGCAAGAGAATGGGGGCAAAACACTACAATCCTATCGCTTAGCAGCTGGGAAGAAGATGACCGCATTCTTCAGTTTTGCGACGGCAGAGTGGATGGCGTGGTGTTTATTGCGCCCAACAACCTACATCCCGAGCTGGTAGATTCTATTCAAAAGTACAATCCTGCTATTATGGTACATGGCAGTATAGAAGCCCCCCGTCTGGTGAACATAGATATTGACAATGAACAGGGAGGGTATTTGATTACCAGGCATCTGATAGAGCTTGGGCACAGGCGTGTAGCCTGTTTTCCTGGCGGAGAGCATTTACTTGGGGCCAGACAGAGGACAATAGGGTACAGAAAAGCTTTGGAAGAGGCAGGACTGGAGTATACGGATGAGTTGGTGCTTCCAGGCCAGTTCAATGTCTCTACGGGGCGTGTGCGTGTGCTGGAGCTGCTGTCATGTTTTGGAAGAGGCAGTCTGCCAACCGCGATTGTATGCGGCAATGACAACATTGCCTATGGCTGCATGGAAGCTCTTGCAGAGCAGGAGCTATCAGTTCCACAGGAAATATCGGTGACAGGGTTTGATGATACACTACTGGCACGGGTTGCCTCACCCCGACTCACTACCATTCGGCAGCCGTTTTACAGAATGGGAATGAGGGCGGTTGATCTGCTGCTTTCACAGATAGAGAACAGTCCGCTGCCAGCGAAAGAAGACGACACATGGATAATATCCAATTCAAGCCCTGAAAATAATACAACCTCTCACACTGAAATGTTTCCTGTAGAACTTGTGGTGCGAGATTCCAGTGCACCTTTGGGAGGTAGTTCAAAATGTGTGCGTGCATGAAAAACCTGCCGTCAGTTTTGGCAGAGGGGTAGTACTGCAATATCTTGTGGAGGCGAAGAAGCAGTGAGCGGATTTCCTGGTCTTGACGGAACGCATCGCGGTCAGACTGACAGGCTGGTTATGGTGCGCTGGGTGAGAGTAGCGCTGCTCTCGCTTCCCCTGATTGTACTAATCACCGGCTGGATTGCCAATTCAGAAATGAAAACTGGTGTGACCGAGATCACTATTTCATCACTGTTTATGGGGGTGGTATTTCTTCTTTTTCTGCTCACTCTCATCAATCTTGCAGTATGCAGCTGGATAAGCAAAAAACAGGCGCTAAATCAGCCGGAAATGATGGCCTTGTATACTATGCTTTCCATGGCGAGCGTAGTTGCAGGAGTGGGCAATTACGGTTTTTTTCTTCCTTTTCTGGCCAACCCATTTTACTATGACACGGCAACCAATGGCTGGAAGCAGTGGTGGCATTTGCTGCCCTGGTTTATTGGCCCGCGCAGCAAAGCCGTACTGAAACCATTTTATCTAGGCCACTCCACGTTTTTTCAGCCCTACATCATGCTTGCCTGGGTGAAACCATTGGTTGTCTGGTCTGTTTTTTTTATGGTGTTGATCTGGACAACCATGTGCCTTGCCGCCATTTTGCGCAGAGGGTGGGAGAGCGAGGAGTATCTGCCGTTTCCGGTAATAGCGCTTCCTATGGAAATGACGCGTGATGGCGCCCCGCTGTATAGCAATAAAATGCTGTGGGCGGGTTTTCTGCTTCCTGCCCTGCTACATTCACTCAACTCGCTGCACAGCATCTACCCTACTCTTCCGTTTTACCCTGTCAACTCGGTACATGATGTCATCCCAGATTTCGGACTGCATACACCCTGGACAGGAATGGGATCGTTTTTCTATATGCTGCATCCTGCAGGAGTTGGGTTTGGCTATCTCATCAACACAGATGTGTCGTTTTCACTTTGGTTTTTTTACCTGCTTAAAAAACTGATGCTTGTCTGGTCGGTGAGCATGAACTTTCGAGATGCCGCAACTGGCTGGGGAGCAGAGGCAAACGGACAGTTTCCTTATATCAGCGCTCAAGGCTGGGGTGCGTGGATTGGCTTGGGAATCATAGTGCTGTGGAGCGGCAGAAGACATCTGAAAGCATACCTTCACCGTGCATTGCATGGCGACTCACAGGGAGTAGACAGTTTTGAGCCAATGAGCGCGCGCATGGGGCTGTTTGGCTTTGCAGCAGGATTTATCGCCCTCTGTGCCTTTGTATGGGGGCAGGGAGGGTCGTGGTGGCTCCCCATATTGTTTTTTGGAATTTATGTTGTGATTATGATTACTCTCTCGCGCATTCGCGCAGAAACGGCTGTCCTTTCCAGCGAATTGGTGTGGGTAAATCCACAGTCTATCATTCCCGGCCTGCTGGGAACCAATCATCTTTCACAGACTGACATGACTCACATGGCCATGTTGTCTTGGTTCAATACCGATTACCGTGCTGTGCCTATGCCGCATATGCTGGAAGGCTTTGTAGGGCAGCATCGGTCCCGCTCCCGCATGAGCAGCCTGGTATGGGCGATACTGTTCGCAACTATTGTGGCCATGGCGGCGTCGCTGTTGTGGGATTTGCAGCTCTATTACACCCTGGGGGCCGCAACCGCTAAGGTGAATGCCTGGCGGATACTAAAAGGCTCTGAACCCTGGAGAGACCTGCAGGGATGGATTCAAAATCCGAAGCCTCCGCAGTTCGGCATGGGGGCAGGGATGGTATTCGGAATAGGGATGGCAGCACTGCTTTCTGTGTTACGCACGCGTTTTGTTGATTTTCCTTTGACCGCTGCAGGATACGCATTCAATATGACTTTTGCCAACGATTTTTTCTGGCTGGATATGTTTATCGCGTGGCTGCTGAAGACATTGATTTTGCGTTATGGAGGAAGAGACCTGTACCGAAAACTGCTTCCGTTCTTTTTGGGGCTTATATTGGGAGATTTTGTAACTGGTTCTGTCTGGTCGGTTATCGGCACGTTATTGCACTTGAACTTGTTTCGCACTTTTGCCACTTGAAACGGCTGTGCTGCAGAAAGAACACTGTGGCGAGATGGAGGCTTGATTCAGCCTGGGGAGGCATGCCATGACTCCCCAGGATTGCCTAAGAATGCCTATTCCGCCATGGCATAGGCTTCTTCTCCATGCTGTGTGATGTCTAGACCTTCAATCTCTTCATCATTTGTTACGCGCAGGCCAATGGTTGATTTGATGAGAAACGCGATCAGGCAGGTACCCAGCGCTGCGTATAGAATTACGCTGCCTACAGCTGCACACTGTTTGAGAAGCAGTGTAACGCCGCCTCCATAAAATAGTCCGTTGGCGCCTGCGCTGTTGATGGCGGTAGTGGCAAACAGCCCCGTGGCTATGGCGCCAAATATTCCCCCAACGCCATGCACGCCGAATACATCCAGCGAGTCGTCGAAATGGAATTTGCTCTTGAGGTGTATAGCTTGAGAACAGATGATAGAAACCAGAATGCCAATGATTACTGCTGCAGGCGGTGTAACAAAACCAGAAGCAGGTGTAATAGCCACCAGCCCTGCTACTGCTCCTGTAGCAAAACCGAGGGCAGTGGGCTTTTTGTAGCGTATCCACTCAATTGCAATCCATGCAAGTCCGGCAGAAGCAGCAGCAATGTGTGTAGCGCAAAAGGCGGCTACAGCCAGTGAGCTGGAAGTAAGTGCGCTGCCTGCATTGAAACCAAACCAGCCAAACCAGAGCAGTGCGGTGCCTATGAGAGTGACAGGAAGGTTGTGGGGCCGCATCTCTTCACCTGTGTGTTCGGTTGTGTTTCGCTTACCCAGCATAATCACCAGAACCAATGCCGATATACCGCTGCTGATGTGCACCACAGTACCGCCGGCAAAATCAAGCGCTCCCAGTGTATTCAGCCAGCCTCCAGTGCCCCATACCCAGTGTGCAATGGGGCAGTAGATGAGTGTAACCCATAGCAGCATGAAAAGGCAGTAGGAGGAAAATTTCATTCGCTCTGCTATGGCACCGCTGATAAGAGCTGGTGTGATGATGGCGAACATCATCTGATAAATCATGTATAGTTGATGAGGGATGGTGGGAGCATACAGGGATGTTGGCTGCAGCCCTACATGCATAAGCCCGAGCCATTTCAACCCGCCTACAATTGGGCTGCCGGGTGAGAAAGCAAGCGAGTAGCCCCAAAGCACCCAGACGAGTGTTACAATTCCTAGTGCTACAAAGCTTTGCATAAGCATGTTGAGAACGTTTTTAGAGCGAACCATACCGCCGTAAAAGAGTGCAAGGCCCGGCGTCATGAGCATGACAAGAGCAGCAGATATGAGCATCCAGGCCGTGTCGCCGCTATTGACGGCGGGAGATGACTGGGCTGACTGGGCAAGAACTGGCGAAGCGATAAACAGAGCGGCAAGTGCAGGCAGCAGAATGCGCACAGCCTTGCGAAAATGGGCGTAATGTTGAGTAACCATCAAATTAGGAATCCTGTGTGGAGATGAACAGAGCGGCACATCTGTCGGGCAGGATTGTGCCTAAGACAGACAGCCGCTTTTCCCCGCACAACATTGTGAGAGGCGCACAGGGCTACAGAAATCAGACAGATTATGACTGTGTGAAGCCGGGGAATAGAGTGTGTTTCCACTGTGCCAGGAAAGTATACCCTGTTCTGAAACAATTTGGAAACAAAATTTTTCAGACAGATTACACTTTGTTATTGGTCTCTGTTCATTCTTGCCTGTCTGGCTCTTCGAGGCGCTGTGCAAGCAGAAAGCCTACCCCTGTGAAGAGGGCGGTACAGACAAAAAGCACCGGCACATGATAGAGCGTGAGCAGGTGTTGATTTGGCACCATTAAACCGCCCAGCAGAGGATAGAGTGAGGCAGGAACAGCCAGCAGACTGAAGAGCGCAATGTAGGCAGGTCTTTCTTTTTCGGGGGTGTGTGTAAGCAGGTAATGATTCAATACAATCCATAGTCCCCAGTCCATTGTGCCTCCCATGAGAGCATAGACCGGGCAGAATGCCCAGGGAGAGATTCTGCCCAGCGTGAGGGCTATGACGGGGGCCAGCAGGGCGCCAAATGCCACCATTCTAATAGAAGTTTTTTGCCCATAATGTTCACCAATCCAAGCCCAAACAGGAATGAGCGTGACAACTCCCAACGCATAACTGCCCTGAAAGTAGCCAGCCCATGCATCGTGCAATTGAAATCGACGTGTGGCGTAGAGTACATAGAAGCTAGACGATATGGCTCCAGCAGAGCAGAACAACTGTACAGCTGAGAGCAGGACAAAGGTTGGGCTTGCTTTCAGCAGAGTCGGCAGTTTTTTGAGGTATGCGGCAGTATTCGTCTCACCCTGCAGGTTTTGGTGGGTTTCTGGAACGGGTGGTTCATGTATGAACAAGATACCGATAATAGATATAAAAAAGACGCACGCACCCAAAAATGCAAGCAGTGCATAGTTTTTTGGAAAAGGCAGAGCAGAGGAATGCAGAGCAGTGTGTACCACTCCCAGTGCTATGAGTATACCAATGGCGCCGGTGATTGACTGTGTGAGAGCAAAGAAACGACCTCTCAGCTTGTCGGAAAAAGAACGTGCTACAATTTCCATCCATGGTATGTAACTCAGCCCGTCTCCTGCCGCCCAGACCCAGAACAGGCATGTGATTGCCCAGAGTACGGTTTTGGCAGTCAACCAGTGATTCATCAGGCCAAGAAGCAGCAGCGGAATCAGAAAGAGTGGTATTCGCGTGAAAATTGCCACCCATGCCAGTATCGGTTTTTGCCGGGGCATTCGGTGGGCCAGCACAGCTACAAAGATTTGGGGCAGGTTGAACCCTATGCCTCGAACTGCAGCAAATATTCCGATGAGCAGTCCTGTAGCGCCGAGTCTATGCAGCAGCAGCGGCAGCACTGCATTGGGGTCGAGGAAGGCACATCCTGCACTGAAGCAGACTACGTCTGTGGTGAGCGCAAACAGGTTGCGTTTTGCCACAACTGGTTCATTTTGCAGGCTGCTTGTCAAAGCCACTCATTCACCGACTTTCAAATTGATTAGACTGGTTGAACTCTACTCTGGCTAATGTTTCCCCACTCCCTGCAAACGGGGTTATTTTACCGTATTTACCAGCAATAGGTTATGTGATGTTGTTATGAGAGCGGGAAGAGTACCGAAACCTTTACTTCTCACCTTGCAACATTTGGGTACAGTGCAACAGAACAAAAACTCCCTGCCTTGCACTGTGCTGGCAGGGAGTTTGATAAGTTACCGATAAAACATTATCGGACATTTTATAATGTATTCTATGAGAAAACCTACAAGACCTGCAGTGCAGGTTTCAGCCTTTCACGTTGCCGGGCACTGAGCTGCCCGATTTTAGGCCAAGTGCCCATTCTATGCCGCCCAGTATCAGTTTCTGGTAAAGGGGATCATTCCATACTCGTTTTCTATGACCGAGTGAGGTGTAGAATACTTTTCCTGCACCATACATACGGCACCATGTTGAAGGAAACAGGCCAGGTTTGCCAGCGTCTGGGCTGCCATCTGGCGGGTGATGATCCATGTAAAGTATGAGATGCACCTTAGCAGGGTCGAAGTTTTTGAAGAGATACATTTCGTCTGCAATGTGATAGTGGTGGGGGGTAATAGCGCTTTGACCTTCAGATACCTTTGCTGAGTCAAATGTGGCGGAGGCGTCTTTCAGCAATTCTGAAATGCCAGGAAAATGCGAATCTGCTATGATGAGATCGCCTGTGCATTGATTGTGGTGAGTTAGAAATTCGCCGCCAAGCATTTCCACGTACTTGGATACGCCTTCTTGCTGTGCAGGCCATTGGTGAAAAGTATCGCTGCCGGCATGCATTGCAATAAACCCGTGACCACTGTGAATATAGTTGAGGAATGCCTGCGGGTCTGGCAGAGGCAGTGTGCCTGTGGTATTTGCAAATACGACAGCATCGTACTGCTTCAGATTTTCTGCCGTCATTTTTTGCTGCATCTCTTCATCGGTGCGTACAAAGTGGGTCTGCCACAATCCGGTGGTTTCTCCCAGCCGCTGTATTACTTCTTCAGCTACTGGAATGCTGTCGTGACGGAATCCTTTGGTAACTGTGACTACGAGTAGTTGTTTCATTTTGTGTCTCCCAAGTGCTTGTGCGCTGCCTGCGAGGGCAAGAAGCGCCAGGATGAAAGCAATTTGGATTCTGCAGTGTGTATTTTGCATTGCAATGCGGCCCTCCCTTGAACTGAAACTGCAGTGAGCAGAGTATGTTTGTGCATGTTGTAGAGTATATGAGAGATGTGCGGCGCCGAATAGATGAGTTTTCCATCCAGCCAGACGCCAAACCCCTTAAAGCGTTTGGAAAAGTGTCCCCCTTTTGCATCCCATGCAATGGTGATATTATGGTTATGGTACGCCTGCCCATCCAGTATCCAGTAACTCCAGGCATTGGGTGGAAGCAGGGGATCAATTTCCAGCAGATTATCCGGGCGGGGGCGAAGGCCAATTAGGCCGGAAATGAGCGGATCGAGCCAGGTAGAGTGAAAATAGTCACGCTGGTCTGTTTTCCATGCCCCCGTATTTCCATTGTAGTATTCTCCTGTCCAGGGAGTGCTGAATCTCTGTTTATAGAACTGGGCTTTGGTGAATGAGGTAAAGAGCTGCAGGAATTTTGCACGCGTCAGACTGCAGGAAGGATAGTGGCGCAGAGTATGAATCATGGCTTTCATCACCAGGCTGTTTGCATGCGGCCAAGATGGACCGTTCCACATGCAGATACTTCCCCCGGGGCCAATCGGCCATCCGTTTTGCGAATAGGCTGGGCAGTTTTGGGCAGTTGAGGCGAGCGGCCATTTTGTCCAAAACAGCTTCGGGTTGAGTATATTGCCCCAGGCTTTTGTATATTCTTTATTGGATGGGGGAAGCTGAAAGCTAAACGGATAGATGCCTGTAATTTCGAGTGCAGGAGACTGGGCAAAATCAGATGCTCGCAGATCTGTGAACCATTGAGATGCAGGGTTCCACATTTTCTGAAGTACAGCGGCCGCATCCTGCCTGGCAAGCATCTCCATCTTCCTGCTTTTGCTTTGCTCGCCAAGCGCTGCATAAGCGAGGGACATGTTATGCAGGTCAGCGTAGTCGTAGGATGTTAAGTCTGTGCGGCGCAACGGAGTCATATACTTGCTTGATGTACCACCGCCACCGCCGGTGTGATACCCTGCAAATGAAAAGAAGGCGGGCTGCCACTCCATACCGGTCCACCAGTGACTGTCAACTGTGAGAAGCGGGCTGTTGTTCCAGCCATACTGAGTGCGCCAGGCGATGGCGTTTTTGGCCATGTACGGCGCCAGCCTTGCAAGCATAGTTTTGTTTGGGAGGGTTTTGTAGACATCCCACAGTTCAGAAGAAATCCAGTCGGTGTACTGTCCTCCCTGCTGTCCCTGCAAGGTGATATGGGAAGGGAAAAGACCATGTGGTCTTTCGTTGTAAGCCCAGGTTTGCAGTGCGCCCCATGCGTAGCTGGGGTCTCTTAGCCAGCGTGCTTCACTCATCTGATGCCCGGCGCCGTAGGAGATGACATTGGCATACCAGTCGGAAGTCCAGTGTCCTTCAGAAAAGGTTCTGTACTGCAGTTTACCCAATCGCGGATAGAGGCTGTTTTTCTTCAACAGGTACCATCTATGCCAGTACAGTTTGGAAACCCAGGGATTGCTGCATCGAAAGTAGGCAGTATTTTTGTTGAACCAGCCCTGATACTGCTCTTTTTGAGTGAGTAGTGGATGAGGGTTGTGCAAGGTAAGTTCAAGGCGTTTTTGCGCATGCTGCAAGGTGGCGGCTGCGGCGCATGCGAATGTGAAACGCAGGGTTTTACCAGGGGGAATTTGTTTGAGAAAAAGAACGCCCTCCTTTTGACCATCCCATCCTGCTGCAGCAAGAGTGAGGGGGAAGCCATCGACCAACCTTGTTTGCTGAAAACCGTATTCTGTGCCGTTGAGAGAAGACCCCATGCGCGCTGCAAAGGGCTGTGAAACGTGCGAGAGATTTTTCACCTGAATACGCGTCACCAGTACATCATCGTGCGTAATCCATTTGTCTCCTGTGATGAGCAGCGGGTCTGGAGCAGTTTTCTGACTCGACACCACAGCTGGGGAAAAGCCATACAGACCTGTATAGAAGTGTGTTCCCTGGTTGTGAAAGGTTAATCGTATGGTTGAAGCGCTGTGTACATGTTTGAAACTGTAAACATTGCGCCCTGCAATCGGTGTAGTTTGAGGCAGTGTAAGCGTGTGCCACTTTTGGTTTTGCAGAAGTGCTATTTGCAGGCTTTGCGGCTGGGTGCAGCCACCCCCTCGATCGATGTCGCTGTAGAAGTAGAGAGTGAGACCTTTTATCTGCTTTTTTGCTCCGAGGTCTACCGTGTAGGTGTCAACGCGGTTTCCGCTAGACCAGCAGGTCCACCTTTTATCGGGTGTAAATGGAGTTGTAAGCGGATTTTGAGCATTGTCTGTGGTGAAGGTAAACGAAGCTGCAGCGTGCATGTGTGAACCAGGTGCGCCTACCATATGTATATGAGAAGGGGTATAGAGCGCATTGTGTACAAGATATCGTCTGCCCGCACCGTGCAGCGAGAGATGAAACGCATCAAGGTTAGTAATGTAGATGAGATGTACACCCTGTCGAAACGCCCACCCCTGGGGACTAGAAGCCCACACCCTTCGGCCTGTAGAGCCGAATGGCGTTTGGCTGGTATAGGGGCGTGCCAGGATGTGGTCTACTTCAGCCTGACTGGATGGGAATACTCTGTATGACTGTGCTGTGGACGCAGTTTGAGGTGCGAGCAGCAGTAGCAGCAGTAGTATAAAACTACTTAAGAAAGGCAAGTTGCAACTCCCGAACAAGTGTTTAGAGAAAGTATTCGGTATGTGAGTGCAATTTCCTTCCTTGTCACAGGTTATGCAGCCTCAGGTATGAGCGGGGCAGGGAGTTTGACTAGAGGAGGGAGATAGTAGTCTGGTTCAATGAGGATATGGTGTTGACACCCAGCGAGAGCAGATACTCTCTCCCCTTATCAAGGTTTTCGCCTGCTTCAGATGGCCGGTGGCTGTCGTCTCCGAAACAAAACGGAATGCGCATTGCAGATGCTTCCTGCACCAGTTCTGGAGACGGGTATGGCTCACCCAGTTTTTTGCGCCATCCTGCCAGGTTCAAATCAAGTATGCTGCCAGCCTCTTTGACAGCCTGCAGAGCGCGTGTGCTCGCTTTTCTCACTGCAGGGGCGTGCAGTTTGTCTGCCTCCAGGTTATGACGCATAGGGTTTTTTTTGATGAGGTCGAAGTGCCCTGTTACCTCTGGTCGAAGAGTAGTTACCATTTCTTCGAGCATGTTGTAGTATGCTATGGCAAGCGGTTCGGTGCCGCCATGTTCTTCTACGGCCAGCTGCCATGCCTGCAGCGAGCCATCTATTTGAAAGCCATTGACAAAGTGTACAGAACCGACCAGGTAGTCGAATGCAGGCTGATTGCCGGCAAGCCGTGCGCTGCGCAAGTTTTGCACCCAGGGCAGCCAGGAATCTGGAGGCACTACTTCCGCTTCAAAACCACGCAGTATGTGCATTTGGCCTGAAAATTCCTGCTGCAGCCTATTTAGCTCCAGAATGTACGCATCAAACAGCTGCTGCAGATATTCTGCTGTCCAGCCCATCGCTGCTTCTTCCGGGTAGATGTAAGCCTGAGTGCGAGGCATGTGCTCTGTAACGCCGAAAGTATGATAGCCTTTTGCGTTTGCCGCCTGCAATATATCAAGCAGTGAGCCTTCTGCATGGTCACAGAACTGACCGCTGTGCCCTCCATGGAGCGACACCCTCCATGCTTCTCTGTATTCTTTAACCTTCATGAGATCTTCGCAGGGTTGATGCACTGACCCAGCCAATGATTGCAGCGAGGCTGAGCCAGTCTAGCACTGCCGGCCTCACTATGTTCCATCCTAACTTGAAGTGTGCCGCAGTAAAGGAGGTAAAGGGCATGGTATTGAGCAGTATTTGCTGCAGAGTGAGATGCATGCCAGGGTGTGCAACATCCATAACCAGCCTTGCAGCCAACCCAATGATCATACAACCTGCCAACGATGAGTTGAGGGTTTGGCGTATCAATGCCAGCACTCCATAGATAATCAACCCTGCGCCCGGGCCAAAAAGAAGCCCAAGCACAACAGCCAGTGCAATATCATCGGGGTCATCTTCCAGAAAGGGGGTAACCCTCATCACAGGCAGCAGCAGCGCCCCGACCATGAGCACTATTAGGTATGGAATTACTGAAATGCTTGGAGCAAAATAGGTAAGTATGCCCTGCAGCAACAGCATTGGAACAAGCAGTGCAGCATATCTGCCCAGGTAGAATGCAATGCCTTTCTGTGGTTCCAGTAGTATCACTTCATCGACAGGCGACGAAGGCGACGGCCTTGCAGGGCGGCTGGAAGCGGCAGGCGCTGCCTCTGGTGCGGCTGGGTAGAGGTTGACTGCAGCAGTCTGCACTGTGACATCAGCAGGTTTTGCTGCAGCTGCAGGTGCTGGTGAGAGGGCGGGAGCAGCATTTTGAACATCAGTGTGTGTGTCTGCCACCTCTTCAAATTCGATGTGTGGCAGCTGTATCTCAGGCTCTGCCGGCCGGCGGGATGGCTCTGTCTTAAAGTCTGGTATGCGCGAAGGCGGAGGCAGGGGAGGAAGTTTTCTTGCCCCTGCAGATTTAGATGCTGATTTACCAGGCATTGAAATTCCGGGAGCGGGTGGCCTGCGTTTTCCGGTCTGTGTAACAGTGCCTGTAACAGGGTTTACCAGGCCGTCTGAAGCGCGTGCTTCTTCCGCTTTCAGAGGCTGGCCGCAATTGCTGCAAACGTTGGGGGTAGTGCTGTCTAACCCGCAGTGCCTGCAAATCATTCGATATAAACCTCCATGCCATCACTTTGAGAACTTCGCACTCAATGCAGTGCATACTTATTCCCCGTTATGCATGTTTTATCCTGCATGACAGCCGAAAAACGCCATGCAGGATAAAGGAGGCTGATTTCAACCTGCCCTAGTTCTAGAGCAGTTTAGAGAGGCTGTTATTCGTGGTAAACGTTATCTCCCAGGTTTACCTTGCCTTTGAAAGACCTGAAAAGAAACACGAAGTACACCACAGCGATGGCAAGTGCAGTACTCCACCAGATCAACCCTATTTGCAGCCCATGTTGTGAATTTGCGCTGTTATAAACGGTAAGACTGTAGGCCGCATTGGTTGTAGAGAGCAGTAAGACTGGATAAAGCCCTGCGGCAGTGGCGGCCAGCAGCCCAATTAGTGTTCCTGCCGATGCGATGAATGTGAACAGCTCACTCCCTTTTCTATGTGCAATGGGCAGTCCAAAAACAGATACAGCAATCATAAGCGCCAGCAGCCAGGTCCATGGGCGCAGAATGAGGTTTGCATACAGTTCTGGCCGCACAGCATTTGTTGCAAGTGTGGTAAGCAAGCCTGTTGCCAGCATAGCTGCCCAAAGCGCCGGGATTGTGGCATTCAGCCTTTTTTGCAGTGTGCCCTCTGTTTTTAACTGCAGGTAGCACGCACCATGCAGCGCCAGTGCGACAGTTGCAAACACCCCAACCAAAACGGTATACCAGTCTAGCACACCCGGATTTTTGCCCGGCATAAAGTTGGTGAAAAGCGGGCCGTGAAAATATCCCTGCTGTGTGAGAGGCACACCGCGTATTACATTACCCAGCGCAGCCCCCAAAATGACCGCCATGAGCAGTGAAGAGAAAGCGAACACCCCGTCCCAGAAGCTTCTCCAAATCCAATGCTTTTCATGCGAGCGAAATTCGATAGAAATACCGCGCAGTATAAGCAGCCAGAGAGCCATCATGAGTGGCAGATAGAATCCGCTAAAGCCAGCTGCATACACTGCGGGGAATACAAATACAAGCGTGCCTCCGCTTGCCAGCAGCCAAACCTCATTTCCATCCCACACTGGCCCAATTGCTGCCAGCACAGTGCGCCTTTCTTCATCAGTATGCGCTACGAAGAGGTGCAGTATTCCAGCGCCAAAATCGAACCCATCCAGAACCACATAGACCGCCAGCGCGACAGCTATAAGTGCAAACCAGATTATAGTCATTGTATTATTCTCTTTCGTAGATCAGTTTGCAGTGGCACTTGGGAGTTGTGTACCAGATGTCATTTCGGCGTGTGGTTCTGGGCCTTCATTGATAGTGCGGCCAATCATGTAGAGGAACAGTACCCCTACTACCAGGTACAGCCCCAGGAATCCGAGGGTAGAAAACGCAACATCTCCACCGCTTACAGTAGGCGACACGCCCTGTATGGTGCGTTCAAGGCCGTATACCAGCCATGGCTGCCTGCCAATTTCTGTTACCATCCAGCCTGCGGTAGTGGCGATGTATGGAAATGGGAATGCTAGCATAATCACCCAAAGCAGCGGGGTACTGTTCATCAGCAGATTCTTGCGCAGCATCACTAGGGAAATGCCTGTTAGGAGTATGAAAAAGGTACCCAGCCCTACCATAATATGGTAGGCATAGTAAAGCAGCACCAAGTTGTCTGGCCGATCTTGTTTAGGGAATGAATTGAGACCTTTTACCTTTGAATTGGCAGAGCCGTATGCCAGTGCGCTGAGTACGCTTGGCACCACCACCGGGTTTTCAATGTTTCCGTTTTCTTCATTAGGCTGACCCATCAGTACAAGACCAGCATGTGCACTGGTACGAAACTTCCCCTCCATTGCTGCCAGTGTTGGTTTTTGATAATATGAGATCATCCTGCTCTGACCATCTCCGGTAGGAAAGACCTGAATAACAGAGGCAATGAAACCGGTGACCACTGCAACCTTTAGGAAAAGTGAGGCCACTTCTCTGTGCCTGCCAATGAGCAGATAGAATGCGCCTACCGATGCAACTACAAATGATGCGGTGACTACAGAGGCAGTCATATTGTGCGAATATTCCCACAGCGCCCAGGGGTTGAGCAGAAAAGCCATGGGGTTAGCCATGTGCAGTTTGTGGTCAGCCCCCATGGTATAGCCCACGGGGTGCTGCATGAAGGCATTAGTGACTATGATGAAGTATCCTGATAGCCAGGAACCCAGAAAAAGCATGATGGCTGAGACCATATGTACCTTCTGGCCAAAGCGTTTTTCTCCGAAGAGCAGAATTCCCAGGAATGATGATTCTGCAAAGAAAGCAAACATACCTTCCATAGCAAGCGACATTCCGATGACTCCGCCCGCAAAATTGGAGAATTTAGCCCAGTTGGTACCGAATTGAAATTCCATTGGAATGCCGGTAACAACGCCTACTGCGAAATTGATGCCGAATATGCGTGTCCAAAATCTTGCTGCATGGTTGAAATTCTCATTGCGAGTTTTTAGGTAGAGCGCTTTGAAAATTACTATGAGCAAAGCAAGCCCCATGGTGAGCTGTGGAAACAGGTAGTGATAAGTTATGGTGAATGCGAATTGAATCCGGCTCCAGCCTGCAGCATTCATGAGTGCCAATTCCTTTCGTGCGTACTATGTGTAACAAGGGCTTTGCCTATAGTTGCAAAGCAAGTGGTATATATAAAAGTGTACACTGCACGCCTGCAGCTGCAACTCCGCAGTTTGGCGTATTCATGAGCAAAATGTTGTGTAAATTGAGCAGGAAAAGAGGCAGGAGAGAGAGAAACTCACTACAAAGTTTCAATATTGCACTGTGCTGGCTGCTGGAGGGAAAACCTTGAAGAAGCATTTGAATCTGGTATTGTTTGGGGCGGTCGTTTTAGTAGTTGCCTTTTTGGCCTGGAATCACAGCAGGCATATGAGTGCCCTGATTGCTGCAATTACGAGCGGAAATTCGGGGCAGAGAGCGGGTGCTGCGAGGGAATTGATCGCCGGGGAACAGTTTTCCGATGTGATAGCAGGTGAGCACAAGGCGGTGCGCGTACAGGCAGCGCTTGCGCTGGGCGACCTGGGCAATGCAGATGCAGTGAAGCAGCTGCTACCTTTGTTGAAGGATGAGGCAAAACGAGTGCGCGCTGCCGCACTGCAGCAGCTGGAACGGATAGGAGGAGCCAATCAGAGCAATCTGGATGCAGTTATGTCTGGATTGAGTGATGGCGACTTGAATGTGCGAAAGGGCACCATTGAAGCGCTGACAGATCAAAAAGGCGGTATTGGGCCGCGTACCCGCCCGGATGTTGTTGCCGACCTGCTCAAAACCCTGCAAAGTACGGCTGACGCACGCAGGCCGGTAGGAGATGTATTGAGCAGCCCATTGTTTGACCCATCTGCAAACAGCCGTTCTGTGCCTGGATTGGTAGCGATGCTGGATAACAGCGATGACACAGTAGTTTCTGGCGCTGCAGATGCATTGGGTAAAATTGGCGATCCATCTGGCGCGCAGCCTCTGATAGCGCTGGTGAACAATTCGAAAACCAGTAAATCGGTAGTGCGTGTTGCCATAGGAGCGATAGCGCTTATTGCATCACCCCCTACACAGCCAACTCTTATTGCAGCGCTTCAGAATCATGAAGATGATTCAAATGCAAGAGAACAAGCTGCTGCAGGCCTGGGTAAGCTGGCCACCCCTCAGGCCGTAAGCGCCCTGCTTGAGAGTTTGACAGACAATGATCTCTCCATACGCGAAGCTGCTGTTGCCGGCTTGGCACGTGCTGCACGTCCCGGTCTCGACAGCCCTGTGAATACCGCTGTAACAACTCAGATAGTAGGGGCTTTGAATGGTACGAACACTTCTACACAATACGGAATTATTGAGGCATTGCGCAGCGTTAAGTCTACACTGGCTGATGATGCGCTGACTTCCATTGTGAAAAACCCCGTCATGTCTGTGAGCCTGCGTGAACAAGCGGTACAGGCACTTGGGTTCAGAGGAAATGCCTCTGCAGTGCCAACCCTTGCCGCCTTGCTGAGTGATCCATCGGGAATGGTTGACAAAGAGGCAGGGAATGCCCTGGCAGCTATTGGACCTGCTGCTGTGCCGACGCTGACAGGACTGCTTGCAAAGCAAAATGTGGTTGCCTATTACGCAGCAACGGCGCTAGGGCAGGAAGGCAGCGTCAATGCTGTGGTACTGCAGGCTCTGCAGCAGGCGGCACAGAGCCACAATACCAATGTGCAGCGCTGGGCTGCCTATGCACTGGGCCAGACTGGCGTTGCTGCAGCCAGACCGGCTCTACAGCAGCTTGCCCAGAGCAGCGATCCCGACGTGCAGTTTGTAGCCAGGCAGCAGCTTGCGAGTTTGCCGGGCAGTTAGTCTAAAAGCTGTCGCTGATGTATGCAGGCGGCCCGTTGAGAGCGCTGGTGAAGAAAGCAAATGCGGTTTCGCTGTGTACCCGTATATTTTCTGCACTGCGAACAGCGACTGCGCCAGGGCTGCCCATAAAAGCTTGTGTTAGAGCCTGAATGTCAAGCTCGATATCAGGTTCTGCTCTGGCTGGTTCCAGAGAAAGTATGCCTTTTTCTGCTTCCAGCCTCCAAATACCATTGTTCCAGGGTGCCTCAGAGTCGTGTACCCTCAATACAGCCGTGCCATTTATCGTTTCTTCTGCACGCCATCTTGCAAAAGCGCCTGCTATGTCGACCAGACGCCACATAATGAGTGGATTTGCCTCGGTTTTTGTCTCGTTGTGCTGCAGCGCCCACCAGAGCATGTCATTGGCTGGAGCATTCCAGCGATAAGTGTCTATTTGCATGTTCATGCGGCGCAGCAGCCCTAGAAGTGCTTTCTGGGCAGTGATGTTCTGGCAGATAAACTCTCGAAGATGAGTGGTAGACCCGCCTCCATTGTACATGATGTAGCCTTCGATAGTGTTGTTCGGGGCATAGACATAGATATAGGTGTGGTGCGATTCAGTGGGATTGAGCAGAGTATCCCAGTCTTTTGTATTGCGTGCTAGCATCCCTCTGTATTTCTGGGCGTATTGTGTATAACAGGCAATTATCGCCTCCCTGTCTGCAGGGCGTGCAGCTCTGACCTGTTCGGTATGAGGATCAGGCTGCAAAATACTGGATGGCACAATATAAGTGCGTTTTTCGCCAATCCACTGCCATCCATAGTTTCGGTAGAATTGTTGTGCAAATGGATAAAGTGACGAGTGAGTCTGCCCGTTTTCTTTCATTCTTTCCAGCACATATTTCAGGCATGTGCCAATATAATTTCTCCCTCTTTTTGCAGGGAGACAGCTTACTCCTGCTATTCCACCCATTGCAACTGGCTCCTGGTTGGCAAGATGTGCTTTATAGTGATGCACCCGTACCATTGCTTGCATACCGTCTTCATCATATACGCCAAAGGTATCTGTATGCGTTGTGCCATAAATGGACGGGTCTTGTTCTTTGGGGTGTGGCGTGTAGGTTCTTCTTGCCCCATGCTGAAATGCCTGACAGCCTATGTCCATTGCTGTCTGTCCATCTTCAGGAGATATCAATCTGATTTCCATATGCTCAGCCTTTGTTATAAGATTGAATAAATAGCCCTGCATAGTTTAGCATACGCATCTGCTGGGAACGACTAAGGTACACTGTTGCGCAGAGAATTATAGCTGCTCAATATCATAAGGTGAATATGCATCTCTTCAGGCTGGCACAATATGGTTTGCTGCATGCACAATTGACTTCAGGTGGGGCGAGGAGACCTGTTTTCGCAGGCCAGTCTAATATGACAGATGATCCAGACAATGCGGCGCTGTTTTCAGGGGCATTCTTTTCGGGGAGAAAGCAGCAGTGTTTTTATCAAACCTGGGGCAGTACGCCATGAGTGAAGCATTTGAGGAACAGATGGTATGTAAGCATAGGATGAGAACATCCACCTTCTGCCTGATAGAAACAGGCAGAAAATGAAATCGATTACAACTATCCCTGAACTTGCAGCGATCTTCCTGCGACTGGGTTTGACGGCTTTTGGCGGGCCAGCGGCTCATATAGCCTTTATGCGCAAGGAGTTTGTGCAGGAACGCGGC
The DNA here is from genome assembly GCA_027459665.1 of Chthonomonadaceae bacterium. Taxonomy (GTDB): domain Bacteria; phylum Armatimonadota; class Chthonomonadetes; order Chthonomonadales; family Chthonomonadaceae; genus DAIDHN01. The sequence continues at coordinate 104,525 of DAIDHN010000002.1, read as the reverse complement.
TGGCTTGAGGAGGCGGAATTTGTAGACATACTGGGAACAGCCAGTGTAATTCCAGGGCCTTCTTCTACTGAAGCAGCCATGCTGATTGGAATGCGGTGCTGCGGGATCGCAGGTTTATGGACAGCCGGTATCTGTTTTATTCTACCTGCAGCACTACTGGTTGGTCTGCTTGCTGCCGGATATGTACAATTAGGCAGGCTGCCATCTGTGCAGGCGTTGTTTTATGGCGTTGAGCCAATTGTAACTGCTATAGTAGCACATGCAATATGGGGACTGGGCCGCACAGCACTTAAAACATCATGGCAGAAGGCAGCGAGCACTGTAGCATTTCTGCTTGCCTATGCCGGGGTATCCCCTTTTCTGATAGTGTTTGTAATTGGCAGTCTATTTGGCATGTATGAGGTGATAAGTTCTCCATCTGGAAGACGCTTGCAGAATGCAGCGAAACTGGTAATTGTTGTCATTCTGCTCCTCTCAATACCATTGACTGTTACCGCCTTTCTGCATATACAGTACACACATAGTTTGAGGGCGATGCTTTTCTGTGAATTTGCCAGAATAGGATCAATTGTGTATGGCAGCGGCTATGTGCTGGTGGTTTTTTTGCATAGAGAACTGATTACAAAATTACACTGGATTACCGAAAAAGAACTGTTGAACGCTATCGCCGCTGGCCAGATAACACCTGGGCCGGTTTTTACCACGGCAGCTTTCTTAGGTTTTCTTAAATTTAGTACTGAAGGGGCATTACTGGCTGTGGCAGGTATTTTTCTACCTGCCTTCTTTTTTGCCATGCTGGGCAGTCGTTTGCTTGCGTATGTAAAGCAAACACCGGCGCTGCGGTGTTTTTTGGACGGGGTGAATGCGGTTTCCATTGCTCTGATGGCAAATGTAGTGATACAGTTTATGCGTGCAACTCTTACTGGACCTTTGCCCGCTATTCTCACACTGTCAGCTTATGTACTGCTGCTCCGCACACGCATCAATTCATTGTGGCTCATGGCAGGCGGAGCTGCGGCAGGCATAGCAGTCACACTGCCTGGTTTTCTACATCATTGAACTGATGCAGTAAGGCAGACTGCATGTGTTAAAGCTCTGCATACCAGTCGTAGCCCTGTTCTGCCCAGTAGTCGGCAGGTCTTCTATTGGTGTAGGCAATAAAGCCTATGCGTTTGATGTTTTTGACGCCATATTTTACCGGGATAATGAGACGAAGTGGAAAGCCATGTTCCTGGGTGAGCGGTTTTCCATTCATTTCGTAACAGAGCAGTGTTTGCGGGTGCAGAGCGCTTTCTACATCAAGGCCTACGTAATAACTTTTGTTGGGTGTCATCATAGAGACGAAATTAGGGTATGCCGGCATACCATCCATGGGCGGCAGCGGGTTGCCATTGTCATCTGTTCTGAGCGGAGGCGGGTATGCATGCATGAAATCAGCCAGGCGTGCGCCTTTCCACTGCATGATATAGCTCCAGCCTTCAATGCATTTGAACTGCGTGATGATGGTGTATGCGGGAAGTTTTTTTATATCGTCCAGATGAAAAACTCTTTCAGAAGGGCCTCCATTAGAGGTATCAAGCCCCGATACCTTCAACTGCCAGTCTTGTATATCCTGGTCCTCCCCCAAGCCGACATCTCCATTGGTGCGTGCGTGAGTAATTTGTGATGGTGGAAACGTTGGGGCAAGATGACGATTTGAGGCAAGATCATGCCAAAATTCTTCGTTTATCTGCAAGCCTCTGCGCAACGGCCACGGTATCCCCTGCCTGGTGCGGCGGGTATTGACCCAGTGATCGAGGGCGCCAGCAAGAAAAACAGCACCCACACCCTGCAGTATGCTGCGCCTTGACATGCGTCGTATCTGCTGTTCGGCGGTTTCCGTCTTTTTCGCAGGTATCTGGTTTTTCTGTTCAGTTTGTTCATTCATGCCTGTTTCGTCTCCTCTTCAACCAGGGCATATCCTGTTATCATCGAGCGGAAGTTGTTCCATCCAGACCGTACTACCTGCATGATATGCACAAGGAAAAATGCAACATAGCCCATAGTGAGCCAGAAATGCAGAAAGCGTGCTGTTTCATAGCCCCCTACCAGACGAGTAAGCCATGCAAATTGAGTAGGTTTATAGATTGCAACCCCTGTTACCAAAGAACCAAACCCCATGATTACAATCGCTGTATAAGCGATGCGCTGTGCGCCATTGTATTTAGACTGCGCAGGCTTTGCCTTTCTTAGGTGCAGATCGTGCAGAACCACCTGCAAGGCATCTTTGAAAGAGTTTTTTTTCGGTGCAACCTCACGCCACTGCCCTGAGAGGATTAGATAGGAAACATAAAGCACCCCATTGACAGCGAATAACCAGAAAAAGAAAAAATGCCATGCCATCCCTTCTGCCAGCCTGTAATCCAGGTGCCAGAGAGCATGTCCTTTTTTTGTAAGCGCAGCAGGTTTGGGGTGATAGAACCAGCCTGGAAACAGGTGTATATTCATGCTGCCCAGGTGAATATGGTACACATCGTTTGCCCAGTAAATGAGCAGTCCGCTCCAGATCATTGTAGCAAGTATAGGAAAGTTGAGCCAGTGAAACCAGCGTATTGCAAGCGTGTGTTTTTCTTCCAAACGCTTCATGTTGCCCCCTTGTGAGCAGTGGTATATTGATCAGGCAGTGCCAGGATAATGTTTTGAAACCGCCTGTACCCTAGTTTGATGAAAAGCAGTATAGATTGGTAACATGATAACAGATTATTACTGAATGATACAGTATAAATGCAAATTCTTATACGTTGATTAGATACTATTTAAGAAAAAAATTTTCACAATCATAATTATGAAACTTGCTGTAGATTCAGCCTGTAATGTGCATGTGGAACATATGTTTATGGCTTTACTGTGAAAGGAGTATGCACAGCTATGAATGGACTGAAGGTGATTACCTCGCTGAATCAGAGCGGCGTGGATATGCTGGGGCCAAAAACCCTTGCTTTGAAATTGAACGATACTTCTATAGTTTCGGGATCGCTGCTAACTGTAGAAAGCAATCATTTTGCAGTGCTGAAGTCGAGAGGGGCGGTGATGCAGGTGTATGAGACCGGGCAGTATACCTTGCAAACCCCCGACAAAGTGTTGGTTGGGCAGCTGGTAAGCAATTTTTTTGGCAACTCTCCCTGGCAGTATGAAGTGATTTATCTGAACCGCTCCAAACTGCTGTGTCGAAATGATGGGATAGCTACTTCTGCAGAGATGGCTGAAGTGCAGTATGTGGTTGAGTACTATATACATATAGACAACAAGGATGATGCACTGAGTTTGATTACCCATATGCCTTTTAATGGCGCATCTATCAATAGTGACGAAGTAGCTGCATACACAGGCCCTGTGATTGAGCAGGCAATCAACCAGGTAGTGCAAGTGACCCCTCTGGAAGAAATCAATGCTCACATTCACGATATTATGGAACTGCTGAAGCAGCATATGTCAGATTTTCTGAATGTGTACGGAATTACCCTTAATGACGCCAAACTGCTGATACTGCCGCGGGACGACAGGATGCGCGAGTTGATCTCGCTGCGGGCATTTGGCTTAACCCCCTTGGAGGCAGTACGCTATTACACGGCGCTGAAAATGGCGGAACGAGGACTTGTTTCTGCACCCAATGCTGCGATCGGCGCGCCTTTTCATATTGGCTTGACTACGCCTGTCAGCCTGGCAGATCAGGGAGTGCATATACCGCATTCTGCTCCTTCAGATGTTTCAAAATCAGATGCTCCCCCTCCCGTGGTTCCTAAATAGCATATCTATTCAGAGAGGTATCGCTTACAAGGTATGCCTCTCTGAATCATTAAGTTGCAAGGAGTGTTGTGATGGCTGAAATGGGGCATGTTCCTAACTCGCTTGAAAGAGCAGGACCAGTGAAGCAGCTGGTAGTTTCTACCCTGTACGGCTGGGGCTTCAACTTTTACGACAAGAAGAATCAGCTTCGTGCCGATGATTTGCTGGTACGCGCTCACCTTTCGGAACTGTTGAAACAGGCTGCAGGCAAAATGCGTATGCTGGCAGCAGACTTCAGGCGGGAACATTTAGGAGCGCCTACCCGTGAGCATCCCTATCCTGACGCAGGGGCAGCAGAGAGAAGTCGCGAGATGGAGCGTGTGATTACCCGCTGTGATAAAATTGACACAGCAGTGCGAGCAGGGGAAAGCCCTGCAACAGATCGCGTTATGCAAAGACACCGAGATGAGGAAGAGACATTGCAGGCCCTGCTTCGTGCAGACCTGGAGACTGCAGATTTGATTCTCTCTTTTGTAGAGACTCTTGAAAATACCGCAAAATGGGATTCTGGACTGGACTTGGTTTTGAGCAGCGCTCTGAATGATCTGGAGGCAGCCTGGCGGCGGCGAAATGAAATAATGAATATCGTGCTTACCTGGTAATCGGGCAGCGGATAGGTTTTCTAACCTTCAGCAAGCTCAGCGCCGCTGTTGAATTGCAGCAGTTTATTCCAGTCTATGGCTCCATCGTCTTTCGCAAATTCCAGTAAAAACTCACGTGTAAAGCGATTGAGGGCATTGGAGTACTCTTCTTCATATTGTCTGCGGTGTTCTTCTACACCCGTAGACATGGCATTGCATATTCTTTGGTAAAAGTTTACCTTGCCTGTCAGCTCATACCAAAAAGCCTGCCCAGAAATAATACGATAACATCTTTTGTCAGATGCTGGTTTGCTGCCTTTTCCATAGCATGTACCCAGCACCGGGTCAAACTGTTTTTGCAATTTTACAAGACGACGCCGCAATGTTTCAAATTCATCCGATTGTCGTTTGCTTTGGCTGCTGTTGAAAATATTAGGGCCGCTTTTTACTGAGATGGCTTTATAGACAGTAGCAGTTTCAATAGCAATGTCTACACCTTCTGATGGAGAGACCACGCCCTTGCTGACATATATGACCAGCGGTTCAAAGAAAGCATCTCCAAAAATAGTTTCGTCAGAAGAATTGATGTGTGCTGTGAGAATAGCGCCTACAATTTCTGATGCAAGCTGCATACCGCAGGCACGAAAAAGATACGGGTTCTTTTTACGGAGGGTGGCTTTCAGACTCAGAGTTGACAAGCTATTCAAGCGGCGGCTGTAGAAATTTTGCAAACATTCTGCTACTATTGCCTGCAGTTCTTCATTGTTCACTGTCTTCTCCTATGAACAAGGAGAGTTGAGTGCCAATTTCCTGGTGAATACGTTTGCGGGCAAGATCGGCATATTCGGGTAGAACTTCAATGCCAATATAGTGCCTGTTCAATTGCACTGCTGCAATGGCTGTAGTTCCGCTGCCGACGAATGGATCGAGCACCACATTGCCGGGAGATGTGAAAAGCCTGATGAACCAGGAGGGAAGTTCCAGCGGAAATGCTGCACTGTGCCCACGGTTGGCGCACTCTGTAGCCATATGCAGTACGTTGGTTGGATAGGCCAGTCCAGAATGTAGGTGTGTCTTTCCCCGTTGACCACTCTTTCCTTTATATTTAGAACAAACGATCCTTCTGGTTTGAGAGTGCGCAAAAGCTCTGCCGAGATTGGAAGGAACCATTCTACATACTTGTCTGGATCAATACCTCCATAGGTGTGCATCCTCTGGTTTGCATAAGGAGGTGAGGTAAACACCAGATCGATAGAATCTGAAGGCAGTTGTGTAAGCGCTTCTCTGCAGTCGGCCGTTATGATTTGGTTTAGAGTCTGTTCAGACATAGTTTTCCCTTGCAGCATTCACTGTGTATCATTCAGGATGAAAGTAGTATACTCTCTACGAATAAGCAGGGCAGTAGAATGGCAGCCTGCAAGAAGTAAAACTGGCATCAATAAAGATACTACTGTGCGGTACAGGACTGTTCAATGAGGATGCAACATGTTATAATGTGCTGCTCAAGTACTTGTTTAGAGAGGAACTGCATATGAAAGCAAAATACTGGTACGCCGGTATGACAGCTGCCGCACTGTTTTATTCTGCAGGCGCAGTGAAGGCGCAGCAGGAGAACAAGGTTGAAATCGTTGGGAATTCGCCTGTAGTGCAGTGGCAGGGCTGGGGATGTTCATTGGCATGGTGGGCAAAGGAATGGGGAGAAACTCCCCTGGCACCACGTCTGGCTGATTTGGTATTCAGCTATAAAAATGTGAATTTGAACGGGGTAGTTCTGCCCGGGCTTGGCATGAATGCAGCTAGATACAATGTTGGCGGCGGCGGCGGTGGAGCGACAATTGGCAGTCTGTATGAAAACGTATCGCCTAAAATGATTCCAGCCACCAATATACGCGGGTACTGGCTCACAGGAACAAACCCCAACCCCAATTCATCTGACTGGAACTGGCATAGAGACAAGGCGCAGAGACATATGCTGATGCTTGCTCTGAAACGTTCGGTGAATCTGGTCGAGTTTTTCTCTAATTCTCCCCCATGGTGGATGAATAAAAACCTGAGTACTGGTGGCGGAGATCAGGGTAAGGACAATCTGAGAAATAAGTACAATGCAGCCTTCGCACACTACATGGCCTGCGTGGTACAGCATGCCGAGCAGTACTGGCATATTCCCGTTACCTCTGTAGAGCCATTCAACGAACCGCTTGGCTCGTGGTGGCAGTTTCCTTCCGGGCAGGAGGGCTGCCACTTTTCAGATGCACATCAGGCCGCTGTGATACCGCTTCTGAGAGAAGAAATGAACAGGCTGGGGTTGTCGGGCAAGGTGCAGCTTGCAGCGTCAGATGAAAACACCTCGTTTCAGGCAGCACAGACATGGCAGTTTTTTTCACCCGCCGTTCGCCGGATGATCGACAAGGTAAACACTCATACCTATGAGCAGTATGGGCCAAATCTGCCTCCTCTTGGGGAGGAAGTAAAACCTTTGCCTTTGTGGGTATCGGAAAATGGAGAAGGCGATGCCAGCGGGTATACGCTGGCACGAACCATTGTGCATGACATTTATCAGCTGCAGCCTGTTGTGTGGTGCTACTGGCAGCCTCTGGACAGCGGCGGGTGGGGAATGATTTATGCCGACCGCAGTAATGGCAGCATAGACAAACCTGAGCGAAAATATTATGTGATGGCAGAGTATTCACGTGCCATTCGTGCAGGAAGTGAAATATTACTTACTACTCAGCCTGATGTGACAGCAGCTTTTGAAGCTCGAACCCATACGCTGCACTATGTATTCTTTTCAAAACGCACCAGTGCAAGCTTTCAGTTTATACTGCCCGCACAGCAGGCAGAGTATGGAAAGGCTGTACTGACTGAAACTACCACTCATCCTGGTGCAGGCATACCAGATTACAAGTATGCGTCTGTGCCGACTGGACCTGTGCTGCAGGGGAGGATTACAGTGACACTGCCGCCGCAAACAGTAGCCAGCCTTACCATTCACAATGTGAGGCGTTTTTAATGCGAATCAGTTTGAGCCGGGGTTTCGGCAGCCGGCTCAAACTGAAATTTACGAATGATGATGTGTACGCTTTTGCTATTTGAGGGTGCCATGCCTCGAAACAGCCAGAGATTGATATGAACTGGAAGCGGGTTTTGCGGTATGGACTGCGTGTAGTTTTGAGGTGCGAACTTCCAAACACCAAAGGGCGCCGATTTGCCGATAGCCGTGGCACTGTAACTTACCTGATGAGCTGTCCAATGAAAGCAAAACCATGCCCGTTTGTCTGGAAGCTGAAAATTGTATTCCTTGTGCCCTTCTTTAACATGAGGCACGGCAGGCCACACAGTCAGATTAAGATTAGGATAAGACTGCACTCCCCAATGGGCCAGCTCAATATCTATCTCATTAGTACCATCTGGACCAATAGAGGGCAGAGTGTAATTGAAAAGACCGAGTACCACATTTTTATCCAGACTATCCAGCGGCCCTTCAACCTCGAAGCGATATGTGCCAAACCCAAGATTTTGCAGGGTATAAATTTCTGCACACTGCCATACCCCGTTGACCTGCTGCAGGGTTAGATGCAGCCTTCCTTTATTGTCTATTCTCACCGCACTGCTTGACCAGTGATTCGGGCCAGGCCCTCCTGTGTCGGTTCGCACCTGCCATTTGTACCCACTGAATGAAATAGTTTGGGCAATTGTATAGTGCGGAAAGAGTATCAGCAGGAGAAGAAGCAGGCATTTTTTCATTGCTTGAGTTTCCTGATTATGAAATTGACCAGTATTTAGCACTAAGGCAATTGTACCAGAATTCTCTTTATTCAATTAATTGTACAAGTCATATCAGCGACAGGCAGGTACAATTTTGAGCTACTGCACCATGGCCATCTACATATTGCTGTAACTGGCTGTAGTGAATAGGTGCAGAAGACTTATTTCTAAAGGTACACTTGTATAAGAACGAGTAATTTTGCAGCATTGTAATCGAAATCATCACTGCGCGCTGCTGCGTTGTGGAAGGCGAACACTATGAAACTGTTTGGCATGAATGTGGGAAGGGAAAAACCGGTTTCGTTTTCAGAATTTCGTGAAATGGTACGTCTGGCCGCACGCAAGGCGTTTCCAGGTGCTGCCATGCAGAACAATGAAAACGGTTTTCTGCTCAATATCAACGGTAGAATGGAGGTTTGTAACCTGCGCGGCCTGTATGCCGGGTATTGCAAAAGCACAAGTGAATGCGATCGCATGATACGTGCATACCTGAACAATTTACAGGTGGATAATCCCATTCACTCGTGGCAGGATGCACAACCTCTGCTTCGGCCATCAATTAGAAGCACCTCTTTTCTAAAAGCTGCAGACAGCAGTTTACAGCGGGGGCAAACCCCAGACAGTGTTCCCTATGTGCCATTTGTAGGTGATCTGCATGTAATAGCCGTGGTAGAGCTGAATGATAGGATATGGGCGGTTACCCAGGGGGCACTGGAAAACTGGTCGGTTACTATGGAAGAAGTGATGAGCCTTGCTTACAACAACATGAGCATGCTCTCTTTTCCGGCAGTAGAATCTACTTTTCAGTCTGGTACAAAAGGGGAGGGGGCGGCTGAACTTGGCATGATATTTTCGGGCAATCACCTCACTGCAACCTGGCTGATTATGGAGCGTTTTAGAGATTATGTGGGACAGCGTTTGGAGGGAAGTTATGTGGTATCAGTGTTGAATCGTGCCCGCCTCACAGCGGTTAGATCAGATGAACCAGGTTTGATAGCCAATATTAAGAATAGTGCTCGTGGTTTTCAAAACCTGCCCTATCCGCTTACATCGCAGCTCTACATGGTTGACATGTCTCTCACAGGCGGCTCTGTGACCGTGTACGGAGATTCGAAAACGGCGCTGGCACAAGAAAGTATTTTTCAGCAGACAACGCTTGCTTCTGTTGCACAGGCCACACAAATGGAAAAGCAAGGCAGGCAGTTCGACAACAGTCTACTTTCAGAGCCTGCCATTGACCCCAATGATCGGGGAAATTCCCGTTGAGAAAATTTTCCGATCTGCTTGGCGCTCTTCTTGCGGGCATATCCCTTACCCGTGATGAGGCCCGGATGTGCATGGGTGCAATGATGGACGGGGAGTTTACGCATGCTCAAATGGGTGGTTTTTTGGTGGCTCTGCGCGCAAAAGGCGAGTGCATTGATGAAATAACCGGTTTTGCTGAAGCGATGCGCGCCAGGCTCACCCCTGTTGCATGCAACCGTCATCCACTGCTGGATACCTGTGGAACCGGCGGCAGCGCCAACAGGGTTTATAATGTCTCTACCGCCTCTGCATTTGTGGCAGCTGCTGCAGGTGTTTCTGTGGCAAAGCATGGCAACAGAGCCATGTCTGGGGTGTGTGGCAGTGCCGACGTGCTTGAAGCGCTTGGAGTGGTTATCGATCTGATGCCGGAGCAAACTGCTCGATGCGTAGATGAGGTAGGCATAGGTTTTGTTTTTGCACTCAAGCACCATTCTGCACTTAAGCATGCTTCTCCGGTTCGTCGTGAAATAGGAGTACGAACAGTGTTCAATCTGCTTGGTCCTCTTTGTAACCCTGCAGGGGCACAGCAACAGGTGATGGGGGTGTATTCTGGTGATTTGTGCCCGTTGGCGGCAGGGGCGCTGCAGGCGCTTGGGGCACAGAGGGCTATCATTGCACATGGCATGGAGGGGATTTGTGAAGTTTCTGTGTGCGGCGATACAGCCATAAGTGAATTAAAAAACGACCGTTTGACTCATTACACGCTCCACCGTGAGATGCTGGGAATGACAGGGAATGCGCCGGATACAGCTTTATTGCAGCCCGGTGCGAATGCAGAGGAAAATGCCGCCATTTTACTGTCTGCACTGCAGGCCGACAAAAGTACCCCTGAGGCAGCAGCACGCCTGGAATTTCTGGCAGCCAATGCTGCTGCTGCACTGAGAGCTGGGGGAAAAGCAGATGAATGGCCTGATGCAGTCGCGATGGCATATGAAGTACTGAATTCTGGCGCAGCATATAAGAAACTGATTGAACTACGTAACTTTACACAGGAAATAGAAAGACAAAACAGATGAGCGTACTCTCGGAGATTCTGGCAACAAAGCGCACGGAGGTCACGCTGCTGCGTGAAAAAACCTCGCTGCAACAGATGCAGGAACAATTGATTGATGCCCCCCCTGTGCGTGGATTTAGGGATGCGCTGATTGCTGCCGAAGCGCCCGCGCTTATCGCCGAAGTGAAGAAGGCATCTCCTTCACGAGGGGTAATAAGAGAAGATTTTCATCCAGTAGAAATTGCACAGTCTTACAAACAGGGAGGAGCCGCGTGCCTTTCTGTATTGACCGACGAACCATATTTCCAGGGCAGTCTGCAGTACTTGCGTGAGATACGCCACAGCGTGGAACTGCCAGTTTTACGTAAGGATTTTTTGCTTGACCCCTGGCAGCTGTTAGAAAGCCGTGTGTCTGGGGCAGATGCTGTTCTGCTTATAGCAGCGGCGCTCTCAACTTCAGACTTGAGAAGCCTGCTGCGGCAAACCAGGGAAATGGGAATGGATGCTCTGGTTGAAGTGCATGATGGCGAAGAGCTGGTTGAAGCGCTGGATGCAGGGGCAGACATCATTGGCATCAACAACCGCAATCTGCATACCTTTGGTACCTCTCTGCAGGTTACTCTGCAGCTTGCCAGTAGTGTGAAAGAGCATCCAGAGGTGCTGCTGGTAAGTGAGAGCGGTATTTTTCACTCTGCCGATGTAGCCTGTCTGAAAGCTGCCGGAGTAGATGCTGTGCTGGTGGGGGAAGCATTGATGAAGGAAGCAGATGTGGAGGCGGCAGTACGTAAACTGCTTGGAAGATAGCGGCTTTACCTGGAAGTGTGCAGGGTAAACAAACTCACTTCCGGCTTACAGAGGAACCTCACAGGATAGCCAACACAACCGAGGCCTCGGTTTACATACATGCTGGCCTTGCCAACCTGATACCAGCCAGACCTGAATTTGCCTGCACCTATGCGTTTCAATTCTCTGCCAGTGAGCAGAGGCAGTAGAATCTGACCGCCATGAGTGTGGCCAGAAAAAATAATGCATTCTCTGTGAGCAAGCGTTTCTGCGCATCCCGGATTGTGTACCATGGCGAGTACAGGTTCGTGCTGATCTATGTCACGCAATGCACGTGCAGGTTGTGGGGAACCGTAGCGGTCATCTTCCAGACCTATGATGCATAAACCCTGTGGAAGTCGTATTCCCTGGTTGACCAGTACATGCACACCGTTGTGTTTGAGCATGCGTTCTACTGCGGGTGCATCTGTTGAGTAATCATGGTTGCCAAGTACTGCATATACCCCCAGCGGAGCCTTGAGCGGCTGAATGATATGACCGCACGGCTCAATATCTCCCTGATTGAATGTAACATAGTCGCCTGTGAGCAGGATGATGTCTGGTTTCTCATTGAGTGTAATTTGCACAGCATGGTGCAATAGTGAATCTTTGGTGAGATGACTGCGATGGAAATCAGAAAGCTGTGCTACCTTTATGCCTTCCATAGCGCCGGGCAGACCTGGCACAGTGATATGATGGCGCGTAATTTGTATCATTGTGTTTCTGACTGACTCATGTCCTTGGCGTGATCTGCTTCTACCTGCTGTTTTTCGTTGTTCAATGCAGCGATTTGTGTATTGTTGTTAAGCTGCTTCAAGGCATCACTCCAATCTTTTAGTACACTTAGGTAGAGGTGATACACCGCTTCTTGTCTGGGTGGAGACAGGCTTGCACGTTCGGAGGGAGTATGCCGCCACTTCCAGTACAGCCGCAGTATGGCAGCCGCGGACTGATACTGCCCGGCAGCCGCAGATGCGTTTCCCTGCTGCAAAGCAATGTCTGCCAGACCAGCATGAGCATAGGCATACTCTACTTCCACTACCTGATCGGCTATGGCACGCACTGTACCGTAGGGAGCATGCTCAAGATTTGTCATGGTGGAGAATGCTTTTTGTGCCTGTGCCGTATTTTCCTGCATGAGATAAGTATTGCCAATTTGATGTAGAGTCTGCAGATTATGTGGATCACACGCGAGGGCTTTTTGAAATGCAGCTACAGCCATGCCAGGGTTGTTTTGGGCTTGGTAAAACTGTCCCAATCGATACCATGTTCGTCCTATCGAGGCCGCCTGCACTGCCTTTAGAAGCGCTGCTTTTTCCTGGGAAGTATTGTGCATAGATTGTTGGAGTGAAGCAAGACGCAGCCAGCCATCTGGATTGAAGGGGTCTGCCTGTGCCGCCTGTTGATAGAGTGCAATAGCTTGGGGTGATTGGTTTTGCAGCAGCTGTGCTCCTTGTGCCTGCAGCCAAGCTGCGTCTAGGGTTTGAGCAGCTCGAACTATAGCAAGCAGTGCACCCAGTGTGACAAGCCCCAGCATGGTTTTTGACAGCGGTTTAGGCGGAAGGGTTGCCAGTGGTGCGACTTCACGCGCGAGCCCTATAAGAAAACCGCACGAAGCAGAGAGGGCAAACAATGTACACACGATATACCAGTCTGAATCGATGAGTGTTTTAAGTAGAGAACCTGTGAGTGCAGCAAGCAGGGCAGTGAGTAGCAATGCTGGTTCTTCGCAGAGTGGGTGAAAAACCTGCTCGCCAGAATTGGGCGCTGCCAGGGCGGTGCGTCTCAGGCGGAGCGCATTGGCGCCAAAAGCAGCAACTGCTGCCAGTGTAAACAGCAGAAAAAACGCTCCGGGCAAACCTGTTTCAGCCGTCCATTGCAGCATGCTGTTGTGTGCATGTGCTGTATAGGCAGTAGTTGAATACCGCGGATAGCCTTGATCAAATGTGCCCAGGCCGGTGCCTTTGAGCAGATTATGCTCTGCCATGTCGATGGTGCCGCGCCATGTATAGATGCGAAAAAGAATAGAGTTGCTTTGCATAACCGGTGCGCCTTTAGTATGCGCAGCCGTACGTGTAGGAGCGATGTTTTCTCCACGGCTCAACAGAGGCGTAAGAGCAGGAATTGCTCCCAATGCCATGAGAACAGCCGCTATGACCAGATTTCGCCTGCAGCGCTGTAATGCACCAGAGAAATGAGCCAGAAACAACCAGAGCATCAGCTCAGCCAAAAATGCGGCAATACCGGCTCTGGAACCCGTGAGCAGCAGGCAGGCGGTTTGAAGTGCCAGTGCAGTGCCATAGCCGAACCTGGCATGTCTCATCCTGGTGCCTGTAAAAAGCGCAATGGTTGGCATAATGGTGAGCAGCAGATAGCCGGCAAGAAAATCTGGGTTGATAAACGTACCAAACACTCTATAATTCGTGATGCCTGTTTTCCAGATCATCAGGTACTCTCGCACACCCATTGCTGCTTCTACACCCGCCCCTGCCACAAGTGCAGAGATGAGAGTGAAGAATGTATTGCGGTGCTGCGCCAGGTGAGATATGAGTGCCGCCATGGCAATGCCGCATGCCAGCACTGCGAGCGCGTTGAGGCTCATAAAAAGCGCCAGAGAACCGATACATGACAACGCTGCCCAGCCTAGAAGCAGAACAGCCGTGACCCACACGTAAGGTGCGGCTGTAAGAACCAGCGGCCGCCGCGACACAGTATACACTGTAACCAGTACTGCCGCAGCAACTGGGAGAATCATCAATGGCAGGCTAAACCAGGTCATCCAGTTCAGCAGCCCTGATGGAGGAGTATAGCCAGGGGGGGAGAACGTCGGAAAATGCGCTGCTGCGACAGGAGCAATAAACAGCGTAACAGAGATCAGAGCTACAAGAAGAGTGTAGAGAAAGCCGCTTTGCGGCCAGGAAGCACTGTTTTTGATATGAGCCTCTTGAGAAGTAGTCAAAGCACTGTTCCTGATCAGGGTGTTTTTTTGCGGGGGCCCGATAGTTTTCTGCGCCAGTATTTGATTCGGTATCTGGTAAGCTGACCTACGGCCCTCAAGCCAATGCCCACTGGTACAAGCGGCCTCATGATAACAGGCGTTTTAGCACGGTAGTGTTTGGTATAAAACAGGTACTGGCTGCGGTGAAATTCGTACGTCATACGGGTTGGAACCTTGTCGCTGCTTTTACCAATGTAGTGAGTGATTACGGCGTCTGGGCAGTAAACCACCCTCCAGGTTTCCTCTACACCCTGCTTTTGCCGTGGGGCATGTTTAACACGGTAGCACAGGTCTACATCTTCGCAGTACATATAGTACTCTTCATCGAAGCAGCCAGTCTGGTCAACCACGCTTCTGCGTATCATGAGAGCGGCGCCAGATACCCAGTCCACATCTCTGGGGGTTGCATGGTCCCAGGAAGACATGAGATAGTCTGTGTTGAATTTATTGCCTGGAAACAGCCGCCCCAGCGGGGTGTTTCGGAAAAGGCCGGTTGCCAGGTTGGGATAGTGCCTGCAGGAGTACTGCAGGCTGCCATCAGCGTTGAGAAGTTTTGCCCCAATGATACCGGCATCGGGGTTGTTGTTGGCAAACTCTACCAGGGTCTGCAATGCATGGTGGTGTACAATAGTATCTGAATTCAGAAACAGCAGGTAAGTTCCGCGGGCTTCAGGGAGTGCAAGATTGTTGCCTGCCCCAAACCCAACGTTTTTTTTACTAACGATTAGTTTGACCTGCGGAAATTTTTCAGTTACCATTGCTCTGCTGTTGTCTTCACTGGCATTGTCTACAACTATCACTTCCACACTGATTACTTCGGAAGGGCAGTCGAGCAAAGAATGAAGACATTTCTCCAGCAGAGCGCAGGTATTCCAGTTCAAAATAATAACAGAAAGATCCACGGATACTCCTCAGAACTTGTATTCAGGCGCTTTCTCTTTCCCGCCTGTGTTTTTTATGCTGTCTTCCTTTCCAAATTGCGTAAGGCCATGATGCAGCTGCAATCATGGCTCGCAACGGCAGATAAAGAGGGCTGCTATAGTGCTTTGCATAAAAATCGAGCAGGCTGCGCCGTGATTCCCATGCAATACCGGCGGCCTGCGAAGTACCTGCGCCACCATAATGCGTTATTTGAACATCAGGTGTAAATAGTATACGCCATCCAGCCTTTTTGCACCGCAGGCACCAGTCTACATCGTTGAAGAAAATAGGGAATTGCTCATCCATCCGCCCTGTTTGTTCGAGGGCTTCTCTTCGTATGAGAAGAAATGTTCCCATTGGCTGATCAACTTCCTGCAGGTTGTCGTAGTGAAACCACATCATGCGATATGCGCCTAGTGTGCGGTTATTGGGGAATAACCTGCTTAAGCCTACCAGTTCCCAGAAAACGGCGCCCGGGGTTGGGAAACCTCTTACAGAGAGCTGCAGCACGCCATCGGGGAATACCTGCCGCACCCCCAGTGCACCTGCTTCCGGGTGCAAATGCATGCATTCCACTGCTCTCTGCAGACTGCCCGGCGGCAGAATTACATCGGGATTTAGCAGCAAAACAAATGCACCTGAAGCGCTTTGCATTGCCAGGTTGTTGCCATGGGCATAGCCAGTGTTAGTTTGACTGGCAATCAGCTTTACCTGCGGGAAGCGGCTGGCAACTGTATTTGCAGAACCATCTGTAGAAGCATTGTCTACTACTATTACCTCAAAGTCAAACGGAGGGGGCGCAGAGTAGATAGACTGCAGCGCATCTATGAGCAGTGAACAGGTATTCCAGTTGACAATGGCTATAGAGAGCAGGGGCGGCTCCAGGGTCATATTAGAGCGAACGCCCTGATGCGGCGGCTATTCCTTTCAGGCTATCCATGAGGCACTGAAACTGTTCGGGGTTCAGAGACTGCTGCCCATCTGACAGAGCGTGTTTGGGGTCTGGATGCACTTCGAGAATGAGACCGTCTGCACCGGCAGCGAGAGCTGCCCTCGACATGGCTGGCACATACCTTGCCATGCCTGTGCCATGCGAAGGGTCTACAAGCACTGGCAGGTGACTGAGGTGCTTCAGCACAGGCACAGCATTCAGGTCAAGCGTATTGCGCGTATAGGTTTTGTCAAGCGGGTATACGCCTCTTTCACAAAGAATCACATCTTTTGTTCCATGGTGAAGCAAGTATTCTGCGGCCAGCAGGAATTCATCTATAGACGCTCCCGGTCCTCTTTTCAAGAGAGTAGGGTGCCCAGCTTTTCCAACTGCAATCAGCAAGGCATAGTTTTGCATGTTGCGCGCCCCTATTTGCAGTATGTCTACATGTTCTGCGACCAGCTCTACATCTTCTGGGGCCATGACTTCAGAGACAGTTGCAATTTGCAGGTTGTCTCCCACTTCTTTCATTAACCTCAGCCCTTCCAGGCCAAGGCCCTGAAAAGAGTAAGGCGAGGTGCGCGGCTTGTAGGCACCGCCCCGCAACACTGCCGCGCCGCAGTTTTTGACAGCTTCAGCCGCCATGAATATCTGTTCACGATTTTCCACAGAGCATGGCCCAGCCATCACCACGCACTTAGGCCCGCCTATTTCCACTCCCTTAACACTCACAACCGTATCCTGCTTCCAGAATTCACGAGAAGCAAGCTTAAACGGCCTGCTAATTTGTACAACGTGTTCTACGCCTGGCAGGGAGCGCAGTTGTGCGGTGAGCGATTCTCGCAGCTCAGGTGGAATAGCACTTGCAATTCCAATGGCTGTTTGTTCATCACCCGGCAATTTGAGAGGACGCATATTGTGGCTGGAAATAGTATCTATGACCTCTTGAATTTGCGCCGGTTTTGCTCCCGGCTGCATCAAAACCATCATTGGCAGAATCTCATTTCTATCTGCCCTTTGTCTCAACAATGAAATAAAGAGCGGTATCCTGCGTATATTTTAACCCAAAAGTAATCGCTTTGCATTTTTTACACACAATAGCGTCCTTTATTGTTGTGAGTCGAGTGATTATGTTGAGAGCGAATGCGCAGCAGACTACAGTGTATGCGATGCCTTTGCAACTATAGAGCGCACTGCCTCCTCAACCTTGCCTGCCACCTCTTCGATGCCAGCCTGCGGATACATTTCTGCCATGGAAGAAGGCAGCAGTGCGCTGATATGAGTTTTTCCTTCGTTTTCGTACACAGAGATAGGGCAGGGGAGCATGAGTGCCAGCTCAATATCTTTTTCCAGCACTTGGCTGGCATACCGGGCATTGCATATTTCCACGATTTTGAGCGGCTCGCGTGTAAATCCTTTTTCCGCCAGTGTAGCAGCTACATCATGCACATGCAGCACCCTAAATCCGGCGGCGGCAGTTTCGTTTTCCACCGCTTGCACTGCAGCTTCAAAATCGAGTGAGGTTGTGACCGTTATAGCAAATGGTTTCATATCATTCTCCTAATTATAGGTTTATATATATACTATCGATTAATGTTGAAGAATAGTTCGTGTTATAATAAGGTTTATTGGTAATAATATCGACAGGCGGAGCTGCCTGCGGAGGATTTCCATGACAAAAATCAATCCTAATTCACGAACCAACAGTTCGTCTAACCCAACTGGAGGAGCATTTCTGCTAGGAGATACCCACAAGGTTTACACCCCGGAAGATTTGAGTGCAGAAGACCGTCTTGCTGGTGAAACTGCCTCCCGATTTTTACGGGAGCGTGTTATGCCTGCTACAGAAGAAATTGAGCAGGGCAGTCATACTCTCATGCATGCCTTGATGCGTGAAGCTGGAGAACTGGGTCTGCTGGCTGCTGATATTCCGGTTGAGTACGGGGGGCTGGGGTTGTCTCAGCCTGCTTCCGCCTTGATAGCAGAACGCATTAACCCACAGCAGTCTTTTGCCCTCACCCATGAGGCGCACACTGTAATTGCCACTCTGCCTCTGCTTTATTTTGGCAGCGACAGCCAGAAATCGAAGTATCTGCCAGGGCTGGCAAGCGGCGAGTGCATTGGCAGTTTTGCGCTGAGCGAGGCTGGATCTGGTTCAGATGCTCTGGCAATGCAAACTCGAGCTGATTACAGAGATAATGGCTTATATGTTTTGAACGGCGAAAAAATGTGGATAACCAACACTGCTTTTGCCGACTTGTTTACTGTTTTTGCACGCACCGGCAAAGGTGTCACAGCATTTCTGGTAGAACGTAACTTCAAAGGTGTGTCGTTTGGCCGTGAAGAATGCAAGCTGGGTATGCATGGCACTTCTACAAGGCGAGTGATACTGGAAAATGCAGAAGTACCGGCCGAGTGTGCCTTGGAGGAGGGACGCGGCCATTATGCAGCATTTTGTGCATTGAACATTGGCCGTTTTCGGTTGGAAGCGGGTGCAACAGGGGGATTGAAGTACCTGCTTGAACAATGCGCGCAGTACGCAGTTCAGCGTAAAACTTTTGGAAAGCCAATAGGCGAGTATGGGCTTATTCGTCAGAAGCTGGCAGAGATGGCAGCGCGAACCTTTGCACTGGAAAGCATGGTCTATCGTATAGCAGGAGAGCTGGAGCAGCTTTTTAGCCAGGTATCTCCCCGAAGCGGGGAGGCATCTGCGATGTACCATCGGGCAGCAGAAGAACTGGCCATAGAGTGCAATATCGTGAAAGTGTTTGGCTCGGAGGCATACAGCACATACGCCGATGAAGCCATACAAATTCACGGCGGGTATGGTTATACAGAAGAACTGCCATTTGCACGCGCGTGGCGGGATCAGAGGCTGCTGCGTATAGGCGAAGGAGCCAATGAAATAGTTCGTGTGGCCATAGTCAATCTAATTCTGCGCCGCATTGCGGCAGGCAGGCTGGCACTGCCCGATAAAGGCGGTATTGAGGCAGGGCCAGAGCAGGATACCGCATCACTGCTGCGCAGGCTTGTCCTGGAAATGCTGCGAGAGGCACAGGCATCTGCAGGAGAGGGCCTGCTGCAGTGTCAGGAAGCCTGTGCCTGCATATCTGATGTGCTTATTGCTGCATATGCACAGCAGAGTGCGCAGTTGCGAGTGCATAAAATGTCTGAAGGGAACCGTCGAAAACGGGCGGCATTGCTTGCAGAGGTACAAGCCCAGAGCAGTATTGAAACAGCATTGCATTGTGCCAGGCGACTTGCAGCCATTTTGGCCAGAGATACAGACCAGTTACGAGATTTGAGGGCGGTGTTTCATCCCTACACAGAAGCACTGGCAGAATACTGCGGCAGCCCGCTGGAAAAAACTCATGCCGCTGCAGTTCTCTGCATGGAGATGGGAAGTTACCCTCTTACATAGGGCATTGAAAGAAAAAGTACCGTGCGAGGAGATACTTGATAAGATGAAAACCCGGCTTGGAGCAGGTCTGCTGGCAGCAGTGATGCTTTGTGTCTGTGTGATGCAGCAAGCAAATGCAGAGGAAAGCGTTACAACACTTTTTGGCGCAGATTTACGTAATGCAGCCAAAGAACTGCACTACGGCGGCCTGCTCTCTGACGAGAGTGTATATGCCTATACGGTTACTGGCGCCTCGTGGGAAAATGCATGGGGTAAAAACCAATTATTCTGGATGGGCTGGCTGCCTCGCTGGAAATTTTCTCTGAGGGGGAAAAAACAGCTGCAGGCACGTGCCGATGTGAAAAACTACCTGGTTCAGCATGATTACAGCCAGGCATTCCAGCTGCTATCAGGCTTTACTCAGCAGCAAATCGCGGCAGACCCTGTGTTGAAAGAAGCAGCGGCACGTCAGCTCTTACAACAAGGGGAGGCGAGCAGAGCGCTTTCTGTGCTTGCATCTGCCTACCATACAATGCATAAACCAGATGAAGCAAGAGATTACAGGCTGCGCAGACTGGCGTTTCGTGCAGCACGTCTCTCTGGGGATGAAAAGCAGGCTATTGCATTTGGATTGTCTCTGGTGCTGCAGCCAGACCCGGCTACCCATGTTCCCTATAGCAATGCGCTTGCCTACCTGGTAAACCGAGGAGTGAATTTGCGGAGAGTGGCGCTTGGCATTCTGGAGGCCCCGAATGGTTTGAGAAACATGAGCGCCTACACCTATGCTGCGGCGGATGTGCTGGTGTACCGACTCACACCAAGTTTGCTGCCTCTGTTGTTTGAGATGCTGAAGAGTGGTGATACTTATTTGAGATCGCGTGCTCTGCTATACCTGGGAGCAATGGATTACAGACCTGGCAGCCAGAATAGGAGCTGGACCAAAAATATTCTGCCTGTCTCTTTGAGAGATTATGGGCTTTCTGCAGATCAGCATGCATTGATTATGCAAACTGCCAGACGTTTGCTGCATGACTCTAACTTCCGCTTGAGAGCAGCAGCCTGTTTGACCTTGAGCTTTATGGGTGGTGAGGAAAATCATAGACTGCTGGAAACTATGGCGAATGATCCTGCTTATGTGCTGCAAAAGGTAAAAGGGCACAATGAAAGCACAGTGGTATTTCCTGTGAGGGATGCTGCCGATGCTGCTCTGACCCGATGGGGAGAGAACCTGCAATCGGGAGACGGAACCTATACTCGATCTCAATTATCACAGCTGTTGCGACGGGGTAGGAATGTAACCAATGACCGCAGTGGTATTCGCGGGGACCTTGCGAGCGTACTGGCTATTTCTCCAACGGATGTTGCTCTTCCTGTAACCGATCAGCTACAGTAGTAAAATAAAAAGAATTCGGCAAAAGCAGGAACTGTCAAATCGTAATTGAAGTAATAGAGACGAGATACATTACTGTGGAGGAATATGTATGAGAGGTCAGCCTGATTCACTCTCTTTGGGACAATCGGCGCCTCTCTTTGCAGCGAAACTGCCAAATGGGGAAACATTCCATTTGGAAAAGTGCAGAGGCAATTTTGTTCTGCTCGTGTTCTATCCTGGCGATTTCACTCCCATATGTACTTCACAACTCTGTTTACTTAGAGACTGCTGGGAGGAAATACAGTCTGCAGGCATTTTGGTAGTTGGCTTAAACCCGGCCCCTCATGCACTGCATAAAATATTCTCAGGAATCACCAGGCTTCCTTTTCCTTTGCTTAGCGATGCCAGCGGCAGTATCGCTCAATCGTACGGATGCAGGGGGAAATTCGGCTCCAACGTACGCACTGTTTTTCTGCTTGACAGAGAAGGCATTGTTGCGAAAATATGGCGCGGCAAACCTGCTGTTGCAGAGATACTTGAGCAGGTGCGGCAGTTAGAAAACAGGCTGTGAATGCCTGCTGGTTGCAGAATGTTTTCCTCAATTACTAAAAAATGAATGCAGGAAGGTGTATGGCAGGAAAATGAAGGTATCTGACAGCGAGACAACATTAGAAACTGAAAAAACAGCCGGGCAGTGTGTATCATCTTCCTTACCACTTTCTGATGAGAACACTGCCGGGAGCAAAGGGGGAACAGCTGGTTTGAGAAAAAATCAGTCTGCTCTGGTAATTGGTGCAGGGTTAGGAGGGCTTTCGGCAGCTATTTACCTTGCTCAAAAAGGCGTGACGGTTACAGTACTGGAGCAAAACAGCGGACCTGGCGGAAGAATGAATGTAATTTGCGAACAGGGATTCACTATTGACATGGGGCCAACCATGCTGATGATGCCCGAAGTGATAGAAAATATCTTTCAGGCTTGCGGCAGAGACTGGCGCAACTATCTTTCAATGCAGCAGCTGTGGCCTGCCTACGCCATACAGTGGCCAGATGGCGTCATGCTGAATATGGGGCTACCAGTGCCTCAAATGGTTGAACAGGTGCGTGAACTGGCGCCTGAAGATGCAGATATGGTTGGTGCAATGTTTGATGCCATGCGTGATAAATATGAAAATGCACGTTACAATTTTATAGAAAAACCTTTCAATCATCTGTCTGACTTGCTGCGTCCTTCCACTCTGCGCGGTATTGCACGTGCGCTGCCCATGGAAAGCGTATACCAGTTTGTATCACGATATATGAAAAGCCCCCGCATGCGAGAGGCATTCACTTTTCAAACCCTCTATCTCGGCATGAGTCCTTACATGTGCCCTGCCATTTATGCCCTGCTGCCATACATAGAAATGCAGTTTGGTGTATGGTATCCGATGGGAGGAACGGGCCGGCTGGCAAAAGCCCTGGAACAGCTGTTGATAGAACTTGGCGGCACAATACGTTACAACACATGCGTGCGTCAGATTGTATGTACGCAAAATCGCGCTACTGGTGTAGTTACTGGAGAAGATGAGGAACTGCGGGCAGATGCAGTGATATGTAACCGGGATGCGCCTTCTGCTTACCGAGATTTGATGTCGCAGCACAATCGCAAAAAGTATACCAATGCCAAACTGGAAAAATACGAATATGGTTGTTCGGGTTTTCTTCTTTATTTGGGTGTGAAAAAAATAGATACCAGCTGGAAGCACAATATGATAGTGCTCACCGAAGATTATGCTTCTATACTCGCAGATACCTGCCATAATCATCGACTGCCTGAGAAGCCTGCCCTGCATGTATGCATTCCAACCCTAACAGACCGCACACTTGCACCAGAAGGCCATGACGTGGTGTACATACTTGCCCCCTGCGCTAATACACGCGGCAGCATAGACTGGGTGCGTGAAAGCCCTGCTTTTCGTGAACGCATTCTGGATACACTGGAGGCAGCCGGCTTACCCGAACTGCGCAGCAGAATAGTATTTGAACGCATGTTTACCCCGCCGGAGTTTGAGAGTATCTACGGCTGTTATGGCGGCGCTGCGTATGGAAGCTTGAACCCTGCGTTTATGCAGTCTGCCTATTTTCGGCCACACATAAAAAGCGAAGAGGTAGAAAGCCTTTACTTTGCAGGCGCAGGCACTCATCCGGGCGGCGGCGTACCGATTGTCCTGACTTCTGGCAGACTTGCAGCAGAAGCCGTTTTGAATGATATTTCAGTTCGATAGTTTTTATTTAGACAGCGCCTGCCCTCTCTGTTTATATTACTGAGAGGGACTTATTATGTGCATTGTGCATGAAATGCATACACTTTTTCTATTGGACGCATAGCTGCCAACAGCGTATAATGTAACAGCAACCGATTGGCGGTGAATTATGAACCTGAATCCAAAACGCAGTGCGAGGGTGCAATTTGACCGGCAGGCTAGCCACTACGATTCTCAATGGAACAGATGGAGCGAGGAAACATTGCAATGGATGCTTCAGAATGCCCAATTAAGCAGGCAGACCTGTGCACTGGACATTGCAAGCGGTACTGGATTTACAGCAATGGCTTTTGCTGAAAGTGTGGGGCAGGTAGTGTGTCTGGATGTATCTGCAGGTATGCTGGCGGAGGCACAAAAAAACGCACTGCAGCAACAGATGCAAAACGTAGCTTTTATTCAGGGCCAGGCAGAATGCATGCCTATTACATCTAAAAGTTTCGACCTTGCGCTGTGTCGAATAGCTGCACATCATTTTCTATCTGTTCCTGCTTTTCTGTTGGAAACTGCCAGAATACTTCGTGACGGCGGTGCGCTGGTACTCACTGACACCTGTGTTCCAGATGATATAGAGGCAGACCAGTGGCAAAACCACCTGGAAACTGTGCGAGACCCATCGCACGTGCGCAATTACACAGCAAAAGAATGGGCTGCGATGCTGCTCGCAGCAGGATGGAAAGTAGAGAAACTGCACTGTATGCCATGTTCGGTTAAGATCAATCTGTCTGACTGGCTAAAGAAAGCAGGCTGTTCTGCTTCGCAGGAAACGGAAGTGCGTACACTGCTGAACAATGCTTCACCAGAAGTAAAGGCATACTTTGACTTGCGCGAATGCGGTGATGATCTCTGTTTTGCCTGGCACCGTGTAGCACTTAAGGCAGTACTTTGAACACAAGGAGAGAGAGAAGTGAGTAAAACCCTGTTTCAAAAAATTTGGGAAAAACACGTAGTTCATCAGGAAGAAGGTCAGCCTGCGCTCCTTTACATTGATCTACACCTGGTGCACGAGGTTACATCTCCTCAGGCATTTGAGGGGCTGCGTCTGAGCGGCCGTAAAGTTCGCCGTCCAGACCTCACTCTGGCAACAATGGATCACAATGTACCCACACAGAACAGGCACTTGCCAGTAGCGGATGCGGTATCGCGGGTGCAAATGGAGACGCTGGCAGAAAACTGCAAAGAGTTTGGCATCACATTATTCGATCTGCACAGCCCCAGACAGGGTATTGTGCATGTAATTGGGCCGGAGCTTGGCATAACACAGCCCGGCAGAACCATAGTGTGTGGCGACAGCCATACCAGCACCCATGGCGCTTTTGGCGCGCTGGCATTTGGCATTGGCACCAGTGAAGTAGAGCATGTACTTGCGACCCAATGTCTGCCCCAGTCTATGCCAAGCACAATGGAAATACGCGTAGAGGGCAGCTTGAAGCCAGGAGTGACTGCCAAGGATGTGATACTGGCGATTATTGGTAAAATAGGCACTGCTGGCGCAACCGGCTGCGTGGTGGAATACAGAGGTTCAGTGATTGAAAACCTGAGCATGGAGGGCCGTATGACCGTGTGCAACATGTCTATTGAGGCAGGAGCACGCGCCGGGATGATT
Organism: Chthonomonadaceae bacterium; assembly: GCA_027459665.1. GTDB lineage: Bacteria > Armatimonadota > Chthonomonadetes > Chthonomonadales > Chthonomonadaceae > DAIDHN01. The sequence goes on along the minus strand of DAIDHN010000002.1, from coordinate 79,708 downwards.
GCCCCCGATGAGAAAACTTTTGCCTGGTTGAAAGGAAGACCGGGCGTTCCAGTGGGAGCAGAGTGGGAGGAGGCAGTGAGCGAATGGAGCGAGCTTGTCACAGATGAGGGGGCGCAATTTGACCATACCATCGTGCTGCATGGCGAGGATATTGCACCCTTTGTAACCTGGGGGACAAGCCCTGGCATGACTGCCCCCATTACTGCATCTGTTCCATCGCCAACTGATTTGGAGGATGAGAGCGATAGACGCGCTACAGAACTTGCCCTCAAATATATGGGGCTGGAACCGGGTACGCCTTTGCAGGAAGTGCAGATAGACAGGGTATTTATTGGCTCTTGCACCAATGGCAGACTGGAGGACCTGAGAGCAGCTGCAGAGATCGCCAAAGGCAGAAAGGTACACTCTAATGTACATGCCATGGTTGTGCCAGGCTCAGCCCAGGTGAAGCGGGATGCAGAAGCAGAGGGATTGGACAGGATATTTGTAGAGGCTGGGTTTGAGTGGAGAGAGGCTGGTTGTTCGATGTGCCTGGGCATGAACCCAGACATACTTCAACCTGGCGAGCGCTGTGCATCCACTTCAAACCGTAATTTTGAAGGCAGGCAGGGCAGAGGGGGACGCACCCATCTGGTCAGCCCGCAAATGGCAGCTGCCGCCGCAATCGCTGGTCATCTGGTAGATATAAGAACCTGGAAAGAGAGCGTCTGAACATGGAATCTTTTCGCAAAGTAACTGGAGTTGCTGCACCGTTGAACCGTGCAAATGTAGATACAGACCAGATTGTGCCCAAACAGTTTCTTAAGCGCATTGAGCGCACGGGGTTTGGCAAATTTCTGTTTTTTGACTGGAGATATGTCCCTGGCACAGAAACGCCAAGCCCTGATTTTATTCTCAATAAGCCAGCCTATGCAGGGGCACCTATTTTACTGGCAGGGCGAAACTTTGGATGTGGTTCTTCTCGCGAGCATGCGCCCTGGGCATTGAAAGATTATGGCTTTAGGGTGGTAATTGCTCCCTCTTATGCAGATATTTTCTACAACAACTGTTTTCAAAACGGTTTGCTGCCGGTAACACTTACTGAAGAAGAAGTACAGAAGTTGATGGCGCTGGCCGAAAACGAAGCCGTCGGCCAGATTACAGTTGACCTTGAAGCTCTTACAGTAACAGACAGCCATGGAGGGCAGTACCACTTCAGCATAGACGCTTTTCGCCGGAAGTGTCTGCTTGAGGGGTTGGATGATATTGGGCTTACCCTGCAGCAGAGCAAGTACATAGATGCATATGAGGCAAAACGACCTGCCTGGGTGAAGGGAGTGCCTGTTTTTGATTGAATATTCAATCTGCTAACCGATTGATTGCTAGTAGTACAGAGCAGAGGACGAGGGAGAGCTGTGGAAGCGTGTAGAAACTTCTACCTCTCCCTATCCGTAAGAGTCTCTAACAGCAGCATATGAAACACATAAGGCACAGAGCCTAACTGCTTTCTATTTTGCACCAAACAGGGACAGTTGAGGAGAAGTGAATGAGAAAAAATCCGGATCGCAATCAGCCCCAGGACGACAATAACCATTCCAATTCCAGTTACAACTCATCTGGAGATGATGTAGAAATGCAGCTGCGCGCGCTCTGGATACTGGATGAAATTATTCGCATGACGCCGCGCAGCGACAACAGACAGGCGCATTTGCTTGCCCTTCGGGAACAGTTGGAGACAGATGAGGCCATGATGGACGAGGCGCGTAAAATGCTCTCCGAATTTGAAGAGGCATACAACAAGCTCACTGCGCCTGCAAATCGCATTGGTGTTTTTTTAGGCATAGTTGCACCAGAAGAAAAAAAGCCGCGTCGCAGGCTGTTTGCCGTTGAAACCGAAGAAAAACAAGGCGTTGCTGCCCGCATCTCACTGGGCGATCAGGAATACATAGCGAATATAGACCCTAAACTGGAAAATCAGAAGTTTAATATTGGTACTCAAGTAAAAGTAAACGAGGCATTTGCCGTAGTGGGTGATTTAGGTTATGCGCTGGGCGGTGCTATTGTCAAGATATCTGAAGTACTGGAAGATGGCCGCTTGCGAGTATCTATGGATGCGCAGGGTATGCAGTCTCGCATTGTGTATCGTGGAGAAAATTTACTCGATACACCGCTGAAAGCTGGTTCAGAAGTAAGAATGGAACCTAATTTCAAGGTTGCTCTTGAGCACTTCCCTGCAAAAGAGGTAAATGATTACTTTTTGGAAGATGTGCCGGTGCTGCCCTGGAATAAGATTGGAGGGCAGGACGAGGTTATTTCGGTAATTCGAGATGCCATTGAACTGCCGTTGCTGCATCCTGAACTGTTCGAGCGTTTTGGCAAACGACCGATGAAGGGGATACTTCTGTTTGGCCCCCCCGGATGTGGAAAGACTCTGATTGGTAAGGCCACCGCCTATAATTTGACCCAGGAATACCGTGAACGAACAGGGCGGGATGTAAGAGAATACTTTATGTACATCAATGGGCCAAAGATTCTCAACATGTGGCTTGGTGAAAGCGAAAGACAGGTAAGAGAGATTTTTGCACAGGCAAGAGAAAAAGCCAAGGAAGGAAGACTGGTTTTCATTTTCATAGATGAAGCTGAGTCGCTGCTGCGTACCAGAAGCAGCGGGCGTTTTCTCAACATCTCGAATACGCTTGTACCGCAGTTTTGCGCTGAAATGGATGGCCTTGTGAGCCTGGACAACGTAGTGGTGATGCTTACTTCCAACCGCCCAGACTACATAGACCCCGCCATCCTTCGGCCAGAACGCATCGACCGCAAAGTCAAAGTGGTTCGCCCAGACCGCCGGGCCACGCGTGACATTTACCGCATATACCTTTCAGGCATACCGCTTGATCCTGAACTGATACGCAGCTACAAGGGAGACTGCACTGCAGTAATGGATGAGCTGCTTGATCGAGCCACAGAATATACCTACCGCCGCTCACATGAAACAGAGTTTCTGGAGGTGTTTTTGAGAAATGGCAGCACCGAAACCCTTTACTGGAAAGACCTGATTAGCGGAGCATTAATCAAATCGGTGGTAGAACGCGCCAAAGATTTTGCGATTAAGCGCAGCATTGAGCGTCGTTCGGAGGAAGAAGGCATCTCAACAGCCGACATTGAGCAGGCTGTACGCATAGAGTTTAAGGAGAATGAAATCTTCCCGAAGGGAGACAACATAGAAGACTGGCTCAAACTGCTTGACTATGAGCCTGAAAATGTTGTTACTGTAAAACCTGTACGCGGCAAAAGAAGCCCGCAGGAAAGCAGAAGAAACATAATTTAGCAAGGCTAACAATGGATAGACTACTGGGTATTGAAACCGAATACGGTATAGTGGCAGAGGGTCTGAACGCTTCTGACTGGGTGAGCGAGTCGATGGCGCTTATAAGAGGCGTACCCGGTCCGCAAGTAAGCGGCTGGAATTATCATGGTGAAGACCCTCGCCGTGATATGCGTGGTTTTACAGTAAAACACCTCAGCACCAACCCGGATGATGCCAAATTTGATTTGCCTGGCAGCAAGCCGATGAGCAGGGAGGAGGAGCGCAACGACAGGGTTCTTGCAAATGGCGCTCGTTTTTACAATGACCATGGCCACCCTGAGTACTCTACCCCTGAATGCCGCATGTTGCGTGATTTGGTTGCCCACGACAAAGCTGGTGAACGCATAGTATGGGAAGCTGCAAAAAAGCGCAGTGAGCAAACCAGTCGTGCAGTAACCATCTACAAAAACAACACAGATTTTCATGGCGCCAGTTATGGCACGCATGAATGTTATCTCACCCTGCGCGATGTTTTGCCTGAAATGCTGATTGCCATGCTGCTGCCTTTTTTTGCCTCTCGCTGTATATTTGCAGGGGCAGGCAAGAGTGGTGTTGAAAATATATCTGGCAGCGAAGCAAACCTCTTCCAAATGTCGCAGCGGGCCGATTACATGGCAATAGAAGCAAGCGTAGATACTTTGCATAACCGCCCGCTGGTGAATACTCGCGATGAGCCTCATGCTACACCCAGCCGCTACAGAAGACTTCACGTAATTTGCGGCGACGCAAACATGAGTGAATACGCGACAGCCCTGAAAACAGGCACTACCGCCGTAGTACTAGCCATGCTGGAAAAAGGGGCGGAGCCGCTGTTGCGACTGCGTGACCCGGTGCGTGCTGCTCGGCTGTTTTCGAGGGACATCACCCTGAAGCAGTCTGCCGAACGGGAAAATGGAACTCCTGTTACCGCACTGGAAATTCAACGTATTTATCTGGATCAGGCGCACAGGTACTTGAGTGAGGAAACAGATGAAGATATACGATGGACGCTTGCAGAATGGGAAAATATACTGAATGTACTAGCCAGAGACCCTATGGAAGCGGCTGACAGGCTTGACTGGGTGGCCAAGTATCAACTGCTGAACGAGTTTGGTATAGAAGAAAAGCTGGCATGGAATGACCCTCACATGCAGAGCCTAGACCTCGCATATCATAATATAGACCCTGAAGCCGGGTTGTACCATGCACTGCTGCAGGCGGGAGAAATGCGAACTCTGGTAACAGAGGCACGCGTACAGTCGGCAATTACCTGCCCGCCAGCAGATACCCGCGCTTTTCTGCGCGGCTTGTTTGTAGAGCGTTTTGCAGCCTCTATAAGGGCGATCGGCTGGAATGGAGTATTGTTTCGTCATAACGAAGAAGACCTTTTATTCGATATGAATCCTCTGGTGGAAGACAATGTGCGTCTGCTGAATGAAGAGTTTCAAGTGGCTCGCAGCCTTGCTCAGGTTGTAGATTTGCTGCAGCCTGGTTCGGAAATAAAACGAAGGTCTGGAGGTGAAGAAAATGGAAATGCGTGCTGAAGAACGAAGACAACTGCCTGTTCAGCCTGTTGAACCTGCTCGTAAGGAAGGCGATGGCGACGGCCCCGGCAAACCTGATGTAAAGCGCCCAGATACCAGTGACCTGCTGCGCCGCATGCGCAGGGTAGACCCTGATGCAGCCCGCCGCTACCGGCAGCGGAGCGGGGAATAACGATGTTTTCTTCCCGTGAAACAGGTGGCGATCTCTGGAGTCTGCTCGAGCAACACGGGCATCCGCTTACCAGGCAGACTCCGGTGCATCAGGCAGATTTGTTTGCCAGCCCAAATACTCTTGAGGTGCATGGCACTACTGTAATAGCAGTCAAATACGATGAGGGTGTGCTTGCGGTAGGAGACAGAAGGGCTACAGCCAACTTTTCGGTGATGTATGACAAGGCAGACAAGGTACTCTCGGTAGATGATTACACGCTATTGGCTATATCAGGCTCATTTGCACGCGCAATGGAGGTAGTTCGCTACCTGCGCACTTCGTTCAAACTGTTCGAACGAACCTACCTGCAGCCTATGAGTTTGGAAGGAAAACTGGCCGAGCTGACCAAGGTGGTTCGCGCCGGCATACCAGAGGCACTGCAGGGTATCGGCGGGTTTATACCTATTCTGGTTACCTTTGATCTGGAAGCGAATGAGGGGCGTATCTTTTTTTACGATGGGATGGGGGCCAGGTTTGAAAGCACAGAGTTTGGTGCGGCAGGCAGTGGCTCAATGCAGATTAGAGGTATTTTTGACTACATCGTGAAAACTAAGAAGCCCTTTCATCAGATGAGCCGTGATGAGGCACTGCAGGAGGCACTGCTTCTGCTGGATATTGCCGCCGATTTGGATGCGGCAACCGGTGGATGGAGCAAAATACTTCCGCTTGCGCGCACTATAACCGCTAAGGGAATTGAAGATGTGAGTGAGGCGGATTTACGTACTGTGGTGAACCGAATAGAACAAGGAAGAGGCTGAACGTGTACACTCCATACGACATCAATGAAGCAATTGCCCATCGCAAAGATTATGTAGAAGAAGGGCTAAGATCGGGTAGCCCTGTTGTTGGCATATGCTGCCGCCATGGCTTGCTTCTGCTTACTGTTCGACGAAGCCAGCGTAAGATATACGAAATATATGACAGGCAGATGTTTGCTGCCATTGGCAAACAGTCGGATATAGAAAACGTGCGTCTTGCTGCCATTCAGCAGGCACACCAGGAAGGGTTTGAAAGAAGCCCCGATGACGTAACTCTGCAGAGGCTGGTGGGTTTTGGTCTCAGCCCTACCTTAAAGAAAGCATTTGGCGACCAAATGTATGTTCCGGTGGTAATACGTGCGCTTTTTGCAGAAATGGGGCGCACCCCTTCTAGAGATGGCTTTTATACCCTTAACTATGATGGTGAGTTTCGTCATTTTACAGGCTGTGCCGTTATTTCAGGCACGCAGGTAAGTGAAGACAAAATGATGGAAGTACTTGGCGAAACAGACAAAAACATATCGATTGAGGATGCCATGTGGAATGCCCTGACAGCATGGGCAGCAGGGGCGCGTGAACTGTTGACGGGCAGGCGCGATGAAGAGGATGATTTGCACAGCCCTCTGAGAGTGAGCGATGAAAATGCAGAGATAATTTTTTTGAAAGATGAATTGAAAACAGGCGCTCTTGAAGTAGGTTTGCTGGAAAGACGCGCCAATGCAGAAGTGCGTTTTCGACTGTTCTCGGAAATCGAACTGAAGCCCCTGCTGCTGAAACTGGACTGAACATGGAAAAAAGAATCTTTGGCATTGAAACCGAGTTTGGCTGTATGGTAAACGATGCTGCAGCCGGCACACCTGAAGAGGTGGTTGAGCAGGTAAAGGACTATGCCTTTTACCAGAAAAAACTTGGCGTAATAGACCTGCATGCCAGAGATTATGCTTTTGAACCTGCTCGGGCAGGTGGTTTTTTGCGCAATGGGGGCAGGCTTTATATAGACGCAGTAGGAAGCCATGAGGAATACGCTACGCCCGAATGTACCGATCTTCTCGACCTGGTACGATATGACAGAGTGGGCAGAATTATGCTTGCCCAACTACTGCAGGAATTGAATCTGGAAGACCTTGCCAGTTTTCATAACAACAGTATAGACCACTTTGGCGGGCATACTTTTGGCTGCCATGAAAACTATCTGGTGCAAATTGAAGATCGTTTTTTTACCGATGCACTTACTTTTCTGCTGCCTTTTTTGGTGACTCGTCAGATTTTTGCCGGTATAGGCAGAGTAGGCGGGCACAGGCTGGTACGCCCTTCCAGTAAGAACAATGTAATGTCGCTGGGAGAACATGAAGTTGACTATGTTTGGGTATCTAATTTTTACGGTGTAGAAATAGATAACGAGGCAGGTTTTCAGCTTTCACAGCGTGCAGACCATATTGTAAAGACCATTAGCAGCAGAGTGCGTTTTAACAGAGCGATAATCAATCCTAAATGGGATTCCTACTACTCTTATTCCAATTTGCATCGCCTGCATATTCTTTTTGGCGAAAGCAACATGAGCGAGTATGCCTGCATGCTGAAAGTAGGCACTACCAGTCTGGTGCTTGATTTGATTGAAGAAGGCGTTGCCCCGCCTGATATGGAACTGGCAGACCCGCTGGAAACCTTGCGCCAGGTATCACGAGACCAAAAAATGAAGTGGCCAGTGCGGCTGCGCAATGGCAGAGTGATTAGCGCTATCGACTTGCAGCGCAGGTATCTGGATGCGGCAAAACGGTATTTAGGCAGGAAAGATGCGCAAACCGATATGGTTTTAAGAGAATGGGAGAGAACACTGAATGATTTGGAGCAGGACCCTCTCAGCACCGCAGATCGTTTGGACTGGGCAGCCAAAAAAACATTGTACATGCAGTACATGCAGGAAAACAATGTTTGCTGGACGGATGATGTTATGCAGAGCCTTGATCTGGAATACCACAATGTCAGCCCTGACAAAGGTTTGAGTTATGCACTTGAGCAGGCGGGCGCCCTGCAGCGTCTGTGCAGTGATGAAGATATAGAGAAAGCGCTGCTTGCTCCTCCAGACAATACGAGAGCATTTGCACGGGGACAGATTGTAACGCAATTGCTTAGCAGGCCAGGGGCAAGATATATTATAGACTGGGATGCGGTGTATATTGAGCGGAACCGTCAGCTAGATTTGAAAAACCCTTTTCATACCTATGAAAAAGAAGCAGTGCGTTTTATGCGCAGTACAACAGCATAATGTATAATATTGCAGAATTTTAATGAAACCGCATTGAAGTTTATTCCGTACACATCATGATCTCTCTTTGGAGAGTACCCTGCGGTATTGCCTAAACTCTTTTGTTACTGGCAAGGAGCCTGATTTGACAGTTGTTTCCATTTCATCTCTCACAGTACGTTATGGCGCGCGCATAGCACTGGATGGCATAGACCTAGAAATACCTGAGGGTTGCATTGGTCTGCTTGGACCAAATGGGGCAGGTAAAACAACACTAATCAAAACTCTGCTTGGCTTTGTGCGCCCTGCCAGCGGGATTTGCAGTGTGCTGGGTAAAAACTGTGTGAATGAGAGTTTGGCAATACGCCAGCACATAGGCTTGATGCCAGAGTTGGATTGTCATATTCCGGGAATAAATGCTGTTACCTTTGTTGCTTATGCCGGGGAACTTGCCGGTATGCCAGCGAGCTATGCAATGGGGAGAGCGCATGAGGTATTGGAATACTGCGGTTTGGGTGAAGCGCGGTACCGCAATGTAGAAACGTACTCTACTGGCATGCTGCAGCGCATCAAGCTTGCACAAGCGCTTGTACACGGCCCTGAACTTGTATTTCTGGATGAGCCAACCAATGGTCTCGACCCGGTGGGCAGGGATGAAATGCTGGCGCTGATTCGAGATATATCACGCGGAAAGGGTGTGAATGTCATAGTTTCTTCCCACCTGCTGCCAGATGTTGAAAAGGTCTGCGATCGAATAATAGTAATGCAGGGCGGGCATGTAGCGACAGAGGGAACAGTAGAAGATCTGCAAAAAGCAGACTCTGGTTTGATGGATGTTGAACTTCGCGAGACTAACGCCGCCTTCGCACATTGCCTCGCTCAGAAAGGTGTGCAGGTACTGCATACAGAAGGGAGCAGACTGCAGGTAAGCTTTCCTGCAGATACTGTAGCAGGCAAAATGCTGTTTGAAGCTGCAAAAGAATCTGGAGTACAGATAAGAGGCTTTAAGAGTGCGCGCCGGTCACTGGAAGAAGTATTTTTGAATACGGTGGAACGGAATGGAAAAGCATGAAAAAGACACCCCCTCCTGTATTGAATGCACAAACTTCTCCTATTGCTGATCTAAGTTATAGAGGGTACAACGGCCCGTTGAAGCTGCATGCAGTAAGATGGTGGGTGGTGGCTCTCTATACTATTCGCAGGGCACGGCGTTCGGTGGGCTTTTGGGTGCTTACGGGAGTATGTGCGCTGTCTTATTTGTTTCATGCACTTGGCTTTTATTTTCAGCATAACCTGAGCAGCCTTTCACCCAGTATGCATCAGGTATTCGCACAGACGCTCTTTTCTGTTATGAATGGAAGTTTGAATGAATATGCAGTGATGGGCATAGCCTTGCTGCTGGGCGCCGGCAGCATTGCGGCTGATAACCGTGCCAATGCACTTATGGTGTATCTGGCCCGTCCGATTACTCGAACAGACTACCTTGCTGGAAAATGGAGCGGCCTGTTTCTAATACTATATTCGGTTATTGCCATTCCCTCTATTTTGTACTGTCTTACTGCCATGACAGCATTTTCAGATATGCACATTTTACAACAAGATCACTGGGTGTTTGTACACATTTTACTGGCTGCGCTGTTTCCTGCAGTAGTGCTTACCTCTTTGATACTTGGCATTTCTGCCTGGTCAAAATCAGCTTTTTCTGCAGGGGCATTATTTGCCAGTATCTACATTCTTTCCAATACAATTGCCGGCATATTGGGGATGGTGCTTTTTCGGAAACAACCAGACAAGGCGAACCTGTTGAGCCACTGCTCGCTCAGCGGATTGATGGATGCATTTGCTCAGCGCGTTTTTCACTTTAATATGAAACAACCTATGCTGGGCAGGGGGCCATTTGCTTTTACAGATACTCCGCCGGTGCTGCTGCGCTATTCGCTCATTCCGGCACTTGTTATAGTAGTGCTTTGTTTGCTGGCAGCCCATCAACGTATTCGTGCAGTGGAGATAGTAAAAGGATGATTGAACTGCAGCGTGTTTCAAGATGGTATGGCCAGGTGATAGCGCTGAATGATGTAAGTTTTTCACTACAAGGCGGCATAACAGCATTGCTTGGGCCAAATGGCGCTGGAAAATCATCGCTGCTAAAACTGGTAACAGGGCAGATTCGACCAACTACCGGCCAGGTACAAGTGCTTGGCAAACAACCATTTGCAAATCAATGGGTTTACGCACGCATGGGTTACTGCCCTGAACTGGAAACAACTTACGATGATTTGACCGGTAGGGAGTTTGTAAACCTGATGGCCAGACTGGCCGGCATCAGGGGAGCTGAGTGTACGCGGAGAGTGGCGGAAGTAATTGAAAAAGTTGGCATGAATCAGGCAGCAGACAGAAAAATGGGGGGGTACTCAAAAGGGATGCGCCAGCGTATCAAAGTGGCGCAGGCTATTGTACACCAGCCTCAGGTACTGATACTGGATGAGCCGTTCAATGGACTCGACCCAGTAGCCCGGCGTGATATGGCACAACTGCTGCTGGAACTGGCAGGCGCAGGGTGCGGTATTCTTATCTCTAGCCACATTTTATATGAGGTGGAACATCTGACTCACAATATTCTGCTGCTGCATAAAGGGCGTCTGCTGGCCCAGGGTGATATTTATACGATACGCGCTCTCATAGACAAGCATCCACATAGTATCGTGCTGGAAACCGATAAGCCCCGCACTGCTGCGCAGAAATTGATTGAAATGGAGAGCGTACTGAGCGTTGCCTTGAATAGACAGCGGCCCTTTGAAATAAAACTGGAGACTCATTCACCCGAGCGGTTTTATGCAGATCTTCCTGATCTGGTATTGCAGCAGGGGCTGCAGATTCAATCTCTTTATTCTCCCGATAACAATCTGGAGGCAGTTTTCAACTATCTGGTGCAGGGGTAATTATGGTAGACATTGTACTGTACACATCGGCACTGCGTACACTTGCGAGGCCAGGCAGGCTTATCTGGTCTGTACTGCTTGCTTTGGCAGCGCCACTTTTGGCAATTCTGGTCAAACATGCTTCTTCTGCCTCTCACCACCCAGTTTTGGATCCATATGAGCATTCGCTTCATTTATACAATGCTTTTTCCAGTTTGATGATTTTTGGATTTGTGCTGGTGATACTCTCGGTACTTTCATCTACAGGGATCATACTGCAGGAGGTAGAGCAGAAAACAATAGTGTATCTGCTTACCCGGCCAGTAGCGCGCTGGCGTATTTTGCTGGCACGATATTTTGCATCAATTACCCTTACCACTGCAGTTGCCTGGGGGTCTACTGTATTGCTCGCACTGGGTACGCTGGGGATAGGGGGATTTACTCAGGCGCCGGTTGGAAGAGACATGGGAGTGCTTTTGCTTGGGGCATTTGCATACACATCGCTGTTTTTGCTGCTGTGCTCAATGGTGAATCGCGCTCTTATCCCACTGGTAGCCGGTTTGCTGTACGGGTTTTTATGGGAGACGCTTATCCCGCAGCTGCCAGGCAATTTTCGTGCAATATCCCTTATGTCTTACATACATGTGCTGGCGCCTCATCACGTCAATAAGGCTAATACAGATACCTCTGGCAGCCTGCTGGGGTTTGGCGGTACATCTGGAAGCGGTTTTCACATCACCACCGCTCTTTCGTGGGGGGTGTTGTGTTCTGTAGCAGCAGGCTGTTTGGTTCTTGCTATACTGGTTTTCAGCAGCCGTGAATATGTAGGCAGAGCAGAAGGAGGATAGGGCGCCTACAGGTTGCGCAGTATTATTCCCTGGCTGCGACCATCAATGCGGCTGATGTCTGGAAATTCATATCTATTCCCATCTACATCCGTGACAATAATACGCGAGGCCGAAAGTTCTTGCAGGTTGTCTCGTATGTTACGTACCATAATATCCCGTTGACCTCGGTCTGTTTCCACTTTCCACGTTACTGTCCCGAATTCTTCTTTTACCGACAGCACTTTTCTAATGAGAGGGACAAAGTAACGTTTTTCCAACTCCTCTTCCATTATCTTACGTGATTCGGCGTCGAGTAAAGCAGGGTTGGTGATGATGCCAATGTCCTTGTTCTGCACATCCAGAAATCCAATGTACTGGTCTGGGTTGGAGAGCGGGAACGCTCTCATGGGCTGTGCTCGCGTCCATGAGCGATTATTTTCCAGTGTAAGGCGCACTACGCCAGCCACCCGAAAAATTTTCACCTGCTGCGGGTCAAGAACACGCAGTTCGAATGCTGCGCCTTCATCGATAGTTGAATCAGTTTGCAGAGACATTGTTATTCCTCCACTCTTATCCAGTTCGAAATTTCCACTACCACATCAAGGTTCTGAATAATTTGCAATGCTTCCCTGATGGCTTTGCCTGGTGCTTCATGCATGAGCCAGACTATATCGGTCTGCCTGCCATAGATAGTTTTTTGAATCATGGCCTCTATGTTGATATTGTAATCTCCAAAAACCCCTGAAATAGCAGCCAGAACTCGGGGGCGGTCTTGTACAGACATACGGATATAGTGTCTGGTTTCTACTTCATCCATGGGTTGTATATCACGTTTTTCAAAGCAGGTACATACCACTCTGCCAGTTGAGCCAGCTTTGAGATTTCTGCATGTATCCAGAATATCTCCTACTACGGCACTACCGGTTGGTCCGCTTCCTGCGCCTCTGCCGTAAAACATGACATCTCCTACCGAATCGCCCTTTACTAGCACAGCATTGTACACATCTGAGGTAGCGGCCAGCGGGTGAGAAACCGGCAGCAGGGCGGGGTGTACCCTCACCTGCATTCTGCCATCGGGCAGTCGTTTGCCAATACCAACCAGCTTTATGCAGTATCCGAGTTCTCTGGCGTAGGCAATGTCTTTTTGTGCAAGAGAACGTATTCCCTCTACATACACATCGTTTACATTTACCCGGCTGGTGAAGGCAATGGATGAAAGGATAGCGATTTTGTACTGCGCATCGTAGCCATCTATGTCGCTGGAGGGGTCTGCCTCGGCATAACCAAGTTTCTGCGCCTCCAGCAGCACATCAGGCAGGTCTGCCATATCTTTAGACATTCGTGTAAGAATGTAGTTGGTAGTACCATTGATAATGCCTACTACTTCTTGTACAAGGTTGCCTGCCAGTGCATTTTTCATGGGCTGAATAATAGGAATGCCACCAGCAACGCTGCCTTCAAACAGCAAGTCAAGCTTTCTGTGAGCTGCCTCATGCATCAGGTCGTGTCCACTTTTCGCCATCATTTCCTTGTTGGCGGTAACTACCTGCTTGCCCTGTTTTAGAGCATGCATTACGTACTTGTGTGCCGGGTTGATGCCGCCAATCAATTCGCAGATAATATCATTTTCTGGGTCATCCAGCACTTCGTAAGGGTTATCTGTAAGCAATGCAGGATTTACCTGCACAGATCGCTGTTTGTGAAGATTGCGTACTGCGATTCGTCGAATTTGAATAGGAATGCCAATTTTCTTTTCCAGTTCAGCCTGATTGCGCTGCAACAGGTCTACTGTCCCCGAGCCAACTACTCCCAGGCCAAGTATGCCAATTCCAATGAAAGGTTTTTGAAAAGCTGGTGCCACCCTTGCATTCAATCCTTTCTCACAACCATGAGGACATCGCCGGTATGTACAAGTTGACCATCTTTGACTAGAATATCAACCACAATACCGGAACATTCCGATTTAAATTCAGAAAAGACCTTCATCGCCTCCAGCACTCCAATCGTCTGTTCTCTCTGAATGTGGTCTCCTATCTGTATTAGTGGAGTGCCCCCTGGCTTATCCGAGCGATAGAACACGCCTACCATTGGTGAGAGAAGTTTTTCACCTGTTTCCTGATAAGCTGCAGGGGCAGGCAACAACGCACGCTGCCCTGAAACAGGCTTGGCCAGTAGTTTTGAACCCCTGGCTGCATATAATTTCTCTTTCTTTTTAGGGCCGCGCATTCTTAGGCTGCGCCCCTCTTCTTCAACAATAAGGTCTTGCAAACCTTGTTCCTGCATAAGAGTAACAAGGCGCGCTATTTCTTCCAGTTCAAAGCCAAGTATTGCCATACAGACGGCATCCATCCTATTTTGGGGGGATTTTCGGCACTCAGAGGTGCATGTGTTAAGCGAGTATACCCCAGAGAAAGCAGTATTGGGGTATGCTTGGGGAGAAGAGGTGTAAAATGGGGGCAAATAAAAAATTATCGGCTCTGCTGGCTGGGCGAACTGTTGACAATACATCAACAGCAGGAAAAGAAATGCGTATCAAATTTGCCGATGATTCGCAGCTTATCATACAGCTGGGCGAGGGCACTGAAGAACCTCCCTTCCATGGGGATGTGGTGGAGGGGATAGTTCAGAACGGCATGATTTTTACTCTCAATATGGTTGATGGCAGGAGCAGGCGCATCCTGCTTGAAGACGCCTGCTCTTCTGTGATGTTGCGTAATAAAAACAATCAGGTGGAATATACCGACTGACGGGTTTTTATGGCACGATATTTTTGATTGCTCCTGTTATCGCGTTTTTTAAGCCAGGATTTTTTGTACTGTTGAGCAGGTTTTTTAGTGCCGGCAGTGCGCTGCTCACTTTTCGCTCTCCAAGTGTGTTCACAATCTGCATTTGCATAAAGCCTGGAGCACCTTTGAGCATGGAAAGAATACAGCTGTTGGCAGCAGCATCGGTATCTGGTGTTTGCCTCAGTTTGATAAGGGCGAGGTAGCGCACAAAGAAAGGTGTATTCTGGCTGGCTGCATTTATGACAATCGGCTCTGCAGCTGGCAGTGTTTTGAGCGAAATTGCTCTCAGAATCGATTCTGTGAGAGTTGGGTTGTTGTGTGCAGCCTGCTGCTGAATTACGGGCAGTGCATTGTTGGGATTGAATGCAACGAGACTGCCAATTGCAGCGCCTACCTGTTGATACGGCAGAGTATTGCTGGCTGCGATAGATTTTACGAGCTTGACTGCCGATGAATTAGGCAGGAGTTTGCCAAGCGCTTCAATTGCTGCTGTGCTTCTGCGCAGCGACCTGCTTCGAGCCTGTGTAAGAAACAGAGGCTGAAGATGAGGGTCTTTGAGGGCAGCTAGCTGCTGGATGAGATATGCCGCCACTCTGCCAGACTGTTCTCTAGAAAGCTGTGCGAGGAACAATGGCTCTGTTTGATTGTTGAGACCATTGTGTTCGGCAGTAATTTTTTGTGCGGCAGCTATTCTATCCAGATATGCAGGTGCATAGTGCAGAATGTATGGAAGCTCTTGAGCCGACCAGTGCAGGTGTGGCACTTCTTTTAGCAGCCAGTGATCGGGATCAAGGAGAACTGCAGCAGGCTGAACTGAAGAGGGAACCTGGAAGCTTTGTGTTTGTTCTTTCAGATATACATCTATTTTTTTGATGCTGCCGTTTGGGAATATCAGTCCCAGAGTTACCGGGGTGTGAAAGACTGGTACGCCATTGATTAGTTTTTGCTTCTGCTGTATATCTGCCTGTACAGTATGTGTGTCAGGTTGATAGCTCCATGTCATGTTGAGTACAGGGTGCCCTGGCTCGAATACCCATTGATGGAAGAAATTGGCGAGGTTGATGCCAGTAGAGGCAGACATAGACTGTTGCAGTTCAAGCGTGTTGGCATTTTTGTACTGGTATTCTTTGAGGTAGTTGTGCAGTGCCTTGAAGAATACCTTGTGCCCAAGCCTATGGTAAAGCATGGCAAGCACCAGAGCGCCCTTGTCGTAGGTGGTGGCATCAAACATGACAGAGGGACGTGCGTAGAATTCGGTTACAATTGGGCGCTCATATCTATGTGTTTCAAATAGATAGCCTCTGAGGAAACTTTCTTTTTCTGCCAGGAAGGCATTTCTGCCAAAAGCATGATTGAGGTAGAGTGCATCAAAAAAGTTTGCAAACCCTTCGTTGAGCCAAATATTGCCCCAATTCTGACAGGTAATGAGGTCTCCAAACCACTGATGCGCCAGCTCATGAGAGGTCAGGCTGGAAAGAGGATAAGTTCCGCTTCGATAGTCATTCAGATGGTTATCTAGCGTGGTGGCGCTAACGTTTTCCATACCGCCATTGAAGTCGTATACAGCATCTTCTGCGTACTTTGGCCATGCAAATTTGTAATTGAGAATATCGGAAAAAAATGAAAGCTCGTCTGGCAGATTGCCATACGAGGGCAGCAGGTCTTTGCCCTGCCCCTTGGGGGCGGTGTAGTAGAGTGGTATTCCCCTCCATTCGCCTTTGCGCAGAGAAAGCAGTCCACCATCGAGTGAAAGTAAGTACGTAGACTGTGGCTGGTTCATAACCCAGTGGTAAGTTCTTGTATGTTGAGCTGGATGAGGTATGTTCTGCACCAGTGTACCGTTACCTATCACCAACCAGTTTTCTGGCACTGTTGTAATGGTTTCTGTAGTACATTTGTCATTGGGAAAATCGTAACACGGCACCCAATTGTGATTGTATTCGGTTTCTCCCTGAGTATAGAACTGCGGAACTCTTTTGGGGTGCTGTTTATCTGGCCCTGCCCAGTTAAACCCCTCGGATCCATTTACCCCGCCGCGGCCAGTAGGGCCAGGCAGCAGGTAATTCACTTTTACTTTATACCAATGGCCCGTTTTAAGAGGGAAGGGGGCAGTGATGTCAAGTTTCGCTTTGTTGTGTACATACAGTGCGCGCAGGCCATCTATGAAACAGTCTTGTATTTGGAGGCTGGCGCCTGCGTCTAATTCTATCATGAGCAGATGAGTGCGAAGCGGCGTAAGGGTATTAGTAGCAGAGCATAGTGCAGAATGAGTTTTCGGCTGAATGTTGAGTACAACCTTGAGGTGTTGTACATGGTACGAGCGCTGTCGTGTTGTGTGCATGACTGCGGCTGGAGCGGAAAAAGGACTGCCTCGGAAGAATTGAAATTGGGCGAATGCCGTTTTGGCGAGCAAAAGGGTGCAGGCAGATAGAGAAAGCAGTAACAGAGTACGTGCAATTCGAGAGCAGTACATATAAACTCCTTGCAGTGCAGTATAGTTTATAATACCCTGCTGTGGTGTTTGCAATTTATGTTGTTGTCTGGTTTTGGGACAGTATTTTTTGCACGATTGCTCTGAGGGCTTTTGGAGTGAACGGTTTTGCCAGGAATTCGGCATGATGTGCAGTAGAAAGGGTAGGTTTTTCTCCATCTGCGTATCCTGAAATGAAGAGTACCCTTGTAATTTTATCTACGGCAATCAGTCTTTCCGCCAGTTCGATGCCGTTCATTTGGGGCATTCTGATATCTGTGATCAGCAAATCTATTTTTGCTGCACTTTGTCTTGCAAGTTCGAGGGCAATGAGACCATTTTCTGCCGCAATCAGTCTTGTATCTCCTGTTCTTAGTGTTTTGGAGACAATTTCTCTCACGTGAGGGTCATCCTCAACCAGCAAGATAAGGGGTGTTTGGCTGGAATGCTTGGTTTTGGGCGGTTCTACATTGCGCTGACTGCTGTATGGCAGGTAGATTGAAAAGACAGTGCCCTTCTGAGGCGCACTCTGTACATGAATTATCCCATTGTACTGCTGTACTATGCCATAGCAAGAGGCTAAGCCAAGCCCGGTTCCTCTGCCTTGTGGGCGGGTTGTGAAGAATGGCTCAAAGATATGTTCCATTACTTCATCAGTCATACCTTCACCGGTATCAGATACTTTGAGCAGAACATAACGCCCCGCATGATGCAAGCCAATTTGTTTTGCTTCTGCATTTGTGAAGCTGCAGATGCTGGTTTCCAGCGTAATTACTCCCCCCTGGGGCATAGCATCTCGTGCATTAACAAGCATGTTCATGAGAATCTGATCTATTCTTGCGGCATCTGCCTCCACAATGCATTCAGAGGTATGCAAATTGAACGAGATCGTTATTTCGCTGCTGGTAAGAGGGGCAAAGAGGTGTGTGATTTCTTCAATGCACGTATTCAGATCGATTGAGGTGTTGATGCCCGGCTGTTTTCTTGCAAATGCCATCAGGCTAGAGGTTAGATTAGATGCTTTGTCAACCGTTTGCTGCAGGCTGCGCAAGTACTGCTGTGCAACGCTGTCGTCTTTAATTTCATCGTATGCCATTTCGGCATAGCCAGAAATAGCAGTGAGCAGATTATTGAAATCATGGGCCATACCGCCAGCCAGACGACCGATAGATTCCATTTTCTCAACCAGTTGAAATTGTTTTTCCGCCTGTATACGTATTCTGATTTCAGAATCGAGTTGTCTGTTCTTTTCGATGAGCTGCTGGTTTAGTTTGTAGTTGACGAGCATCACAGCCAAATGATTAGCCACCATCTGCAAGTCTGTCAGGTCTTCTTCTGTGAAGGTTTTTGCTGCATCTCTATGGTAAATGCCAATCAAGCCCATGATTTCTTCCTTGAAACGCAATGGAGCCCCGGCGTATGCTGTAAAGTAATCGGCGGGTATGAGGGTATTTACATTAGAGAGAATCGCTGGCTGACTGGCGGGGTTGTTGAGAAGAATCGGTATGCATTTTTGTATCATTTCTCTTCCGATGCCGACATCGGCAGGGATAGAAAAAAGTAGACGATCCAAGTCTACGCCATAGTGTCCAAGCAGCTGTAATTCTGCTTCAGAAAGCATTCTAATAATACAGGCATGTGCATTGAAAGCATGGCTGATCCTCTCTGCGATTTCACAAGAATCCTTGTTTGGTTCGGAGAGCGAAAGAGTACTAAGTGTATCTGCAATATATTGCAGTCGTTTGCTTCGCCAGGGAGCATTGTGTTGAGAATGGTTCTCAGTTAACTCTAGTTTGGATTCTGGCAGGTCAGAAGACATGCATCATGGCTCCATCATGTAGTAAATGTACAGAATAAAGTAAAGTCATTTTGGCACAAATCCTAACATAGTTTGCATTTTTGTGTCAGAAATGGGCTGAATGTACCAAGATTTGTGTATCAATGACTGTGCAGGTGATTAAGTTCTGCATTTATGACTGCCATTTGTACAACAAGGTTCCTCCTAAGTTGGTCTGTTACGTTCACCAGGCCAAAAGCGTAGTGTTCACCGTAGATCAGGTTTGCTCCCTGTCCCGGCCCTCTGCCTGTAATGGGTTCGTCTCTGTATTCAAACCAGAGGGTTCCCACACAGTAAGGATTGTGTGCTGCAGCAGTTACATACTGCGTGTACATTTTTCCAGCCTGCTCAGCGTTTTGGGCGTAAACGGGGTACCTTCCCATTCCCTGTGACACCAGGTTAGGTGGAAAGCTGAATTCACCGCAGAGTACAGGTTTGTGTGTTTTTTGAATTAGAGCCTGAAACCAGCTGTTTGTGAAATGTACTGCATACCTGTCATATCCAATCACATCACACCATGGTGCGATTAAGCTCCAGTCTGATTTGTTCTGCCACCAGCCCGGCACAATCCAGAAGCCAAAATAAAGGTGGTTGGGGTCTATGCTTTTTACAATAGTGTATAGTGTGCGATAGTAATTGGCTGCATAGTATCTGCGCATTGCCTCTACATCGGCAGGAGGCGGTGACACATGCTTGGCCTGCATCAGTGTGCTGACTCTTTCATCTGGCAGTTTCCATGCTGCAGCCATTGCGCTGGCATTGTTTGAATAGATGTGTTTCAGTGCAAACTTGATAAGTGCCTCGCGTGCAGGTGAAGCTGATTGTGCAAGAATTGAGACGATTTCGTCGGTAGTAATGATCTCATCATGTTCATTGCCTATTGACCAGCCAGTTACCCAGGGACTGTGCAGATAAGGCTTGATTTGCCTAGACAGAGTTTGAGTGAGCATCTGCCGCACTGAGGCGGAAAAAATATCAGGGTGCCCCGCCAGCAGCGGAACGCCGCTGTAACCCAGCACAGGGCACCAGGGGATATTGGGCATAGGGCTGCTCCATTTCCCTGCCCCTGTAAAATTGAGTTTGTGTATTCTTTGGGCTGCTTCGGCAGCGCCCAGTTTCATCCAGTTTGGCCCGAATTTGCGAATCATGTTGCTGATGTTGAAATTGTAGTATTTGCCCTGCTGTCCCCAGGCAGATTGAGACCATGCATCCTGAAATCTGCCCTGCATGGGCGGCAGCTGCGCCATCATGTTTTTTCTTCCGCTTACAGGTGTGCTGTCGAAGTATAGCTGAGGTGCAGAGCAGACGCCGGTGTAGAAGCAGGGGTTGCCAAGCGGTGTTATAAACCACCATACCCCATTGTGTTGCTGAACATGGTAGTAGCCTGTTGCCTTCCCTTTCCAACCCAGTGCAGTATCACCGCCATATTGGTCTCTATGCTTTGCTGGTTTCAGGCTGTTGAGAAACGCGTTTTCGAGGGGGATGGCGTTTTTTAGATCACGGTCGGAATGTACTTTGCCGGGAAAATGTGCTGCAATAAGTTGACCGTATTTGTCTATCAGTGGTTCATATTTTTGGAGTGATACTGCTCTGTGGATGTCAAAACTGGCGGTAATAGTGGTGACTGCCTGCGGCAGGGTGCTCCATACAAAAGTGTGAGGGTTGTCGGAGTTGAACAGCAGTAGGGCAGGCGTTGCAGGCAGTGAGAAGTGGATGGTTTTCTGTGCAGGGCCGTGGCCAGAGAGGGTTTGAGTGATGTGCAAAGTATGAAGAGTTATGTAGTACTGTGCAGGCGAGTTTGCCCAGGAGGGAATCATTCCGGCAGTGATGCTGGATTGAACGGGCATCATCTGAATGTTGGTAAACGCCTCCTGCCTGCCATTGAGGTAGAGTACGCTTTTGCTGCTGCTGATTATTGCTTTTACAGTGTAGGGTGTATTGTACTGCCACGGACCTTGAAACAGTGGATACTGCCATTGTTTGCCATTTGCTACACCCAGTATCAGGCGAAGTGTGTTGAGAGGCGGGGGGGTGTTGCCATTGGCTGAGTTTTCGAAGTCCAGGTAGAAGCCTTTGTCTGCTCCAAAGTCAGACTGGTTGATGATATAGAAGCGGGAATTGCTTGCTTTTGCACATTGCGTTGAGCCGAATAGGAGAACTGACAGCAGTAGACAGCCTGCGAAAGAGTGCTTTGTATGCATGGATGTACCCAGTAGTATAAAAGATTGCATTTATATTCACTGTCTATGTATGTGTATCCTCCCTGTACAAGATGTTGATAGGAGGTGAAGTATTTGACAGAACAATATGCCTTGTGCTATATTATTATTGCTTTCGGGCGCAGGGGCGAATAGCTCAGCGGTAGAGCGCTTCGTTTACACCGAAGATGTCCGGGGTTCGAATCCCTGTTCGCCCATGCCTGTTCTGGGGGTGTAGCTCAGTGGTCAGAGTGCCTGCCTGTCACGCAGGAAGCCGCGGGTTCAAGTCCCGTCATCCCCGTTACCCCATTTTTATTCACTTATGCAGAGCTTCATGTCACTTTTTTGAGTGGTAAACGTTCTATGGGTGTTCAGCCAAAATCAGAGTATATTGAGGCTTCTTATTCTGTATTGAAAAAAGTCAACTTTGATATTCCTCTGGGTGTTTTATGTTGTTTAGAAAACCTTCCTAATGCAGAAATAGATATTTCTTAAATTGCACTGTCTAGACGCGTGTATCATTCTTTGCTGGCACATACTAGTAAGAAGCACGAGGCACGCCTAGCAGTGCACACTGGCGTGCAATCAACACACAAGGGTGACACGCATCGATAAGAGGCAGAAAAAGAACAATGACCGCTGTTATGATGTGCACCATCTTATTGGTCTCAGATGGATGGGGGACAATGGGAAATGTGCTTAAAAATACAGGCATGCTCTGCACAGCAATGGTATTAATCGATCTAACTGATGCTAGTTTTGCCGTTCATTGAGCTGATTGAATGCTTCCTGCACCACTGCCTCTGTACCGGCCAATTTCTTTCTGCAGTATTGTATCAGATTTACTGCTTCTTTTACGGCTGCATCAAGAGAATCGACATCTATCTCAGAGTTTTCAATTTGCTCCACTATCTGCAGCAGTCTTTGCATGGCTGCAGTATAACTGGTTTTCAGTTCTTCTTTAGGCATGCTGTATCTTTTCGACACTGCTGAATACAATCCCTTCCTCAAGTCGGGTTTCCAACAGTTCTCCTGGTTGTAACCGAGATACAGATGTAATAGCCCTGCCGTGAATTCGTGTTATGCTGAACCCCTTTTTGAGCAGGGTTTGCGGATCGTGCAGCATGGCAATTTTTTCAAGTGTGCTGATATGAGCCTCACTCTGTAACAATCCGCGTTTTGTATTGGCCTGAAGCTGGGCGGCAAGCAAATTGATTTTATTGTGTTCTATGCGGTTATGCTGTTGAGCAAGGCGTATAAGGCTCGTTTCAGTAATTGCGATTGCTTCGCGTTGTATTCGAGAAACCTCCAGTACAGCCAGAAAAGCCTTGTTCAGCGACCTTGCCAGCAAGTCATTTTCTGCCTGCAATTTGATAGCGACATAATGCGACAGGTTGTCTGCCAGCTGCTGCAGGTTTGTGTGATGCGAGTTGATATACCTGTCTGAGTAATTCATAATAAACATGCTGCATTGATCAAGTTGCGCGATGAATTGTGCCGTGTGCTGCATAAGGTATTCAGCCAGTGCAGTTGGCGTATCGGCAGAGTGGTAAGCAACCAGATCGAGTATGGTAAGGTCTGTGTGATGACCTATGCCGGTGATAACCGGCAGCGGGAACATTGCTATTTCCCTGGCTGGTTCGTACGCATCAAAACAGTGAAGGTCTGTAGCTGCTCCGCCGCCACGCAGTATAGCCACACAGTCAAAATTGTCTGCTTCTTTGCGTATGTTTTGAAGCGCCCGGCACAGCGAAGAAGGGGTATTGTCTCCCTGCATTTCAGAAGGAAACAGCTGCAGAGTGAATTGAACCCCTAGCTGATTGCTGAGCATTCTCTGCTGGAAATCGGCTAAGCCTGCTGCAGTTGGGGAACTTATGACTGCAATGCGCTGAGGGCAGCTAGGGAAAGGAAGCTGTTTGTTTCGGCTAATATGTCCTTCTTCGGTCAGCTGCTTCAAAATTTCCTGTTTCTGTTTGAGCAGTTCTCCCAGGGCATAACTTGTGTCTAGATCAAGTATTGTAAGCGACAGCCCATAGCGTTCGTGAAAATCTACCCTGGCCAAAAAGAGAATCTTGCTGCCTACCTGGAGAGGCTGTCCAACTTTTTCGACATAATTGTGCATGCATATAGAATAACTGGCCCATATATTGCCTTTGCACACGGCAACAGTAGTCGAGTTGTTTTTTTCAATCAGTTCAAGATAGGTGTGCCCAGCCGCGGAGTATGATATTTTTGCGATTTCTGCCTGCACCCATACTGGGGCTGGAAAGCTTTGTTTGATTGATTCTGAAATATGTTTGTTTATTTGCAGAAGCGAGTACTGAGTTTGCATAGTGAAAGCCGGTTGATAGAAAAAAGCGTTTAGTAGCCAACAACCATTGCAATTGCAATATTGCCAGAATGTGACAGGCTGAGGGCAAGCGGCAGCCTTCTTGGGCCGGGGGGGGAGTGGTGAATAAGGTGTACCGCCCCGGAAGATTCGCGTACCACTTCAATAGAGATCATAGGTTCGGCGAGTAGGTCTGCAATACATTTTTTTGCTGCCTCCTTGGCGCACCATCGAGCCGCAAAGTGCAAGCGTGGATTATGCTGCATCTGGCAGTAAGCCAATTCTTTTTGAGTGAAGTTTTCTGCATAAAAGGAATGCGTCCAGTAGTCTTCTGCCTGTGGCATTCCCTCAGCTGTCTCAATATCTACGCCACATTTGAGGCCGTTGTGCATAGGAAATACCGTTGTGGGTCTTGCTTCTGCAGAGATTTGCGTCTGCTGAGTATCTGGCATTGCAGCTGGTTTCGGCGCAGCAGCTGGTGTAAGGGGCTGATGAGATGAGCTGCCCACGAGAGCTTTTTCCAGTTCTCCATAGGTACGAGCAGTATGCACTTCGGGAGCAGAACGCCCCAATTTGCGGCGTATTGCAGCTTCGAGAGTATACCTTGCGGATGAAGAAGAGAGGCGAGGGCCGCTCAGCAGGAACTCTGGTGAAATCTGGCTGGCATCCGTCTCAAAAAAAGCAGCAATCAGGTTTTTTAGGGTAGTCTGGTCTTCCAATCAAAAACCTCCCAGGCAGAGAGAGCATAGTAAACGGATTTTGCCTTCCGACTGCACGGTTGGCACAAGATAGGCACTTAGCTGTTGAAGATCGGGCATTGCTCTAAGGCAGCGGCTGCATTCCAGGTCGCCTTCAGTGCTCCACAGGGGAGCTGCAGCTGGTGCATGGGCTGGTATATTGGGCGGACCAGGCAGTGGGGGCGGGGTGCAGGCAGCTTCATATGCAGTAAGGCGGTCGCGCAGCGCATTGAGAAACTTTGCAGCCTGCCTGCCGTCTCCGAGTTGATGATCGAATGAGAGCGTGAGAGTAAAGAAACCTTCACTGTTTTCTGAAGCGAAAAATTCACCGCCTACCCCCAGTATAGCGCTTTGGCCGGAACTGATGAGTGGAAACAGGCTGAATACCCCCTCGCTTGACAGGTCGGAAATCGTGAATGTGCCACCGCTCTGGCTTTCAGGAGGCAGCTTGTCTTCCATGTAGGCCAGGATGTGTTTGTTCATTTCTTCTGCTATTTCAGCAATAGTAAGCGAATCTGCAACAGGAATCACGGGCACTTTCAGTCCAAAGCCGGCATCAATAGCAAATCCTACGTTAACCTGCTGGTAATAGAGAGCCTCTCCAGCGATGTAACAGCCATTGAATACACGAAATTGTTTGAGCAGACGAGCACATTCATATACAATGAGTGCAGTAGCACTTCCCCTCAGTTCGGGGTGGCTTCGGAGTGCGTTTTTGAGGCTTCGAGTTGGGCAGGCGACAGAAACTGCACTGGTTACAGAGGCTGAAAGGCCGGCTGCCAGGTTTTTAATTTCCATTTTTTTGCGGCGCGGCAGAGCCTCTTTTTCAACAGGCACCCCAGCTGCTGGGGAATGCTGAAGAGCAGAGAGATGTTCTATGCTAATGGGTTGGTTTTGCACTGTAACCGGTGCTGCGGGTGGTGAGAGGAAGCGTTCTACATCCTGCACGCGAATCAACCCTTTGCCAGTAAACCTATCTGGTGAAAGATTGTGCTGGTTCATCAATGTTTTGGCGGCTGTGCTGAAACGTACAAGCGGCCAAGTCTGTTCTGTTTGCAGGGCAGAAGCAGAGGTTCCATTGGCTGCCTGAGCCAATACATCCTCTTTGCGAATACGGCCGGTTCCTTCAAAATTATGCGCCTCCAGGCCCTGCTCTTGTGCCAGCTTGCGGGCAACCGGGGTAAAGCGCTGCAGTGATTGTTCGGTGTTTACCTGAGCAGCTGGGGGCTGCTGTACTGGCTCTGGGGCTGCTTTGGCGATAGGCTGATCTGCGTTTTCTACTATGTAGCAGAGCACCGCGCCAACAGGCACCTCCTGCCCGACACGAGTAGAGTGCTTGAGATATCCGCTGGCTGGCGCTTCTATTTCTACATTTGCCTTGCTTGTTTCGAAAGAGACCACAGGTTCTCCTGCGCTTACAGCTGCTCCATCCGGCTTGAGCCATTCAAGTATCACAACAGATTCATCGTTAACATTGTTCAAGGGCGCAGTTACGGGCACTGGCTGACTCATTGCATTACTCGCTTTCCAGCTTCCACGATATGAGAAACCCCTGGCAGAAGCGCTTTTTCCAGAGGGCCACAGGAGGGTATTGGATGTAGCGGCGGCCCAACGCGTTCCAGTTTTTTCAAAGCGCCTGGGCTGTGCAGCATCATTTGGCTGATTACTTCTGAACCAAACGCTGCAAAATTGTGACCTTCTTCCACTACAATCAACCTGCCGCTGTGCTGTACAGATTCTATTACCGGCCACGGATTGAGGGGGTAAAGCTGTATTGGGCAAATGATTTCAGCGATGATGTCATATTCTTCAAAAAGGGTATCCACTGCTTTTTCTGCATCTGGCAGCATGCCTCCATAGCAGAGAAGAGTGAGGTCTGCAGCGCCATACGGTTTGAGACGCAGAGTGGGGAACTGTGCTTCATCATACTGCCATGTAAAACCCTCTGGCGCTTCGCTTTGCACCCGCATGGCATAGAGCATTTTGTTTTCTATTACCAGTGTTGGCCGGTCGATAGAGGCAAAGAGTGTGTCGTAGATGATTCCCGGGTCGAGGCGGTTGTTGAGTGCAAGCACTTGTGTACCAGGCAGGCCGAGAAAGTGTTTCTCAAGGCACTGACTGTGCGTGGCTCCATAACCTCTTTTGCCCCCCATGGGGGTACGCAGAATGACCGGCAGAGTCACCTTGTCGTTGTACATGTAGCGAAATTTTGAGGCGTGGTTGATGAACTGATCTGTGCAAAGTGTCAGAAAGTCTCCAAACATAATCTCTACAACAGGTATCAACCCTCCCAGCGCCAAACCGTTCCCTGCACCCGACAGCATTCCTTCAGATATGGGGGTATTGCGCACCCTCCCAGGGTGTTCTAGGCTTAAATTTTTAGTCACCTTGAAAGCTCCTCCGTAGGGGCCTTCAATATCTTCTCCGATGATTACGATGTTGGGGTTGCTTTGCATATTTCGCTGCAGGCTGCCATGCAGAAGGGTTGACATTCTTTCTGGCTGAGCAATCTGAATATCGTGCCATACCGATTGTGTTTTTGCAATTTCTTCTTCAGATACCGATATTGCAGCAGTATATGGTGCGTTGTCTGCTTCCTGAACGGCAGCGTCGATGCGCAGTTTTATGCGATCAAGCATTTCTGCCGCCTTGTCGGGATATTCTGCCTGAAAGCGGGTAAGCGGGTCTTTCAGCCGATAGCCTTCTACTTCATCTGATGACCTGTCATCATCTCCTTTAGAGTGAGCCATGAGTCTGTAAGTATCTATGCGAAAAAAGAGAGGGTTTCCCTGCCTCACGTACTCAACGGCTTCTTTTGCCGTGTCTATGAGTGCAGCATAGTTCCATGTATCTGCGTGTTTTGTTTTAATGCCAAAAGCTTCTGCCCGCGCCAGAATGTCCCCGGCAAGGGTTTGGGTTTGTGATGTAGACTGCGCATACAGATTGTTTTCGATTACAACCATGAGAGGCAGGTTCCATTTGGATGCAATGTTGAAAGTTTCGTAAAGCAGCCCTTCACCCAAAGTGCCATCTCCAATAAACACAACTACGATATTGGGCTGTTCTTTCAGTTTAAGCGAAAGCGCCAAACCGGCTCCTACTGCTGTCATGCCGCCTTGTATGCCATTGCTGTAGAATCCATCTGCGCAGATGTGCTGACTTCCTCCCCGGCCGCCGCAGACTCCGTTTTGCCTGCCCATTATTTCTGCAATCAGCTCTTCTACTCTATTAGTCTTAGCAATAAAATGCCCATGCCCGCGGTGATTGCTGCACATTAAATCACCTTGCTGCAGAGATTCTGCAATGGCGACTCCTGTGAATTCCTGGCCAATGCATGTGTGAACAGTGCCGAATAATTTACCTTCAGCAAACAGAGATAACAATCGTTCTTCTACAGAACGTATCAGCAGGGCTTTTTCGATTTGCGGGAACAGAGAAACTGGGGGGACTGTTTCTGCAATGTCTGTCATGCTAATTCACTCCTTGTTCGAGTAGACCTATAAATGCATTATTGGGTGCTGAATGAAAAGGCTGCAGAGAAAAGGTATTTTTCTTAAGGTATTTTACCCATTTGCTGGCGGAAAACAACCAAACTGTCTTGTTTTGTACATGTTATGGCTTTGAGAATGCTATTTGCCCTTGCCTTCATCCTTACCGCCGTTAGGCCGGTGCACATCTAGTATGTCCCCCAATCCGTATACTTTTTTCATAATTTCTTCTAGATGTGCTGTGTCTTTTACTTCAATTGCAAGTTCCAGCGTAGCAGTGCGATCGCGATGTGACTGCGTTTTTACGGCAGTGATGTTGGTCTTGCATTCACCAATGATCGCACCCACATCGGCAAGCAGAAAAGTGCGGTCTATACATTCTATCACCAGATATACCTGAAACACCTGGTTTCCCGACCCAACATATTCTACCGATGTGCAGCGATCTGGTTCTGAAATCAGACTGCGCCGTGCATTTGGGCATTCCCTGCGGTGCAGTGCCATCCCTTTTCCTCGGGTAATGTATCCAATTACATCGTCACCTGGTATTGGCAGGCAGCAGCGCGATCTGCGAAAAAGCAGATTTTCAGTATCCAGACCCCCCGCGCTTATCTGCAGCTTTCGGTCG
The DNA here is from genome assembly GCA_027459665.1 of Chthonomonadaceae bacterium. GTDB lineage: Bacteria > Armatimonadota > Chthonomonadetes > Chthonomonadales > Chthonomonadaceae > DAIDHN01. Next base: position 51,404 of record DAIDHN010000002.1, on the reverse strand, counting down.
TCGCTTCTTCGCCCTCCAATCTGAATGCCAGTTTCTGCTACGGGGGTAGGTTTGATTTTGTTTAGTATAGTGAGCGGTGCAATCGCGCCATATCCTACAGAAGCCAGCAGTTCTGTTTCAGTTGGCATGTTGAAAAGTGTGGCAATCGACCGCAGGGCTTCATCTTTTAGCAGGTCTCTTGGGGTTTCTCCCCAAGCTTTTGGTTCGCGTTCAAGCTGATGTACGAGTTCTTTTTCCAGTAACTCACGTCCGCGCTGTACGTTTTCAGACTGATGCAGTTTTTTGAAATAAGATTTTATTTTGCTTCTGGCATGAGAAGTTTTTGCCAGCGCAAGCCAGTCACGACTCGGGTTAGCTCCTGGTCTTGTGAGAATCTGCACCACCTCTCCATTTTTGAAATGATAATTCAGAGGCACTATGCGTCCGTTCACCGTGGCTCCCACACAGTGGTCTCCCACCTCGCTGTGTACTCTGTAGGCAAAGTCAACTGGCGTGCTGCCTGCGGGCAAGTCTATCACGTCTCCTCGTGGAGTGAATACAAAGACCTGGTCTGTGAAAAGGTCTTCTTTTACATTGCGCATGAATTCGTTGTGGTCTTTGCTGTCTGCCTGCCAATCAAAAAGCTGTTGTCTGAGCAGTGAGAGCCTTCGGTCATATTTTCCCTGAGCTTTTCCGCCCTCCTTGTACTGCCAGTGAGCAGCAATGCCAAATTCTGCTGTACGGTGCATTTCCCACGTTCTAATCTGCACCTCAAGCGGGGTGCCTTTAGGGCCGATTACCTTAATATGCAGTGATTGGTACATATTGCTTTTTGCTTGTGCAATATAGTCTGTAAACAAACCTGGTATGGGGTTCCATAATCCACTGACGATGCCTAGACACAGATAACAATCTGCCTGAGAATCTACGATAATACGAAGAGCTGTCAGGTCTAGCAGGTCATTGAAGTCTATATTTTGTGACTTCATTTTGTTGTATATGCTATAGATATGTTTCGGACGGCCTAGTACCTGAGCTTCACGTTTTTGTTTTCTGAGCACAGTTTCAGTGCTTTTTGCAGTGTCTATGCTGGCAGCATTCGGTATCGTATTTGTCGGAGCGGTTTTCATTTGTGCATTCGAACATTCGTAGCCATGCTTTTGGAGTTCTTCTGTAAGAGTTTGAATGGCTTCAGCCACTTCAAGTTCTCTTTCGTTCTGTCTGCTGGCAAGCAGAGCAGAAATTTCCTGATAAGCTTCGGGGTTAACATATTGGAAGGAAAGGTCTTCTAACTGCCATTTTATCTGCCATATACCCAGGCGGTGTGCCAGCGGAGCAAATATCTGCAAGGTTTCTGTTGCAATTCGCACCTGTCTTTCTCTAGGGAGGGCGTTTAGTGTGCGCATATTGTGCAGCCTGTCGGCTAATTTGATAATAATTACACGCAGGTCTTTTGCCATTGCCATGAAGATTTTACGCAGGTTGGCGGCGTTTTTAGCGATTTCTCCATCTTTTTTGATTCTATTTTTAGTAGCCTCATGCAGAGTGTGCTGCGTATCAAGAGCAGGCTCTTTTTTCCCTTCATCCACAATAGCGGCACGCAGTTTTGTTACTCCATCTACCATAGCTGCGACCTCTGTATCAAAAACTGCAGTCAATGTTTCCAGACTTTCGTTGCAGTCTTCAATTACATCATGCAGCAATCCGGCGGCAATGGTAGCTTCGTCCATTTCAAGGTCAGCGAGTATCTCTGCGACTTCAATTGGGTGCAGAATGTAGGGTTCCCCGCTGCTGCGTGTTTGACCGCTGTGTTTGGCACATGCAAAATTGAAAGCATGAATAACGAGTTGATCATTTGCCGGGCTTCTGTATTGATGCAGCCGCTGCAATATGCGGCTCAGACCCGCCTCGATGTCAAATTGGTCTGTTCCTACTGGCTGGGCTTCATTGTTGTTTGGCTGCAGTGTCATGGCAAAATGTTTCTTAACTGAATAGTCACAAAACAGGAGGTAGATAATATTACCATAAAGTTAGGCACTCCCATTTATCTACGGGAACCAGTGGGCATAATGTATGATATTTCCCAAGCGGTAAAGTCGGCGCATAAGGGTATTGGGCAGCTGTAAACCGATCAGCGTATAGGTCAATTATGACTGCAAGCTGTTATGTTGCATGAAGTGTTGGGTTGTTATGTGATTGGGAGTTTAGCTGTGCGGAATCGTATACTCTGTAGGAAATCATCAGCACCGCTGCGGCAGCTACAGCAAACACTACCGTAACAACACCAGAATCCTTGAAGATAAGTGAAGCCGCCAAAGCTGGCTGTAGTGCTTTTATGCCTAAAGAGGCAAAGGGTTTTGAAGCAAAAAAATCGTTTGCTGCATGGATGATAAATCGTGCTGCCGCCGCTGCAGCTGCTACGATAGCAACAGCCAGCCATAACCAGGGCGACAGAAATAAGTGAATATTCATTTCCAGTTTTCTTAATGCAATGTGTGCCAGATAGTCTGCACCAAGACCGCCGGATGCCGCCTCCAACGCCCTTCCGGCGTGAGAAGCATGTGTGCCAAACAGCCATTCATCTATTGCAGCTGCGAGAAAAGTGAGCAGAATACCAGCAGTAAATAGCAAGAGGATGCGCACTGTATTGAGAGGCACGTTTTTGAGCATGAGCAGTGCTGAGCCAATGCCAACTGTGGTGATGATGATACTTCCTGCATTTGCCCCCCAGACTGGGCTGCCGCAGAGAATTGCTGTGATAAACCAGAGTAAATAGACCAGTGAACGAATATTCTTTTGAAACAGTGCTTTGTGTACAGTTTCATCGAGAAACGAGCAGCCTCCAATCAGCATAAATGCAAGTGTTATGCCGAGGTATTCATTTCCCATTCCATAGTAGCGAATACCTGATAATGCATAACTGCTGATAAGCGAGAGTTTGATGAGTGACTGGCCAGAAAGCAAGTCTGCAAATAGAAGGACGAAGTAGAGAAACAGTACACAGGAGGGGGCAGAAAAACGAAGCATAGGCGCGGCCAGAAGGGAAAGCAGCGCCAATGCTGCTAAACAGAGCATGATGAGCAAGAGATACTGCCCCAGAGAGGCAGGGCTGCCCAGAGGTGCCAGCATGAGTGCTGCAGGAAGAGAGAGGAGTTGTAGAGATGACCACAGAAACAACCTGGTAGCAAGCAGCTTATTTTGACGCAAAAACAGAACACCAGTCAGTATCCAGAGAGAAAACCATATAAACAGCGCCAGTGCAATAGTCTGACTGTGCTGCCCATTAAGCAGACTGATTGTATTGAGAGACCAAAGAAGTCTGAATCGCTGGCCTGTGTCAAGCCCAGTTGCTGTCGGTGAAACTGGCCGGCCTGTGAAAGTATCTGGAGCGGGGCTGTGGAGCAGATGAAGAATGGTTGGCGCAACATCGGTGAGTGAAACCAGACCAGTGGTGCGGGTGGTTTGTGATCTAAGCAAACTGCTGCCAAAAGGTGTGCCATGAGCAATAAAAACCGTGAGACCGCGCCACTGTGAAGGCAGCCCTGGCAGGTTTGGGGAGATTGGAGAACAGATGAGCAGGTTTGTGTTGGAGGCTAATTGAGGAACTATTGTATTGAGCAACTGGTTGAGTGCAGTTTTGTTAGGCAGACAGCCAACAATCAGGCTTCTGTTGGTGTGCAGCATGCAAGCAGCCATTTGCTGCAGCGATGTCAGACCAAGAGAGCCGCTGCCCTGGCCAAGAGAATTGAGTACAAGCAGCGCTGCTGTTTTTGTTTGTGCAGAAACCGGCTGCAGAAAATAGATTGCACTAGAGATTGATGCAGTGGAACTGGAAAGCGCTGCGCCTAGCGTGTTGGGCAGGATGTGGTTATTGTACAGCGCCGAGATGCCTAAATGCAGCATACTGCAATGAACATTTGGTACTGCACAGGTTCTTTGTATATAAAGCTGAAGAGCTGATGAGGTTTCTCCGGAGGGGATAGCTGAGGGTGAGTAGACTTCGGAATAAAGCGGGCTATACCTGGAATTGGCGCCGCAGGCAAGGGTGAGCATTGCCGAACCGATTACATGCGAGCCGGCTGGAACAGTTGTGTTCATCAAACTAAGAGCACTATGCTGTTCAAGAGCAGAAAGAGCCGGGTAGCGTGTTGAATAGAGCGTGGCTGGGATGATGCCCGGGCATAGGAGCATTATCACCTGTGGTGCAGCTTGAACAGCCATGCAGCAGCAGAGAAAAAGCAGTGTGATAAAGCAAAGCAGCCACTGTTTTGCAGCTTGCATTATCCGGCTTATTCCTGAGGATAAGATGCTGTGATCAGGGATGAAAAGCCTCCCCGCACATTGAAGTCTCCTGTTACTGTCATTTTTAGCGGTTTGCATGCTGCAACCAAGTCATCCAGTATTTGATTGATTACTGCTTCATAAAAAATACCTTTGTTTCTGAAAGAAAAAAAATAGAGTTTGAGTGATTTTAGTTCCAGGCATTCGGCATTGGGTACATATTCTACTGAGATAGTTGCAAAATCGGGCTGCCCTGTTTTTGGGCATACGGAAGTGAATTCGCTGCAGAGATGTGTTATGAGATAATTGCGGCCAGTTCGGGGGTTGGGAAAGGTTTCCAGAATACTGGCTGCCTCCTGCTGTTCCAGGTTTTCTAACAGAGATTGCATATGTTTGCTCCAGATAAGTTGGAGATATTATACCGCACCACAGAAATCAGAAAACGAAAGCAGGGTATATATTCAGGCAGTAGAAAAGCCACTCTGCAACAACAGGTATTTTGCACCGAAAATAGTAGCATGAGCGAACAGAAACTTACCTTATATAGTGATGAAAACGCAAAAGAAAGTCTCTTGTTGACTGGAGTTGGTCTTGCGCACGACCTTCGCAGTCCGTTGACTGCCATATTATTGTATGCCGACCGAATAATGTCTGATCCTTCTGCAAAATCACAGGTGAAAAGTTTTGCTGCCAGTATTGTTGAGCAGGCAGAACGTGCCTCACGGATGGTGGAGAGTAATTTAAATCCGCATCAGTGTACATTCAGTTTTGAATGGCTTGATGTAGGCAAGATTGTAGAGGCAGTGGCATACAGATACAGGGAGACTGTGCTGCCTGAATGCTGCAGGCTTGAGTTGCATCTTCAGAAGGGTTTGCCGTTTGTGTACGCTGAGCATGATGCCATACAGCGGTTGCTAGATAATTTGCTTCGCAATGCGCTGGAAGCGATTTTGCAGTGTGAACGAAGCCGGCAGGATGGCATACTAAAACTTTGCGTTGTAGAAGATGAATATAACAGGGTATGCGTGCTGGTAGAAGACAACGGGCCAGGCATGCCTGAAGAGATTCAGAAGAGAATACTTTCACCTGGCTTTACCACCCGTGCCGAGGGCCACGGGTTAGGGCTGGCACTATGCATGGAAATCATGCGTGAGCATGGGGCAGAACTGAAAATAGAATCTGAAGTAGGCAAGGGAAGCGTGTTTCAGATAGTATTTCCCCCTGTGATAGATGAACTACTGCCAGATTATCACAATGTGAATGAACCTGCACTTAATCATAGTTTGAGCATTCTTGTAGTAGATGATCAGGAAATTGTACGCGGTCTGCTCTCTGAACTGCTTGAGGAAATGGGGCATAGGGTGCAAACCTCTGCATGTGGCAATGAGGCATTGAGCAGAGTCAGGGAAGGCAGCATAGACCTCGTGCTCATGGACTGGCACCTGCCTGATATGGAGGGAGAGGAATTGTTGAAAAGGATGCTGCAACTGAATGCCCCCCCAAGAATACTGTTGGTTACAGGGGAAAAAGTAAGCCGGCTTCCACTGTTGAAATACGGTTCTTTACCTTACTTGCAAAAACCATTCAGAAAGTCTATTCTTGCCAAAAAAATTGCTGATGCTATGCGGTACACTTTTGCTCAGGCCGCCTGAAAAGAATCGAGCAGTGTGAGAAGATTTTCAAAGGCTGGCGGCAGTTGAGAATAAAACTGCATGGTTTCTCGGCTAACCGGGTGTTGAATGGTGAGTGAGTATGCATGCAAGGCCTGCCCATTCAACAGCACGATTGCTTTATCTACAGCAGCACGATGTGCAGGTGCAAGGTGATACAGTTGATTTGGCACTCCATATAATGGGTCGCCGACAATTGGGTAATGAATGTGAGCGCAATGCACCCTGATTTGATGTGTACGGCCTGTTTGAAGTTTTGCCTCAAGCAGTGTGAATGTATTTAGATAAGTTTGTTTAACGTACAGCTCTGTACATGCATGCCTGGCTTGTAGATGCGGATTGGTTACCACCGCCATCTTAATGCGGTCAGAAGGATGTCTGCCAATAGGCGCCTCCACTACTGCGGTACTCCATTCTGGCATACCCCATGCAAGAGCGAGGTATTTGCGCGAAGCAGTGCGGTTCTGAATTTGCAACTGCAGGCTTCGTTCTGCAGCGTTGTTGCGCGCAATCATGATTAGTCCGCCTGTATCTTTGTCAAGACGGTGTACTATGCCAGGCCGTTGTGGCGAGGAACCATCGGACAGGCCGGAGGTATGAGCGAGCAGTGCGTTGACGAGGGTGGAATCCGGGGTGCCGGGAGCAGGATGAACCACCATTCCTCTTGGCTTATCTACAATAATTATGTGCTCATCTTCATAAACAATACGTATTGGAAGGTTTTGGGGTTTTGCATCAATTGGTTCTGACAGCGATGGCACAGCAGTAATCTTGTCATGCAGGCGCACCTTGTAACTGCATGTACGCTCAGTCTGGTTGACCAGTACGGCAGGGGGAGTTGTTTTGTCTATCCACCGTTGTACTTCTGCACGGGAGGTATCTGGAAAAAGACGTGTGATAAGTACATCAAGCCTCATTCCCACTTCTTCCTGTGAAACAGAGTGAAGTACGGTATGAAGTTGTTGCGTAGAAGCTATATTTTCTTCTTCCACGTATAGTCTCCACCATCTGGCCAGAAACTGGAAGGAAACGGAGAGAGTGGGATTCGAACCCACGGTGCCTTGCAGCACACGGCTTTTCGAGAGCCGCACCATAGACCACTCGGACATCTCTCCTGATCGAGCCATATGTTACGCCTTGACCTGCTTATTGGTCAAGGCGTAATTCTGTCTACTGTCCTATTACATAACCATGAGCAGTGTGATTACGGATTTGTTGTGTGAACTGCTGCCAGAGCGTTTGTACAGTAAAGCCAGTGAGTTTCTGGAACAGATCATCGGTGTAAACACCTCTGCGCAGAGCGCAGCTGAGCTTTGGAACCAGGTTTTTATTGTAGTGATTTGTCACCCAGGCAAGAAAGGCAGCAGTTGTTTGATAGGCATCTGTATAGTTTGCCTTGTCTGGATTGATGTACGGACGTGGTGCATGAACCTGGTAAATCCAGAAGCGTACATAATCAGCTATGCCTTCAACCAGCCAGCCAGCCTGCGAAGGCGGGTATGACTGTACGACATGGGTGAGTTCGTGTACAACCAGACCAATATCTTTAGGGTTTGAACGCACATAGTTGGCCGATACAGTTATTTGCCCGCCAGCAGTATATGCCACACCAGACATAGGGCGGATAGTGATGGAAGAGTGAGCTGGGGGCAGCGCACCTGGACAGGCCAGGAAGCGGCTGATGATAGGGAACCAGTGTTCTGTAAGCTTTACAGCTTTTTCTCCCCACGCGGCAAGGTCAGGCGCGGCCGTAGTGTTGAGACTCATTTGCAGCGGATAATAGGGGGTAGTTGGGCCACCCAGAGCGGCAGGGATATGGTAGGGCACATCTGTTGTGTAGGGGCGGGTTAGCACGCTGCCATATTGTACGCTGCCATCTTTGAAAGCGCCGGCAGAAAGCACGAAGCCATTGTGAACCGGGTATGAGTTGTAATCTGATCGCCACTTGCCGCCAGTGTCTGAGAAGACTGCCTGATTAAGCGAACTCCATGACCCATCGGACTGCTGAATCCAAGTGTTGTTGAATTCTGCGCTGCGCCGAAGATAGCCGTTAGACCCCCAGAAATCTTCATCAAAAGAGTAGAGGCCGTATAGTGACTGATATTTGGGTACACGGATTGTACCAATGAGCTTCCAGTGTCCGATGGATTTCGCATAAAAGTAACCACTGTAAAGCGCTGAATGATGTTCTCTTTGCGCTGTGACCAGGAAGCAGTAGGTGTGACCTTTGTGCCATGGGAATCGAAACATACAGTGTGACCCCGTACCTTCATTGCCGAACCTTGAATACTGCACTCCGCTCCCTGTTTTTACAACTCCCGCCCTTTCATTCGGCGGGGTGAGATTGGGGTCAATTTTCACGTTGCCGTTGTCCCAAACAGAGAAAAGGATAGTTCGTCTTGTAGGTGAATTTACCTGCATGCCAAAATACCCTCTTTGCCACCCGCATGCCATGTAGTAGGTGTTCAACGGGGTTGTGCGAGCACGAACCTGATTGTAAAAGGCAACAATGTCGGAGTTTTGGGGCAGAGTGTAAAAGAGGTGTACAGAAGGCGCTCCGCGCTGAGCAGGCGGAATAACCACCGGTGCATTGATTGATGCCTGGCCAGAAAGCAGAAGATTATGCAGACTGCCGTATACAGCACCGGTTTTCTTAAGGCCGTAGAGTTCAAAACGTACATAGCCAGTGCGTACAATATTCACACTGCCAAAGGATACAGTGACAGATTGACTTCCATTTCCATTGGCGGTGGCGCGAAAGTGTTTTCCCAGCACATTGAGCTGAAACTGCGAAGAGTCTGATTTGGGCAGTTCAAGGGAAAGGCCAATATGCAGTTGCCCAGTATGGATGAGTTTCACTACCCAGAGTACGTGTTCGGCAGCACTTTTCCAACCAGTGAGACCTGTTGCAGCATCTGCCAGGAGAGCATTGGGATTTGGTAAGGAATATGCGTTGTAGGCTGGCGCCTTAACGACCTGTGACTGCGATGCAGTTATGCTCTGAATGAGCAAAAGTGTGAGAAAAAATGGGAGTGGAAGTATCTTTTTCATGAAAAAAGTATACCCAGATAATAACGAAAAAAAAACTTGCAAATTGCAGGGAAGTAGATTATAATTCAGGTAATTTTACTGTAACTGCAATGCCTCCCCCAGTGCAGTTTAGCAGAGTATTAAGGCAATCGAGGGGTCACATTGGTTTTTTCTCTATTTCTTGCAGTACCCGGCAGTAAAAGAGTTCTGATGTGATTCATACTGCATTGCAACATACGGTTCTGCAGTAATCTGCTGTGTCGATCACCTTTTATTTAGTTCGCATGCCCTGATTTTCAATCCATTGCTCTAATTGTCATTCAAACATAAAACGATAGATACTACTTTTTTCTGTACAGGCTGGTACAAAACTCTTTCCAGCCAATTCTGGGAGGAATTAAAGAAATGCAGCGAACACTGTTTGATGTTACTCTTTGGGGCAGTCTGACTGCCTGGGTGATAACAATTGCCTCATCCTGGCGCAGCAGTGTATCAATTGCTGCCATACGGTCGTTGCTTATTCGTTTGTGTCTACTGCCAGTAGTCATATGCGCCATTGTATTACTGCTTCCTGGCAAACACAGCGGGCATGGCATAGTTGAAGGGTTTGCACTTGGGAGCGTGCTGGCTGTTTTGGGTGCATTTACGCTGTTCAAACTGCCGGAAAAGATAGAACCATCTGCACATGGTCTTGAACAATCGGCAGCAGTTGGCCCGTTTTGCCTGGCTGCATCTGCTGCAGTGCTGCCCGAATTGTACATGCGCAAGAACCTGCTGGATTCTCAGGCCGGGGTAATGATGGGCTGGATGTGCGTGACCATGCTGTTTCTTGCATGGAACCTTTTAGGCAGCATTCATTCTCGCAGGCTTTCTCTCTGCATGCTGGCATCCGGGGGGTATCAAATTACTCTCTCTACCTTTGCAAGCGTAGGGGAGTTTCGAGGCATGAGTACATTTGGCACCGGAGTGCAGTTGATACACTGGAGTGCATTTGCAATGGCTGCGGCTGCACCTGTCCCGCTGCTTCTGGTATTTTCATCTCTCCCCTTGAGAATGTGGGGAAGGCTGCCGGGGGCAGGTTTCTTTTCGTGGGCAGGGCAGAGACTTGCATCCGATACCTCGCGGGAGACAGCAGCTGTATTTCTACGCAGCATTCTTCTGCTGTGCATTCTTGCGCTGGAAGTGCATGTTCTTGGCGGACGTATTGCCAGCCATGTTGCTCTGGTGCGCATTGTGCTTGCAGGAGGCATGGCTGGCTTGTGCGTGCTGGTGCTGGTTTTACCCTCACAGGGTAATGCATCTGCTGAACAGCAGCGGGCATTGAGAGAGCGTAATCTTGCTCTGGCTGTACTGGTAGTACTGACTGCCGCTGCAGTGTCGTACCAAATGGAGGCAGGATTTGGGCTTGGAATCATGTTGTGCGCACTTTGGCTTACTACTCTGCCTGCATTGTTTCGGCTCGGTTCTACACAGGATGAAATGCTGCTGAACCGAATTCTGAATGTGGTTGGTGTATTGTTTGCAGTCACCCTGGTTAGTATGTTTAGATTGTTTGAAGTGCGTTTTCACAGCGACCTGTACCGCGCCTCTATAGAAAACAGATATGCACTGTTCGGGCTGGCAGCAGGGGCCATCGTGCCGCATCTTGCCACCATGCAGGCGCTCTGCAGAAACTATGCTGCTGGCAGTATGCGCTTTACACTGTCTGTCTGTTTGAGCGCTGTCATCATCATCGTAGCAGATAGTTTGATTTTGCTGATTTTTGGCACAAAATGCCTGCCAGAACTATTTTTCGGCTGCATTGTAAGTGTTCTTTTTGTGCTTTGGGGTGAAGGTGAAGGCATTCACGCTGCAATGGTATTCCGGCGTCTGTCGCTCGCATTGGCGGGAGCAGTCGTGATGGCTCTGCCCCCACTGGAATGGACGTCAACTGCACTGCCGCTTTCGTGGATGAGCCGGGCAGAGAAAGTGCATTTATTCCTGCTGGCAACCGTGGTGCTGATACTGGCCAGCCTGGTATCTGGCATCAATGTAAAAACACGAAAATCGAATGCAATGTCTGAAAAAAGCGGAGGGGTAATGTGAACACTTTTCCTATGAGGCAGAAGGTGCAGTTAGTATTTGCTCTGCTTCTGCTTGCATTTGGCATCAGGTTTCTAGTACTCAGCCAAACGCCTGTGGGTGCTGTAGAAGGGTTGATCTACCTGAAAAAGAGTATGAGGCCCTTTGCAGGGGCACATGTTCGACTGCAGTTAAGAGGAGGCAGCTCAGAATCTATACTGGCTGTCAGCGGTACTGGAGGCAGGTTTTATTTTGGAGATGTGCCGGCAGGCGAGTACGATATTTGGGCCTCGACCGACAGACACCAGGTAGAATCGAGCAAAATATATGTGTATGAGGGAAAAATTACGCCGATTGCCTTGCAGATGACCAGAAGCTACCCAGACCTTTCAATGGTAGAGCACCAGTCAATATTCAACATTGGCCAAAAAGCAGTGTTTGCAGTGCGGGGTTATGTAGACACTCACAGAAAAACAGGCAAAGATTACTACAAGCTTGCAATATACAAAACCAAACTATTGACCATTTTGATGAATCCAGTTGCTGCAAAGGCTTTTCGTATGGTGGGCAGAGACTATGACAACGCACCGTACCTTGCGAGTTCATTGTTGAAAAACAGCCAGGGTAAACCTCTTTCATCTTTTCTGAAACAAAAAGTGTTTCTTACACATGCAGACCGCGAAGGCTTTTATTATCAACGCTACCGGCTTACAGGTTTGAAAGCAGGTCTGTATTTGATACAGGTGACACATGACAAACAGCGTGCCTGCAACTGGCTGCTTGTAAGTGATACTTCATTGATAGCAAAGCGTGTTCACTCTCATTTGCTTGCGTTTGCAGTAAATACCACCAATGGCGTACCCATTGCACATTGTCCGATTGAGTACTACATGGGCAGCGCTCTGAAAGCAAATGGGCAAACAGATCAGAATGGATTGTGCAAAATCGATTTGCCGCAGGGGAGAGACAGCAGCGACAATACCGGCAGCCTTTTGGTGGTAAGGAACGGTCAGGACGAAAGCATGATTCAGTACTCGGCTGGCGGCCAAATTGATACAGCAGGAGAATATGTTTCGCATGCCTGGACAGACAGACCAATTTATCGGCCTGGTCAGAAAATATTCTACAAGGCACTGATACGAAAAAAGAAAAGTTACCGTTTTGAAGAAGCATCGATAAAGAGCGGGGAAGATTTGCGTTATTCTGTGCCGCGACACCTGCCTGTCACAGTGGAAATTCGAGACCCAAAGGGGATATTGGTACAAAGAAAAGCGCTGTACACAAATAATGTGGGAACGCTATCGGGCAGCGTACAGCTTTATCCGCAGGCTTCAACAGGGGTATATACCCTCAATCTGCTCATGCAGGGCGGCAACAGCAATCACGACATAGTTGTGTCTACCTACCGTAAACCAGAATTTACTGTACAGGTTAACGCAGATAAAAACCGTTATCTGCTGGGCGAAAAGATTACGCTGCATATCACTTCGGCTTACTATTTTGGTTCGCCGCTTGCGGGTGCAAAAGTTCATTACAGCGTGTACAGTTCACCTATTTGGGATGATGGCGACAGTAATATTGTAGATGCCAACGGCAACAGCTACTATGGTAATCAGGTAACCAGTGGTAAAACTGTTCTAAATACCCATGGTGAGGCTGATGTATCCTTTCTGGCCAAAGAGCCTGGTGTTTCTGGTGTAGAACTGCCGCAGATACGCAATTATGTAGTGAGCGTTGTGGTAAAAGCAGGTACGCACAGACGAGTGGAGCGGGACGTCACACTGAAAGTGGTGACTGGTAATTTTCACATGAGTGTTGAACCCGAAGGGTATCTGGGGCAGCCCGGAGCGCCAACCCGCGTCACTGTGCATGCAATAAGCTATGGCAATCAACTGGTTTCAGGTGTTCCTGTTACTCTTGGAGTGTATTACGAGAAATGGGACAGCTACGGCAATTACAAGCGCATACTAGTGCAAAATCTTCATCAGACACTGAATGCATTTGGCATCTCAGTATTCACTGTAGTTCCACCACACAAGGGCAGCATGCTTCTGGTAGCGCGCGCTGTAGATTCGGGCGGCAGGCAGATACGCTGCAGCAGCTCCCTTTGGGTAGATTCCAGCCCGTTTCTTGCCAATGAGTCAACAAGCAGTCTGAGCATTCTTACCGATCGGCGCAACTACGCTCCGGGGCAGACAGCGCGTGTTTTGATTAATGCCGACCACCGCGGTGAAACCGTACTGCTTACAATGGAGGGGAACAGAATTTACACCGTTCGTGCAGTGAAGATGGTGCACCGCAGTATGATTGTGCACTTGAAGGTACTGCCTGAATATGGGCCAGATGTATATCTTGATGCCTGCTGCATTCAAAGCGGGCAATGGTCTTCTACCGAAACACCGCTGAGAGTGCTGGTGCCAGGGAAAAGAATACTTGTACAGATAGCCGCGGATAAATTGGGGTCAGACGGTCATGAACCAGTGTACTCGCCGGAGCAGAAAGCCGTATTTACCGTACATACTACAGATGAGAATGGCAAACCAGTGCCAGCAGACTGCTCTTTTGCTTTGGTGGATGAAGCTGTGTTTGGCATTCGTGAGGACAATCCCTCTTCAATTATGCACGCTTTTTATTCCTGGCGCTACAATGCAGTAGATACTGAATATTCTTTTGACTCAACTTACCTGGGAGATGCGAACAAGGCTGAACCTAAAATTACCGCACGCAAGAAATTCCCTGATACTGCTTTGTGGCTGCCAAATGTGATGACAAATAGAAACGGCACGGCAAAAGTCACTGTACACCTGCCCGACAATTTGACCACCTGGCGTGCAAGCGTGATAGCAGCAACGAAAAACACACGTCTTGGCTGGGGGAATGCAAAGATAAAGGTTTCAAAGCCGTTTCTTGTGCAGATGGAACTGCCGCGTACCCTTACACAGGGCGACAGTGCAACGTTTTCTGCTTACGTACATAACCTGACAGGCAGAGCATTTACAGCCCGCGTACGACTTATCGCCAGCAATTTGCAAATAGATGGCAGCGGCACATCACAGGTATCTGTTACTCCTTACGGGGTTGCCAGCGTAAACTGGAAGGTGAAGGCTCCTGATTACGGTACTGCACAGATAGAAGCAGCTGCCTGGACCGTATCGCCTGGGGCGCAGCTCACCGATGCAGTGCAGCTTTCCCTGCCCATTCACCCTTATGGCTGGCTGAGGGTACGGCATTACGCAGGAGAACTGGCGGGGGCGCTGCCGCAAACAGAGGTATTCAGACTGGGGAATGCAGATATTGCAGCTTCTTCACTGGCAGTGCTTCATATAGTGCCTTCTCCCCTGTATCTTCTGGGGCAGGCAGTTGAATATGTTGATGACTATCCATACTCCAGCGTGGAGCAAACAGCAAGCGGCATGCTTGCAATGTTAAGAGTAAATAAAGCCGCAACAGAGCTGCATGAAAACATTCCGGGCTTTAGTTTCAACTCATCTCTGGTAAAAGACGAGCTGTTTCGTTTATACCGTCTGCAACGGGAGGATGGAGCATGGGGGTGGTGGCACTATGATGCAGAAGACCCCCTGATGACTGCCTACTGTTTATACTCACTGGCAGAAGCCAAACGATGCGGAGAACAGGTAGATGCTCTCGCCTTGCACCGTGCATCACGTGCAGCCTACAGGATGTTGAACAGATGTACCCCTGAAACAGAGCCACTGCTTATGTATGCTCTTGCCCTGAATGGCGTTAAAAAGGCAGTGAAGAAGAAAATAGCTGTTACACCCTGTCGATTGTTGAGTAACAGCGGCATGGCCTACCGAATACTTACTCTCAATGCATTGGGAATGTCTGCTGCACAACCGATCCGCCTGCTGCAGGCACGAGTGACTACAGAGGGCAGTCTGGCTCACTGGGGCGCTGGTAAGCTGGATACCTGGGATGATAATATAGCAGCAACCGCATTAGCCGTGTATGCCCTGATGCAAAACAGACCGCACAGTAGTCTGATAGAACCAGGATTGAGGTGGCTGCTTTTGCAGAGTGCAGATGGACACTGGTTTTCTACAAAGGATACGGCGCTGGCAGTAAACGCTATATGCAGTTCATTGCATATTTTACCGCAGCAGAAGCCGGGAGGAACCGTTTCTGTTACGTTGAATGGCAGAAATGTCACCCGGTTTGTATTGAACAGTGCAAACAGGCAGGAGAACCTTTTGCAATGCTATTTGCCTGTTAGTTTGATACACAAGGGTAAAAACCAGTTGACGTTGCAGCGCATTGGCGGCAACACATCGGTTTTTTACACACTGAGCGTTCAAAACAGAAGCCGCAAAAAGATACGCTTACAAGCGGGAAAGGAATATACGATACGCAGGGAATACCTGAAGATCACCGGCAGCAGCGCACAAGGAGTGAACACTGCGCCCGCAGGCGGCGTGCTTCAGCAGGGAGAGCGAGTGCGGGTGAAGCTTATAGTCACCAATAAAAAACCGCTTACCCATGTCCTCATTGAAGACCGTTTTCCTGCTGGCTGTGAACCACTTGTTCGGGATGAACCGGATGATACGAATTACTGGGATTACTGGTGGGACAGCGTGGATGTGCGTGATGACCGGGTGGCGTTTTTTGTGAGCAGTCTGCCTGCAGGGGAGCATGTGCTGGAATACAATTTGAGAGCCATAACCCCTGGTACTTACCACGCCATGCCAGCTGTGGCAGCAGGCATGTACTCTGCAGGGGCGCACACAGAGTCTGGCATAGATACCATTGTAGTACAGGGGGAAGGTGCGCTATGAAACTTCGTGAAACAGGAGAAGCCTGGGTAGCGCTTCTGATACTGGGTTCAGGCTGTGCTCTTGCTCTGTGGCCAGCTACCGCTTCACATCCTGCCAGGTATCTTCTTGCCGCCTATGCCACCAATATCGGGCAGCGCACCCCGGCACAGCGGCGCAACGCCAAAATGGCGGCTTTTGCCCTGAATGGAAAAGTGATTCCACCACATGGAATTTTTTCCTTTAATAAATCGGTAGGCTCATGGTCTGCAGACAGGGGCTATGTACCCGCGCCTGTGAGTTATGACGGTGAACTTGTAATGGCGCCTGGGGGAGGGGTGTGCCAGACATCCAGCACATTGTATAATGCAGCGTTGCTGGCAGGTTTGAAAATAGTAGAACGGCATCATCATGATTATGTTGCCCATTATGTGCCACCAGGCAGAGATGCTGCAGTAGCACAGTACAATATTGATTTGCAGGTGCAGAACCCATACTCGTGGCCGGTTGAAATTGTTAGCAGAGTAGCAGAAAACCGACTGGTTGAAATGATATACGGGGCACACAAGCCTTCTCTCAAAGCCACTGTTGTGAGTGTACTTATGACCAAAACTATGCCTCGTTCACTCATGCGCGTGGTCTATTCCAGATCGGCAATGGGGGAGCATTCTTATGTGCGCAACCCCGGTATGACAGGATATCGCGTACGCACGTATAGAATATTTTATAAAAACGGCAAAATTGTACAGCGACAGCTGCTGGGGGATGATACCTACGCGGCCATGAATAGATTGGTGCAAATTGTAGACCCATTAGAAAGCAGCAGGGCAGCAGCTACACGTTGAGCCACTGGTTGAGCCATGCATGCGTTTCATGCCACATCTCTGGCGTCCATGCATGGCCAACGCCTGGGTATACAATGCTTTTGAAGGCATTGTGAGCATTGTATGCACTGTAAATAGAGGCGGTGTCTTCTTCTATGCGTCGTACCCCTTTTGGAGGGGCCAGTTTATCTTCTGCGCCGTTGAGACAAAGTAAGGCGCGTGGGGCACAGAGGGCATGCAGCACCTCCATATCAAAATGCTGCAGAATGCCTGGCACATAGTAGTAGATGCTGTGCCGGTTCAATCCGTGGTCTTCAATCAGTTCCTGGTACCTGGTTGTGCAGGCTACCCCTACACATACCCTGATTTCTGTATGCAGCGCCATCATCCAGGTTGCCAGTGAACAGCCCAGACTGATGCCAAGCACGCCTATGCGGTTAGGATTGATTTCTGGCAGCGAACGCAGTATTTGCAGTGCCAGATACTGGTCTCGAAGCATGGCCCCCCAGAGCGTTCGCCCATGCCAGAGATGCAGTTTGAACCATGCCTGTTCTTCTGCCTGACCTCGTTCGGTGGTTCCATTTGGGCCAGTACCTGCTCTTTCGCCAAAGCCAGGGCAGTCTATGCAGAGAGCGGCGTAGCCCTTTGAAACCAGTTCCTGTGCGTATGTGAGACCAGTTGAGGAAGTTTGCAAGAGCTGATTTTTGCCCAGGTCATACTGCCCTCCATGCCAGTGACAGAAGAGCAGACCAGGCACTGGTTTAGCGGCATTGGGCGGTTTTATAAAATACCCGGCTACTGTTGAACCAGGACCACAGATGGGGTCTTGATTATCGAATTGAAATTTTTGGGCAGGCAGGCCAAAATGATCGAAAGTTTCTAGCCATGTTATTTCAGGGAGACTTGGTGGTGGAAAATAGCCCAAGAGACGATGAAGCGCGATGAGGCTGTTTTTTCGGTATTTTTTCCACTGCTGCAAAGTAGGAGCTGGGGTAAGAGTGAGCATGAGAGATTGTACTCGCACAGGCTGCACCAGCAGCCTGTGCGCAGTGACTACTAATGGCAGCCGCAGCCGGAACCGCAGCCTCCCGATGAAGCCTCCGGGCCATCATCGGTTGAGAAAGAATTGCCGCATCCGCAAGAGCGGGTAGCATTGGGGTTATCGATCTTGAAGCCGCCTCCCATTACATCTTCCACGTAGTCTACTGAAGCACCCTTGATGTAGTTGATGGAGATGGGGTCTACAATCACCTTGACACCGTTGCACTGGAAAATGAAATCGTCTTCTTCTATCTCATCATCAATTGCCATGCCATAGTTGAGTCCAGAGCAGCCTCCTCCCTGCACAAAAACTCGCAGGGCAGAGTCGGTTTTACCCTGTTTTTCAAGCAAACCAAGAATTTCCTGTGCGGCTCGCTCAGTAAGCTCAATGCCGCCGGTTGTTTCTGTATCTAGTGTAGCCATATTGAGAGGATGCTCCTTGAAAAGTCGTTTTACCATTTGTGCAGCTAAAGTCTGCATTGATATTATTGGCAGATAGATTAATTGTACCTAATTTTCTTTACTTTGTATTTTACAAAAAAGTGCCTAAAACGCAAGAAATTGCCCTAATATAAAGCATCGGCACGATTGCATGCCTGGAAAAAACCATTGTGCCCACCACTTCTTGGATACAGAGGCAGTGGGCACAATGGTTTTAGGGATGAGCCATTCCGTTGTTCTTTCCATAGGCTGACATTCGTTTCTGAAATTCTTTTGCCACAGAAGCGGGCATGCCCGGCGGTTTTTGGTGTGCAGGTTGAGGGCGCAGGAAATAGATGCCAGCCGCCACTGCAATCAGAAGAAGAATGATGCCTGCTGCCAGAGAAGTAGGTATTTCGGTTTTCATTATCTCTCCTTAATTGGGCCACAACCTGTCGTGCCGAGCAGAGGGCAGGCTGAGGCATGGTGTTTACTGAGGAGCCTGGCTGGGCGGCCATCCGCTTGCCGGGGTAGTGACCCATTTCTTGCCGAAAGGAATCATTTTCGCATGGCTGTCGAAGTAGAGCGCATTGTAACCAATGGGATGATTTTCACTGCTGGTGTTCCCACCGATTCTTGCAGAGTCTTGACCTTCCCACCCGAAAACACCGCGCTCGGTTATGAGAATGCGCTGTGAGTAGTAGTCTGAAAGCTCGCTTACTGGCTGGCCAGACAGGTCGCGCTTGCTGCCATCCTGGTATTTGACGCATGGGAAAGGGCCGCCAGATGGGCACCAGTTATTGTAAACCCAGTCGGGGAACCAGTGGTAGGACTGCTGCCCCTGTTCTTCATTGGTAATGTTGGGTTGATTGTAGTGGTCTGATGGACAGTACCAAACCTGTACATTCTTGATGTATGGGTAGCATTGTATCCACATAAGGATTCGATAGAACTCTGTGCCATACTCACAGCCAGTGAATGCCGGACCTGGTATTGAAGGTATGCTTACCCCCTTCCATGCGGGATTGAAATCGAGACATGGCCCAGCGGTGTATGGGTTGACGTCTGGGTTTTCTTCCCAGTCTCTCTGCGCCGTATATCCACCCATTGGAAACTGTTCATCATAGTCCTGATCATACATGTGCAAAGCCAGCCCGATTTGTTTCAGATTGGAGATGCAGGTGATGGCTCTTGCCTTTTCTCTCGCCTGAGCAAACACGGGGAAGAGAATGGCAGCCAGGATAGCGATAATAGCAATTACTACCAGCAGCTCAATCAGAGTGAATGCCTGTTTCTTCATGTTTGAGACCCTCCTCGTCTCAGAGTGTAGGTGATGCAGTGTTGTATGTAGCAAAGTAACCAGTGTGTTGAGAAGGCACCTGGTCTTCTGGTTCGCGCCAAAGCAGAGGCACAGGCAGCAGGTATGTTCTTGGGTGTGTGGCAGGTTCTATGATCTGTTGGTGCAGAAGCTGAATTGCTGTCTCACCCATGGCCTCAAAGTCTGGCTCAGTGGTAGGGAAAGGGGGAGTGAAAAAATGCGATGCAGGAAGGTTATCAAAGCCGCACACAATTATATCTTCAGGCACTCGCACGCCTGTACGCTGCAAGGCCCTGATAAGCAGGATGGCAGTGCTGTCTTCCCAGGCAATCAGGGCATTTGGGAGGGGAGTTATTTGCAATAATGATTTTGCCCAGTAGTCTGCTTCATTTTCAGTGAGGCCCTGTATATCACACTGTGCAGTGCTGCCGAACGAGAGATAACTTTCTGGCAAATCAAGACCTGCGGCTTTCATTTCTGCACGGTACCCAGATGCTCTTTCATGTATTGAAAGGTGCAAATTGTGCTTAAACATATGCATGAAAAGAATGTTGCGTCGTCTTTTTTGCAACAGCATGCGGGTCATTTGTCTTCCGGCAGTAAAGTTGTCGAAGACCACCATGTTTCTGTTCCATGATTCTGTTCCCAAGTCGGTTAGTACAATAGGTACATGTCGAAAACGCCGGGCTAGGTAATCTGCCTGTGCCTGATTTTTTGTGCGTTCCTGTGTAGAAGCAACCGGGTAAATAATAAGGCCCTTTACCCCGAGGCGAAGAAAGTGCGCTGTGAGCAATTCTTCTGTCTCGACACTGCTTTGAGCACTTGCGGTAAGGAGCTGGTAGCCCAGTTCTTCAGCTCGGTTTTGCAGCCCACACTGCAAATGACTAAGCACCGGGCGGCTAATTGCATCCTTACCGAAGAGACAGGGAGTAATAAAGCCAAGCAGGTGTTTTTCGTGGCTATTGGCGGTATTTCGTACATACACTCCACTGCCCTGCCTCATTTCGATCAGATTTTCTGCAGCAAGCAGTGCGAGTGCGCGGGAGACGGTAGAGCGACCTACTTCAAACTGGGCTTGCATCTGCCGTTCGGTGGGCAGTTTTGTACCTGGGACAACATCAGGGTTGCGCAGCCAGGTGTTGCGTATTTTTTCTGCTATGCGTTGGTATTCTGTTTCTCGAGGCATTTTATGCTTTTCGTGTACCGTGCCAATTTGCATTAGTATCAAATTGGACGGTCCAATTTTGGAGTTATAGTTAGTATAACACGCAAAATTGGAATTCGCAATAATTCGCAATTAAAATTCGAAAAAAAATGAAAAAAAATGAAAAAATTCGTTCTTAATTCAGTTTGCTGAGATGGCATTACTTTCAAAACTTTCTATAAGAAAGAAATTTACCGCTCATGGTAATGTAAACTCTGTCGCCCGCAGGGTCGGGTTTGCGATCTAAAGACATTTCAAAGTCGATCGCGCTCATGATACCGTCTCCAAACTCTTCATGAATGAGCTGTTTTAGTGCAGGGCCATATACTTGTATCAGCTCCTGGAATCTGTATATCGTTGGGTCGGAAGGTGGAATAGCCAGTTCTCCTCGGCTAGGTATTTGCTGCAGAGCTTCCGCTGTTTCCTGGTTGAGACCGAGTATATGGGTGATTGTATCGGCTTCTTCAGGGCTGAGTGGGTGCTGCCCCAAAAGTGCGGCGGTAGTCCATACTTTGCTTCTGCCAATGGCATCTGCCAGCTGCACCCAGGTGATGCGGTGTGCAATGCGTGCCTCACAGATGAGGCGGGTAGCTTCTTCACGGTTCAAGGTTATTCTCCTGTAATGGTGTGTATGCCGACTCAAAATATGGTCAGCTTGGGTGGCGAGAGACAGGTATTATAACCAGTTTGAGAAAAAAACTGGTAATTGCTGTCAACAATATTCACCAATATACGTGTTAGATTATATTTGAAGTTTCTTAATGCAGCCAGTATAGTAATTTACTCTCAAATGAGGAGAAAGCTGTGGTAATGTCTGTAGGTAAAGTAAAATGGTTCAACGATGCCAAGGGATATGGCTTTATAGTTGCCGAAGACGGGGCAGATGTATTTGTACACCATACCGTGATCTTAACAGATGGTTATCGCACGCTGCGTGAGGGGCAGCGAGTACAGTATGACGAAGTACATACTGAGAAAGGCCGCCAGGCAAAAAATGTTCGGCTTGTAATGTAGGCGGCCTGTATCTGCAGGTACAGGCCGCCTGCGGGGTTATTGCTGAGCAGAAGCAGGTATTCTGGTATATTGGGGGTGTTTATTCAAAAGCCCCATATGATAATCAAGTACAGTAGAGAAAACTGAATTCCAGCTCAGAGATTTGCCAATGGTTTTGTGGTAGTTCAATGAGTGTATAAAAAGAGATTTTCTGTACTTCAACTTCATATTTGAGAGATTAATGTAGCTTGTTTCTGTCATTTTTTGATCAGCATTTGCATTGTTGTTATTGAGTCGAAAGAAGCCAATGCCATAGAGCAGTACATAGCCGAATATGGCAGTTCGCAGGGCAAAGCGTACCAGTTCTGGGTTTCTGGTACGCGCCCATTCAAGTATGGTAATTGGACCGAGCAGGCAAACCATTTTAGCAACAATAAATGCTACGAGGCCCATTTGCCAGTACTGGTGAAAAATAGGATTTGCTTCCTGAGCGCCATGCATTTTTATGAATACGATAGTCGTCATCAAGTCAGCAAGCCCCAGCATAACAAGTACCCAGCTTTCTCCAGATATTTTCATAGTAAATTCTCCTGTTTGCACCTAATCTTTACAGCAAAATGTGGTGTTCTATATGATGCAGACGCATTGCAACCGGGAAGGTTGGGGTAACTATCGGAGAGAATCGGTATTTTCTTCAGGGGTTTTGCCGAGAGACAACTCAATGCATAATCTGAATAGCAATGTGTTCGAGCTGGAGCAAATTAGAACGTAAACTGCACATTGTGCAGCCCAAGCCGGTGTGTAAGAGACGAAAGCTGAGTAAGAGCGTTGGATTTTGCCTGTTCAAGAATATGTTGATTTAGAGCTTCTTCACGAAACAGATGGGCTGCAGTTGCTTCTGCACGGGGCACAATGTTTTTGTCGTGATAAAATACACCGCTGGTTTCATTGATTACACGAACATGTACCTGAGGAGAATAGATTACTGGTTGTGGAAGATGCACCTGCATAATTTTATCGCCATTTGCGCTGCGGATGCAGGTTATATTGTTCTGAGTGACCTGTGCGAGATTGATTCCGGCTTCCACATGACCGACTGCCATTACTACTGCCTGGTTGTGTGTGGCCCAGTGTACCAGCATAGACACTCCGGGGATGTGCTCGAACATGCTGTTGGGTGATTTTGAGGTGTTTTGCGTAACTATGTCCTTGTAGCGGTAGGAAACTGTGTGCAGATCGCCCAGTTTCTGAACTGCCAGCAGAACAGAACCAGTATCTGCCGGCAGGCGGTTTTTGCGCTGGTATCCGGTATAAAGAATCCATCCGGCGAGCAGTGCGCCAACCAGAAAGGCTGCCGTCAGCGTTATAAAACCGCGCAGTGTCTGTTTGCCTGTCATGCTATGAAGTCTCCATTTCCTGCACTTCGGGATATTTGCTGAAGAATCGCTTGAGAGCTGGCCATACGTCATCCTTGTTGTTTATTTTTACCAGGCATATGCGTTTTTCATTTGCAAAAGCCTCCTGGTATGCCTGCCCAAGCGGAGCGAAACCGGATGATTGGTTCCAGGTATCTGAAGCGATTTCTCCGTAGCCAATCTGGTTGCAGTAAGCTTCCATATCCCTCATTAAATCTACGCATTCCTGATCTCCCCAGTTGTAACCATCTGAGAAGAGAAATGGGTAGATATTCCATTCCCTGGGATTGTATCTCTGTTCTATAATACGTATTGCCAGCTTGTAGGCTTCACTCATTTTTGTTCCGCCAGAATCGCCCAGAGAGAAAAAGGCAGTTTCATCTACTTCTCTTGCCTCGGTGTGGCAGGTGATGAAGACAATCTCGGCGCTGGTATATTTTTTTCTCAGGAAACGGAGCATCCAGAAGTAGAAAGATCTGCAGATATATGCCTCAAACTCTCCCATAGAGCCAGAGACATCTCTCATGGCGAATATGACAGCATTACGCTGCGGCTCGGTTACTGCTTCCCAGGTTTTGTATCTCAGGTCTTCCTTGCGTACTTTCCAGCCGGGCGACCCTTCTCTTGCATTTCTTCGCCAGGCTTCCATCAGAGTGCGTTTTCTATCGAGGTTGGAGGTGATGCCTCTGCGGCTGACTGAGTTGAATTCAATGTTTTCAGCCTGTATCTGCTTTACACCGCGTTCCTCCAGGTTGGGCAGGTGCAGGTCTTCAAACACCAGTGCAGTGAGTTCTTCAATGGTGAGTTCGGCTTCGTAAAAGTCTACCCCTGGTTCCTGGCTGGCCTGTTTACCTGTTCCAGAAGAAGGCTGGCCGGCTTTGCCCAGTATGTCACCCTGCTGTGTGCCGCCTGCACCTTGCCCTACGCGTTCGTTTTCATTGTTGTCGAAGCGTATGCGAGGCAGCTCCAGACCTCGAACCGGAATTTTGATAATTTTTCCGTTTTCTGCTGTGATGATGTCTTGCTGGCTGACAAGGTCACCAAGGTTTTTCCTGATGACCTCTTTTACCTTTTCATTGTGTCTCTGCCTGTCTCGTTCGGCACGGCGGTGAAGGTCCCAGCTATCGGTACTGAGTGAACCAGACATGGTACAGCCTTCCTTTCAGCGATTGAGCAGTGTGCCTACGTAGCGAAGCAGTTCATTGGCAGATTCGGGGTTGTAGCCCTGTTCTCTGCACATGCGTTCTACCACTTCATTGACTCGTTTAAGTTGTTCGGCATCGGGGGTTTTTGTGCTGGTTGTTATCTTCACTACATCCTTGAGGTCGGTGAAGAGCTTTTTCTCTACTGCTTCTTTTAATCGTTCATCTGAGCTGATATTGAATGTTTGCCCTCTGCGCATGAGTGAGGCAACAGACCTCATAACCCCTTCCCTGAATTCCCGTTTCTGATTTTCTGTCACATTGATTTGTTCTTCAATGCTTCTCATCAGTCGTTCATCTGGTTCTACATCTTCCCCAGTTACCGGATGCTTAACTTTTTCTCGGTTACAGTATGCCTCAACGTTGTCTACATAGTTATCGAGCAGAGTTCTGGCTGATTCTTCGTAAGAGTAAACGAAAGCGCGCTGTACTTCTTTTTTTGCAGTTTCATCAAACTCTTTTCGCACTTCGTCTATGAAACCGAGCAGTCTTTTGCGTTCTTCCTCATTGCTAGTGTATTCAGAAATTCCATCACGTAGTGTGCGAAGCATATCTATAGGGGTAACAAAAGTTTTGCCGCCACGTACCAGCGCTGCCGAGATACGGTTAATGATGAAGCGAGGGGATACCCCATTCATGCCTTCATCGGTGAATTCTTCGTGCAGTTCCCGAACCGTACGCTGATCAAAATCTCCTACCTGTTTCTCCCCGTCGTATAGTTTCAGTTTGGTCATGAGGCTAAGCCCAGCCTTGCGCGACGCCTTGAGCCTGGTGAGGATTGCAAACATTGCTGCTACACGCAAAGTGTATGGCGCTATGTGTACTCTTGAGAGGCTGAGTTCGGCTCCCGGCATGCCATCCTGCACATCAGACTGGCTGATAAGCTTTTCATAGATGCGCACTTCTTCTGCAACGCGCAGGTTGTAAGGCACTTTTACAACAAATATGCGATCGATCATCGCCTCGTTTTCTTTGTTTGAGAAGTAGGAATTGTATTCGTACTCATTGGTGTGTGCGATAACTGCGACATCGCAGTAGATGAGTGCAAACCTGCTCGCCTTGATGGTTTGTTCACCTGCTACTGTGTTGAGCTCATACAAGAATCTTTTTTCGGCCTTGAGCATTTCAATAAACTCCATAATGCCGCGGTTGGCGATATTGAGTTCACCGTCGAAATTGTAAGCACGCGGATCAGATTCCTGGCCATATTCGGTGAGAGCCTGAATATTCACGCTGCCGGTCAGTTCGGCTACATCCTGGCTTTTGGGGTCTGCCGGCTTGAAAGTGCCAACACCCACTCGGTTGCGTTCTGAAAGCAGAATGCGCTGTACGGGCACGTTTTGAATATTACTGCCCCATTCGTGTTCAAGGCGGTAGCGGCACACGGGGCAAAGGTCTCCCTCAATATGAATACCCAGGCTCTGTTTAAACTGCTGGCGCAATTCTTCCTGTATCAGATGCAGCGGTTCCTCATGCATGGGGCATCCCTTGATGGCATAAATCGCCCCCTCCTCAGTTCGACTGTACCGCTCCATTCCACGCTTGAGCAGAGTGACCAGAGTAGATTTACCACCGCCAACCGGCCCTACGAACATGAGTATGCGTTTTCGTACATCCAGCCTTCTGGCCGCCGGGTTCAGGTATTCTTCTACAAGCTGCTGCAGGGTGTGTTCCATGCCGTAAAGCTCATCCTTGAAGAAGAGGTATTTACGCGGCATTCCATCATTCTCTTCAACTCCTGCAGAGATAACCATGTTGTAGAGACGTGCATGTGCAAGAGAGGCAAGTCGCGGGTTGCGGGTGACAATCTCCATATATTCCGCAAAACTGCCCTCCCAGGAAAGCGCTCTTTCCTGACTGCGCTGGTCTTCCATTTGCTTCAAGAAACTTCTGGTATCAAATGCAGTCATACGTTACCTCCTCTTGTCTGCAATTGCGTAGAGCCTAATTATATATTGTGACGTTTCTACAGAGCGGCACGTGCATGAATAGTACAGCAGAGTGCATGGGAGACACCCTGTACTTTATCTATTACGAATATGAGTTAAGAGCGTGTTGAGACCGAATGTACCATTTGCAACAGAATTTAGGCAGCCTTAACATGATCTGTTCTGATGCAAAATGATGTAAGAAATACATTTTGATTGTCGGAAACAGATTTCATGCTCTGCAGCAAGCGGCCGTACGCGCCCTGAACGTTTCAGAATACAATACGTAATCGAACGGAGGCTTATTTCAAATGTGACTTAGTCTTTTAGAGCTGCTCGCACCAGCATTGCCCATCCTGCCAGAAAGCAGACCCCTCCAAAGGGAGTAATGATTCCGAGCAGTTTTATGTTTATTACAGCAAGCAGATAAAGGCTGCCTGAGAAGAGCAGAATTCCCAGTGCAAAAAACTTGCCAATTGTGTAGAAAAGCTTTTTTTTGGCAGGCATTGTCTGGGCCAGTGCTGCAACTGCAAGAATACCCAATGCATGGTACATATGGTATTGCACACCTGTTTCGTAAACATGCATTTGCAGCGGCTGCAGTTTTGATTTCAATGCATGCGCACCGAAAGCTCCTGCTGCAACGGCCAAAAATGCCATTGCAGCTCCCAATGCGGCCAGTTTTTCGGCTTCTTCCTTCTGATTCATTGCTTCCCCCTATGCGTCTGGCAGAGTTTTCTGTTTGAGTGCAGATGTAAAATCAGATACCTGCTGCAGCAGGGTTGAAGAATGCCTGTGCGCCTGTATGAGGTTTACCAGAGCGCTTCCAACCACTACGCCATCTGCAAAGGCAGATATTGTTGTGACATGTTCTGGCTGAGACACGCCAAAGCCGACGCATACCGGCAGCGACGTAGAGCTTTTGATGTTCTGTACGGTTTGATACAATTCGGCCGGAATATCTTCACGTGCGCCAGTTACCCCTGTTCGAGAAACGCAGTACACAAACCCGGTGCATTGAGCCGCAACCCACTGTATCCTTTTTGGGGTGCTGGTAGGGGCGAGCAAAAAAATGGTGTCCATCTGGTGCATTACTGAAAGAGACTTCCACTGGTCTGCTTCTTCGGGGGTAAGATCGGTGACTATGTGTGCATCTACTCCTGCCTCAGCAGCATCGGCAGCATACTGGTTCATGCCGTATTTTAGCAGAGGGTTGTAGTAGGTCATAAGAATAATGGGCAGGTTCGGCAGGTGTTTGCGTATCTGGCGTGTGAGTTCAAGGACCTTTGCGACGGTTGCACCCGCTTCTAATGCCCTTTGAGAGGAGGCTTGTATTGCCGGACCGTCGGCGAGCGGGTCACTAAACGGTATTCCCAGTTCCAGTGCATCCATACCTGCTGCGGCGAGAGCGCGAACAACCTGCAAAGTTGTATCCATATCGGGGTCGCCAGCAGTTAGAAAGCATATGAGCGCCTTTTCGTGACGTGCGGAAAGGTTTTGAAAATGCGTTTTGAGTCGTGTCATGCCAACTCCAGTTCGCGAACAATGGTATTCATATCTTTGTCTCCTCTGCCAGAGCAATTGATGATGACAATGGTGTCTGGCTGGAGTCTATCGGACATATGTTTCAGCCATGCGATTGCGTGTGCAGTTTCCAGTGCCACGATAATCCCTTCCTGCTCTGCAGTCAGCCTGACGGCATCAAGAGCCTCTGAGTCTGTTACAGACACATATTCCGCACGGCCAGCCTCTTTCATCCAGGAATGTTCGGGGCCAACGCCGGGGTAATCTAAACCTGCCGAAATCGAGTGTGAGGGGGCGACCTGCCCATCGGCGTCTTGAATGAGGTAACTGGCAGAGCCTTGAAAAACACCAGGCGAACCTGCAGAAAGCGGGGCACAGTGCCTGCCTGTGTGGATGCCTTCACCTGCTGCTTCCACACCTATAATTTTCACATCTGTGTCATTTACAAACGGGTAAAACAGCCCCATAGCATTAGATCCTCCTCCAACACAGGCAACAAGATAGTGGGGCAGTTTTCCTTCTTGTTCAAGGATTTGTGCGCGGGCTTCTCTGCCTATTACAGATTGAAAATCGCGCACCATCATGGGGTAAGGGTGGGGGCCAACGACAGAGCCGATAATATAGTGAGTGCTGCGCACGTTTGTAACCCAGTCACGCATTGCCTCGTTGGTGGCATCTTTGAGAGTTGCCGTGCCACTGGTTACAGGAATGACATTTGCCCCCAGCAGCTTCATGCGCGCCACATTGAGCGATTGTCTCTCTACATCTTCCTGCCCCATGTAGATGTCACATTTGAGGCCAAATCTGGCACAGACAGTAGCGGTTGCCACCCCATGCTGACCGGCTCCTGTTTCGGCGATTATGCGTGGTTTTTTCATACGAAGTGCAAGCAGAATCTGCCCAGTGGCGTTGTTGATTTTGTGTGCGCCTGTGTGGCAGAGGTCTTCGCGTTTGAGGTATATTTTTGCATTGTACATGCTAGAAAGCCGTTCAGCATGATAGAGCGGCGTTGCACGACCCACATAATGGCGAAGTATTTGCTGCATCTGCATTTGAAAAGAAGGGTCTGAGACAGCTGTTTTATATTCACTTGCAAGTTCATCTAGGGCAGGGATAAGAGTTTCAGGAACGTATCTGCCGCCAAACGGCCCAAATTTTCCCTTCTCATCGGGAAGGTGAGAGTGAGGCTGCTGAACAGTCATAAAATAATTGCTCCATCAAACAGGATCATAAAGAGTATTATACACTGTTAGGTATGATAGAGAAATATCAGCATAAGACAAGGTAGGGCAGTATGTGGCAAATGAGTGACTGTACGATGAAAACTATATTGGCTGCCGGTTTATTTATGGTATTGTGCGGTGCAGCAGCTGCCCAGAAAAACTTTCATCCGGGGGCAGTCTGGATGGATGAATCAGGTGAACCAATACAGGCACACGGCGGCGGAATATTACGTTACAAAGGGATGTACTACTGGTATGGTGAAGACAAGTCAGAAGGATATCTGAACAAGGTAGGTGTTTCCTGCTATGCATCACAAGATTTGCTTCACTGGAAACATGTCTCTACCGCTTTGCCTTCTGCAAACATGCCGCAGGGATTTGGGGCTACCGGAATTTGCGAAAGACCAAAGGTAATCTACAATCGACAAACCCACACATTTGTGATGTGGATGCATCTGGATCACCCAGGGTATGTAGATTCGCTGGCAGGGGTTGCAGTGTCAGAGAAACCTGAGGGGCCGTTTAGATTCGTAAAGGCGTTTTCTCCAATTGCTGGCAGTACCTACAGAGATATGAACCTGTATGAAAAAAAAGATGGAACCGCTTACACTGTTTTTAGTGGAGACAATAATGCCTCGCTGTACATAGTGAAACTAAACAGCAGCTATACCGATGTTGAGCGCCCGCAGAGAGAAGGTGTGAACTGGGTGGTTGCAGTGCGCCGTCAGTACCGCGAAGCGCCTGCTATATTTTATTACAAGGGACTTTACTATATGATATGCAGCGGTACATCGGGCTGGGCGCCCAACGCTGCCAGGTACTACACATCGCTGCATCTGCTAGGTACATGGAAAGCAATGGGCAACCCCTTTACAGGCGCAAATGCAGCTACCTCAGATAGATCGCAGGCGACATATGTGCTGCCTGTTGCTCATAAGCCCGGCTGGTTCATTTACATGGGAGACAGATGGAAACCGCAAAACCTTGCAGATTCGCGCTACATCTGGCTCCCGTTTCATATCAGACCAAACGGTGATTTTTTGATTCACTGGAAAGATACCTGGAATTTCAACAACCTTGCTTCTTCTCTAAACACACCGTAGCAAGAAGCGAACTCAGGCCGTTCTTTTGATAGATACCGTCAATCCATCCAGTCCCTGGCCGCGAAGAATAGGGAGAATGGTGCTTATGAGGCTTGGTTCTGCAGCGACAGCAGAGTTGTAGCTCTTTGTGCCACTCTCCTGACCTTCTTCCAGCACTGCGTGAGGCAGTGTATTGTCGCCAAGTATCAGGCCTCCTTCTCTGAGAAGCGGCAGTGCAAGCTTGAGGTATTCTGTGTAACCATCTTTGTCTGCATCTACAAAAATCAGATCGAAGGCAGGGGGATTTGTATCTGCAAGTATTTTAAGACTTTCTGCAGCAGGGCCAACCATTATTTTCACCTTGTTATGCAAACCGGCTCTTTGCAGATTAGTTTGTGCAACTTCTGCATGATGCGCATCCAATTCCAGTGAGATCATCTCTCCATCATCGGGCAGTGCGCGGGCCAGCCATGTTGCACTGTAGCCGCCAAGCGTGCCTATTTCCAGTATTCTTTTTGTACCAGTCATTAGGGCGAGCATGTGCAAAAGTTTGCCTTCATTTGCAGATACATTGATAGAAGGGAGGTCTTGCTGCTGCATATGTGCCAGAGTTTGCTGCAGCACAGGGTCTGGAGTGGTAAAAAGCGATTCAATATACTTATTGTACTGACCGGTTAGTGACTGTTCAGCCATTAGTTTCCTCCTGTGCAGGTTCTGCAAAGTGTTTTGTGATGATGCTGCGTATTTCATTTCTGCAGTTTTCAAGAGCCTGCTGTATCTGCTGCACTATCTCTTTGCTGCCTGTCTCTTCTGCAGTTTTGTATGCACGCCAGCAGGTTTGCGTGAGAAATTGAATTTCTTCCTGCAGAATACCAGCATTTACCCATTGCGAGGCAGAAGGGGTATTTTCCTTCAGCCTTTGCCAAAAGGCGTCTACTTCAGCCTGTTTGGCCTCAAGCTCTGTTTTGCCAGCCTCAGTGATAGAGTAGACGCGTCTTTCACCATCCTGTTTGGCCACAATCAGACCTAAATCCTCCAAATACTGCAGAGAGGGATATACAGTGCCCGGGCTGGGCACATAGCGACCATTTGATTTCTCTTCCAGTATGCGAATGATTTCATATCCATGTCTGGGTTCATGGGAAAGAACATCAAGCAGAATGAATCTTGCTTCTCCTCTGCGCACTCTGTTTTCTATTCCGACTGGGGCGCCGTGTGCTTCTGCATGCCTTCCTCTGCCTCGTCTTCCATGTCTTTCTTCCTTTTCTCCGTGTCTGCCATTCTGTTTTGCGGCGGCCTCATTCGTATTATGCCGTGCTGCTTCGGCATGGCGTGTGCTTCTGCTCGCCCCTGTTTTGTGGTGTTCTAAATTGTGTCTCATGGTTTCTCCTGTTATATAATAACATCACGATGTATCGTGATGTTATTATAATATACTATAACAACTATTTTGTCAAGAGCGGAGTAAACATTGTATGGCGAGATGATTACATGAGCACAGGGGGTGCAGGAGGCGGTTCAGTATGTATTTAAGGCTGGTTTAGTAGTTTCTGTTTTGAATGTGGAACATTTTTTTCAGGAACCAGCAAAATTGTTCCTAATCATCTCACCGATGAGAAATTTATTCAGTCATGGAGTGACCACATGCCACGCGACCTGCCAGTATCCAATGGAAATCTGTTGATTGCCTTTGATGAGCGTTACAATCTGCGCGAATTGTATTACCCATATGTGGGGCAGTACAATCATACGATGGGGTATCCGTGCAGGTTTGGCGTATGGTGCGATGGACGAATGTCGTGGGTGGCTGATGAGGGCTGGGAGCGGTCTCTGAAGTATGAAGAAGATACACTGGTTACCGAGGTGGTTCTGGTGCATCGCGAAATGGGACTGAGACTGATTTGCCATGACTGTGTAGACTGCAGCTCGGATACCTATTTGCGGCGCATAGAGTTGGAGAATCTGCATGGTGGCGAGAGAGATGTGCGTTTATTTTGGCATCACGATTTGAACATAGCAGGTTCTCGCGAGGGTGACACCGCTTACTACGATCCTTCTCGCAGAGCATTAATTCATTACAAGGGGCAGCACTGGTTTTTGATCAGCGGCACCAATGGCAGAGAGTGGGGGCTTTCAAGCTATGCGGTAGGCATTATAGGTCATCATCAGGCTGAGGGCACCTGGCGGGATGCTGAAGACGGTTCATTGAGCCGCAACCCGATTTCTCAGGGCAGTGTTGACTCTGTGGGCAGGGTGATGGTGCGCGTGAAGCAGAAAGCAACTGCCTACATGTGGATATGTGCGGGCAGGAATCAGTCTGAGGTGAGCCGACTGGATCATGACATTAGACAGACCGGGCCAGAAACGATACTGCGCCGCGTGCGCACTTACTGGAAGTTTTGGGTTACCAAAGGCGACAACCCTGATGAGCTTGATCAGGACATTTTGAAGCAGTACCATCGAAGCCTGCTGGTATTACGCACACAGATAGACAACCGCGGGGCAATACTAGCCGCCAACGATTCGGATGTTATGCAGTACAACAGAGATTCGTATTCTTACCTTTGGCCACGTGACGGCGCACTGGTTGCCCATGCCCTGGACCTGGCAGGCTATCATGAAATTACAAGGCGGTTTTTTACCTTTTGCGCCAATGTGGTTGACCCCGCAGGGTATTTTTGGCACAAGTACAACCCAGATGGAAGCGTAGGTTCTTCGTGGCACCCGTGGGCAGATGCCAATGGGCATTTGCAGCTGCCCATTCAGGAAGACGAGACAGCGCTGATACTTTATGCACTGGGCAGGCATTTTGACCAACAGAGCGACATAGACTATTTGAGAGGTGTGTACACCAGTTTGATAGAGCCTGTTGGAGATTTTTTAGCGAGTTTTAGGGATGCAGGAACAGGGTTGCC
Organism: Chthonomonadaceae bacterium; assembly: GCA_027459665.1. GTDB lineage: Bacteria > Armatimonadota > Chthonomonadetes > Chthonomonadales > Chthonomonadaceae > DAIDHN01. The sequence continues at coordinate 18,525 of DAIDHN010000002.1, read as the reverse complement.
TGATATGTGCTGGGATTTATGGGAAGAGCGGCGAGGGGTGCATACATTTACAGTTGCCGGGGTATGGGCAGGCTTGATGGCCGCCTCGAAATTTGCAGATATCTTTGGTGACAGCGATAGAGCCAGACGCTACTTTAGAGTAGCTGAAGAAGTGAGACAGGCGGCAGATACTTATTTATACAGCCCGGAAGAAGGCAGATACCTGCGAGGCGTGAGGCTGGAAGAGGGGCAGGTTGTGCGTGACTATGTGACTGATGTAAGTGTTGCCGGGCTATTTTTGTTTGGCTACTTGGGGCCAAGAGATGCTCGAATGCGTGCTACCATGGACCACATGGAGAAAACCCTCTGGGTGAAGACACACGTAGGAGGAATGGCTCGCTATGAGAGAGATACGTTTTATCAGGTAAGTCAAGATACGGAAAACGTACCTGGAAACCCGTGGTTTCTCTGTACCTTGTGGCTAGCCCAGTGGCGCATAGAGGCTGCAGAAACGCTGCAGGAGTTGGAGAAAGCAGTTGAACTGATAAGATGGTGCATTCGCCATGCTCTTGCTTCGGGGGTAATGGCAGAGCAGATCCACCCGTACAACGGTTCACCAATCTCTGTCTCGCCACTTACATGGTCACATGCCACTTTTGTTGCTACAGTATGTTTGCTGCGTGATAAGCGCAGGGCGCTGCTGAACAATGGAGAGGATGACGACATGGCTGAAGCAGCCTGACAGAAGCGTTACAAATGGATTGTTATGCGAGTTGCGTATGTAGAAGTGAATAAAGACTTTACAGGAAGGAAACCAAACCATGTCACATCTTTTCATGCGCAGAAGCAACTTGGAGAGCCTGCCAGAACAGCCGCAGCTTCCAGAGGGCTATGCATTGCGGGAAGCGGCAGTGGGAGATACCATTGCTCTTGCGGTGTTGATGCAGGCTGCATTTGATGACAAAAGCTGGACGCCGGGCCGTGTACGCCTGGATTTGCTGGAGGCTGCAGATGTAAAGCTCACCTGGGTGATAGATCAGGAACTAGCCCCCGTTGCAACAGCCTCTGTGCGACTGCTGCCGCAAGAATATCCGGGAAGCGGATATCTGCACTGGGTAGCCAGCCATCCGGCTCACAGAGGGCAGAGACTGGGAAGAGCGGTCACACTTGCCTGTCTGCATTCATTTCGAGCAATAGGCTGCAAAGACGTAGTGCTGGAGACTCAAGATACAAGACTTGCTGCCATAAAGCTCTACAGAAGTCTTGGTTTTGTGCCTGAATACAGAGAGCCTTCTCATGCAGAAAGATGGTTGATAGTGCTTTCTGATCTGGCAAATGCTATTAATCTGTAGGGGCTAGATGTGGTTATGCGGCTGATTGAGCAGCTGCATAGCCCTTAGCCAGGCATCGCGTTCGGAACCTGAAGCTTCGTGCAGAAAGCGATAATCGCTTTTACGAACAGCTTCTTCCAGTTCCTTTTGCAGCGCCGTTATCTTTTTTTGTGCAAGCATGCGCACCCTGTCTGCCTGCTGTGGAGACAGCAGACTAATCAGGGCGCTGATGTGTGCAATACAGAGCAGGTGTTCAGATTTTTCCAGCGCCTGCCAGGCATCCTGTTTCTCATTCAGCCCCTGTGTGAGGGCAAGTATGTATCTTTTGCCTGCTTCCTGCTGTAATTTACAGATGTGGCAGGGGGCAGGTTTGGCAGAAATGCTGATTTTACGCAGCCCTTTTTTCACCTTTGTTATACGTTGAAGAGCGATGTCAACCAGGTCAAGAGAGAGGATTGCCGCACCCAGCGGGTCACCATGCTGAATGGCAGTGCGTGTGTGTTCTGGGCAGAAGCCGCCTGCTTTTCTCCATTCCATTCGGGTTGGCATATCATTGATCAACTCGTAGTAGAGAAGCTTCAATCCTCTCTCTACGCTGCGGCGCTGAAGTCTGCATACTGCGCAGGGCGAAGAACCTGAGAAATCGGAGACTGCAAGCTCTTCCAAAATCTCAAATAGTGAGGCTTCTCCGCTATTCACAGTTTGCGAAACCAGGTATTGCTGGAATTATTGTCTGATTCGGCTAGAGGATGGTTTTGCTGAGAATCGACTTTTTGTTCTGAAATCTGCTCTATTTCCGTTTCGGCAGCGGCAGGTATGTCATTGTGTGCAAGGAAATCAGACAGGAATGGTTGTGTGTGTGCTTCCGCGGCTTCTTCGTACTGAATAGAAAAATCCTCGCTGGGCGTAGTTTCCTCCAAAGAAAGAGGTTTTGTAAGCATCAACCATTCTTCTTGTGTAATAGTTGAGGGGCTGGCAGGAAAGGCATCTGAAGTCTGCTGGATAGCTTCTTCTTCTGTTTTACTATGTTCATTGGTTTCGGGGAGTACGAAAGGCTGTTCTTCAAAGGACTGATCTTCAATAGGTTGAGTTTCGATTTGCTGTGCAGACTGTTCTGCCTGAAAATTAACATGAGCAGTATTCATCGGTACGGTATCAGCTTGAATATTCACAAGTTCTATGGTTACTGGCGCGGCGATAGTTGTGTCTGGTGCATTTGCAGTAATATCTGAGGGAGTGCTTGTGTATTCGGGGAGTGGCGCAGTGATTTCATGCGGGATAGCTCCTGCTGCAGCTTGCGTAACTGCGGGGTTTGCAAGCCGGTATCTTATTTGCTGCAAATCTGCACGATGATACTGCAGAGCAAGATGTACGGCATCGATTTGCCGTGTGAGAGTGTCTGAGTGGTCTTTGAGCGGGACGAGACTTTGTTCTGTGTGAGATTGAAGTGCATGCAGTTCTTCTGCATGCTGTGTTTGAGCAGTTTGCAGCGCCTTGAGGTTTTCTAACAGATCGTTTTGTACTTTCGTTATTGCTTCCTGGTTCTGTTTTTGACTAGTACTGAGTTCTTCTTGCAGGCGGTCGGCATGATCTGCAAGCACTGTATGGCTTACGTTTTGTGATATACCCATTACAAGCACGACAGCAACCATGAGCAGGCCAGCCAGATCGAGAACAATGAGAGCTGGGTTTTTCTGTTGAGCATTCAGCATAGTGTTTATTTGCAGCGAGTTAGACTGCAATGCAGTGCCAGCAATTACCAGCGTAAGTGCGAGAGCTATAGCAGCAAGCAGAATAGTGAACAGAAAACGCGGTTTCATAGGTTCTCCCTGAAGCAGGCTTTCTACAGCGGCAGAATTTGTTGTACAGAAGGTTGAGTGAGCGTTTTTTCAGCTGCCTTTCGTACCAGTAGCTGCGGTGCAGCACACGGATAGCGCTGCCAGTCGCAAAGAGCGATCTGTTTAGCCATGCTGCTGTTGCGCACAATATTTACAGATGTGGCGAGACATGCATGCAGGGTAATGTTGTGGTGGGTAACCACATGTTTGATAGTTGCAATTTTCTTTGCAACACGCACCTGAATGCCCAGTAGTTCATCTGCTGCTCTTTGTGCCGCTTCTTTCCATGTTTCTTCGGGTTGGCAGAGAACCCGCGGGAATTCCCACAAGCCGCCCCAAAGGCCATGGTAAGGCCGCTGCACCATAAAGTAACAGCCGGGGATACCTTCTACTATGATGCATGCATGCACCTGGGGCACTTTTTTTCTGGCAGGAGCATATTCTGGAAGTGCTTGAGGGGCAGGAGTTGATGCTGCGTAACAGCAGGAGCAAATGGGGCATTTGTCACACTGTGGTTCGGCAGGAGTGCAGATTACTTCTCCCAGCTCCATAAGCGCCTGATTGTGTTCGGCGAATGCTTGTATTGGCAGCATGCGCTCTGCAGTGTTCCAGAGCATCTTTTGTACAGCGGCAGAGGCAGGATCGCCCGTGATGCCAAATACTCTGCAGAGAATGCGAGTAACATTTGCATCTACCAAGGGCGCAGGCACGCTGCCAGTCAGTGAAAGAATGGCGCCGGCAGTGTACCGTCCAATTCCGGGAAGAGCGATTAGCTGCCTGATCTGCATGGGGATTATTCCATTGTGCTGTTGTACCACCAGAACCGCTGCTCTGTGCAGGTTGCGTACTCGTGCATAGTACCCCAGGCCGGCCCAATAGTGCAGAACTTCTTCGATGGGCGTTTGTGCGAACTGTTGAATAGTTGGAAAGCGCTGCATAAACTTGAGATAAAATGGAATGACTGTGGAAACCCTGGTTTGCTGCAGCATAATTTCAGAAACCCATACTCCCCATGCATCTGCCGTTCGCCAGGGCAGATCGCGTTTGTGATGTGCATACCAGTGTATGAGAAGGCTGGATACTTCCTGGTACTGGCCGGTATGTGGTTTAGGGAGGGTATTTTCCATTAGAATATTCTACCCCGGAAAGAGATACTCTTCGATTTCCTCACAAAGCGCATGCCATATCAGTATATGGGCTTCCTGAATGCGTGCAGTTACAGTTGAAGGCACGCAGAGGCAGATGTCGCATGACTGTTGAAGCTTACCGCCCGATTTGCCCGTAAAGCCTATGGCCAGGGCATTGCGCGCTTTTGCTGAGTGCATCGCCATCAGAATGGAGTCTGAATTACCGCTGGTGCTTATTCCTGCCACTATATCTCCAGGCAGTGCAAGCGCCTCAACCTGCCTGGCAAATACGTGATTATAACCATAGTCATTGCTGATGCTGGTAATTAAGGAGGTATCGGTAGTAAGAGCAAGAGCAGGCAGCGGCAGTCTGTGTTTTTGGAATCGGCCCACCAGTTCTGCAGCAACATGCTGCGCATCTGCAGCGCTGCCGCCATTGCCGCAGAAAAGAACCTTGTTTCCGTTCTTTAATGCGGCAATAAAAGCATCTGTAATTTGCCTGTACTGCTCACCACAGGCTTCTGGCAGTAAACTAAGCACTTTGCGGTTTTGCTGCAGAATAGAGTGCAGTGTTTTTAGAGGTTCGTCTGTTTCAGAGGGAGACAAGTCGTGCCTCTTCGAGGCCGGCAACCCGCCTCATGCGTTCCATGAGTTCCTGCGAAACAGGTTCATCTATCAGCAGCGCCATAATTGCTCTGCCGCCAATGGTCTCACGGCCTACATGCATCCCTGCAATGTTTACCCCTCCCTCACCCAGAAGGGTGCCAACCTTGCCAATAATGCCCGGCCTGTCTATGTGTTGTGTTACAATGATGTGGCCTTGGGGCACGATATCAACGTGGTAGCCATCGATGTGCACAATGTGCGCCTCTCCGTCGTATACGGTGCCGCACAGAATACGTTCACCGTTTGCAAAATGCGCTTTTACCGAAAGCAGGCAAGAGTGATCGGGGGTGGGGTCGCGTCGTTGTTCAAGTACTTTTATCCCTTTGATTTCTGCCAGGTAGGGTGCGTTTACCATGTTGACTGCACCTTCCTGCAGAGGGGTAAGCAGACCGCGCAGCACAGCCCTTGTAATAGGGCCTGTAGGCAGGCCGCCGAAGTCGCCGTGGAAGACAACTTCCACTTCTCGAATGGGCTTGCTTTCTGTTGAGCTGCCGTAGGCAAGCTGGGTATGCAAGCTGCCAATGCGAGATGCCAAAGTAAGAAACGGAGCAAGAAGTTCCATATCTTTTGCCGAGAGAGTAGGCAAATTGACAGGCGTTCGTGCAGGGCGTCCGTTCAGTACCTCTGCCACTTGCTCAGAAACATCTATGGCTACCTTTATTTGAGCTTCTTTGGTGGAAGCGCCCAGATGAGGGGTGATGACTGATGCATCCAGATTGAGAAGTGGATTATCGGCTGCGGGAGGTTCGGCGCTGAAAACATCAAAGGCAAAACCGGCCACTATTCCGTCGCGTACTGCGTCGGCCAGCGCTTTTTCATTGACTATTCCACCTCTGGCCACGTTGACAATACGTGCGCCGGGCTTCATTTTTTCAAACTGCGCGGTTCCTATCATATCCCTGGTTTCATCGCTGAGCGGGGTGTGTACAGAGATAAAATCTGAGTTCTGCAGAAGCTCATCCAAAGAAACTGGTTCCACACCCAGTTTGCGCGTAGTTTCTTCTGGAACAAAAGGGTTGTAGGCAATGATCTTCATTTCAAAGGCACGCATTCGCTGTGCCACCGCATATCCTATTCTTCCCAGCCCAATGATTCCCAGGGTTTTTCCTGAAAGTTCTACGCCAGTAAAACGTTTGCGGTCCCATTTTCCCTGTCGCATGGTGGCATCTGCAGCGGGGATATTGCGGGCAAGTGCAAGTATCAATCCGGCAGTAAGCTCTGCAGCGGCGAGGGTATTGCCATCGGGCGAGTTGACCACCACTACCCCATGCCTGGTAGCAGCATCTACATCAATGTTGTCTACCCCCACTCCTGCACGGCCAATAATTTTCAGTCTGTGCGCATTCTCAAGAATAGCGGCAGTTACTTTTGTTTCGCTGCGCACAAGCAGAGCATCATAACTGCCTATAATGCCCTTGAGTTCTTCGGGAGACAACCCGGTTCTTACATCAATTTCAGCATCCTGCAGTGTTCTGAGCGGAGTTAACCCCTTTTCAGCAATAGGATCGCTTACCAGCACCCGGACCATTGTATTCCTCGCTTTCCATTTTCAGCCTGTAGAAAAGCATACCGGAAAGAAGGGGCTGCTGTCAACGAAAAAGAAAGATGGCTGGTGTGCCTGTTATGACAGCATGCCATACGAAGATCAATGCTGCTGTCAATGTAAAAGCGGCAGGCAGTTATTTGAAAGAATGGTAAACGAAAGTGTTTTCAATTTTTTTTGCGAAAAACTCGGCTTTGTTTTCAGCCTGCATAAGTGCGAGATATACAGTGGCAGGCACTCCAATGTACAGCCGTTTGTCCCCTTCTGTAAACACTATTTCCAGGTCAAGTTTGCGCGGTTCGTAGCCAATAACCTTAATTCTTTCGTCTGTAACAAGCATTCTGTCCAAGTGTCAGTTCTCCAGTTTTTTTCGGTTTGGGCCAATGCTGCCGTCTTGCAGCATCTCAATCAGGGCGTTGCCTGGGTGCTGCAGCGGCAAATCTATGCGGCCGCGGTAGAGGCTGCTGTAATAAGCTGCAAAGATTACCTCAGTAGACTGTATGGCATAGTTTGCACTTACCAGGCACCTGTGGCCAGGCTCATCCAGCTGACGTACAACATCGTCTGCAGTGAGAAAGGATTCGGGTTTTTGCTGTGGAATTTCTATTTCCACCCATGCCGGATTTTGATGGGTGCTGATGCGCAGTTTTCTTTCAGAGAGCAGTTCGATGGTTCCATTTTTGCCTATGATGCGGTGTACGCAGCCTATGTGCGCCTCGTGACCAGAAACCAATATTCCGCGCACTCCATTGCGCCATTTGAAGTAGCAGATACCCTGATTTTCCATGAAAGCACCAAAAATGCTTTTTTCTGTTCGGCTGTCAATCTGTGCCATTACCCATTCTGCTGGGGTTTCTGCATTGTAGTAGAACATCATGTCGAGCCAGTGAGTACCCCAGTCGAACATGTCGCCGACTTCTGCTTCAATCTGAACAAGTTCTCCCACAGCGCCCTGCTGAATAAAGTCTCGGGTTTTTTGAAACACCCCAATGTGTCTTCTTTGGTGCCCAAAAGAGAGGAGAGCACCCGTCTTGTCTGCTGCCGCCTTCATGCGTTTACAGTCTGCCCAGGTGGTTGCCATAGGCTTTTCGCAGTGAATAACTTTTGCACCAGCTTCTGCTGCGGCAACTGTCATATCAGCATGTAAATGCGGCCAGGTGCATATGGAGACAATATCTGGTTTTTCTTTTGAAAGCATGGTTTGGTAATCTGCGTAATAGGCAGCATCTGTCTGATGTTTTTCAAGAAAGAATCGCGACCGGCTTTCAACCAGATCAGAAACAGCAGTGAGATGTACTTTGCCAGTTTGCTGGAATGCCGGATAATGAGCGTGCGCCATACCGAAACCTGTAGAGTCTTCTGTGCGGTGAGGGCGGCCAGTACCGATAATGACATAGCGATATGCGCTCATGGTTAACTCCGTAAGCATCTGCCACCTTTGGCAGGAGAAAGATATTGTTGGTAACATTCTTTTCGGCAGAAAAAAAATCCTGCATTTGAAGAGTGCCGTATTGCAATTGCAGTTGCAGCATTTGACAAACTGCCCCTGTTCAGGTATATACATTGTACGTGAGTGGTCATATTATAACCCTGTCAGGAGAATTTGCCCGTGCGATTCCGCAACAAAGAGATACGCCGCACTCGAAAGCGCGACGCAGAGCGCCTGAAAGCTCGCATTAAGGAAGCGCGTAATGTACACAGCACAGGTCGTACTGCACGTCCTGTACGATCGGTTAAGCCCGCAGCAGCCAAAGCTCCAGCGGCGCGCACTGCTTCTCCCCGTTCTACCCAGCCGCGTGCCCGAAAAGAACCTGTAGAAAAGCCAGTTGAGACCACTGCCGCCGAGGAGACTGCCGAGTAGTTTTCCGCAGCGGCTTAACGTGAGTTTTTGCTGAAAGCAGAAAGTTTTGCAGAGGAGTCTGCATTTACAGTTTGCAGGCATGCTGACTGTATAGAATGTACGGCTCCTCTTACTTTAGCCATGTTTTGCAAACGAATGTTAATATCTTGCCATGCACGGAATGTGTATATGATGGTGATGACCTCGATTTTCTCTTTTTAAATTTTTTTGGATTATTGTGTTTGAGGAATGATACTTTTGCAGTGTGGTGCTGAAAACTACCGTGATATGGATTGGGGCAGAGATGCTTTTTTGCGTGCAGCCGCAGCCAACTGTGCAAAACTGAACAGAAATTTGCTACTGACAATCAGCTGCGTTGACGAGGCGGCGCTGCAGTCTGCACAATTGGCATGGGGCAGTTTTGGCATGCATGGCACCGCAGGGATGGAAAACTAATGGAACAATTTGTTTCTGTGCGGCCATACAAAGTTGGAAGTCATACCATCTCCCCGCCGGTAGTACTCGCCCCAATGGCGGATATAACCAATGGGTCTTTTCGGAGGCTGGTAAAAAAAATTGGCTGCCCAGGTCTGCTGGTTACCGAACTGATTTCCACCACGGCCCTGCATCATGGCAGCAAACGAAGCATGGAAATGTTTGACATTACTCCCGATCAGCATCCCCTGGCAGTACAGTTATTTGGTTCTGACGCCGATTTTATGGCAGAAGCTGCTCGAATGGCAGTGGGTGAAGGCGCGGATATTATAGATATTAATATGGGCTGCTGGGTGCCGAAAGTGTGCAAAACCGGTGCAGGGGCTGCCATGATGCGCGATGAGGATACCGCCTGCAGGGTAACTGCAGCCGTTGTGCGGGCTGTAAAGGCGCCTGTAACAGTGAAAATGAGGGCAGGCTGGGACTATGGACATCTGGCCACAGCAGGGCTGGCGGCACGGCTGGAACAGGAGGGGGCAGCGGCATTTGCCCTGCATGCAAGGTACGCAGTACAGGGGCATACTGGAAATGCAGACTGGCGTTTGATTGCCGGTATAAAAGCAGCAACTACCTGCCCGGTGATAGGCAATGGAGACATTCACACTCCTCTTGATGCGGCGCGCATGATGCAGGAAACAGGGTGTGACGGGGTAATGATTGGGCGCGCCGCCATAGGCAATCCATGGCTGATACGTGATACGTGCTGCTATTTGCAAACAGGGCTGCTTCCAGATTCGCCTTCATTAGCAGAGCGCATAGAAGCGGCAATGGAACATCTTTGTGATTTGGCAGGGGTGATGGGAGAGGAGCGTGCCGTGCGCCATTTACGCGGGCAGCTGCCCTATTATATCAAGGGCGCTGCTGGAGCTGCCAGACTGCGTGAAAGAATTGTGCAGGCATGGAATATAGAGCAGGTGTGCGCTTTACTGAACGAACTTTTGTAAGAGACCGCTGCATGGTTTGGCAATAAGGTGATTTGAGCAGAATGCAGCATCTATTCATGCATGTGCTGATGTTCTTTGTCATGTGTGTGCGGATGTGAGTGTGCAGTACTGCCGTGGTAATGCACATGTTCGTGAATCAGATTGACATCTATAAGCAGGGGAATTTCATCTTTCAGGCTGTAAGCAGGAATATCTGCTGCGAGCGTGTGATTTTCTCTAAAGATCAGTGCGCGCTGCGCCACTTCGGCAACAGTATCTAGGTCATGGGTTGCTATGACAATGGTTTTTCCTGTAGAAGAGAGCTGGCGCAGCAAATTGATGAGCCAGGTCTGCGCTCTTGGGTCGAGCGCGGCAGAAGGTTCATCCATCAGGAGAACATCGGGGTTACACACCAGTACAGATGCCAGTGAAACCCTCTTCTTTTCTCCTCCTGACAGTTGAAAAGGAGCGCGCTGAAGCAGGTGTTCTATCTGCGTGAATTGTGCTATGTCTGCAATTCTCTGTTTTACTTCGTTTTTGCTCAGGCCCATATGCAGCGGGCCAAATGCGATCTCTTCTTCTACGCTTGATGAGAATAGCTGTGCATCTGAGTTTTGAAAAATAAACCCCACTCTTCTGCGAAAGGCATAGGAATCCTGCTCTTTTTCGAGTGCTGCAGGTTCGAGGCATTTGCCAAACGCCTCTATTCTTCCTGATGTAGCAAATTGCAGCCCTCCCAGAATTTTAAGCAGAGTAGACTTGCCGCAGCCATTGGCCCCCATGAGTGCTACTCTCTCTCCCGGCTCTATGCGGAAAGATATGTCTATGAGAGCCGGCTTGTCTTCTCCATACTGAAACCCCAGGCGGTCGAGTTGGTAAACCGGTGTATTGGCCTTGCGGGTACTTGTATCTGGCAATGGGCTAACCATGTAAGTGTATAAACTCTCCTGCCATAAAGGCGAATGCTGTGATGGCTGCAAAGGCGAGCCACAGAGTATCCTGAAGCTTCCAAACTGGTTCTGCAAGAGTATGCGTTTCTCCGTCATAGCCTCTGGCAAGCATGGCAAAATAGACTTCTTCTGCTGTGGCAATGGTACGGCGAAAGAGCGCTGTTATACTTGTTCCAACAAAACGCCTTGCTTCGGTATTGTTTACTCTTCCAAGCGTTCTGCTGTTGCGTGCTACAAACATTTCATTGGATATTTGCAACAGCAGGGCGATGTATCTGTAGGTCATGCCCATGAGACTAACGAACAGCGCCGGCATACGCAGCCAGCGCATAGCCTGCATTAGCTGCTGCCACGGTGTTGTGAGCGTAAGCAGTGCTGCCAGCGACATGGTTACGCCTACCCTTGCTGCCATGAGTGCTGCGACAAGCATGCCCGGCATAGTAAAGCCAACGTATGGCTGATGCCAGAGAGGCAGTATAATTCTGCCGGGCGTTACGCTGTTGAGTGCGGCTGGAAGAGCCATGATTCCTACGAAGAGCGGAACAGTGAGCCAGATGCGTTTTTGAATGGAATCGGTTGGAAGATTGGAGGCATGCATCAGAACAACTGCAATTGCCAGCAGCAGTGCAAGCAGAATGAGCGAGTGTAGCAGTGCAGCGGCTACGATCATCATGAACAGCCCAATCAGTTTTGCACGTGCATCTATGGTTTGCAGAAACCCATCTTGATTCGCCCATTTGTCAGAGCGCATGGATATTGCCCCGGCTGAAGTCAGTTCTGCCAGGGTGCGCTTAAGAAATGGGTTGGCCTTACCCCGTGGGGTACGCATATCCGGCGGGTTTTGCTTTGACATCCAGGCGGGGAGAATGCTGGTATCATTTTTGCTGAGAGCTGCTTTAGCCTCATCGCTGCGTGTTTCTGTTTCTTTACTACTACTGCGAACAAACAGCCTGCCAGCCAGCAGCACCACTGTTACGATACTGCCTGTTCCAACCAGTGCAGCCAGCAGGTACCCAGATACGCTCATGCCGGCATCGGGCTGGCCGTAGTTGGCAAGCATGTGCAACGGATGGTAGGCATGCGCCTGAATATTCGCCATGCCCTGGGGCACGTAGCCATGCCCTGTGATTTTTTGCAGCTGCTGTTTCAATCCGCTTGCACTCCACTCTCCAAATGCATCCCCCTGTGCTAAAAGGCCGAGAGGCGACAGGGCAATCAATGCAAGCAGCCCTATCCAAAGCATCTCTCTTTTGCCTTCTTTTATGGAAACGGCATCGGTCGCGGCGCCATAAAATGCGTACCCGTCTTTTTGCAGTGCACGCACTACCAGGGCTGTGACAATTGCCTCAAGAGGCCCTGCAAAAGTGAGATGCGCTGCGAGCATGGCCGGCATGGTGATTTTGAGACCGAATGGGAAGTAGAGCGCCTGCCCTGCCGCATTGTGAAAGAGTAGTGGCTGAATGCCGAGCAATATCCCTACCACAGCTGCTGCCGTATTGATGCCAATGTATGACCCTGCGGCTGCAGCAAACGCCTGTCGTAGAGACGAAGCCGGTTTTTTGCCCAGTATGAGGCGATATGCCAGGTAGCCGATTACCGGGAGTACAAATGCCATGGTGCAGCAGTTTGCCCCGTATGCGAGGATGCCTCCATCTCCAAAAAATAGAGCCTGTATAGCCAGTGCTACGCTGACGCCTACTATTGCAGCCCACGGCCCCAGTAGAATAGCAAGCAGCGTGCCTCCTACCGGATGTGCTGTTGTGCCGCCTGGTGCAGGCACATTGAACATCATGATAGTAAAGCAGAACGCAGAACCCAAAGCGAGCATGGGCAACTGGCGCGGCCCCAGTTTTTTGCGTGTGCTGCGTGCAGAAAGAACCCACACAGGAACCATGACTGCGGCTGATACTGCAGATGTAGATGGACTTAATACTCCGTCGGGAATGTGCATACTGCCTCTTCAAATTCTTTTTACTATATACGAATTATCGTAGATATTATTCTGCACACTTTGGAAAATGCGGCGGCCCAAAGGATATTCTTAACGGTGCCTGTTCACGGTTCCAGAACATGCTGCCTGGCAGCACTGTACTTCCTTTGGCCAGCAGTAAATCTGTGACTGTACTCAGCTTCTCTATTGCCTCGTCTTCTTCAAACAGGCTGAGATTGCAGTTTTGCACTGCCAGAAGACCTGAAAAAGTAACAGAAGCCTGCCATGGCGTGTACTGAAAGCGGGTAGCCGGAAGTGTGCGAAGTAAATTCAAAAGCACATGTATCCATGAAGGGCTGTCGGAAGCATGTATGTGCCTTCTGCACTTTCTTTTCCACACATAGCCAGTGCCGTCCTGTTGGTGTTTGTAGCCGATGCATATCTCTACAGAGGAAGCCCGCATGGCAATTTCTCTGAGGGCCTGCAGCGCTTTTTCCGCCAGGCGCAGAGCAATTTGCGCAGCGCCTTCGCGTGTTCGAAACTGTGGAGGTAAAACATGTGAACGCCCCAGCGACCTGCGGGGAGAGGTGAGCGCAGAACCGTAGTCAGCCTCTGTGCTTCCGCGCAGCATCCAGTACCATCTGGCGCCTGTAACGCTTCCCCATGCTCGCTTGAGGCGCATATCATCTGCTTCCCACAATTCGCGCACCGTGGTGATGCCATGTTTTTGCAGGCGCTGTATCATTTTATCTGCTATGCCGGGCAGATCGCATAACTCCAGAGCAAAAAGAGCTTCAGGCAGATTGCCGTTATGAAATAAGGTAAGGCCATTTGGTTTCTGACGCTCTGAGGCAACTTTTGCCAGAAAAATATTGGGGCCAGTGCCAACCGAGCAAAGCAGGCCTGTTTGTGCTTGGATATCGGTTTTGATGCAGACTGCCAGCTTTTCTTCGTGGTACAGGGTAGAGTGCAGCCTGCTGATGGTACATGCCATTTCGTCGATAGAGAGTGCGCGCGGCTGCACAAAGTACTGCTGCAGTACATTTATGATGCGCTGATGATACTGCAGATACAATTGCGGCCTGGCAGACACGACGGCGATGTGTGGGCAGAGTTTGCGCGCTTCTCTTACAGAGATGCCTGTCTTAATTCCATATGGGCGTGCTTCATAAGATGCTGCTATGGCAGAGGTAGTACTGGTCATAACGGGGGCTACTATGACAGGGCAGCCCTGCAAGGCAGGATTTTCCTGCTGTTCTACACTTGCAAAAAAAGAGTTCATATCGAGGAAAAGTGTACGCGGCATGCTTTTCTCCTGCTTTGTCTGTACAATATAGCATACATTTGTATACTTTTTTGTGAACAAAAAAGGAGCAAGTTCAACAAAAATACGATTTTTTGTTGAAAAATATCCTGCACGATGTGTTCTGAGGCCAAGCACCGCTTCTGCTGCAGTGCAAACTGCAGCAGAAGCGCATATGGCATTTTTATGCAGTTGGCGCTATTTTTCGGCAGAGGAAACAGGGGCAGGGGAGAGAGTGATTACCACCGATTTAGATGTTGGGGTATTGCTTTTTTCTGCTACGCTTCGAACAGGAACCAGTACATTGGTTTCTGGATAGTATGCTGCTGCACAAGATCGTGGTATAGAGTACTCTACCACTTTGAAACAGCGGGCAACACGAGTTTCACCTTCAAAATGGCTGGTGATATCTACCCATTGGCCGGGCTGCAGCTGCTGGCTGGCAATGTCTTCGGCATTGAGCAGAATTACCCTTCTGCCATTATGTATTCCCCTGTATCGATCTTCCAGCCCATAAATAGTGGTGTTGTACTGATCATGGCTGCGCAGGGTCATCAGAAGCAGCTCTCCCTTCTGCAGCTGAAGTTGTGCAATAGGATGCACCGTGAACAGCGCCTTGCCTGAGGGGGTATTAAACTTGAGCAGTGCTGCGCTGTTTGGGAGGTGGAATCCTTGTGGGGCAAGCAGGCGCTGGTTAAAATTTTCGAAACCGGGCACTACATTGGCAATGTGTTCACGAATGCGGTTGTAGTCTTTTGCCAGGTCTTGCCATGAAATTTTTTCTGCAGTCTGCGGCAGTGCCGCAGCGATGCCGCAAACAATGGCAGGCTCACTTTTCAAAAACTCGGAAGCTGGCTGCAGTGTTCCACGGGAGGTATGTACCATGCTCATTGAGTCTTCTACAGTTACAAACTGCTCTTTGCCTGCCTGCATGTCTTTTTCGGTACGCCCCAGACAGGGAAGAATGAGCGCCTGTGTGCCAGTAACCAGATGCGCGCGGTTGAGTTTTGTAGAGATGTGGGCAGTGAGTCTGCATTGCTGCAGCGCTTTGGCAGTGAATTGGGTATCTGGAGCAGCAGAGAGAAAATTGCCGCCCATGGCCAGAAAAACATGACCAGGCGAAGCATGCATGGCTTGTATTGCCTGTACTGTATCATAGCCATGTTCACGTGGGAGAGAGACATTGAATTCCTGTTCCAGTTTTTGCATGAAAGTGTCGCCCATTTTTTCCCATATGCCCATTGTTCGGTCGCCCTGCACGTTGCTGTGGCCGCGCACCGGGCACAGCCCAGCACCTGTTTTACCGAGGTGCCCGCGTGACAGCGCGAGGTTGACAACCATCTGAATGGTTCCCACTGCGTTTTTGTGTTGTGTAAGCCCCATAGCCCAGCAGTAGATGACATTTTGTGCGCTGGCTGCAATTTCTGCTGCCTGCTCAATCAGATTTCGCTCCAGTCCGCTTTCCTGTACTATCTGCTGCCATTCTGCGGCACGAATATCTGCTTCCAGCGCTTCCCATCCTATGGTGTATTGCTGTATAAAGCTGTGATTGATGACAGAGCCAGGTTTTTGGTCTTCCATTTGCAGCATTGCTTTCAAAATGCCCTTGAGCAATGCTATGTCTCCGTTGATGCGCACTTGAAGCATGAGGTCTGCAAGCGGGGTGCCTCCTGTGAGCGGTGAGAGGGGTTGCTGGGGATGTTCGAAACGAAGCAGGCCCGCTTCTGGCAGGGGGTTGACAGCCACTATTTTGCAGCCTTTTTTCTTGGCAAGCTGCAGTGCCGTCATCATGCGCGGGTGATTGGTGCCCGGGTTTTGCCCAAAAATAAAGATAGCATCTGCATGGTAAAAATCTTCCAGCAGCACCGTGCCTTTGCCTACTCCTACTGTTTCGCTGAGTGCAGAACCACTGGATTCGTGGCACATATTTGAACAATCGGGCAGGTTGTTGCAGCCGAATACGCGTACGAAGAGCTGATAAAGAAAAGCCGCTTCGTTGCTTGTGCGGCCGGATGTATAGAAAACAGCCTTGTTTGGATGAGGGAGCGCCGCCAGCTCTGCTGCAATGATTTGAAAGGCTTTTTCCCATGTAACGGCCTGGTAGTGGTTTTCGCCTGCCGGCAGCCACATGGGGTGTGTAATGCGGCCAAGTTTGCCTATTTCGTAATCTGAAAGTAGACTAAGCTCTTGAACGCTGTGCGTTTGAAAAAATTCTGGCGTAACCCGTTTGGTGGTAGCTTCTTCGGAGATGGCCTTGATGCCGTTTTCGCAAAATTCAAATCGGCTTCTGTCTTCCTGCGGGTCTGGCCATGCGCACCCAGGGCAGTCGAATCCGTTGGTCTGGTTTAGATGCAGCCAGGTTTGCATCGAGCGAAGCGGCCCCATTTCCTGCAGTGAGTGCTGCAGGCTTGCCAAAACGGCGGGAATGCCTCCTGCAAATGTTTTGCGCGGGGTAATGCTGGAGTCTTCCTGTTTTTCTGTGGGAACAGCTGCTGCATTCCGCAGTTCCTGTTGCGGGGTATCTTCTGGGTTCATGATAGTTCCCTTTTGTTTCTTTCTGCCAGTTGAATGCGCTGGCTGTGAGAATAGATGTTGAAGCGGTGTTCTCGTACGAAGCCAAGGAGAGTAATGCCCATTTGCTCTGCCAGCTGAACAGCAAGGCTGGAGGGAGCTCCTACTGCAGCAACCATGGGAATGGATGCCATAAATGCCTTTTGAATTAACTCAAAGCTGGCTCTACCGCTTAAAAGTAGTATGTTGGTAGAGAGCGGCAGCTGTGACAGGGATGCGCCTACCAGCTTATCCAGAGCATTGTGTCTGCCCACATCTTCCCGCAAACAGAGCAAATTTCCTTCCAGGTCAAACAGAGTAGACGCATGCAAACCACCTGTGCGAAGAAACAGCTCCTGTTGTTTTGCCAGCCTGTTTGAAAGAGAGTAGATTAGATCGGGTTTTATTTGAAAATGTTGTTGGAGCGGGGGGCGGCTGGAGCAGATTTGCACTGCTTCAAGAGAAGCCTTGCCACATATGCCGCAGCTGGAACTGGTGTAAAAGTGACGTTTCAGGCTTTCTACATTTGCTTTTACATTTGGCTGCAGCGTTACACGCACCACATTGGCTGCAGAAGCTGCTGGCCCGCAGTGCTGCACATTTCTGATTTGATGCGGGCCTTGCAAAATATTTTCTGTGTATAGAAAGCCCACTGCAAGTTCCAGGTCATGCCCGGGAGTGCGCATGGTAATAGAGACGGTCTGTCTCTGCGGCTTGCCATTTTCCTCCCAGTGAAGGCGTATTTCCAGAGGTTCTTCGGCAGCAAGCACATCTTCGCGCTGCTGTACACAGTGTTCGTTAACATGTAAAATAGAAGCCGTTTGCGCCCCTTGTAAATGCAACACACTATCCTCCACACCTCTAGAATCTCTTTTACATTGAATACGTTCTGAATCAGAATAGTTCACCTTTGCAAGAAAAATAAAAAAACATGACAAAAAACAGCAGGCACGGCAGATAAAATTCTGCAAGCCGGCCAGTGCGCTGCAAACCTGCTTTTTGCCTGGCAGATGCTGGTAAGGCTGTATTGTACAGAAATAAACAGACTGTTTTTATCAATAAGACACTATTGCAAGTGCAGCACTGTAAAAACACAGTATTTTTGACAGTAAAATATGTCAATATATAAATACTTAATTCAAGTGCGTTTTGTACCGAATTAGGCGCCAGAGCTTGTGCAACAATTTCAGTCTGCGCTGAAGCAATTTGTGTACGACAGACACTTTCTGTTTACCTTTTAGCCAGATGCAATGGAAAGCAAGGATACATGGCAACTCTTTTCATTGTGCCGGCTGGGTAGCGAAATGAGTGTGTGTCTGACCGGTTTACTCGGTGTACTGGAATGCTGCACATGCCACCGGCAGAGTGTACAACACTATCCAGGAGACATACTCTATGAGAAAAATGCTGCCCTTCCTGGGCGCTTCCCTCACCCTTCTGTCTGCAGCGTGGGCTACCCCCTCGAAGGCTCAAGACAATCCCTTCAAAGACGTCCCCACCGACCACTGGGCATACCAGGCGGTAAACGATCTGCAGCAGAAAGGCATTTTGCAAGGCTACCCGGACGGCTACTTCCGCGGCAACCGCGCACTTACCCGCTACGA
Organism: Chthonomonadaceae bacterium; assembly: GCA_027459665.1. Taxonomy (GTDB): domain Bacteria; phylum Armatimonadota; class Chthonomonadetes; order Chthonomonadales; family Chthonomonadaceae; genus DAIDHN01. The sequence continues at coordinate 446 of DAIDHN010000002.1, read as the reverse complement.
GTTTGCAGTCGCCCTTGAGCGGCTTCTGAAGAACCTGCCCGCCGGCACTGCCGGTCCTGCCGGCCCACAGGGTCCTCAGGGCGATCAGGGTCCCGCAGGCCCCGAAGGTCCTGCTGGCATGACCCCTGCAGAGGTAGCCGAGATGAAAGGTCTGATGAACGAGTTCAAGACCGACCTTTCCAACCTGGGTGCAAACGTGCATGAAATGCAGGATAAGCTCGACAATCTGAGCAGCCGGGTAGACCGACTTGCTCATATTGTGAATACGCTTCCCCGCATTCATGGCGACCTCTTCTTCGGCATTCGCAGCGACCTCTCCCGAGGCGCTTTCTTCGATTACAATGGTGCAGTGCGTACAAGCGCTTCATCACTTGTGAACAATGTAAATGCAGTGCACAACTTTCTGCTTGACCTTTCTGGCAATCTGAAGGGCGGCGTGCATTACA
>DAIDHN010000001.1 GCA_027459665.1 Chthonomonadaceae bacterium | reverse complement strand
GCAGCCTGCCTGCACAACCTGGGGCTTGTGGCCATGGATACCGGCGACTACCCTGCAGCCCGCGGGTACTACGAGCAGGCGCTGGCTATCTATAGGGAGATTGGCTACCGCGCAGGCGAGGCAATCAACCTGAACAACCTTGGGCTTGTGGCCCATAAAACCGGCGACTACCCTGCAGCCCGCGGGTACTACGAGCAGGCATTAGTAATCAATAAGGAGATAGGAAGCCACTATGGCGAGGCAGCCTGCCTGGGAAACCTTGGGAATGTAGCGTTGAATACAGCCGACTACCCTGCAGCCCACGCCTACCACGAGCAGGCACTAGCTATCAGTAGGGAGATGGGAAACCGCAGGGGCGAGGCAGGCTGCCTGCATAACCTGGGAAGTGTAGCGCTGAATACCAGCGATTACCCTGCTGCCCGCGGGTATCTGGAGCAGTCGCTGGCTATCTACCGGGAGATTGGCAACCGCGCAGGCGAGGCAAACAACCTGGGCAACCTTGGGCTTGTGGCCATGTATATCGGCGACTATCCTGCCGCGCACGGACAGTACGAGCAGGCGCTAGCTATCAGTAGGGAGATAGGAGACCGCCATGGCGAGGCAGTCAAACTGCATGGCCTGGGAAGTGTAGCGCTGAATACCGGTGACTACCCTGCAGCCCGCGGGTACTTCGAGCAGGCGCTTGCTCTCTTCCAGCAGATGAGTGCTCCTCTAGGGCAGGTTGATTCGCTGGAGGGTTTTGCCTGCTACTGGTGCGCTGTAAAGAACCATGCGCGAGCTGCAAGGCTGTACGGCGCTTCTGCTGCATTGCGGGCTGAACTGGGAACTCCGCTATCGCCCTCCGAGGTTGTGCAGCAGAAGCCGTGGCGGGAAGCGTGTGAGGCAGCACTGGGGGCTGAGCAGCATGCCCTCTGTTTGCAGGAGGGCAGCACGCTTACGCTGGAGCAGGCTTGCGAACTCGCTCTGCAGCAGTGAACCCTGCCGCCAGCCTGCCGTTCTGTCGTTCAGCCACCCCTGTTGCCCAGGGCTAAACCCCGTGCTGATACGCCAAGCCCTCTGCGAGGGCTGCATAACTTGCCGCCGGGTTGCACCAGCCTTCTGCGCCCCTCTTTCAGCGCCGTAAGACGCGACCGGGGTGAGGCTGCATTGGAGGGCAGGATTCGATTGTCTGCCTGACGAAGAGAGTAAAGATATACTTCTGCGAGAGAGGAGTGCGGGGCTAATGGATATGGAAGAGTTTGCGGCGTACCAGGCGTGGGCGAATTCAATTACCCTTGAGGTACTGAGAGATGCGCACCATGCGGAGGCGAACAGTACGTTTGCCCATATGCTCGCAGCAAATCTGGTTTGGGGAAATAGGCTTGCAGGAAAAACACCAGACTGCACAGTTAGACCGTCATGGGACCTGAACACATGCGAAGAGATGATTACCCGCATTACGGCTCTCTACCAGAACTTGCCGGGGAAGTTAAGCAATGAAACGGTAGTAGAATACACAACCAGCACTGGCAGCACATATTCATCCTCTGTCGCACAGATTATGAAACAGTTGTGGGTGCACAATGCCTATCATCGCGGTGAAATTGCCGGCTATATCAGAAATAGCGGTGGTACGGTTCCCGATACCGACTACATTATTTTTGCGCGAACTGTGCGTTAGCCTGCCGCCGAAGCACAACAGCGTAGGCCAATTACCCTTGCCGTCGGGTTGTACAGCCCTCTGCGCCCCTCTTTCAGCGTCGTAAGGCGCACCCGGGAGAGGGGCAGGCCGTTTGGCTGGGGTGAGGCGGCCTTACGCACTGGCGGCAATGGACTTGCCGAGCGGCATGGTGCATCGTGTATTTAGTCCACGGCAGTGGACTTTTGCCTGTCAGAACGGGGTTTCAACCCCGTGGCAAAGGGCTGGGGTGAGGTGGGCACCCGGAAACGGCAGAGGGCATGGGCTGCGTACAAAAGAAAACGCCATTCTCTCTGTGCAGGCAGGGTACACTTTAGCCAATGACACACAACATGACTTCTGCAAATTATGCCAGATGGCTGGCTGCTCTTTTTGCTTTCTGCCTGTTTCTCTTCTTTTTTCGACTTGGTTCTGCGCCCATTTTCGATCTGGATGAGGGGTTGTACGCAGCATGCTGCAAGGTAATGGCGCAGAGCGGAAACTGGATCACCCCCCTGCTCAACAGCAGAATGCCCGGTCATCCGCATCAGCTCACCACCCCCTTCTTTGAAAAGCCCATTCTGGTTTACTGGCTGGGCGCGGCTTTCATCAAGGCGCTGGGGGCTACTGCGCTGGCGGTGCGCCTGCCGGTAGCGCTCATCGCACTCATTACCACCTTTGTAGTGGTGTGGGCCGGAACGCGCTGGTTTGGGCGCAGGGCAGGGCTGCTGGCAGGCATGGTGTATGCCACACTGCCCATCACCCTGATAGATGCGCGCCAGCTTACCACCGACGGACCGCTGGTTCTGATTTTTACCTGCCAGATGCTCGCCTTCTACGCTGCGCTGCGTGCATGGCAGAGAGGGCAAAAACCGGCAGGCAGAAAATGGGCGATTTTCTACTGGGCGCTCACCGCCCTGGCAGTGCTGGCAAAGGGGGCGGTTGGCCTGCTGCTGCCGCCTATTGTATTTGTTGTGTATGCGCTGCTGCAAACTATTGTGCTGCGCGTGCAGATGCGAGGCGGAATACGAATGCAGGGCAGGCTGGCTGTGCAGCCTTTGCAGGCCCTGCGCCCTGCCGTGCAGGCTCTTTGGCTGCCGGCCGGGCTGCTGCTCTGTTTTGTTATTGCAGCGCCCTGGCATTACCTGGTGTGGAAGGCAGGCGGAAGGGATGAACTGGGCTACACATGGTTTCAGCAGTACATTATTCGGCAGCACATTGGAAGATTCAAGGGGCTGGACAAGGTACACGACGCCCCATTTTTCACCTACCTGCTCTACTTTTTGGCAGGGTTCTTTCCATGGTCGGGCTTTGCGCCGGCAGCACTGCGCACCCGCACTTCTGCAGATGACCCCGCCCGCCCGGCAGAACGTTACCTGCAGGTATGGTTCTGGACTATAGTGGGCGGCTTCTCTTTTGCAGCAGCAAAACTGCCCACCTATATCGCACCTGCCTATCCTGCTGCCGCCCTGCTGGTGGGGCGCTGGCTTGACCAGGTATGCAGCGCTGTGCCAAATGCACAAACCCTGCGTTCACTGCGAAACGGCGCGCGCACAGCATTTGGAGTATCTGTTGTGCTGATGGCCGCCGCGCTGATTGGCCCTTTGGCAGTGCCGCGCAGCGCACCTATTGCCCCCGAAATCAAACAAGCCGCACTGCTAACCGCTGTGTGCGCCGCAGCAGGCACATGGGCTGCCCTGCGCTGGCTTCCCTCGCCAGTACAGGGCAGGCGAACAAAAGGAATTGCAGCGCTGGCAGCAACCGCAGGGGCGCTGGTTCTTGCCGGCTGCACACTTGGCTACCATGCTGCAGCAGCACAGGTGCTTGGGCCATATCAGCAAATCGCCCATGACGCCGCCCCAGATGCACAGGCAGGCATACCTGTTGTGTACTATCATATTATTCCCCGCAGGCCCAGCATGCTTTTTTATGCAGGCTACTCTCCCTTCGAACGCAAACAGGCAGCCCTGTTTCACTGGCTCTATCGTGAAGTCGCACCGCAGGGCGGCCCCATAGACCTGGCAGCCTCTACCCGCGTGGTGCGCCGCGACCTGATGCCGCGCCTGCTGAAACTGCACCTGCAGGCACAGCCCCTCAAAAAATGCAAGGGATGGGAACTGCTGCGCATTGTGCTGCCCGCACGCATCGGCATGGTACAATAAATGCATAAACTTTGGGCTGACTGGCGTGCATGTTTGTGATGAAATGCACAAAAAAACATTTCATGGGCGTACTGGTTATCTAATGAAAGCAACGGCCGCACACTGGTTAAGAATATTGCAAAAAGCGCTTTGTAAAAGCGCTGCCTTCTGCTGTGCGCTGCTCATGTTTTCTACCGCCCTGCCCGCCGCCATATGGATAGGCGCGCCTGCTGCACATGCGCCTGCTGCAGCGCCTTGCTGCCCAATGTGCAAAAAAGCAGGCATCTGCCACTGCCCCATGCAAAAAACAGGGGTGTGCCAGTGCAGCATTCACTCTGTGCGAACTCTGCATGCCATGCCAGAGCCTGTGCGCGTGCTGCCGGCGGCAGTTCTGCACAAAACAACGCCGGCTGCCACAACGGCACACTCGTTCGCGGCGCGCACTCACCCGACAGCAGGAATTCAGCCGCTGCCCCTCATTCCGCCGCCCAAAATCTCCTGAAAACATAGCAGCCAAAGCAGCAGATCGACTGACTGCTGCATAAAACACCGCTCTTTTCAAGGAGATTATTATGAAACACAACGCATTCACGCTCATAGAGCTGCTTGTGGTCATCGCTATCATCGCGATTCTGGCAGCCATCCTTTTCCCTGTGTTCGCACAGGCCAGAGAAAAAGCCCGAACTATTACCTGCCTCAGCAACTGCAGGCAGACAGGGCTGGCCCTCACCATGTATGTGCAGGATTATGATGAAAAGTTTCCGCAGGAACATCCTTCTGCATCCGACCCGGCTGTGCAAGACAGCAATGCCCAGCTGGAAAGCATAGACTACGGTTCGCCTTTCGATAAAATTCTGCCCTATGTGGGCAGCAAAAGCACCGATAAAACAGGCATTTACCTCTGCCCCGACGACCCCGACCCGCATGGGCAGGATATACTGAACAGCGCAGGCAACTGCACCGACGGCACAGGGGCAGGCTCCCCCCCGCCCAGCACGCTGACCAGTTATGTACTGAACGCGTACTATCTGTTTGGCGCAACCCTGGCACAGATCAGCACGCCCTCGCAATCTATTTACATTGCAGAAAGACGCAGCCTGGGCGACCCGCAGCATGACTTTTGCGATGTACACTTTCATCCCTGGCTGGGAGAAGTGAACCTGCCAGTAAACGCACAGGATATTATCAACCCGATAGCGCTGGCTGCATACCGTCACAGCGGGGGCAGCAATTACGTATTTGCAGATGGTCACGCCAAATGGCAAACGCTTTCCCAGGCGCGCACGCCCTTCGACGGACATATGCTGTATGGAGAGTTTCAGGCGTTCTGAAAGCGTTGACCTGTAGATAGAATCACCTCAGCGAGGCCGGAAAGGTGCATAAACCTTCCGGCCTTTCTGCTGCAGAAAGCAAAAACCCTGAAAACAAAACAAATCGGCCCTGGTTTTGCACAACTGCACCGACGGTAACCTGCAGGGCGGGTATACTCGTATCGTAATGAGAAGAGTACGCTCTATATTCACGATGCTTCTGCTGCAGAGCGCTGTATGGGCCGCAGCCGGCCAGGGCAGCGGCTCTGCGCTGCTGGAGCATGCCGCCGCGCTCTACGGCAGAATGCACAGCTGCACCTGCCGCATGCGGGTTGCGCTGAGGGCTACGGGTTCGCCTCTGCTCACAGGCATGCTGACACTGCGCATGCAGAGACCCAACCTGCTGTTTTTGCAGGTCAGTCTGCCCAAAAGCAGCTCAGAGCGGATAATAGCCTGCAATGGGCATTCTTTTATAGTGTATGCGCCCGGCGCCAATCGGTACACCATAGAAAAAGCCCCTGCAAACATGATGGGCCTGCTGCCTCTGCTGCAAAAGGCAGGGATACAAAGTGCACTCGACCCGCTTTACTTCTTTTGCGGAGGCAGACTACCGGCTGCTCTCGCAATAAAACCCTCCATAGGGAATGCGGTGCTGCACGGGCAGGCATGCAGTGTGGTGAGTGCAACAGCCTATCCACCAAAGGGCGGCAAATCACCCGCGCATACAAAGCGGGCCGTGGTGTACTGGAAATGGTGCATCAACCGCAAAACCGGCCTGCTGCTGCAGGTAAAAGGGGCATCCGGCACGGTGCAGGTTCGCGGGAATATTGCACTGAAGGGAAAAAAGTTTGTGTGGAAGCGCAAGCCTGCCAGGCTGCGTTTTGAACAGGATATTTTTGCAATGCAAATCAACCCTGCATTGAACAGCAGCAACTTTACAATACACATGAGACCCGGCGCCCGCAGAATGGGAGCAGCTCTGAAGTGAGGAATCTGGAATGTATGGCATTCTGACCGCTGCGATCGCTGCGGCTCTGGTGGTGATGGCAGTTACGCCCGCAGTGCAGCGCTGGGCAGAAAAAATAGGGGCGGTAGATCAGCCCTCCGCACGGCGCATCAATACGCGTCCCATGCCGCGCGTGGGCGGAATAGCCATTCTGCTGGGTTTTCTGGCGGCAGCCCTGATTACCGTAACCATTCGACAAATCTCCAGCGGACAGCACACCTGGACGCGGGAAATTGTTGGGCTGATTGCAGCAGTATCCTATGCAGGAGTGGTGGGGCTGATAGATGACCTGTATGACCTCTCAGCCAAAAGGCAGGTGCTTGCCATTGTTGGGGCGGGTGTGCTGCTTTATCTGTTTGGGGTGCGCATTGAAGGCGTAACCAATCTCATGGGCGGTTCGGTAGGAGCTTCGTACAACCCCTCACTCAACTGGCATGCTCTCAGCGCGCCGGTGTCTCTGCTGGCAACTGTAGTCTGGGTGTTTGTAGTGACCAAAACCGTGGATGCCATAGACGGCCTGGACGGTTTGGCCGCAGGGGTGTGCGCTATTTCTGCCGCTACCCTGGCACTTATGTCTACACAGCTTCACCCCTCCGACGGCCCCGGCCTGCACGGGCCAACGCTTGCCCTGATTGCAGCGGCGCTGGTGGGAGCATGCATTGGCTTTCTGCGCTTCAACTACCACCCTGCGCGCATTATTATGGGCACCATTGGCGCATGGGTGCTGGGGGTTGCGCTTTCAGCTATTTCTATTTTGGGAGCCTTCAAGGTAGCTGCAGTGGTTTCTGTGCTGGTGCCGGTGCTGGTGCTGGGCGTGCCTATTTTTGACTACATTCACGTAATGATACGCCGTGTTCTGGCGCATGCCCCGCTCACCAAGGCAGACAAGCGCCATCTGCATCACCGGCTGCTGGAAAGAGGCTGGAATCAGAGGCAGGTGGCGTGGTTTATTTACAGCCTCACAGCCGTTCTCTGCCTTGCAGCATTTGCGCTGTTTAAGGCACGCCATGTGCTTAGGTAAGACTTTCCTGTTCGCCTCTGTATACAATGGCCGAGGTGCAGGTTTCGTTTACCACAATTTGCGAAAGCAGGGGCAGCGCCGGTTTGAGCCGTACCCACAGCCAGCGCGCCAGTACCTCGCTGGTAGGGTTTTCCAGGCCGGCTATCTCATTCAGGTAATAATGGTCAAGCTGATCCAGCAGAGGCTGAAAAGCTTTCTTCACCTCTCCCAGGTCAAGCACCCATCCTGTTTCAGGGTCTACTTCCCCCTCAAGGTGCACGCAAATTCGGTAGCTGTGCCCATGCAGTCTGCCACACTTGTGCCCCTGCGGCACCCTGGTGAGACAGTGCGCCGCCTCAAATCGAAATTCTTTTACCAGTTCCAAGCGGTCATCCTTTCGCAGCAACAGAAGCAGGCCAGGCAAATGCCGTGCCCTCGCGGGTGGCCAGAGGAAGAGTAGCCTGCGGGTCGAGGGTAATTTGCTGAGGCGGTGCAGAGGCCAGTATGCGAAACGGGGTGGTTTTGCCTTCTACGCGCACCACTCTGCTTGCCACAGCGCCACCCTGTAAACTCACACTCAGCGGAACCTGCAGCCGGTACAGCGGCGTGGTTTGCACAATTTGGCCTGTAATCTCTACTCCGCCCGGTACGGGCTGCGCCTGTATTCCCGTGAGCTGCAGGGCGGGCAGGCCGGCGCGTTCCAGCCACTGCCTGAAAAACCAGCCGTAGTCCTTACCGGTCACTGCGTCCACGCTTTCTTCAAACTCCGGCCATTCTGCGGCGGTTCCCGTTTTATGGTTTCGCAGAAAATAGCGCATGCACTTCATCAGGGTTTGCTGCCCCAGTTCTGCCTCCAGGGCGCGCAGTACCATTGCTCCCTTCACATAGCCTATCTCCGACTGGGTATCGTCCAGAGTGTCATGGCACTCATCCAGAGGCAGTTCGCTGAGGCGTTTTCCCCAGGCAAAATGCGGGTGCCTGTCGGTAGGAGAAGCATTCGGGTTGAGCGAGCGTGCAAACAGCCGTTCTGAATAGTGCGCAAACGCCTCATTCCACATGCTGTTCAGGTAGGTGCAGGGCGCCAGCCCGCCCCACCAGGTATGCGAAACCTCGTGTGCAATGGCCCCGGGCAGGTCTCTGGGGGTGAACGTTGCCATTGAATACCCTTCCAGCGGCGCTTCAAAAGGGCCGAGCGTTTCTACCAGTGTGTAGGAACGGTAGGGGTAGGGGCCAAAGCGCGCCTGGTAGAAAGCAAGTGCCTGCTGCAGGGTATCCAGGCATTTTGCGGCCAGGGCAGGGTCTGGCTGCAGCAAACAGATTGAAAGCGCAATACCGCCGTCCTGCCTGGCAGTTGTCTGATAGGCTCCCGCATCCAGGGTCTGGTAGCACACAGGCACGCGGTTGCGGTAAACAAATCTGCTGCTTCCATTGGGCAGCACGGTTTTTTGTTCCAGGTTGCCCTGTCCTATTGCAATCCATCCGGGCGGCACGGTTGCAGTAACCGTTGAGGTAGCAGGCAGGCGGGCTGTTTCAGGGTACCAGTATGAGTTGAGCGTAGCTTCCTGCGGCAGAATGTAGTCGCTTTCTGTATGGTTTAGCACGCCCGCATAGCGCATAAGCAAATGAAATCCGTCTGCCTTCGGCGCGGTAAACGCCACTATGCCGCCCGCCTGCTGAAATGCCAGGGGCTTTGCCCGCCAGGTAATTTGCTCTACCTTGTACGACTGCGAAAGGCGCAGCAGGCAGTTTGCGCGTACCTGCCTGCCGGTGCGCTGCACTGTTATCAAATCTGATATGAGGGCTGTTTGCGTGGGGACCTGCAGGGTTACGTTGAGGTTGTGGCTGGCAATGCGAAACCCGCGCGGGTCGGTTTCTGCAATTTCTGCTCCCAACACTGGTCCGCCTGGGGTTTGCAGCACGGGGTGAATGTGGTCTCCATCGCTTTCGCAGCTGTGCCAGGCATGAAACACCAGAAACAGGCGGCTTCCTTTTGCACCTGAAGCAGGCAAAGTGAGAAAATCTGCTTCCCAGTGCCGAGTGGCTTCATCATGAATCCATTCAAATGAATGGGCTGCCCCGGGGGCCAGCAGGGAGGCAAGCGCCTTCTCGCTGTGCCCATTGACAGCCTGCAGCGCACGCATTCGCAGGTTTTGCAGAGGGGTAAGCGGCTGCTGCCGGGCACAGGCTCCCACGGTAATAGAAACCAGCAGCAATACCAGCAGCGCAGCCGCTTTCTGCTTCATCAGCAGTCTTCCTGTGAGAGAGCAGCCGCCTCAATGGCTTCCGGGAAGCTGGGGTAGGCATGCATCACGCTGGATATCGCCTGCACAGGCAGGCGGTTTTTCATGCATACTGCTATCTCTCCCAGAATGCTGGAGGCTTCGGGACCAATGATGTGCGCCCCCAGTATCTGGTCATCGCGGGCATCTAGTATCAGCTTTACCAGCCCTGCTGCACGGCTGGTGAGTATGGCGCGGTCTACATCGGCAAAACTGCAGCATCTGGTTCGAAAGGGCAGGCACTGCGCCCGCGCCTCTTTTTCAGTAATGCCAATGCTGGCTACTTCTGGGTCTATGTAGGTACAGCGTGGCACTACGCGAACATCCATGGGGCGCGGGTTGCTGCCAAACATATTTCGTGCCGCCAGCCCGCCTGCATACGAAGCCACGTGGGTAAACAAAAAGCCGCCGTTCACATCGCCCGCGGCATAAATGCCCGGCACCTGGGTGCGCAAGTAGCCGTCTGTTTTCATAGGCTCTTTCTCTTCAGCAATGCCTGCAGCATCCAGGCAAAGCCCGCCGGTGGCCGGCTTTCTGCCTGTTGCAACCAGAATATCGCTGCAGGCAATGGCTTCGCGCTGGTCATTGTGCAAAATATGCACTGTTTTTTCGACGGCTGTGTGCGAAACCCGTTCCACCGTCACCCCGGTAAGAATGCGAATGCCTTCCTGTTTCAAAAGCGTTTCCGCCAGTTCAGAAATTTCGTGGTCTTCGTTGGAGAGCACATGAGATGATCTTTCCAGCACGGTGACTTCCGAACCAAACCGCTTTATCATCTGGGCAAATTCCAGCCCGATGGGGCCGCCCCCCAGTACTACCAGTCTGGCAGGAAGGCTGGTGAGATGCACTGCCTCGCGGTTGGTAATGTAGCCTGCTTCAGAAAGCCCCGGTATGGCGGGTATGGCGGGGTCGGTGCCGGTTGCTACCAGAATGTGGCTGGTTTTCACCACATTTCCCTGTACGCGTACATGGTGCTGGTCTTCCAGAGAGGCGGCGGCATGAAAGTAGTGTACGCCTGGTATGCCTGGGTCGGCATCCGGCACAGCGCCTCCGCTCATCACGCGCATCACACTTTCTTTGTAAGTCATGGCTTCTGCGAAGTCGGTACGCAGTTTTTCGGGGTGAATGCCAAACTTGTCTGCCTCGCGCACCATCTGCCACACGCTTGCAGCCCACAGAAGAGCTTTGGTAGGCACGCATCCGGCCCAGAAACACTCTCCCCCGGTTTCGCGCAGTTCGGCAAGCGCCACTCTTTGCCCCATGCCGACGGCTGTTCGGGCAGCTTTCATTCCGGCCGAGCCTCCGCCAATTACAAACAAGTCAACTTCTTCCAAACTCAATTCCTTTCTTCGTTGCCCATCTGCCATAACTGCTGCCATTCGGTGAAAAGGGTGCGCAGCGCTCTGTTCCAGCAGGGCCAGGTATGGTGTCCATGCACCTCTCTATATGTATGGCCGTATCCGATAAACTGAAGGTGCTGATGAAAACGACGGTTTACTTCCAGCAGGCTGTCTTGCAGCCCGCATTCCAGCGTAATGGCAGGTCGTTGAATGGGCCATCTGCACAGAGCTTCCTCTGCCAGCGCATACAAATCGTTTTGCCTGCGAAAACTGATTTGTTTAACCGGGTCGCCAAAAACGTGATGCTCACCGGCAAAGCGATTTGCCTCCAGTGCGCCCGCCAGAGAAACGGCGCTCCCAAACAGTCCGGGGTGCTTCAATCCGAGGAGCAAAGCGCCATATCCGCCCATCGACATGCCTGCCGCGGCCCAGTATTTTCCGGGCGGCTTCACAGGCAGATGCTCTGCTGCAAACGCGGCCAGCTCGCCGACTATGTAATCTTCATAACGGGCAGTTCCATCGAAGGCGTTGGCATACCAGCTGTTTTCTCCTTCTGCAAACAAAAGAACAAAAGAATAGCGAGCCGCATAGCGCAGTATCTGCGTATGCTCTGCCCAGTGCTTGTACGAGCAGCCGTGCCCGTGCAGAAACAGGATCATCGGAAAGCGGCGTTCAGGTTCCTGCAGCAGCGCATGGGGAAGCGCATAGGCAAACGGCTGTTCTTTTCCCAGCGCTGCAGAGTAGCATGCACCCGTCTGAAGTGCAAGTGCGGTTTCTTTCCAGATAGTCACAGGCTGGCTTCCCCAAATAGAATATCACTTTTTTATACGAATAAATTCTGCTGCATGGCAACAGGCGAAGAGCAAAGTCGTTCTTTTTCTTCTTATATACTTCTTCTGCCTCTTGCCATGCAGCAGGCAAACAAAGCCTGCACCCCGCTCAGCGCTGACTGAAGCAGTACTTGCAGACGCACCCGGAACGAGGCGGCTGCTCGTCCCGGATGCTGCCAACTAGAAGTGCAGCAGGTTTTTTGCCACCGAAAACAGAATGGCGCTGCCGGTGAGTGCGCTGAAGAAGGTGTTGATCTTACTGGAGCCGCCAGTGATTTTTGCCACCAGCACTTTGGTAGGCACGAAGATCACATCGCCCACTCTTAGTCTGCCAGCACTTCTCACAGGAGACAGCCCGCCATTTGCGCGAATTACCACAATGTGCTGCATATCTGCATCTGGTGTAGCGCCTCCTGCATGGGTGATGTAGTAATCTACGCCTGCGCCCGGCTGCCAAAGCACTCCGCGCGAGTTTACAACTGCTCCAATGACCTGCACTGTGGTAGGCTGCGACGGTATGGAAAGCACGTCGCCCGGCTTCAGCAGAATATTCTCCTGGCCCTGCGGGTTTGCCAGGGCGCCGGCAAGCTTGATGGCAATGTTGCCGGTAGGAGTAAGGTCTCCATCTGTTAGCTCACGCGCAGGCGATACCAAAGCATGCTGGGCAAGGTCTTTGGCGAGAATAGCTGCAGCAGGATTTGGGGCGGCTACGGCGGTGGTGCTGCTGCCGAGTAGACCAAACAGGCTTCCTCCCGAACTGGCGGCTGTGTTTGAGGCGCGAATGCGGTCAAGGTCGGAAAGCGCCAGTTCACGCTCGTAGTTGCTGGTGTTGTACACCTTGCTCAAATCGTTGGCTATACGTGCCAGCTGCTGCTGCTCTGGCGAGGTCATGAGCGACGGATCGCGGTTGAACTGTGCGCCGTCTGGAAATGCATCCGGCCGCAGCCCGCCAGCCATTTTGATCAGGTCGTCGAGACGGGTAGTGGTGGAAACAACGTACGGCCCCGGATGTTCCACCTCGCCATTGATGGTGACAATGCGCGGGTTGTTTTCAAAGTTGCCCTGGCCATCTACCAGCACCACATCGCCGTCTTTCAACTGCACATTCTCCTGCGGCGGGCACTGGTGCTGAGCATTGAAAACAATTTTTCTGGCCGGGGTGCTGGCCTGCCCGGTATCTGAAACGAACCTGCGGGCATGCGCTATTTCCACCTGCGTGCCTGCATTGGGCAGAAAACCGCCTGCCAGCGCAAGCAGATCAGACAGCCGCATTCCCTCGCCGCGGTCGTACTGCCCGGGCGCCACCACATACCCGCGAATGGTTACACGGTGTTCGGGAACAAAGCGCGACTGGCTGTTGGTGTATACCGCCACAATATCGTTGTCATGCAGCAGAGGGTCTGATGTGCTGCCAGATGAGCGCAGCTGGGATGCAGTGAGTATCTGATAGCGTTTTGAACCGCTGCCGTGCTGGTGTTCTACTACCACCGTATCTGCATCCGGCAGCAAGCCGCCTGCCTGCAGCAGCAGGTCTGCTACCCGCATGCCTTTCTGGTAGGTATATGCCCCCGGCTTTTGCACAGACCCGCGCAGGGTTACATACCCAACCCCAATAAACTGCGCCTGTTTTTGAGTGTATACCTGCAGGGTATCCCAGCGGTGCAGACGCAGGTTCGCGGCAGAATTTCCGCTTAGCACGCCTGCCAGATTGATGGGAATGAGTCTGGAAACACCGTCTGCTCCCCACCTTGTAAGCGCCGCTCTGCCCAAAAACGCTTCGGGCAGCGGTTCCCGGGCGTCATGCAGCAGGTCTGCAATGGTCATTCCGGCGGTCAGCGCATAGCGGCCGGGCTGCATCACCGCTCCCTCAACAGTCACCTGATTCTGTATTGTGCTTCGCAGCGCCAGCACCCGTACGATGTCGCCGTCATACAGTTTTGTCTGCAGGGTGGCAAACTGGTTGAGATAGGCTGTTTTGATAATGCGCGCCCTGCCCGGGTCGAGGGTAATTACTTCTACTGTATTGGAGGCCCCGTACTCTTTTGCACCCCCTGCCAAATTGAGTGCATTCTGCAGGGTTTCTCCGGGCAGCAGCTCGTAGTAGGCGGGAGAGCGCACCGCACCTTCTACGGCAACCTGCTCCTGTGAGTGGGGCACATAAAGCACATCCCCGTTCTGCAGCGAAATATCGGGTTCATAAGAACCGGTATGAACAGGAGCGGCAGCGCCGGCAATCATTCGGTAAAAGTCGAGGTGAAGCGTATGTCCGCCTCTGCGCACCTCAATGTTGCGCAGCGAGCCGCTCTTCAGCGGTCCGCCTGCTGCGTAGAGCAGGTTGAATGCCGTAGTAACAGAGGGAACAATGTAACTGCCGGGAGCTTCGGCTTCGCCTGCCACGGTGACAGAAATGGTATGCAGCTCTTTCAGGTTGACAGAGACCCGCACGTTGCGAAAGAAATGACTGAGGCGCCGGCGAATCAGGTTCTGCACTGCCTGTATGGTGAGGCCGGATACGTTGAGGCTGCCATAGCCAGGCAGCAGAAGATTGTTTTGCGCGTCTACCTGGGCAGTCAGCTCATGCTGGTTCATGGCAGGATTGCTGAAACGCACGGTAAGCTCATCTCCGCCCGAAAGGGTATACCCAGCCGGCACAGAAGCCTGCACATTGTAGGCAATTTGCTGATAGGGGGTGATGATGCCGCTGAATGCGCTTACCGAGGGCGGCAGAACAGAAGGGCGGTTTTGTTGATTGTAAGGATTGTAGGGCGGGTAGCCGGGATAGTAGGGGCTGCCGGGATAAGGCGGAGCGTAGCCCTGCGGGTACTGTGCGCCCTGCGCTCCGTTGAAAACACCCTGCCCAGCGGCCGGCTGCCCTGATGCGCCCTGCGTATTTGCTGCGCCAGGTTTGGCAGGCGATGCTGCATTTTGTTGTTCTGAGCCAGGGCTGGCAGGCAATGCTGCATTTTGTTGTTCTGAGCCAGGCGCCGAAGCAAGGCTGTTTGGGCCTGAATTGGTAAGGGGAGACAGGCCGCGTTTAGATAGACGCCTATACTCTGCGCGAACAAATGCACGGGCAGGAGCAAAATAGTTGTAGCCAAAGAGCTGCAGATCGGCGGCAGGAACTGCGCTGCGAGTATGTTTTTTCTGTTGGGGAGGTGTTACTTTGGGATTCTGTACGGCCTCTTTTGGGCGAACGGTGGGCACATAGGGGTGGCTGTCTGGCTGCACCAGAGGATTTTGCGTACTGCCTTGTGCAAGAGCTGCCAGAGCGGCAAAAACAGCGGCCCCCGATAGCAGTGCCGAAAGAAGGCGGGTATTTCGCGTGGTGCTGAAAAACATAATGCAGACTATCCTCTATACTTGATGCAGCTTTCTTTGTAATGCCGTCATGTTTATGAAATCAATGCAGTCTGCTGCACGACAGCGCCGGCAGCAGACTGCAGGGCAGGCAGGTTAGCCGTTGTCCTGCTGCGGGGGCAGGGGAGCAGCTTGCTGCAGTGTATTTTTCATCTGCGCTTTTTTCTCAAGGCTGGCAAGAAATGCGCTCAGGAGGCTGCTTTCCCGAGATTGCAGCGCCTGCAGTTTTTGCATGCTCGTAAGCTGCCCGCCCGTTTTGGTAATCATTATCAAATGGTAACCATACACGGTGCGAACAGGCTGGCTTACCACATCGGGTTTGAGCGAAAACACGGCCTTGTCGAAGGGAGCAACCATAAAGCCGCGCATAAACGGTCCCAGGTCTCCTCCGTGCGGGGCATTGCTGGCGTCCTGGCTGTATTTTTTTGCAGCGGCGGCAAAAGTAATCTTGCCGGCAACAATTTCACTTCGTATCTTCTCCAGTTTCGCCAGAGCAGAGGCATCTGCTTTCTTCTCTGCCGGGGTGGAAGCAGCGGTGACCGGAGGAACCTTGATCAGAATATGGCTGGCCTGCACATAGTCTGCATTGGTTACAGCATGCCCGTAAACTTTTTCCAGCTGCCCTGTCAGCAGTTTGTTCAGAATGGTTACCGGCAGAAATACCTTGCGCAGCCCTGCTTTTGTAAGATGCTGCGAGGCAAGAAACTGGTCATCTGTTTCGCCTACGGGAATACGCCCCGATGTGCGCAGTTCGCTCAGCCTCTGCTCAATATCCATGTCTACTTCTGCATTTGTGACAGTGATGTGTTTCTTTGCGGCTTCATCCTGCAGCATATCCCGTTCAAGAATGCTTTGCAGGGTCTGCCCCATAAGAGGCGGATTGGACTGTCGCAAAAGAGCCAGCGCCTGTTCTTTTGTTATGGTAACAGAAGGCTGTGAGTTTGGCCCAAACAGGCCGGCGGCGGCATGCGCTCCCAGCAGGTTGGCCATCAGGCTGTCGAACTCGGCAGGATTGGATGTCTGCATGTACTGAATGAGGTCATCCCAGGTAATCTTCGTGTCGAACACCTGGCCAACTACTGTGGCGCCAGATGGAATTGCAGGGGCGGGCACAGGGCTGACGCTTGGCGGAGGCGCATTCTGCGCCAGAGAGGCAGATGCCGAAAAGAGAAACAGGGCTGCTGCTGCCGTTGCAGACAGTTTGCGAACATACATATATCAGGTACTCCTGGTTAAGTTGACACCGCAATGGTGACTGGTTTCATAATATCAGTATCTATTGTACCCGCAAGTGACTGCAGAGCCTTGTCTTGCTATCTGTGTTCACCTGCATCAGGTTTGCCCTGATGAACCAGACGAATAAAATCGTACATCACCGCTCCGCGCGGCAGTGCATACTTGTTGTAAGCAGAGGGGGAAGGCTGCCTGCAGTCGAGGTGCAGACCAATGCGGTTTGCGCCTGCGGCAAGCAGACCTGCAGCAAATGTAACCTGCTTCAGCCTGTACTGCCCTGCCAGAGTGCCGTCGCGGTATACCGAAGGATCGCTGCGCAGTGGAAAGTCGGCCAGGGTTTTGCCATTGAGGGTAACTCTCAGCCCGCCTGCCTGTGAAGCCCCTGCAATGCCGATCAGCAGAGTAAGGGCGCCATGCAGCCTGTTTTTCTGCACAAAAACTATGTGCCAAACCGGTTTGTGCCAGGTTCCATCCGGGTGCTGTACAACAGGCTGGCAGTAGTTCCAGTCTTTGGCTGGGCTGTCTGCCCCAATGCGATAATTTACATCGTGAGGAAAATCGGTGCGATAGAGGTTCCAAAGCCCAAACTGGCGCAGCTCTCCTCCGTGCCGAAACCCTGCAGCGGTGCGGTCTGGTCTGCCTATCTGCCACAGTACGCGCCCCTCTGCGGCAGGGCGCATTACCAGCGGTTTCAACACAGTGGCATGCCGTGCAGATACCTGCACGTTGTTTTGCTGTACAGTGCCTGCAAAACCAGGCTGCCACACATACAGGGTATATGAACCGGGTCGCACATGGTTTATGGTAAAGCGACCGTCTGTGCCGGCATGCGCCCAAAACAGGTAGCCCATGCCCTGCAGCTGCCAATCTGGCGAGGGCGCCCCCAGTACTGCCACTGCGCCGGCGCCGCTTTTGCCATTTGCGTGCACCACTCGCCCAGAAACCGTTCCGCGCTGCAGCGGGTAAAGCGTGCTGCGCATCCAGCCATACGGCCACTGCGCCTCTTGTATACGAGCCTGCCGGCGCGCATCACTCCACACGGCCTGCGGACTGGCGCCATGATTCAGATACACAAACATTGGTCCGTATATTTTTGACCAGCTGCCAACAACATGCAGACCTGTTCTGCTGCCTTCTAAAAAATGGCCAGACTGCAGCATTCTCAACACAATCACATCATCCTGATGCACACACAGGTCTTGTTTGGTGGGGCCGCCGTTGTCAAACTCATTGCTGGCAGATATCATCCAGATTCCGTTGTGCGGGCCGGCAGCGCCATAGACATGATGATGGTCTACAAATGAGGCCAGATTGTACTTGGTGCGTATCGAACCATCTGGAAACATGGTGGTGGCATTGGTGACTTCGTGCAGCTTGTCTCCGGGTTTCAACGGGTAAAAAGTGCCCTGCTTGCGGCGGGTAACAAAATAATTGGTAAAAAGCGAGGGGCGCAGCTTGATTACAAACCGCGTCTGCCCAATAGAGCCTGCGGGGTCTGAAGCGGTATGGCGGTAAGTGGTGAAACAGTAAAATCCGCTCTCGCCTGCACGCAGCACATAATGCACAGATACCTGAAATGGAAAGTACGGAGAGGGCTGAGCGGTGGAGGAAACCTCTACCAGGTTCGGCGTTTGCTGCACCACGCGAAACTGCGCACTGCCTAATCCCCAGTAATCCCTGCGGGGGTGCAGCGGGCCGTTCCCATTGGCATCAAAATACATCATGCGCCTGCCCTGCAGCACATCCGGCTGGCCTGCCAGATGCATGTTGAGCACATGCCCTGTACTTTTTTCTATATGCAGCGCCACGATGCCATTTGAGAGGCGCACCGTGCTGCCCTCCTGCTGCAGGCGAACCTGGGCGAAACATGGCCGCATACCCGCCATACCGGCCAGAAGCAGTAGAAAATGCCGTAGGTTTATCATAAAAGGTCCTATTTGGGATGAATTGTGCGCTTGCGCACCTGCTGCATATGGGCAAAATGTTTTGCATGCACCGACCGCTGCGGCATTTTTAGTTCAGCGCTGGCCAGGTACTGCACAAATTTGTTTACTGCGGCGCGGCCTCTCTGCCATTGAAAAGCCTTTGATAGGCTTTTTCCACCTCATGAGCCGTTTGCCTTTCGGTGAAGAGTGCCTCTACCCGCGCTCTGCCTTTCTTCCCCATTTCTGCCGCCTCAGCCGGGTGTTCTATCAGCCACAGGAGGGCATCAGCCATTTTTTCTGCATCATTCATAGGCGCCAGCAAACCGGTTTCACCATCCACCATGCTCTCCAGCACCCCGCCGCCTGCAGTGGCTACAACGGGTTTTGCCAGCGCCATTCCCTGTATTACCACCTGGCCAAATGGTTCAGGGGTAACAGAGGCATGCACCACTATGTCAAGTTCTCCCATGGCCTGCATCACATCCGTGCGAAACCCCTGCCACTCCACCACATCTTCCAGCTGCAGCTGCCTGCAAAGCTGATGAAGCGACTGCTCATACTCTTCTTCTCCAAACAGGGCAGCGCCTATCAGGGCAAAACGCGCCTGGCTGCACTTTTTGTGTACCGCAGCGGCAGCCTGCAAAAAAATATGCTGACCTTTCCATTGCGCCAGCCTGCCCACCAGACCAATTTTTATCTGGCCGTCCGGCGGACGGGGGGCAGGTTCGGGAGGCATAGGAATACCGCTGTATACTACTGCTGCAGGCTTGCCGGAAGGCAGGTGCACCGTTTGCAGCGTAGATTGGGAATTGGCAATCACGAGGGAGGGGACAACGCGCGCCAGGCCGCGGTAGAACTGCACCATGGGCCTGGGAAGATAGTTTGGCTCAATCTGGTCGCGCACATGCCAAATCACAGGCACTCTTGCAATGCGGGCTGCCAACCCTGCCATTATGTCTGCCTTGAGCGAGTGTGTGTGTACCAGATCGGGCTGCTGGCTTCGGATAAACCTGGAGAGGCGCCATACGCCCGCCGCAGCATGCATCAAACTGCCCAGCCGAAAAAAAATGCCTCTGCCCAGAGAGTCTTTTCGAAGCTGAACTACCTTTTCGGAGAGTGGAAAAACCACTGTTTCCCGGCCTTCTTCCAGCAGCTTCTGCTGCACAGGCCCCTCCGCAAAAAAAACTGATACGGGCTGGTAAAAAGAACTATCCAATGTTCGGGCAAGTACAGCCATGGCAAGCACACCGCCGCTTGGCCGGGCAGTGTGGCAAATAAGTAAAACTTTCTTCAAGAGTGAAACCCTTCGCACAGAAACCCATTTGTCTGGTGAGGATACTACTCTAGACTGAAAAAACACGCAGAGGTTCTGTTTCGTTGGCGAATTTTACCACCTCTCTGCCATTTTTCAAATGCATTCTGCCTATTTTGAGTTGTATTGCAGCAATTTGGGCCATAGCTCATGTATCTGCGCGGTATGCGGCAGAAGCATGCTTGCTGCAGCAAAATGCCCGTATTGCCATGAGCTTTTTTTGATAGTGCTCCCCTGCTCATTGACAGAGAGGGCTTTGCGGGGTTATTATACAAAATGGAGGTTAATGCATGGATTTCCAGGAGTTTGCACTCACTCCTCCAGCGGCAGCAGAAGAGCGCTGGCTGGAGTTTGAGCGATTTGTGAATAGCGAAATGGCAGGCTATTTCGATGGGGAAGGCCCCATTGTGGGTGCGCGCGCGCCCGGCCGGCTGGATGTAATGGGAGGCGTCGCAGATTATTCTGGCAGCATTGTGCTTGAAATGCCTGTTGCGCAAGCTGCCTGTGCTGCATGGCAGTGGCGCGATGACCGCACACTGCGCATTTTGAGCGTAAGCCCGGAGGCAGGGGGAGAAAAACTGGAGGCAGAAATTTCTCTGGATGCCATGGTAGCCCCGGATGGCAGCATACGTACGCCAGAAGAAGTGCACATCGCCCTGACTGCCAGCCCGGAAACACGCTGGGCAGCTTATGTGGCTGGATGCTTTTATGTAATGCTGGCCGCCTATGGCAACATGTCGCAGGGCAGAGCAGATTCACGGCTTGGTGAAAGAGGAGCCAACATACTGGTACGAAGCGATGTGCCCGCTGGGGCAGGTGTCTCGTCTTCGGCAGCGCTGGAAGTGTCTACCATGCACGCCCTCAGCGAGGCGGCAGGCATTCAGCCCAGCGACCTTACCCTGGCGGCATGGTGCCAGCGGGTGGAAAACCAGATTGTAGGCGCACCCTGCGGCATAATGGATCAGGTAACCTCGGCTCTTGGAAAAGAAAACGCACTGCTTGCCCTGCGATGCCAGCCGCATGACCTGCTGGGCAACCAGCCTGCGCCGGCCAGCTGGCGTTTTTTGGGTATAGATTCGCAGGTGAAGCACTCGGTAGGGGGCGGGCACTACACACGCGCACGCGTAGGCGCATTTATGGGCCTGAAAATTATTCAGCTGGAAAGCGGCGGACAGCTTTTGCACAACTATCTCTGCCGCATGAGCAGTGCAGAGTTTGCCGCGTACAAACACCTGCTGCCAGAAACCATTACAGGCAGGGAATTCAGCGATCTGTACGGTCTGCTGCCAGATACTGTCACACAGATAAACCCTGAGGAGACGTACCACCCCCGCAGCTGCGCAGAACACCCCATACTGGAAAATGAACACTGCAAGGCATTCATTGCCCTCATGCATTTGGCCAGCATGCGCCTGGAACAGGGCTGCCAGGAAAATGAGGAGGATGACGCTCCAGACCGCATGCTGATACAGGAGGCCGGAGATCTGATGTATCAGTCGCACCTCTCATACAGCGAACGACTGAACCTGGGTTCACCGGAAACTGATCTGCTGGTGCAGTTGGTGCAGCAGCACGGGCAGGAAAAAGGGCTGTTTGGAGCGCGCATTACAGGAGGGGGATCGGGCGGCACGGTAGCGATACTTGCACGTGCAAACAACCCGGAAACAGATGAGGCGATTCTGCAGGTGTGCAGCACATATAGAAAAGAAACCGGTATTACGCCGCGTATTTTTACCGGCAGCTCTCCAGGAGCGGTACAGTTTGGAGCGCGGCTGATTCTGCGCGGCTAAACGGGGGCAGAGATGGTAGAGCCGGAAGTAATTGCGCTGATTGCTGAAAGAAAAATTCAGGAAGCCATAGAAGAAGGCAAGTTTGACAACCTGCCAGGCAAAGGCGAGCCTCTGCCGCTGGAACATGACCAGCAGGTTCCGCTGGCCGCCCGCATTGCAAACCAGGTGCTGAAAAATGCAGGCGTTCTGCCAGACTGGATTCAAACCAGCCGCGATATAGAACAGGAACGCCTGGAAATATCGCATATGCGCAGCAAACTGGTTGCCGAAAACCGCAAGCGGCTTCAGCGGCTCTCGGCGCTTCCTGCCGGCCACCCTGCACGCGAGGAACACATGCGGTGGCACGCACGGCAGCGAACAGCATGGCTGAAGCGCATTCGGGAGGTAAATCACCTTGTACTCAAGCTCTGCCTCATCTCTCCCTCGCAAATGGTGAGCACTGTGCCCTACAAAATAGAGCAGGAAACTGCACGCTTTGATGCCGAGTTTGTTTTGCCCGGCAGCCAGGCGGTAGAACCTGAATCGCCTGCAGAAAGCAAACATGGCCTGCTGCACCTGCTTGCACATGAACGGTATGAGCAGGGCAGAGATACTTTGGACGGATGGATTTCGGGCATCTTTCACAGAAAGCGCTCACAGTGACCTTTCCTGTTTCACGCATACCACTCTGGCAGGCGCCTACCGGCAGCATTGCCGGCCCTGAATTGTGTGCGGCAGTGTGCAGGGCGGGCGGGGTTGGCTCTATGGGGCTTACCTGGACCAGCCCGGAAAACGCCGCACAGCATATTCATCAGGTGCGCAGCGCCGACGCTGCTGCTTTCTTTCTGGTCAATTTTGCGCTTGCTTTTCAGCCGCTTGCACTTGAGGCGGCATTGCTGGCCGGAGCACCCTGTGTTGCCTTTTCATGGGGAGACCCCGGCCCTCTGGTTG
This sequence comes from Chthonomonadaceae bacterium, assembly GCA_027459665.1. Classification (GTDB taxonomy): domain Bacteria; phylum Armatimonadota; class Chthonomonadetes; order Chthonomonadales; family Chthonomonadaceae; genus DAIDHN01. The sequence goes on along the minus strand of DAIDHN010000001.1, from coordinate 133,227 downwards.
AACAGGTGCACAGGGCCGGGGCGCTTTGCGGCCTGCAGGTTGGCAGCCCGGAAGGAGCAAAGCTGGGGCGAAAACTGGGGGTAGACTTTCTGATCTGCCAGAGCATGGAGGCGGGCGGCCACGTACAGTCATCTACAGAACTGCAAACCCTGCTGCCTGCAGTACTGAAAGAGGCAGAAGAAGTGCCTGTAGTTGCTGCAGGAGGCATGGCCAATGGTTTTGAGGCAGCGCATGCACTGCGCTTGGGAGCCAGGGCGGTGATGATGGGAACCCGCTTTGTGGCCAGCCTGGAAAGCAGGGCGCATGAGCAGTACAAACAGGCGATCTGCAGAGCAAAAGCAGGGGATACCGCGCTGACCCTCTGCTACAGGGATGGATGGCCGGATGCCCTGCATCGCGTATTGCGCAACAGCACCCTGCGGCAGTGGGAGGCAGCTGGCTGCCCCCTGCCCGGCCGCAGACCAGGGGAAAACGATGTGGTTGCCTATTCTGCACACGGAGAGCCTCTGCTGCGATACGAAGATACCGCTCCGCGCAGCGGAATGACCGGAAACATGGAAGCCCTCTGCTGCTACGCAGGAACCGGGGCAGGCGAGATTGAAACGGTGGAAACCGCCGAACAGATAGTGAAAAAAATAGAAGCTGAAATGCAGTATGCATTTTTGATGCACAGCGCAAATGCTGCAGCAGATTCATGAATGATAAAATGCTGCAGACCCTGAAAAAACTGCTCTACGGTCCCCGCTCACTTCCGCCGCTTGTCTGGCGGCTTACTGTTTTGGCCGCTGTACTGCGAATAGCATTAATGCTTTCAACCCGTTTCACCAGCGAGGATTTTCTGATTACTCTGCGCTATGCAGACAATCTTGCTCACGGCAGAGGGCTGGTATTCAACCCGCATCAGTGGGTGCTTGGCACCACAACACCGCTCTATACGCTCATTCTGGCCGCATTTGCCTGGCTAAAACTGCCTGCCCCCATACTGGGAAAACTGCTCAACATTGCGGCCGACTCGTTGTTGTGCCCATTGCTCTATCGCTGGGCGCTTGCGCTTGGCGGCGACAGAAAAACAGGCTTGACTGCTGCTTTTCTGGCCTGCATCTGCCCATTGCAGATGAACTGGGCGGTTTCGGGCATGGAAACCGGCCTCGTGACCCTGGGTGGAACGCTTTTATGGGTTCTTGCACTGGAGGGCGAAACTGCGCTCTGGCCAATAGCGGCGGCGGTGGTTGTGCTGATTCGATGGGACGCGCTGCTGATAGTTTTTCTCGTTTTGCTGCAGTTGTGGCGCAATACCGGCAAGATGCCTGTGAGACAGGCGCTGATCACGCTGGCGATTCTTGCGCCGTTTCTGCTGGCAGCATGGCATTGGTACGGCACCCCTCTGCCCGGCACCGCCTTCGCCAAATCTACGGTATACGGTTGGCGTGCAGATCATCTGGCCAACCCCATTCTTCGGCGCTTTCCGCAAATTCCCAGGCTTGTTCAGGTTTTTTTCGGTTTTCCCTACGGGGCGCCATTTACCATTGCCGGCATACTTGGCGTGTACAGCCTGCTGTGCAAAAAATCATACGATGTTCTCTGGCCTCTTGCCTGGCTTATGGTGTACTGGGGCAGCTTTGTTATTTCGCGCATACTGCTTTTTACGTGGTACCTTGTGCCGCCTCTGCCTGTTTTGTATCTGCTTGGTTCTTTTGGCATTAGTTTTGTACACAATGGCATAAAAAACAGCGCTGCCAGCCTTGCAAAAGCAGCTCCAGCTTTTGCTGTTCTGCTGACTCTGGCCTGCTTCGGCTATTCTTGCAGAGTACTGTATCTCGATCAGAAAGTGGAAGATGCCGTTCGCAAACCAATGGGCCTATGGCTGCGCAGTCATGCCCAAAAAGGCGATGTGGTCATGCTTGAGCCAATAGGCTATGTGGGCTATTATTCGGGTATGAAAGTGCTTGATGTGATCGGGCTTGTATCCCCGCAGGTACTGCGTTACTACAACAGCAAATCGGTGTATCCGCCCTATGATATTGCCATGGCTTACCAGCCCACCTGGTGCATTTTGCGCCCTGGAGAACTGGACCATGTAAAGGCGGCAGCAAATGCCCAGGGGGTTCGCTGGTCGGCGTACTATCATCTGGCGCATACGTTTGAACTTACGCCAACCAGCTACATTTACTATATATTCAAAAAGAATGCTCCGCCTACGAAGCATGCCTCGTTGTAAATTCGCCTGCCAGCTGCACAGCAGATTCAGCAAAACCCGCAGGCTACCAGTCTCCCACGCTGCCGTCGGGGTAAAAGGTGCGCTGCAAAATTTCCTGCTGCCAGGGATGCTTCCTCACCTCTTCCTCGTTTATCTCTACGCCCAGGCCAGGCTTGTCTGATGGGCGCACAGTACGGCCGCTGCGTTCGACTGCAAAGGAATCGCTCATTATGTCCTGCCGCCATTCTACATCACTGTGCACCGATTCGCAGATGATGTAAGAGGGGGCCGAAAAACCAAACTCCAGCGAGGCTGCTGTGCTTACCGGCCCTTGCGGGTTGTGCGGGGCAAGAGCTACCCGGTATGCCTCTGCCATGGCCGCAATGCGCCGAATTTCAGACAGCCCTCCGCAGTGGGTAATGTCGCACTGCAGCACGCTGCAGGCGCGTTTTTCAAGGTACTCGCGCACAGCATGCTGCGTTACCAGCCGTTCTCCGGTTGCAATGGGCGTGGCTACCATGCGCTGAATGGCGGCAATGTCTTCTACTGCTTCGGGCCAGCAGGGTTCTTCAAACCAGTACAGCCCATATGGCTCCAGTGCTTTTGCAAAAAGCGCCCCCATACGGGGCGAGGGGCGGGCATGGCAGTCTACCATAATGTCTATGCTGTCGCCTACTGCCTCTCGCATGGCTGCCACGCACTTTTCTGCATAGCGCACAGGCTTGAGTCCTTCCAGGGGCATGGTTTCGGGCACAGCCATGCTTTTGAAGGCGGTGAAGCCGCTTTCCACGGCCTGCACCGCCAGGTCTGCAAACCGGGTGGCATCGGCAGGCGAGGTTTCGTAAAAGTCTTCCATTTTGCCGCCGCCCAAATGGCAGTAGAGCCGTATATAGTCGCGCACGGGGCCGCCCCACAGCTTATGACAGGGTACCCCGTGCAATTTGCCTAAAATATCCCAGAGGGCTATGTCTATACCAGAAAGTGCGGTGGCGCGCACTATGCCGTTGCTGTGCCAGAAGTGCTGCCTGTACATCATTTGCCACAGGTACTCTATGCGCGTGGGGTCTTGCCCAATCAGCAGCGGCTTCAGGTCTTCTACAGCGCCGAGTATGGAATGGGTGTGCCACTCCAGCGTGGCCTCTCCCCATCCCCACAGCCCCGGCTGGTCGGTGAGTACTTTTACAAAAATCCAGTTGCGCATTCTGGCATTGCATACCAGTGTTTCTATAGCAGTAATTTTCATGTTCTCTCCACCACGCTTACGCGCATGTCGTGGCTGCCGTCGGGGCGCGCCATTTCGTAGTAGTAAAATAACTCATGTCCCACTGGCAGCACATCTACATAACGCAGTGCGCCGCTGCCATGTTCCGACTGCAGGGCAGGGGAATCGGGTGTGAGCGATGTGTACTGCCGCAAATCAGTGGTGAATGCCAATCCGGTTCGTTCCTCGTAATTTCCTTCCACGGTAGCGCTGCCATCGTAGAATGCTGCAAACCCACCGGCATCCAGGGGGATAAGCGAGGTAATGCGCCTGCAGTAGGCGTCCCAGCCTGCTTCCTGCCCGCCTGCTGCAGCAGGAGAAACATCTCCCAGCCACACAAAGCTTTGCCCCGGCAGTAAAAAGGCCGCCCACGTACGCGAGCGAATGCATCCGGTGCGGTAAATATCGCCCTGCGCATGCGCCTGCTGCAATGTTTCTGGGCTTACGTTTTCACGCAGCTGCGCCACGCTTACCAACAGATAGCGAAACGGGCCAATCTGATAGATGCAGGGGTCTTTCACCCCTTCTACCCCGAGGGCATCTGGTTCAAGAAAGGGATGAATGCAGTTGGAGTCAAATTCATCTGGTTCATCGGCTTCCAGAATACCAATTCGCCATTTGCCGTCTACAGCGCCTACGTAAGAGAGAAACAGCTGCCACTTGCCCTCTTCCGAGCGGGTAAGCGCACATCTTTCTACCGAGAGGGCATCGAGGTTGCTTTTGGAGAGCGCCCAGATGTCGTGAAAAATCACCCCGTTTTCTCCTGCTGCAATGCGGCATTCCAAACCTCTTCCCAGTTCTCTTGGCTGGCGCAGTCTGTACACCAGGTAAAACGTGTTGGAATGCGAATCAAAGCACGCGCCTGGCGCGCCTGCCCACCAGCCATTGCCTTCTCCCGGCGGTTCGCGCAGAATTCTTGAATGCTGTGGATGAAACAGGGGCAGCGCCCCATACGTTTTGCCTTCGTAGAGGCTCACAAAACACCTCCGGCGCCAGCCGAATTACCCGGTTCTGGCAATATAGTCGCCCTGCCGCAGCCAGTCTGCTGCATTCCAGCCGGCCATCAGGGCGGGAAAGAGCAGATTGCCTGCCAGGGCAGGCATCCACAAGCCGGCAGCGGGGTAGAGAAACCAGCAGAGCATCACCAGAACTGCCGTACCTCCATAGGCGCTCAAAATAGGGAGCGATGCTTTTTTCTGCACATACGCTGCAAGGGTGAAAAGCAGAAAAGAAAGGTAGAAACTGAGCAGGGCAGAACCTATCAGAATATATGGCAGGGCAACTCTGTCTGCTTTCCAGAGAGAGATTTCGCCCCGCAGCGGCTTGATTCCTCCCAGCAGCCCCAGCAGCAGCCCACCCAAACAGCCTATGCAAACAAGGTAAAACAGGGTGAGCAGAAGGGGGCCTTTAAGAAAGTAGTAAAAAGCCAGCAAACTGAGAAACATGAGAGAAGAAAGAATGCCAATGCCCATGAGCATTCTTTCCTGAGCCAGCGCGTCTTTTTTTCGCGGTGTCTTGCGGTTCACATGTACTTTTGGCCCGCCTGCAGCCATGCCCTTGCCAAGCCTCTGCAGCTTCGTCTGCACGCCCAGGTTGGCGGGGTTGAACTGCAGTGCATACGAATAGGCAGTTACGGCACGCTCTTCTGCGCCTTTGCGCATAAAAATATCACCCATTATTTCATGGGCTTCCGCCATGCGCGGGTTGATTCCAAGTACTTGCCTGCAAAGCTTTTCGGCATCGGTGTACCTGTGGCTCATGAAAGCGTTTCTGGCATCAATCAGCAGCGAAACCTCGGGGCCGGTCTGCACGCCTGGTTTGTGTGCAGCAGGGCTTGTTTTTGCTGCAGAAGAGTTATATACCCGGCCAAAACCATTGAACTCCACTCCCTGGTTTGTCTGCACAGAATCGGTTTTTGCGGCTTTTGGCGCAGCAGCAGGCTGGGCTGCAGTGCGGGCCGCAGATGTTTTTTCGGCGTTTTCGCGGCGCTGCTGCCTAAGGTAGTACTCTGCATCGTAAAGAGCGCGCCTTTCGGCATCGCCCAGTACGTGGTAGGCTTCGTTCACCGCTTTTATCTTCTGCTGGGCATCCTGCCCCGGATTTATATCCGGGTGGTAACGCCGTGCAAGTTCCCTGTAGCGCCGCTTTATTGTGTCAGCATCTGCATTGCGCTGCACCCCAAGCAGAGCATAGTAGTCTGGTACCTGTGAAAAAGTCATGGTTTTAGTAAATAGCAGGGCAGAATTTTCAGCCCCCTGCGGCAGAAATGCCGCTTGCATACCCCGAATAGAATTTTATCACCGCCATAGCCACCATAATGCCCACCAGCAAGAGTACACATACTGCAAAAATCAGGGCGGCCTGTCTTGATTTTACCTTGCAGTCTTCTTCATAGTGTTCGGAGGCTTTGGCCAGCATTTCATCCATGTTGCCCGATGTTTCTCCTGTGCGAATCATGTTGACAGCCATATGCGGAAAGAACCCGCTGCCTGCCAGCGCATCTGAAACCAGACCGCCTCTTTCTGCATGGCCAACTGCCTTGTTTGCTGCATTGCGCAAAAGCACGTTGCCAGAAGCTTCACCCGCTATCTGCAACGCACTCGACATGGTAAATCCGCTTCGGTATAGAGTTGCAAAAATCAGCAGAAAACGCGCCAGGGCGAATCCTTTCACAATACCGCCCAACACAGGTATGCTGGTCTTAATAGTATCGTACGCTTCGCGCACTCCCTTTATATTGAAAAGAAAAAGCCTGAACAGTACAAAAAGAGCAGCACAGGGAATTAGCAGCAGCAAACCAAAGCCTATGGTGTCTTTGAGGTAATCTGAAACCCCGTATGAGCTTTTTCCCATTCCTCCCAGCACCAGTTTGCTAATGGCAGGCATTCCATCTATGAAAAAATGCCCTCCCAGCAGCATAAGGGCGGCAATCAGCACCAATACCGGATAAAAGGTTTCTGCTATCAGCAGCCTGCGTATAGCCAGGTCATGCTCTACATAGTCGGCGATCTGCTTCAATCCCTGGTCCAGCGTTCCTGCCTGCTCCGAGGCACGTACAATCTGGGTGTGCATGGATGGGAACACCCAGGGATAAGCGGCCATTACTTCAGAAAGTTTTCCACCTGCCTGCACCTGTGAGATGGAAGCGCGCGTCACCTGCTTCAGCCTCTGGTTGCGCGTTTCACCTTCCAGGCTGGCCAAACATTGATACAGGGGCAGACCTGCCCGAATAAGCGTTGCAAACTGGCGGTAGTAAGTCACTAGTTCTTTCAGCACAACGCCTGAGAGAATAGGGTAAACAAGCGCTTCCTTGAACCTTCCACCCAGCGTAGGAGCAGGTTTGTAGCCCTCTCCAAACGGCGCTGCTTCGCGGCCTGCCGCGTAAGCAGCAGGCGCTGAGGGCGGAGGAGAAAACTGCACTGCAGGCAGAGCGGCCGCGGCAGCGGGCTGGGCGATCGGGCCGCCGCGCTGCCACGGCTCTAGTTTTGAGGTGGTTTCAATGTCTTCAGGCTCTGGCTCTGCCAGCAGCATGCCGCGTGCTTTTGCTGCCGGAACAGGCAGCTGCAGGGTGGGGGCAGCCTCTGCCGGAACGACCGCGGCAGCGAGGGCCTGGTTTGTCTCTTCCTCTGCTACCTGCAGCGCCGTAGGGATGACTCCTTCCCTGCGCAGCATTTCTGCAGCGGTCATCATGTCAGACGCTTCCAAAACTCCCTCTACATTACTGCCAGCATTGTTTTTAGCGGCATATTTAAATAGCGGCATGCTTCTTCCTTCTCTCTGGTTTGCACAGAAGCTTACGGTGCAAAATACTTGTTTACATAGTCAAACATACCCTGGTAGTAGGTTTTGGTCATTATAATAAGCGCCGCGCCTCCCAGTAAAAGCATGGCTAGCACACCATATCGAAACATCATAAAACGTGCTTTTCCAAGAGACCTCAGCGTCAAATCCTGGTAGTAATTTGTCGCCTGGTCAAGCATTTCCACCAACTGGCCAGATTCATGCCCGGTAAAAATCAGCTGCTCTACTTCACTGTCAAACAGGCCGGTAGACTGCATGGCATCGGGAAGAGGCATGCCGGTCTGAATTTGCTGGTAAGCGCTGCGCAGCTTGTTTCTTACCACCAGATTGGCAGGGGTATGCATGGCGCATTCCCATGCCTGGGTGGGCTGTATTCCCGCATTGTACAGGCGCCGTATTACACGCAGAAAGGTATTGAGGGCGGCTTCTTTCTGCAGTGTGCCAAACGGCGGCACCTTCAGTGCAAGAGCATCTACTTTTTGCTTGTATTCGGGCAGACGCAGTCTTCTGCCTATCCAGATAGCAAGCAAATGCCCTCCTACCGCAATCGGCAGGCACACGGTAAGGCACTGCCAGGCATAATGAATCAGCCCCTGCTGTATGTTGAACTGTGAAAACAGGTCGGGAAACAGCGGTATGGCAAACACCAGACTATACCACGCCTGCACTGCCATAAACTTTGGAATCCAGGTGAATTTGTAGAGGGCTATATTTTCTTCGAAAGAGGTGGCAACCTCTCCCAGGGCAATATCAACAAAACCGCCCGTTTCGCCCGAAAGCACCGTGGCAGAGATATGTTCTGGAAAAATGCGGGGGTAGTTGAGCATCACTGAAGAAACAGACCTGCCGTCGTGAGCCGCCTGTGCCATTTCAGAGGCAGCCTGGCGCAGGTGTTTGTTTGGTGTGCGGGCAGCCAGATTGTTGAGAGCATTGTACAGCGTTATTCCGCTCTGGATAAGAGAAGCGAGCTGGCGAAAGAAAAACATCAGGTCGCGGGTTGAGACGCCTGCCAGTTTGGATGCATTGGGCGGCACAAGAGTATACTGTGCTGAAGTTGTGGGCGCCGGTGCGGGCTTGAGAGTAGTGCGCTTGAGCGATTTTGCTGCATTGCCAGTCAGGTTAATGGTTCCAACCTTGTTTTGCACGGCAGCCTGCGCTGGCAATGCAGAGGCATAGCCTACTGCTGCAGCGCGTGTGGGCCTGCCGATCAGCACTTCCTCTTCTTCTTCCTGCTGCTCAGCGGGGCTGATTTGCTGCAGGTCTGCCCCTGCAGGCATAACAGCATACTGAGTTGGTTCTGAAACCGGGGCGGCAGTCGGCGGCTGAGCCTGCGTGACCGGCGCCAGACTGAGAGGACGAAAACCCATTTGAAGCAGCAGGTCGCGAGCTGCTTCTTCAGAAGCACAGTCCAGTTTTCCCAGCACAGCCCGGCCTGCCGGGTCGCTTGCCTCGTACAAATATTGCATGGTTACATCTCCTCAGCGTACTGCGGGATATGCAGCTGCTGCCTTGTTTGCACTGCCTGCTGCTTTTTTATTATAGGCTTGTGCAGCCATTCTTCCAGTCTGGCTCCATCCGGCAAAATCAGTTTCGGCTCCAGAGCAGCCAGCGGCAGCAGCACAAAAGCCCGCTGCAGCAGCCCTGGGTGTGGCAGGGTGAGTTCGGGCGCGTGCATTTGCACTCCCTCATACAACAGCAAATCGAGATCAAGAGTACGCGGTCCCCATTTTTGCTCCCTCTGTCTCCCTGCCTTCTCCTCTGCAAGCTGCAGTTCTGCAAGCAGCTGCCTGGGTGCAAGCAGTGAGCTTATTCGCGCTACCGCGTTGAAATGCGGCGGGTAACGCTCTGAATCCTCGGGCGTCAGCCCCATATGAGGCGTTTCGTATACCGGCGAAACCCCGGTTACCTGTATAGACTGGTCTGAACGGTGCATGCTGCACAGTGCATTCTGTAAAAACTGCAGCCGGTTTCCCAAGCTGCTTCCCATGCCGATGTACGCCGTTTTACGTTCGCCGCAATTCATATGACACTCTTTCTGTTTTCGGGCAGAGCATGCAGCATTCTTCTTGACGCCGCCTGCTGCTGCAGGGTAAAATGCATCTGCAGCTTGCGGGTCGTTAGCTCAGTTGGTAGAGCAGCTGACTCTTAATCAGCGGGCCATAGGTTCGAGTCCTATACGACCCATTACGTATTTTAGCCCCATTCTTCTGCAGCACACAGCGGGCACAAGGTTCCACTCCCCCAGTACAGGGCACTGCATTGTTTGCAGGGCAGCCACCCATTCTGCTTCTTCCAGTGGTGCAGTCTGATTTCCTGCAATAGTGTACGCTGCAGAGATATGCGAAGTTTTTCATTCTGCACCTGTGCTGCCAAGTCCAGCTCCCTGCGCAGCTTTTCTCTTTCCGCCTGGGTGAGGCGCACCGCCTCCAGTTCTGCAGAGGTAGGGTATATTTTCGGCGGCATCGGCGGCGGATTTTCTTCTTTGCCCCATGGCCGAAATCGAATGTCTTTTACAATGGGTCCTCCCAGAAGCCTGTTCAGTTTTTCTACCAGATTCTCCCTCTGAAACATCAGCTCCTGAGACCATACCGAACTGCGGGTTTTTACCATCAGCACGCCGTCTCGAATGCTTTCCGCACGGCTTACCCCGGCAATCACCGGCCCGGCCGCTTCTTCCCAGCGCGCTATCGCCATGCTTTCGCGAATCATTGCCGCGCTCTGCATATCTGGAATCAGTCTGGAAAGCACCTGCACCACAGTGTCTGTTTGAGACTGTGAACGGAAAGTTTGTGAAAAGCGGTTTTTTCTGCTGTTCATTTGCTAGTTCGTCCTCTGCAGCATTCCCTTATCTGCAAGAAACAGCGCACCCTCTGCCAGCATGGCAGGAGGGAACGCCCTTAAACTGGTACCAGTAATAAATGTCTGCCCGCATTCTTCTACCCACTGCAGCAGACAGGATCGCCGCGCATCATCCAGATCGCTCATCACATCATCCAGCAGCAGTACGGGCGGTTCCTGCACCATTTTTTCAAGCAGTCTGTATTCTGCCAGCTTGAGGGCCAGAGCCACAGTGCGCTGCTGCCCCTGTGAGGCATAAATTCGCGCATCTCTGCCATTTACCAGAAAAGCTGCGTCATCTCGCTGCGGCCCAAGCACTGTGCCCCCTCTGCGCAGCTCTTCCTGCATAGCTGCGGCCAATTGCCTGCGAAATGCCTCAGCAATGCTCTCCGTGGCGCTGAGGGGCGATTCCATGCATTCTGGAGGGTCGTATGCAGGGCCGTTGATTCTTGCCGGCCAGGGAGCAGGAGAAGACTCGCGCACCTGCCCCGGCAGGCTGATGCCCGGCAGGTATCTTATCTCCAGCCCTTCACGGCCTGCTGTAAGCGCCCTGTGAGCTTCTTCGGCCAGCGGGGCGAGCATGGAAATGTAAAACTGACGCTTTTCAAAAATCTGCGCCCCATATTCAGCCAGCTGTTCAGTCCATTCGTTCAGACCTGCCTCAACAGGATTGCGCGGTCTCTCGCGCAAATCGCGCAGCAGCCTGTTGCGCTGCTCCAGTACTTTTTTGTACTGCGCAAACGCCCCCACATAGCGCGGGCTAACCTGAGAAATTTCCACGTTAAGAAAGTGCCTGCGGTCTGCAGGTTCTCCTGCAACAATATCAAGATCGGGAGAACCAAAAAATACCACATTGAGCTGCCCCAGCAAATCCAGTACGCGAGGGCGTTTGGTTCCATTGATGCGTACGTTTTTTCTATCGCTGGGCAGCACCGTAATCATCAGGTCGGCTTCCCCTGCACAATCACGGTAAAGCTCGGCCTGCACATGTGCCATCTCTTCATTTTGTCGAATCATTTCCGCTTCTCTTCCAGCACGAAGCGACCTTGTGGTGGCCAGAAGGCGAATGGCTTCCAGCACACTGGTCTTTCCCTGGGCATTTTCACCATACAGCACATTGAGACGTGCAGAGGGTTGAATATCCAGCGAACCGTAGCATCGAAAGTTTGAAAGCTGCAGACGTGTCAGGCGCATAGGAATTCTTTTCCGAATGTGATTCTGGAATCAGTGGATTCTATATATAAAGAGATTCTCTGATTCTTATTATCCTGTTGAAAAGACTCAAAACTCTGTTGAAACTTTGCATTGCATGCGACTTCAGGCTGTTGTTGAATCAATTGTATTTTAGATTCTGGTTGTTTTTGATAGTTATTGAAAACGCACAAGAGTCTACTGGCATAGTGCAGGCAGGAGAAAAAGTTATTAACAATCAGGCCGAATCTCTGTTGAAAACTCTGTTGAAAACTACCCAGGTTATTAACAATGGAAGTGTTGACAAACTGTTGAACGTGAGTTTTGAGTCCTATTGTTAATAACTTTTGCAAAGTTTTGAGTCCTTTGTTAATAACTTGTACAGGCACCCTAAAAAAAGGCAAAAACTGTATAAGTTTTAATATGTAAACTTGTACAAAACACCGATAAGTTTTCAACAATCTCTGTTGAAACATTGTTAATAACTTTCTGAACCTCCCTTTTTTTCCACTTTGTGCCAACAGCGGTTTTCACAGGAAAGAACGGCATATTTTACCTGCAACCGCAGGTTTCTCTTTTTCTGCTGCGGTTTGATTTCAAACAGGTAAGGCCCTTTTTGCCAGTTTGTGCGGTATGCAAAAGCAAAGCGTTGAATCAGACTGTATACTAAAAAGAACTTTACACTGCTGAGGAATTTGGCAATGCTTCGCAAACAGTTCTCCGTTTTTCTCTTTCTGCTCTTTCTTCAAAGCCCTTCATTGGGGGCGCCAAACATTGTGTCTGTGCATCTGCATCGCACGGTATCTACTCACATAGTTGGGCTGGGGGTGCAGTGGGACCCTTATGAATATCAGCCCTCTGCGCAAAACTGGCGCATCATTCTGCAAAGAATGCGGTTTTGCAAACCGGCCTGGCTGCGTGTGATGTGGATGGCAACCGATTACTGCAAAGGCTTTCGTGCAGACGGCAGCCCGGAATATGTTTGGCAAAAAGGTTTTTCTGCCGATCGCACTGTACTGAATCAGTTGTGCGCAATTTTGAGTTTTGCACAGAAGCAGCATATACGCGTTCTGCTGGGCGAGTGGGCGCCGCCCAGGGGTTTGATACGCACAGAAACCAGTAAGGTATGGGCGCGCATTACAGCAGATTTGCTGCAGTACCTGCGCAGCCAGAGAGGCTATACCTGCATTCGCTACTACAACGTGATCAATGAGCCGAACGGAAACTGGTCGGGCAACAAGGATTATGCCACCTGGGTGCAGGTGGTGAAGAATCTTGCTGCAGAGCTGCACAAGAGAAAACTCGACAGGGAGGTGCGCATTATTGGGCCGGATACTACGGGAAACACACAGTGGCTGGAGCCGTTTCACTGGCTGAACAAGGCAGCTGCCGACTTGCCTCAACAGATAGGCGCATGGGATTTGCACTGGTATGCGCTTGACCCGGAAGTATACAATGACAGCATTGAAAAACTGCTGCGAAAAAAGAAACAGATGCTTTTGGGCATGGGGCCAAATGTAGCTCAAAAACATGTATTTTTGGGCGAATCCGGGCTGCTTACGGGCAGAATAAACGGCGATCAGCAGCCTCGCGTAAAAACCTTTGGTTACGGGGTAATGATGGCAGATTATGCAGCCCAAACTTTTCGGGCAGGATGGGAGGGGGCTTCCGCCTGGGATATGGATGATGCCATGCATACGGTGCATGGGCATCCGGCTGTGCCAGGCCCGCTCACCTTGAAGGTATGGGGATTTTGGAACTCGCAGGGTGCTGTGATGGGAGACCCACAGGATTTCAAACCCCGCCCATGGTTTTACACCTGGTCGCTTATGTGCCGCCTGTTTCCTCGCGGCAGCAGCATTGTGCAGACTTCTGAGCCTAATCTGCCCCAGTTTCGTGCGGCTGCCGCACTGACAGGTGCAGGCAGCAAGAAACAGTTTAGCGTGATGCTGGTCAACAACAGCGATTCTGCACGGGTAATTACTCTGCAGATACCAGGGCTTGCAGCACCTGTGCGTTGTACAGAATACCGTTACTTTCGCACAGTGCATCCGGTTGACAGGCAGGGGTTTGCGGTTCCTTATGCCCTGCTGCACAAGGCAAATGTGCAGCAGGGCATTCGCATACTGCTTCCTTCCCGCGGGGTGGTGTTTCTCACAGGCCCTGCAGATGCAAAGTAGCCCTTGCGCTGCAGGGAGCAATTTGTTGTGCTGATTTACTTTACGGAATCAGCACAACACGCCTGGATTTGCTGGAGGGCGGTATAACCCAGCACCCGTGCAACCTGAGTAGTTTTTGTGCGGGGCGCCATGCTGCGCCCTGGGCAGTAGTTTGCTGTATGCGCAAAAGCGCCGCAATGCCGGAAGGCGCCAGAGTGAGAACAACGCGCTTGTGAAGCATGTGCAGCACCGCCTTCTGTATTGTGCCAGCCTCAAGGCGCGCCCATAAACCAAAAGGCGCGGCAAACAGACGCTTGTGAAACCCATCGGTAGGAACAATGCTTATTCTGCTGCCTTTTGCCTCTGTATTGCACCCAAAGCCAAGCCAGCCAAAGCGTCTGCTCTTCACAGCATAGGCTGCTGCTTCTCTGCTGTACCCATAAAATGCTATGCCGTAATCTGCCGTGTTGGGATCGAATTTCAGAATGGATGCATCGGCATCAAAGCCATACGAGGCAAAACCCTGCCGGTTGATGTTGGCCATCAGCTGGCTGTAGCCAGCGTAGCCGGTTTGCAGCAGCAGCAGCCTGGAGGGGTGTCTTCGGTAATCATCCATAATGGGTATGGCGTTTATTCCCGAACCATAGTGGTTGGTCATGCGCACAATATCCTGCCACTGCGTGCCATTTACAGGGGCATCCCAGTAGCGGCGCGCGGCGCCATTGTATGCCCAGTTGGGTACGCAGGGCATATAGCCCAGTACAGCGCGCACAGTAACCCGTGCCATGTGAGCATTGTGAAAAAATCGAAACCAGCTGTAAATCTCTTCCTGGCCGGTAGAATCCCAGGGCATTTCACTGCCAAACGGATAGCGTTTTGAGGCCCAGTACTTTTCTCTGGTCTGCATGTACTGCTGCATGGCATCTGCCCTGCGGTTCCATCCTTCCCGGTGCAAATCGTGCAGCAGATGCACAAAGCAGCTGCCCACCATCAGCCCTTCGGTAGCGGCATAACCCGGCGCATATTTTTCAACAGCCATGGTAGTGCGCCATGCCTGATTCAGATACCACTGCCACGGCTGTTGCAGCTTTATATCGGGGTGTGTGCGGGCAATGCGGTACAGCGACCAGTAAACAGAAACTACATGCGGATAGTTGAAACTGCGCCAGGTAGTTTCAGAGCGGGCCTTGTCCCATCCTTCATGCACTGTGTAGTGAAAGTTCGGCAGCGCTTTGGGGTCGTAGTAAAACAGGCTGGCTCTCACGCTGTAATTTTTGTTTTGCACGTGCCCCCACAATGTGTGCTGTACGTAGGTATCTAGTAGATGAATTTCGCGTACATCGGGCTTTTCCAAATTCAGCGCTGCCATTCCTACCGAAGCTCCTGCGCCTATCTCATCGCTCAACCCAGAAAACCAGGTGTGCGAATGCTGCAGCACCATGCTGTGGGTGTAGAGGTTGTAAGGCATAAAAGAATCTGTGCGGTGAAACGGGTCTTGCGGGTCTGCATACCATTGATGTTCTGCCATAAAGCGGCCGTAGCGGCGTACCTGCACAGACTGTGGTGAAGTGATGCGGCAGCACACTGTTTGCAGTGCGCCCGATTTTGTATGCACTTCTATTCGGCACCGCCCGGGGTGCAGACCGTGCAGAGTATAGCCCATCCAGCCTGCAGCAAGAGTGCGGCGGGCTTTTGCAATGCGCATGCTGCCTGCAGGTATGCAGGCAATGGAGGCAATAGGGCTGTTTTCGTGTACAAACAGATGAGCGGTTTCATCTGTGCCGAACACATAGCCGGGTATGCCTGCAAACACCGGGCGGTGCAGGGCGGCCAGCGTAGTCTGTATTGCCTGAACTGAAGGAGACAGGCTGAACATCAGCGTGTAGCGTACAGCGCCCCCCGGAAGCAGAACACGCATGGTGGGAACATTGAAAGGATGTACCTGCTTCCAGTCGGAATGCATCATGGCCTTTGTGCAGGTCATCCACTGATAAAAGCCCTCAAAGGTAACATCCCGCGGGGTAGGGTCTGTTTTTAGCTGTCCGTACGCTTCCAGCGGGGTGCGTCGGTATGGGGTCACCAGCAGCGCCGGCCCGTGCCCGTTGAGGCGGGTAACCTGAACATAACCGGCATCCTGGCAGATGGCAGGGTCGGCGAAGACACAAGAAACATGAGCCTGTGTGAGAGTGCGCCCTGTCAGAATGTTGTTGAACACCATGGGAATGCCGAATTCCCCCAGCTGCAGGGTTTTGCGCGTCGGGTTGTATATGCGGAATGAGAGCGCCAGTTTTCCATGCAGTATTTTCCACGATCTTGTTACCTGTACCGGGCAGGAAGCGCCCATCTGCGGAGTGATATTTTGTGAGAGCAGGGTATTTTTGTTGTGCAGTGCATAGGGCATTGCCGCCCGGTCTGCACTGGAGAACCTGTGCCAGGGCATTCCCCTTTCGCGTACGCGCAAAGTGCAGTCTCCCAGCTGAAAGTAACCTGGGGCCGAACGGGAGAGCAGCCGGTCGAGAGGGAGGAAGTTGAAGCCTGTCTGACGTGCCGTCAGGCCAGCGGCTACCCCCAGTCTGTTTAACAGGGTAAGGGTGAACGGGCCGGCCTGCAGGCTCTGAGTGCCATATGCCAGATAGCCCATTGCATCGCGCAGGCGGGCGTGATAGCGCTTTCGGTTTGCCAGAAACCGGGCGCGTACGCCTGCTGCAGAAAGCGCATAAGGGCGTATGACAATGGTAGATATATCCATCTGGCCGGCCAGCGGCCCTTGGGTAAATTCATTGGTA
The DNA here is from genome assembly GCA_027459665.1 of Chthonomonadaceae bacterium. GTDB lineage: Bacteria > Armatimonadota > Chthonomonadetes > Chthonomonadales > Chthonomonadaceae > DAIDHN01. The sequence goes on along the minus strand of DAIDHN010000001.1, from coordinate 116,994 downwards.
AACTGTGGTCTGCCTGCCGCAGATGTTTCGGCGCCTATCAATACGGGGTAGCTCTTCGGTGTATGCAGGGTAAGCTGCAGGCTGTTTTTCAGCACCCCGTCATCGTAGACTTTCGCTGTTTTGCCATCGAAGGTATAGGCAAGGTAATGCCATCTGCCGGGCATGGGAGGGCCGTTCCAGCCCATATCATCCACCCAGTGCGCAACTGCGCCGTAGGCAGGGTCGCTTCCCCAGCCGAATGCCAGCAGTGTTCCAGAAGGGCCGCCCCGTTTTCCCATGCACACCATGGCTTCTTCTGGCGAGGAAATGCGCGGGCTGTATACCCAGAGCGAAATGGTGCGCTGCGCATTTCCGCTTAGCAGCGGCCCGGGCAGCGGCCCTGTGAATGCATTCTGCCTGCCGTTCAGCTCTACCGCCTCCACCCCTTGCATTTTCACCTTGAGAGGATGCCCAATGGCGTGAAAGTTGCCAAGAGAGCCTGAGTTCTTCCAGATTGTATTGCCTGTGGAATATGCGGCTGCAGAAAGCGAGACAAGCGGGGGAGGAGGCTGTGAAGCTGATGCCGCAACAGACAGAAAGAGAAGCGCCGGCAGAAATGTGTGCTTTGTAAACATGGCAAATCGGCTCCAGTACACAGGGCATGCAGTGCATGCCCTGTGCAGGTTTGCAGAAGTTATTTGAGGGTAACGCCGTCTCGCACCAGTATGGCAAACAGGCCGCCAATAACTGGGCGTGCAGTAAAGCCTATCTGCTTGCCGCTGATGGTGTCGTACCAGTCGGTGAATGCTGCACGGCTTGGACTCTCGTTAGCGAACTTCCAGATGTCGTTTACTATTGTGCTGCGCAGGGCGGCGTCATCGGTAGAAGCAGCAGTCCAGAGTTCCCAGTCTGTTTTGGTGTAGGTGTGCCTGCCATCCAGCGGTATACCGAAGGCATTGGCTTTGGTAAGGTAATAGCGCGCCTCCATGTTGAGTACGCTCTCTGGTATCAGATCGAGGTGCAGGGCCTTGTCTGGGAAGGCGTTGTATTTCAGGCTCCAGGTGTTGTTGTGGCCATAGGCGAGCGTAAGGTGGTCTTTTTGTGTAGACATAGCCAGCTGCACCCATTTTGCAATCATTTTGTGTGCCTGGGCGAGGTAGCGGGCAGCATCCGGGCCGTTTCCGGCTGCCTCAGCGATCTGGCTCATCGCTCCCACTCCCACAATGCCTTTGAGCGCGAGGTTGGCGCTGCTTTTGATAAAGCCTGTAAAGTCGTCTGTCTGGTTCTGGTAGGCCGGGTCTTGTGCATTGGCTGCTTCGTAGTCTGCCCACTGTTTGAGGATGCGGTAATGCTTTAGTGCGTACAAATGCGCCTCTGCTGCCGGCAGTGTACGCACCACACTGTCGAACATAATCAGCATGTTGGCAGATTCTTCTACGGGCATGTCTTCTTCCCTGCCGTCATTGTGACCGTTGGCATTGGGAAACGAAGCGCCTATGTCATGCTCTGCAAAAGGTTTTGGCCATCCGCCTGTTTCAGCATAGGCAAGCAGGGGAGAAAGCAGCAGGCGCAGCAGATGCGGATTGCTGTAGGCAAAAACCGGATAGGCTGGGTAAACCACATCTACTGTAGAAACGTTTCCATCGCTGCTGATTTCTTTCATAAACATCCAGGGTTTTTTGGCAGTTCCCACCAGTTCAGTGGCGCCAAACGCCTGCCTGAATGCAAGTGCGCATATGTCGGCGTAGTGAGGGCCGGCAGCGCGAGATGCATCTGCTGTGATGGCAGCATCCAGCTTTTTACAGCGCTTCAGGGTAGAAGAAGAGGCTGCATAGAAAGAGCCAAGCATTTTCTCCCAGGTTGGCCAGTAAGACTTCCAGAGCGGAGGGAGGCGGTGCCCCAAATAGCTTACCGCCGGGTTTTGCACCAGACCTGCGGCCAGTGTGACAGGCGGGGTGGAATGGGCGTCTACCCGCCCCAGCTGAAAGCTGAAGGCAAACACCGGCCATGCGCTTGATACTGCACGCGGCATATTGGCATCTACGCCGCCGTTCAGTTTGCCGGCGGCGGCAAAGGCAGCACGTTCTACTGTATCCGGTCCGCAGGCTGTGGTAACATCGGGGCCGTTTTCAGCCGCGAACAGCGCTTTCCCCCAGGTAGCCTCATCATGGTACTCGCCCAGCACAGTGGGCTGCAGGGGCTGTACAGAGTAGGCGGTAAGCGTGCCCGATCCTATGCCCAGTTCATGGCGTTTCCAGGTAATGAGCGAGCGGTTGTCTGGGGCTGCCCATTCTCCGGTCATATCGAAATAGAGGCTTACCTTGTGCAGAGAGCCGTCGGTGCTTTGGGCAGAAGCAAATACCAGCCCAAGCGGTTCAGACTGCTGCTGCAGACTGTGTGGAGAAACAGGAGAAACAAAGTCCAGGTGCAGGGCTATCCCTCCTGCCTCAAAGGTGAACAATGAGCGTGTAGCTGTTATTTTGAGGCTGGATTGGTGCATAATCGTGTATGGGCCGGCGGCATCTCCCATAAATCGGTATGTTTTGCCGTCTATGCGCGCCATGCCCATGAAACCTCGTGTTTCCCCATTCCAAAACACGGGCCAGTGCTTATTGAGGCGGGTGGCATTGAGCCAGGTGCTGAGGTATGGGTTGCGCACAATAAGCGGTACGGCGGGCGGTCGAAAGTTGTTGTTTTGTGCGCCCGCCGACTGTTGCAGCAGTGCCGGCAGCAGCGCCGCGAGCGATATTAAACGTTTGGTCATAATGAGCATGTTGAAATCCTCTGAAATAGGTTGACGCAGGGAGTATTCCGGTGTATTATGTAGTACGGCCTTTTGCTCAAATACTTTTGCAACAGGTGTTCACACAGAGTGGGGTGCAAACCATGACTACATTGAATCTGGCTGACATGCTGGAAGAAGCTGTCGCCCAATTTGTGCAGGACGGGTATACCGTTGTGCGCGGTCTCTTTAGCCGCGAAGAAGTGGAACACTATATTCAGCACTTCATGCAGATGCGTGAAAAAGGGGAGCTTCCCGGTGATTTTGCCGGAGTAGACCTTACCAGTTCCGATCCGCTGAAGCGCTATCCTCGCATGATTCACATGCATCGCTGGGACGAGACCTCCAGAAACTGGCTTCTGGACGAACGAATCAACCGGTGTCTTACCGCACTGCTTGGCAGTGAGCCGTATGCAGTGCAGACGATGCTCTACTTCAAGCCGGCAGGCGGCAGAGGCCAGGCGCTGCATCAGGATCAGTTTTACCTGAAGGTACAGCCCGGCACGTGTATGGCGGCATGGATGGCCCTTGACAGGTGTGACGAAGAAAACGGCTGCCTGCAGGTAGTGCCTGGCAGCCAGAAGTGGCCCGTTCTCTGCCCTGTGCATGCAGATACTACGCAGAGCTTTACCGATGTTACCGTGCCTCTGCCGCCGGATGCCAAAGTGGAACCCGTGATTATGGAACCGGGGGATGTTCTTTTCTTCAACGGTAATCTGGTGCACGGCAGTTTGCCCAACTGTTCCCAAAATCGCTTTCGGCGCGCTCTCATTGGGCATTACGTTGTAGGAGACGCCCGCAGCGTTGCTCCTTACTATCATCCTCTGCTGCATATGAACGGAGAAACTGCAGAGATTGGAATGAGCGAAGGCGGAGGCCCCTGCGGGGTATGGGTAGAGCAGGGAGAGCATAGAAGCATTTCGCTGGAAGGGCGGCTGGAAAACGGTTTTCTGCACGAGTAACTGCATCTATTCCGCCAGGTTCTCCTGCAGTGCAACAATGTGCTGCAGGAGTTCTTTTTCGTACCCAAAATCCTGAGGTTCATTGTCGGGCGGGCGCAGATAGCCTTCCTCAGCAATTCGCCGCAGCAGCAATCTGCGCAGCGAACCCGCCATGCTGCTGCCCTGCCAGTAGGCATGGCGGTGCAGCCATTCATGCTCTTCTTCGCTCAGTGTAACGCACACTCGCGGCATAACAGCACCACATCCTTCCCAGTAAATGGTAGCACTTCTATTCCACATGCACTGCTGTTTTCCCTGCATAAATAAAAAACAGCCCCCGCAGTCTGCCAGGGCTAAACACCTGTAATCTCCATCTGCCTGCTGCAGGCCTGTGCAGCAGGCGGGCTAGGACGCGTTCAGACTGCATCATATACGACGCTGCGCAGCAATACGCCAGTTCATTTTCAACCAGCCCTGCTTTTTTAGAATATTTTGACTTAAGTTTTACAGATATAAGCAAAATATACTTGACAGGAGAATAGATTCATGATAAAGTGTATACACTTAAACAACAAAGGACATGCTACGTTGCCTGCCCCTGCAAAAACAGAACCGCTGTACCAGCAGATTTATGATGATATTCGCGAAAAAATACTCTCTGGCGAGTTTCGCTACCGGCAGCAGATACCTGTGCTGTCTGAACTGTGCGGCATTTATGGGGTGAGCGATGCCCCTGTGCGGCGTGCGCTTGATGAGCTGGCACGCGATGGCCTGGTGGTGAAAAAACGCGGCAAAGGGCAGGGCACTTTCGTTGCCAGGCATGTTGCGCAGCATACTGTGCGCACTCTGCTTATTGCAGATATGGACAGGCATTACAGCGCTTTGGAAACCTATCATGAAGTGCTGGAGATAATGCTTGGCATTATGCAGGGGGTGGCAGATACCCATTGCAAGCTGGAACAGATTACTTTGAAAGGCTTTCAAAACATACTGCCGGCCGATGGAGGAACGGGCTATCTGGTGATAAGCATGTCTTGCCAGGAATATTTGCAGGGGCTTGAAATGGCCGGCAGGCAAAACGCACCCTGCGTGCTGGTGAACCCTCCTTGCGGAGGCTATCCTTCGGTGAGGGTTGATATGGAACAGGGGGCTTTTTTGGGGGTGAACTATCTGATACAACTGGGGCACAAGCGAATTGCTTTTGTTGGACGCAGCGACACCGAGTGGTCTGCACCCAGGTACAAGGGGTACCTGAGAGCATGCAAAAGCGCCGGCATTGAACCAGACCCCAGGTGGATGAAGCAGACCGGGGGGGTGCAGCAGGAAGAAGACTGGCGTGCGCTGGATGAACTAATGCAGCTCGACACGCCGCCAACCGCCCTGTTTGCCGCTTCAGATTACCGAGCCATTCATCTGCTCAACCGCTGCCGCCAAAAAGGCATTTCGGTGCCCAGGGAGCTTTCTATCTGCGGATACGATGACATTGCAGAATCTGTTGCTATACAACCCAGACTTACTACTGTGCTGCACCCCAGGTACCTGCTGGGAGTACAGAGCGTAGAAATGCTCGTTGCAATGCTCGACGGGCATGCAGAGGCACATGAGGAAAGACTTACGGCCCCCAAACTCATGGTGCGCGATACCTGTGCAGCGCCTGCAAGATAGTTCCGTTTTGCAGGCATCATTCATATGGAACAATTGGTCGCAAGCCACAACTAGTCAACAGGAGAGAGTACGATGCTTTGCCGGAAAGGGTTTACGCTTATTGAGCTTTTGGTAGTAATTGCTATTATTGCCATACTTGCCGCCATTCTATTCCCTGTGTTTGCACAGGCACGTCAAAAAGCACAGGCCATTGCCTGTCTCGCTCAGGCACAGCAAATTGGGCTGGGCGCACATATGTACATGCAGGATTACGATGATACCTGGGTGGTGTTCAGCTACGGCATACAGGGAAACAACGTGTATTCGCCTGGTTTTGGGCCGGGGTATGCCCTGGTAGACTGGGAAGAAAACCTGCAGCCCTACATTAAAAACAGACAGATTTTTGTTTGCCCAACGGGGGATGTTACCGATTTGTATTACGAAAGCTGGCCGGGCGGGCAAAATGTGCCCCCCAACCCGGCAAACACAGACTCGGGCTGCAAGGGATGCAACCAGACCAGCTGGATATGGAATGCCATACAGCCAGGTGCTGCTAACTGGCCGGCCGCTGCACTGGTAGAACCCTCTTTCAATGCAGCAGACAAGTCTGGCTACATTCTCACAGATGATCCATCTGCATACTGGGACGGCGATTCTGTACCAGATGCTGCCGTACAAAACCCCTCCGGCTCTATATGGATAGCAGAAGGCGACTGGACAGACATGGGAACAGATGATGACACCGACTACGGCTGGGTGAGACTGCACAACAACCAGAAAATCGGCCTGTACCATGGCTTCTATGTGCGTGACAGGCACAACGGAGGCTTCAACGCTATTTTTGGCGATGACCATGCCAAATGGATTCACTGGGGAAGCTCTAAACCCGAAATGTGGGCCATTCAGGACAACTAATGCAGTGCGGGACGGGGCAGCTGACGCCTGCCCCGTTTTCAGATTTATGGAGAATGCAAACATGCAAAAAAGTGTCTGCAGATGTTTGTGCCTCATGCTGCCAACAAGTCTGCTTTTTCTAAGCGGCTGTGCAAAAAAGCCCTCGGCAGCCATTCCACCTAGCATATCCAGAGAGATGCAAAGCAGAATTCCGCCTCAGCAGGGCGGTATTGTCACTCATCCCTCTGCCAGTTTGCCTGCGGGAGTGCCCCGGCTTACCATTCCGTCACACCCGCGCCCCTGATGCAGTTGACAAACTGTACTTTTTGCAAAGGAGCTTTTTGATGCCAGACCCAGTAAAACTTCCCTTTCTAATTCTTTTTCCACTGCTTTCCATCTGTATTGCTGCCAGACCGGTGCGGGCATCTGCATTTCTTTCTGTGCCAGCCTATACAGCCTATGGGCAGCCAGACCCCAACGGGATACAGATCAGCCAGAGCGTGGTGACAGGCTGGAGCAGCCGCAGGGAAAGCGTTGTGTGGTACGGGGTTCTGCGCCAGCCGGGTCTGCTTCGCATCGGTGTGTCTCTGCAGCTGCCCCCCGGCCAGAAGGTTCGCCTGCAAATGCAATGCGCCGGCCGCAAGAAAGCAGTGTCTGTCGAAGGCAGTCGAAAAATGGCGACAGCAAACTTTGGCGCTTTTCGCATACACAGACCGGGCACAGTTCGGTTTGAATTGTCGGGGCTTGCCCGTTCCGGGGCTACCTACGGCAGCCCTGCGGCTCTGCTGCTGTCTGGGTCGGCGGTGCGCGAGGCCCATTTTCACAAAAGCCCCAACGGCGCTTGTCCATCAGTACACCTTTGGTACAGCTATCCGCCGCACAGCAGAATAGCTGCTTTTTACAATGAAGTTACTGTACGGCGCACTCCGCTCTGGTCATACTACATGGCTTGTGGTTTCTCGCGGGGGTACTTTGGCATTCAGGTAAACAGCCCCACCGAGCGAAGAATTATTTTCTCTGTGTGGGACAGCGGTCAGGAGCATATGCAGAGAGACAAGGTAGATGTAAACAACCAGGTTACTCTGGTTGCACATGGCAAAGGGGTATATGTAGGCGGGTTTGGCAATGAAGGCACCGGTCTGCACAGCCACCTGGTATACCACTGGCACAAAAACGAAACATACCGGTTTCTGGTAACTGCCAAACCAGAAGGAACGGCCACCGTTTACAGCGGATATTTCTACTTTCCAGAAAAAAAAGCATGGGGTCTCATTGCCAGCTTTCGCGCCCCTCACGATGGCGGCTGGCTGAACGGGCTTTACTCATTCAACGAAGACTTTGCCGGGGTAAACGGATACGAAACCCGCCTTGCCGAATTTGGCCCGCAGTGGATTATGGACCAGGGTTCATCTTGGCAGGAACTGACTACCGCCCATTTCACCTTCACCGACAACGGTCGCAAAGACCGGCTGGACAGGGGATGCGGCGTTGTCGGTGACCGCTTTTACCTTGTAAACGGAGGGTTTGTGCCGGAAACATGCACCTATATGCAGGAGCTGCAGCGCAAGCCTTCCGGGGCTGCACCTGAGGTAGACCTTGATGCGCTGCCCCACTGAGAAGCGGCAAGGCAGAGGTGAGGGCCTTATACTCACACCTGCCTGTAAACGCAGAAGCTGAGAGCGGCAGCGACCGATTCACAGGGTACAATTTACACAACAATAATCTGGAGGATTTTTTGTGAAAACAGCTCTCTCCTGTGCCCTCCTTACCCTCTGTGCAGTGCCTGCCCTGGCAGCAGGCGCTGACTCCGCTGCTGTGCCTCTGCCTCTGCAGCAGGTGCTTGTTCTTCCCGCGGTGGGGCGCTCTGGCAGGGTGCCCATTGCTTCCGACCCTGTAGAGGCAAGCATTGTGCAGGGTAAATGGAAGCCCCCTGCAGCAGGAGACACTGTGCAGCTGCCAGATGGCAAAACGGCGGCATGGAAGGCTGCTGCGGTGGGAGACAACCAAACTGCTGCAGTACTGCGAGGGGGCTATGCAGACGTGGTGGTTATGCTGGCGCAGCCTGAAAACGTTATTATGGATGCGCGTGCAGACCTGCTGGCATATGTGAACGGCACGCTGCAGCCCGGCGATGTATACGCAAACGGCACGCTGCCATTGCCCATTCACCTCAGGGCAGGAAGAAACGACCTGCTTTTTCTCTGCGACTCGCGCAGCCTGCAAGTGAAACTCACTCCCTCTGCCTCACCAGTCACCCTGAGCCTGGCAGACACCACCCTGCCAGACGTGCCTGCACAAGGCAGGGGGCAGGTGTTTGGCGCACTGCCTGTTCTCAACGATACCAACTTAGTGCAGAGCGGCATGGAGATAGAGGCTTCCGCCCGAGGCGCGAGGTCTGTGTACACCCCGCTGCCGCAAATGCTGCCTTATTCGGCGCGCAAGCTGATGTTTCGCGTGAACTACCCCTCGCAAAAGGCCGATGCCTCCCTGCCGGTAACTTTGCGGCTGCTGCAGCATGGACGCCTGCTTGGCACTGTATCGCTTTCCCTGCGGGTGCGCGGCCCGTATGAAACTTGTAAAAAGACCTTTGTGAGCGGCATAGACGGCAGTGTGCAGTACTATGCCATCAATCCTGCGCACCCGCTGCCCGGTCAAAAAAGGCTGCCGGCGCTTTGCCTCACTCTGCATGGCGCAGGCGTGGAAGCGATTGGGCAGGCCGATGCCTACGAGTCGAAATCATGGCTGACTTTTGTGGCTCCCACCAATCGCAGACCTTTTGGCTTCGACTGGGAAGACTGGGGCAGGCTGGACGCTCTGGAGGTGCTGCACATTGCGCAGCATACCCTGCCTGTAGACGTAAAGCGTACCTATCTGGCAGGCCACTCGATGGGCGGGCATGGAACCTGGCAGGTTGGCGTGCTTTACCCAGACAGGTTTGCCGCTATTGGGCCGAGCGCTGCGTGGATAAGTTTTCAATACTATCTGGGCATGAAGCCGCCCGCAGCCCCCACCCCGGTGCAGGCAATGTTTGAACGGGCAAACAATGCCAGCAACACGCTTTTGATGGGGCACAACTACGCGCAGGAAGGGGTATATGTGCTGCAGGGCCTGGCAGATCATACCGTTCCTCCCAATGAAGCCGAGTTCATGGTAAAGTATCTGGCGAAATTTCACCATGATTTTCAGTATCACTTTCAGCCGGGAGCCGGGCACTGGTGGGATGTTTCAAAAGAACCTGGTGCAGACTGCGTAGACTGGCGGCCCATGTATCAGTTTTTTGCACATCATGTACTGGCGCCGGAGGCTTCGATGCGGCATTTGCAGTTCACCACGGTGAACCCTGGGGTGACTGCGCGAGATTACTGGATGACCCTGGAAGAGCTGCACCATGCCATGCTGCCAGGCAGTGCAGACATTGTATTCGACCCCGGCCAGCGGCTGTTTCATGGAACAACGCACAATCTGGCCTGTTTGAGCATCAACCTAACCAGGCTGCTGCAGCCGGGGGCCGATGTGCGAATCAAGCTGGATGACGATAAAACGGTTGTTGCCCACTGGCCCGCTTCGGGCAGGCTGTGGCTGCAGCACACAGGCAATACCTGGCTGGCTACCCCGCCGCTTTCTTCCCGTTTCAAAACCCCTCAGCGCAGCGGCCCCTTCAAACTGGCCTTCAACCACGATTTCTGTCTGGTATACGGCACGCACGGCACACCGGCAGAAAACGCATGGGCGAGGCACAAGGCCCGCTACGATGCTGAAACGTTTTGGTACAGGGGAAACGGGTCTGTAAAGGTAATGCCCGATACCAGTTTTCAGGCTGGCAAAAACCCCAACCGCTCTGTTATTCTTTATGGAAATGCAGACACCAACAGCGCCTGGCCGGCGCTGCTTTCTGGCTCGCCTGTGCAGGTAACCGAAAATCAGGTGAAGGCTGGCGCTCATCTGTTTGCCGGCACAAATCTCGCCTGCCTGTTTCTGCGCCCCAGGGCTGGCAGCGCTACCGCCTGTGTGGGGGTAGTTGGCGGCACCGGTTTGGCAGGAATGCGCCTCACTAGCCGCCTGCCTATTTTTGTTTCGGGGCTGGCATGGCCAGACTGTACCGTGCTGAATACCAGCGTGCTTACAGAAGGGGAAACAGGCGTGCTGATGGCAGGCTTTTTCGGCAACAACTGGTCGATAGGGCAGGGAGAGTTTGCCTACAGCAGTGCAAAATAGCCTGATACAAAAAGGCGCTACTCGAACAGCCGATTCTGCCTGCTTTGTGCAGCAGTTTCCCGGTGTTGTTCGCGCAGCGCCTGCCTGCCTGCCGCTGAGCGCTGAAACGCATCCAGGTAGCATCGGCGGCCTTCTTCGTGAGTGACCAGGGGGTGCAGGGGGTAGCGGGCAGTGCCGAATTCTTCCACCCACTGCCGCACGTAGGCGAAATCTGGGTCATAGCGTTCCTGCTGCAGAATGGGGTTGAATATTCGCGTAGCGCGGCGGGGGTCTACTCCGCTGCCTGAAACCCACTGCCAGCCGCCGTTGTTTGAGGGCCAGTCGCCGTCTACCAGCATCTGCATAAAGTAGCGTTCACCTTCCTGCCAGTGAATCAGCAGGTCTTTGCACAAATAGGAGGCAGTCACCTGGCGCAGGCGGTTGTGCATCCAGCCTGTCTGGTTGAGCTGGCGCATGCCGGCATCTACAAATGGAATGCCTGTATTTCCCGTTTTCCAGGCTTGCAGGTGTTCCTGATTATCGCTCCACGGAAAGTCTTTGTATTCGGGCAGCATGGGTCCTTGCAGCGTATGGGGAAAGTGGTAGGTTACTGAGTAAAAAAACTCGCGCCAGGCTAGTTCATCAATCCATTTATCCGCGCCCGGCCCTCCCTGCCTCCGTGCCGCACGGTAGCAGTCTCTAATGGAAAGCGTGCCCCATTTCAGATGCATAGAAAGGCGAGAGGTAGAGTGCAGCAAGGCGCACTGGTCGCGATTTAGATGGTATTCGGGCAGGCCGCTGCTCACAAAGCGTTCAAGCTGCTGCAGCGCCCTCTCTTCTCCGCCCGGCTCAATATTCTGCTTCAGGCTCATGCCATATTCGGATAGCTCAGGTACAGAGGAAGAGGGGAAACGCTTATCTGTTTTCAGTTTGTGCAGCAGAGGCTCGCTCTGGTATCTGGAGGGGGTTTGCAGCAGAGTTTCCCATTTGCGCTTGAACGGCGTGAATACCGTGTAGGGGGTCTCCTGCGCAGTGAGCACCAGCCGGGGCGGTACCAGCAGCAGGTCTTCGTGCAGGCACAGCTGCCTGCCATCGCTGCGCAGCAGTTCCTGCACCTGTGCATCGCGGCGCAGAGGGTAGGGCAGGTAGTCTTGGTTTGCGTAAACGCGTGCTGCCCCAACCTCATGCGCCAGCGCCGCTATTTCATGAACAGCGTCGGCCGTACGGCGCACAATAAGCTGTGCGCCTAGTTTTTGCAGACTTTGATCAAGCAGGGCAAGGGTTTCAAGCAGAAAGCAGGCTCTTGCTGCGCCAATGTCCGGGCCGCGCATATAATGGTCATCCAGTATAAAGCAGCAGAAAACCTGCCTGTTTTCTTTTAGCGCGGTATGAAAGCAGCTGTTGTCCTGCAGTCGCAGTCCTCCTCGAAACCATACCAGCCCAATGCTTTCGGCAGTCATGCAATTTTCTCCAGACAAGGTAGTAGATCACCTAACAGCCCTATAACGCATCAGGCAGGCAAAACAGTTCCTGCAAACATCAGCGGGTATTTGGCGGTGTTTTGGGCGGTGCAATGCCGGCTGGCAGCACCGGCTGCTGCATAGGCTTTGCCTGCTCTGAGGCGCCGTTTTCTTTTTTCGCGCCTATGGCGCCGCCAGTAACTACCTGGGCAGCCATAAGGGTTTGCACTACGCGCAGAACATCGTCTGACCCCGAAGAAATTGCACTGTGCCCTCCCTCACCCGATGTGCCAAAGTTTACAAACTGGCCGTTGGCAAGTGCGCCTGCGACCTCGTGTGTAAGCTGAGGGGCTAGTTCCAGTTTGCGCAGATCGAGATACGCCCCGCCCGCTTCCAGAAGCGCCTGAGCTTTCATGCGAATCGCTTCTGCTTCCGCTTCTGCCACGGCGCGTATGCGGGCAGCCTGTGCCTTTCCTTCTGCCTCCTGCTGAATCACGTTTTGCTCGGCATCTGCGCGCGCCTGGGTGATCTGCGAGGCAGTAAGTTCTGCCTCGCGCTGCTGGCGCACTGCCACCTGTTTTTCCGCCTCGGCGCGGGCCACTGCCGCTCCGTTTGAGGCAATCTGCATGTTGAGGGCGCGCTCCTGGTCATTCACCTGCTGCTGGGCTTCCAGCTGCGCCACACGCGCACGGCGTTCTTCCTGAGCCTGCACCACATCTGCGCTTGCGCGCGCGCGTGCTGCGCTTTCTCGTCTGCGGGCCTCGGCAACCTCGCTCAATACCGCCTTGATGTTGAGGCTGTTGAAGGTGAGGCCAAGGTCCATCAGTTCACGCGAACAGGCTTCCTTGATAATTACTGCCAATTCGTCATCATCTCCCCGCTGTACCAGAGCAACGCCCGTGCCAGAAGACTGTACGAGCGCCTGGCTGGGAGCCGATGAGGTGCGGGAGTTGAATAACTGGTCGTGCTTGAGCAGGTTGATGGCGCGCCTGCCAGCCGAGGAAAGCACATCGGTGAGGGTGGAAAGCTGTTCCATGCTCGGTTTTGAGAAGAATTTGTTGGCGGCAGTATTCACCATAGAATCATCTTCTCCTACGCTCACAATGGCGGAGGCACGCACCGTTACCTTTACAGGAGCAGGGCGGGCATCCTGATCGATGTCGGCTGTCTGGTCGGTAATTTCAATATCCACATTGATTGCCTGTGCCGGAATAGACCTGGACTGTGTAAAGAGCGGCACAACAAACGCCTTGGTGGGTCCGCGAAAAATACGCAGACCGCCTGCCTTCCACCAGTTCACCAGCAGAATCTCTCCTGCGTCTACGCTGCGCAGAAAGGTGGTAACCACAATAGAAACAAGAATGATAGCGCCCAGCAGCGCCCCCAGTCCAATTAAAACAGCCGTCAGCATTTTTCAATCTCCTCTTTAGGCAGTAAGTTTTTGTGCTGTATTCTAGTGCAGCAGTACAGTAAGTCTTTCATGAGCGGCATCTACTTCAGCAACCTGCAGGCGGTCTCCCACCTGCACAGGCAGAGCGCTCTGTTCTGGGGTGAGGTGTGCTGCCATCTGAACCGCTCTGCCATCTCTAATCACCTGCACCACCCCCTTGCCGTTGTGAAACGGGGTAACCGCTGTTGCTTCTGTGAAGGTAAGCTGCACCAGCGGAGTAGCAGGTTTTCCGGCAAACCCCATCAGCAGATTCCAGATACGGTTTACAACCATTCTTTCTGCCAGCAAAGCGCCGGCCAGCCCTATGCCTGCCGCTGCTGCACTATTCAGCCCTGCCATCTGCATTGCGCGTGCAAACGACCCGAAGAGGGCGAGTATGCTGAAGAGCACCCGCGGTTCTGCAAGGTAGACCAGCTGACCCAGTACGCGGGCTGATGTGCTGGTGGAAATGTGGTGGGCAGAGCGGTGCATAGCAGTGCCATGGCCGTGACGCAGCACCCCCGGCAGCGCCATAAACAGCAGGCCGGCAAAGCCGAACAGAGCTATCACCGTGTATGCGTTCATACTCTCCTCCATTTTTCTAACGTATGCGATAAAGCATTGGGTTCACAAATTTATAAGCTTATATTGCCCATACATGCCCAAACTCCTGCTTGTACTCTCTGTTTAGCTTATTGCGATAAAACACAAGTGTTTAGTGAAATGCTGTATATACATTTACAACAGTGATTTGTGCGAAAGTTATGTTGCTATCTTTCAGAAAGAAGGAATTTTGCAGTTTAACTGGTAATATTGCCAGCAGGGTATGAATCAGCACTCAAAATACTGCTGTAAAAGCAGGGTGGTCATACCAATAATAATACAGGGCGTTCATACTTTCAGCTCTCCCCCATTAAACGCTCTGTATCAATAAATATAAACCCGGTTCTTTATACGGGGTTTTGTCACTCTTCCGTAGTACCTCGCAAAATAGCGAAGGAGGTAGTAGTGTCTCCCAAACAATTTAATTTTGCGCTGCTTTCCCCGAAGCACGCACACTGTGTATCCTTTAGCACAGCGCTGCTTGGCGCGCTGATGGCATGTACGTCTTCATTTCCAGCATTTGCAGCCCCGGTGTACAGCAAAACAGATGCCGCCCTTGCACAAAAAATGGCTGGGAGCGTGCATCAGTCTGCGCTGCCCGTGATAATTCAAACAGACCGGCGTTTACCTATGGAACATGGAGTGCATTCACCTCTGTTTCAGGCGGCGGGCCAGGTCTCATTTGCAATCAAGCCCCTTGCGGGCAAGTCGCTGTTTACAGCCCGGCTAACCCCCCTGCAAATCGCAGCGCTTCTGCGTAACCCGCACATACTGCATATTTCTCTCGATCGTACAGTACAGGCATGTGCAGACTATACTTCAGAGATAGTAGGCGCCACCCAGCAGCAGCAGTATGGCACTACCGGCCAGGGCGTAACGGTTGCTATTGTAGATTCTGGTATTGCCCCGCAGCCTGACCTGCTTCCCTGGCGCATTGTTGGCTGGAAAGATTTTGTAAACGGACGCCCCGCTCCCTACGATGACTACGGGCATGGCACACATGTAGCGGGCATAGTTGCAGGTACAGGGCTTATGTCCAAGCTGTTTCGATACAGCGCCCCGCTCAATAAAACCGCACCGGCTGTTACGCTGGTGGGGGTAAAAGTGCTGGATAAAAACGGCTCGGGCACAGTGAGCGGCGTAATAGAGGGAATACAGTGGTGCATCTACCATGAGCAGCAGTACCATATTCGCGTACTCAATTTGAGCCTGGGCACCAACGTTACGCAAAGCTATACCACCGACCCGCTTTGCCAGGAGTGCGAAAAAGCCTGGAAAGATGGAATTGTTGTGGTGGTTGCGGCCGGCAATGAAGGACGCAGCATCCCCTCCGACCCTAACAGCCCAACAGTGTACGGCACCATTAATTCGCCGGCAAACGACCCGGATGTAATCACCGTGGGAGCCATGAACGGCAACGGCAGCTCGGTGCGCTCGCACTCTACTATCTGCACCTACAGCAGCCGCGGGCCAAGCGCCATAGATTATGTGGTGAAGCCAGACCTGGTGGCCCCTGGCAACCAGATAGACAGCCTTACTGCATTTGGAAGCACCCTGTACAAAAACTATCCTGCCAACCGGGTGAACCCTGCCGATTACAGAGGCGGAGGGCCGGCAGGAATGTATTTCCGACTCTCAGGCACCTCAATGGCAACACCGGTAGTGGCAGGCGCAGCCGCGCTTATGCTCTCCAAGTACCCTTCACTCTCGCCAGATACCGTAAAGGCGCGCCTGATGCTTTCGGCAGACCCCTGGGGAAACGGCGACCCGTTTACCTACGGGCTGGGGTACCTCAACATTCCTGCAGCAATGAACTGCCCCTATGTGGTGCCTGCTGGCACAACTGCTTCCAGCCCCTCGGTGACTCTTAATGCAAACGGCTCCCTCTCGTTTCAAAATGTAGTGTGGGGCAACAACCTTATCTGGGGCAATATGCTTACCCAGCCGGACGGCAACATTATCTGGGGCAACAACCTGATTTGGGGAAATAACCTGATTTGGGGCAACAACCTTATCTGGGGCAATGCGAGCCAGCTGCCAGACGGCAACCTGATTTGGGGCAACGGTCTGCTGAACGGCAGCACGCCAGACGGCAATCTTATCTGGGGCAACGGCCTCACCAGTGCACTGCCGGATGGCAACCTGATTTGGGGCAACAACCTTATCTGGGGCAATGCGCTTATTACCGATCTGCCAGACGGCAATCTGATTTGGGGCAATAGTCTGTGGCAGGGCATGCCTATGGCAGACAGTCTGACTATGCAGGCGGCAGGCATGCTGCAGGCAAACGGCGACTAGCTGCTGCACAGATACCGAAAATAAAAGCGGCCTCGCTGCCGAGGCCGCTTTTTGCTGCGAAACCACTTCAATCTCGCCTCTTTCTGTTTCGGGCGGCAAGCTTCTTGTTCAAGCTGGGCTGTACTACAGCGGCGCTACTTATCCAGCTGTTCATCCACCCACTGCTGAATAATGCTTTCTGAATCCTCGTAAAATTTTGCCCACATCAATTCTGCGGCATACCCGCTTCCGCCCTGTTTGCCGGCAGACACTATGCGCGCCAATGCTTTTACACGCCCGGCGCCGCCTGCATCTGTGCTGAGTTCGAGTTCGAGTTCGAGCATTTCGGCTTCAGGAAATGGCTGGCTGCCTTGTATTGTCAGGCTGCTTACACTCATTTCACTCACAGATGCGTTCTGCCAGCTGCCTTTGTTTGTTTTCCAGCGGGCGCTAAATCGGCATGCAAAGCTCATTGTCATTGTCCTGGCAAAAACTTTTCCAGGCAAATCCCATGCAATCAGCATCTGATGGTCTGATTCTTTCTGCACAATGCCAGAATAAAGCCCGGTTTTGCCATTTTGCACCGTAATGATTTCTACTGATTTTCCCACCCTGTTTTCATTTGATTGCTGCAAAACACGATAGGTATGGAAAAGTGCAGACTGATGCACAATCTCTTTCAGCCTGCCGCAAATGCTTTCGCCGCTTTGCCGAAAACGAATATAAGCCAGAGTAGACTGGTGAAGTTCATTTGCAGTCATAAAACTTCCCTCAATTCTGCTTTAGCAAGCAGTGTGTGTCGGAAAAATGGGCTTCATGACTTGTGAATTCCCTTCGGGGGCACTGGAATTGTGGCATGCTGCCTCTTTTTCTATAGGTTATCCTCAAGCAGAAAAAGAACAGACCGATAATTGCTGCAACAACTGGCAATTTTTGCGGGAGAACAATATGCGACATCGTACCCTGGCTGCATGGATAGGCGCCCTGCTTTGCGGAATCGCTGCAGCAGTGTCTGCCCATTCTGCTGCCGCACTGCTGGCGGCATTATGCGTTTCTGCGCTTTGGATGTGGAAATGTAATGCCGACAGCAAACAGCAGCAGCTGCTGAGCGCAGCAGCAGAAGAAGAGATGCAGAAGCAAAAAATAGAAAATGGAGAGCTGCATGCCCTTTGTACAGAACTGACGCATAAAACAGAATCGCTGCAGCACGAACTGCAGCAGCAGGAAGAGGCGCTGGCAGCGCTTGCTGAAGATCAGCAGCTTGCCATGCAAGAGTGCGGCCTGCTGGCAGAAGAGCTGCATCAAATGCGTATGGTGCGTGAACAGCGCAATGAGAAGAAGCAGGAAGCAGGAATGCAGAGGCAGGAACGGCTGGCCTTGAGCCGAAGGGTGGCAGCTTTGGCAGACAACCTGAGCGGTCAGGTAATGGTCTCGATGCACGAAGCGGAGGAGGCTGTGGGGGGGGCGATACAGTCTTTTTACCAGATATCAGAAGAAGCCAGAGCGACGGTTGGCAAACTGACCGAGTTTTTAGGCGCTGAAAACGAGACCAGCATTATGCGCGTTTCAGAACGCGCTGCAAGGCTGATAGAACATTTTGTAAACCGCATGCTTGCCACAGGCCGTGATGTATCTCGTGCTGCAAAACAGATGGAGGCATTTTCTGCTGAAATTGATCGGCTGGAGGGCCTGCTGGACAACATCAACAGCATAGCGGCGCAAACCACACTGCTTGCACTCAATGCTTCTATAGAAGCAGCGCGCGCCGGCGCGGAAGGGCGTGGTTTTCAGGTAGTAGCGCTGGAGGTGCGCAAGCTGGCAGAAAGATCGAAAACTACGGCAGAGGCCATGCGCGGTCTGACTGATGCGCTTACTTGTGAAAACCGCAGGCTGATTGGCTCACTGGGCGAGACAGCTGTAAGGAGCCTGGAGGAAAGCTGCGAGGCACAGGGAGAACTCAACAGCCTGCTCGACACCATTCGGGCTTCAGATGCAGATACCCGCATTTTGCTTGATAAAATGTGCGATCAGAACAACCGGGTAATCTCCGACATTCAGAGCATTGTGATTGCCTTTCAATTTCACGACCTGCTGCGTCAGCGGCTCAACCATGTATATGATCCGCTCATTGGCTTAAGAGATGAGCTGAGCCTTACAGAGAAAGAAGCAGAGGCGGTACAGCAGATGCGTACAGGCACCGATAACCACACGGTGTTTGCTACACAAAAACCCCTGGCTGTAGGTAAGCCTCCCGAACTGGAAATAGTATCTTATTCAGGTTCTGAGGCGGCAGACGATATAACGCTGTTCTGAGCATGCTGCCCAGTCATCTGCAGCAAAATGCCGTGCAGACTTTGTGCGGCAGCCTCTACTGCTGCAGAACCGCTCAGGCCGCCGCTCAGTTCAGAAAACTGTACCGGTCTGCCTATAATAACTCGGATGGGCTTGCCGATGCGCCGGGGCAGCACAGCTTTGTAGGGCACCAGCAGATTGGTATGCACAATGGCTACAGGCACTATGGGCACATTGGCGCGCCGTGCAACCAGCAGCGCCCCTGGCAGCATGGGCAGCAGGTTTCCAAACTCGCTCACCTGCCCCTCAGGAAAAATCACAACGGCACTGCCCTGTTTCAGGTAGTTTTCTGCTGTTCGCAGCGCAGTGCGGTCTGCTGTGTAGCGCTTTACAGGAAAACCATGCAGCAGGCGAATCAGGGTTCCCAGCACAGGCACCTCAAACAATTCAGATTTCGCCATAGTATAGCAGTAACGCGGTAGTGCATAGCTTACAGTGTAGGGGTCAGCATCGCTGATGTGATTGGGGGTAATCAGCACACCGCCTGTATGGGGCAGATTTTCCTGCCCTTCAACAACTATCCCGCCAGTAAGGAAGTAGATGATTCGCAACAGAAATTTGAAGGTATGAAACAGCAGGTAATAGAGCATCGCAGTAAAGCCTCTATATCAGAAAAGGTTACGTATTATTTTACTTGCTTTTGCGTTGAATGGTATCGCGCCTTCAGCCGGCATTTTTCTATAAAAAGTAAATAATTGTGGCAAAAACCAACTGCAGCAAACAATGATATGATTATTGTCCCTCATGTTTTTACCAGTTTTATCAACAATATTCTCAATACAGAATATTGTATCACAACACAAAGTTTCAAGAGCGCAGTGAAGCGTTAAAAAAGAAAAGCGCGCGAACGTACAAGACCTTGAAGGAGCAGAATGATGAAGTGGTTTGCAAATCTGAAAACAGTAGGAAAGATGGCAGCAGGCTATGGCATGAGCATTGCTATCGCTATGGTAATGGGAGGAGTGGGCTTAGCGCAGTGGAACAAAACAGTGCAGGCGCTGCTTATCAGTCAGAAAGATGAATTGATTTTTGGCCAGGCAGCCAGCCTTCATTCAGAAGTACTGAAGCAGGAAATGATTGAAAACAAGCTGGTTACCGCCGCTTCCAATGCAGAACGCAGTCGTTATCAGGCAGAACAGAGCAGCGGTCAGCAGACATTTCAGGCAAATCTCTCCAAACTGCAGCCCATGCTGCACATAGCTCAGGGAAAAGCGCTTGTAAAAACCATTGCTGCAGACTGGCAGAAGTATCTTGATGCAAGCGGCAATGTTTTGACAACAGCAGCAGCAAACCAGACAGCGCTGGCAAAGGTAGGGAAGGACATTGCAGGCTTTGTTGACTGGAAGAAAGACAGTGATGCAAAAACTGCCAGCCAGGATGCTGTTGCTGTCAGGAAATCACGAGAACTGATCAATCTCTTTCTCTTGCTTGATGTGCTGCTTACCGCAGCGGTTGGCTGGTATATCAGCCGCCTGATTGTACTGCCTATGGGCATACTGGCAGAACGCCTGGAGCGCCTAAGAAACCAGTGCCTCACCAATTTGAATGAAGCAATGGCGGCATTGCAGCAAGGCGACCTTACAGTGAGTGTGATTCCAACGACCCCCCCTATTGACATAAACCGCAGGGATGAGATTGGCAGGATGATAGAAACCTTCAACTCTATGCTGGAGAAGGTGCAAAGCACTATTCTGAGCTACGAACAGGCGCGCGTGTTCCTTTCGGGGCTGGTGGCCGAGGTAGCAGCAAGTTCAAATGTGGTAGCTTCTACCAGCGCCCAGCTTTTAGGCGCTGCGCAGCAAAGTGAAGGGGTTTCTCAGGAGATAGCAAGTTCTATGCAGGAAGTGGCCGGTGCAGCAGACCAGTCGGCCTCTACCAGCCAGGAAATGGCCAAAGGCAGCGAGCAGCAGGCGCGGGCTGCAACAGAAGCAGCGCATGAGATGGAGCAGCTGCTTTCGGTACTCAGGCAGATGAAGGAAAGCAGCAGACTGCAGATGGAAACCACCGTTCAGGCCAGCGATGCCATGCGGCAGGCAGGCAGCGCTGTGGAAGAAGTGGCGCGTTCATCTCAGCAGATGGCAGATGGCGCACGCAGGGCAAGCGAGGTTGCCATGAGCGGCACCCGCTCTGTAGAGCAGACCATTGCAAGCATGAGCAAGATTAAAGAGCAGGTTGAGGTATCTGCGCAGAAAGTGGAAGAACTGGGCAAAATGGGGCAGGCGATTGGTGCGATCGTAGAGACCATAGACCAGATAGCCGAGCAGACCAATTTGCTGGCGCTGAATGCAGCCATAGAAGCTGCGCGGGCTGGCGAGCATGGCCGCGGCTTTGCGGTGGTGGCAGATGAAGTGCGTAAACTGGCAGAACGCGCCACTACCGCTACCAACGAGGTGAGCAGTCTGATTTACAAGGTGCAGCAGGGAGTAGATGATTCTGTTCGGGCGATGAATGCAAGCAGCCAGGAAGTGGCGGCAGGTTCGGCGCGCAGTGAAGAGGCAGGTTCTTCACTGCTGCAGATATTGCAGGCGGCCGAGCGTGTTGCTGCAGAGGTAGAGAACGTAAGTGCAATTACCGAACAGATGGCAGCCTCTGTGCAGGAAGTGGGAGCAACTGTAGACACTGTTCGGCAGCAGACAGACCAGAGTACCCGAATGGCAGAATCGATTGCTTCCAGCGCCGATGTGGTCTCTGCCGCTATTTCTTCGGTAGCTTCAGTCAGCCAGGAAAGTGCTGCGGGAGCGGAGGAACTGAGCGCTTCTGCAGAAGAAGTGGCGGCGTCTGCCCAGCGCATTTCCGAGTCGATAGAGCAGCAGAACAACAATGTACGGGAGGTAAACGCCGCTGCCGCCGAACTGGGAAGTACGGCCGAGCATTTGCAGCAGCTGGTCTCCCGTTTCCGTGTGGCAAAAGCAGCAAGCAGGGAAACTCATTCGCTGCAGATTGTGAAAGAAAGCAGCAAAAAAGCCGCCTAAGTGCGCAAGCGTGCAAAGTCAAAGACCGCTCCCCATTTCGGGGAGCGGTCTTTGCTGTGAGACAGGGAAACCTAGCGCGGGGAGGGGCAGGGCTTTCCGTTTTCCCACACTGTGGGAAACCCTTCACCCTGCAGAATTTCCCCCGGCTTTACTGTGATGTGATGTTCTACCAGATGCGCTTTGCCAGGCTCTTTTTCATAACGGGTCCAGCCAGGCATATAGTGCACTGCAATGGCCGGCCTGCCGCGCTCCGTGCGGTTTGGGCGGGCGCCATGCCAGGTAAGGCAGTGGTGAAACAGCGCATGGCCCTTGCGTACCGGGCAGGGTACGGCATTTACCTCCAAACCTGAAGAGAGGCTCTCCTGATCGGGGGCTGGCATCCAGGTAGTGGTGTTGGTGCCTATGGTTCCTCCGCAGTATGGGCCGAAGTGGTGGCTGTGGGGCACCATCCACATGCAGCCGTTTTCTTCATCAGCATCATCCAGCGCCACCCAGCAGCTCACAAGGTCTGCCGGCTGAATAACCGGCCAGTAGGGGTGATCCTGGTGCCAGTAGGTAGGGCCGCCTGTGCGCGGCGGCTTGTACTGCACCTGGTCGTGCCATACACGCACTGTGCCGGCCTGCATCAATTCGGCTGCCATGGCAGTAATTTCCGGGTGGTAAAGGTGCTGGCGAAAGAGAGGATCGGCCTGCCAGATGTTTACAATCTGAACAACTATGTTTTCCTGATCTCCGTTCAGGTTGCGCACAGCTTCTGCGCCTTCCTGCTGGCCGTCTGCCACTGCATGCATGCGGCGGCACAGCGTGTCTGCTTCATCATCGCTCATAACGCGCCCCACATGCAAAAACCCAATTTCCCTGAATTCAGATAGCTGATTGCTGGTAAGCATATACGCCTCCTGAGGGTATTCGCCCTCTTTACCGGCAATGTAGCAATATCGCTTGACTTTTTTTGCCGGTATGTCTATAATGTATCAATAGGGTTCAAAAAAGCGTCTGCTTTGCTAAACCCATCCAGAACAACGCCTGTCACTCCTGTTTTAGCTCCAGACTGCAAATATTCCTCCACAGGTGAAGGGGTTTTCAGAATTATGCCAAAAAACGGTATTTGTGTGCCAGTAAAGATGCGCCGCGCTCTGTCGGTATGCGCGTCGGGCTGCATGGTTTTGGCAGCATCGCTTGCTTTGCGCAGTGCAGTGCCTGCCCAGGCACAGGATGATGCCGCCGCTCTGCAGGCTCCCATGGCGGTATTGTGGAAGTACACGGGGCCAGCCAGCTCCGGAAGTGCAGCAGGGCCTGTGATGGGCGGCGATATGGTGTTTTTTGCGACCGGGAAGAAAGTGTATGCACTCGACTCTGCTACGGGCGCACGCAAATGGGTGTATCCCGATGGAGCCGTTATGTCGCAGCCTGCTCTGGCAACGCCGGCTTACAGCGACGGCACGCTTTTTGTGCCTACAGGCGATGGACTGTATGCCTTTGATGCCAGCACGGGCAAACTGAAATACCCTGCATTCAAGCTGATCAACGGCGGTGTCACCACCACTCCAATTGTGTGGCAGGGCAGCGTTTACTTTGGCGCCGCCAACGGAAAACTATACGGACTGGATGTTCAGACCGGTCAGCCGCTGCCCAATGCATTCGGCAAGGGACTGGATACTCAGGTGGGCCTGATGGGCAACATGACGGAAGACGGTGGAGACCTCTATTTCGCAACTTCCAACAACATGCTGCATGCTGTTACCATAGCCAGCGCTACCCAGCGGTGGGAAGAATCGGTTGTTGCAGGTGCAGACTCTATTACTCCGGTAATCAAAAAAGGGCTGATCTATCTGGCAGACGGGCAAACCCTGCTCTGCTTCCGTGAAACAGGGCAGCTCTACTGGACGCTCAAAACCAGATACCCCATTACAAATACTCCTGCCGTAGACAACAAGGGCAACATCTACTTTACCAACTCGTATCCAGCCGTATTCGCCATCAACGCCAACCGTGAATTGATGTGGAAAAAGCCGGTACTGCTCGACTATATATCGGGGGCAGGCCCTGTTATTTCAGGCAATCTGCTTGTGCTGGGCACTACAGCTGCAGGGGTGTATGCAATAGATCGAAAAACCGGCGAACTGGTGTGGGACTTTTCGGTTGCGCCTACCTCTGTAGACCCCAGCCATGTGCCTACGGTAAACCGCATTCTTACCCGTCCGGTCGCCGACGGAAGCACCCTTCTGGTTGCCACAGACGACGGCTCGCTTACTGCATTCAACCACACTGCAGTAGACACAATTGCTCCTTCTATTACTCCTGTGCTGCCTATGGTGGGCGAATACTGCAACGGAACACCCCCGTTTATTATTCAGGCCAACATTACAGACCAGGGGTCTGGCCTGAACCCGGCTACCATCTCTATGGAGCTGGATGGCAAAAACATTCCCATGAGTTCAAGCGCACTCGATACAATCAAGCGCCCCGGCTTTGTGTTTAGAAAAGACACAGGGGTGCTGAAATACACCATTGAGGAAACCAGCAGCGGCGTTTCCAATACTCTGCTTGATGGTCATCATACGGTTACTATCACCGCTCGCGACTGGATGGGGAACCTGGCTACCCGTACCTGGATATTTACCGTAGGCGAAGCCTATCCGAATGAAGGCTCGCTCAAAAAGCAAAACAGAAATGGTTTTGGCGGCATGCCCGGCGGCGGCGGATTTGGCCGGCCCGGGGTGGGAGGCCGCGGCAAGGGCGGCGGCGGCGGTTAGATTGCCTGCTTCCCTCACACTCTTCACTGCCCTGCCATAAAAAGCAGGGCAGTGTGCATAAAAAAGACAGCGCACCTTATATGAACTATTCTGATCGGGACGTTCTTCGTATTGCCAACATGCAGTTCAGCCCGCGTCTGGCTGGCGCGCTGCTTCGTTTTGCCGCACAGCACGGCATGAATGATCTGTTTTCAGGCGGAGACACCCTGCTGGAGGAAATCGCCGGTCTGCAGCCCAGGCACCTGGAAAAGCTGCGCGACCCAGCCATGATACCGCAGGCAAAGCAGATGGAATGGTTGGAGCGCCCTGAAAACAGCGTTCTCACTGTCTGCCAGGAAAATTACCCCGAACATTTGATGGAACTGCCAGACCCGCCTGCAGTTCTGTTTGTTTCGGGCAGGCTGCAAAAACGCGACAAGGAGGGCGCGGCGCTCATAGGATCACGCCATGCAACTCCTTATGGGCGGGCTGTGGCAGAAAAGTTTGCCGGCGAGCTGGCTGCCTGCGGGGTAACAGTGGTGAGCGGCGGGGCGCATGGCATAGATACCGCTGCACACCGGGGAGCGCTGCAGGCGGGGGGAAGAACACTGCTGATACCAGGCTGCGGGCCGGATGTATGCTATCCGCGTGAAAACCGTGCCCTGTTTGAGCAGGCTGTACAGCAGGGAGCTGTTGCAAGCGAGTATCCCCCCGGAACAGGACCGGATGCATGGCGTTTTCCGGCCCGAAACCGCATCATCAGCGGTATATCGCGTGTAACGGTGGTGGTGGAGGCAGGACGGGCCAGCGGAGCGCTGATTACTGCCGGTTTTGCACTGGAACAGGGACGCGGACTGCTGGCTGTACCAGGTAATATAGACCGGGAAGCCAGTGTGGGTTGCAACGATTTGCTGCGCCAGGGTGTTGCCCCCGCTCTGGAAACAGTCGATATTTTGCAGCAGCTTGGTCTCAAGGCCCCTGCACTGGCACAAAGCCAGCTGGCTCTTGGGCTGGAGGGGGAAGGAAAGCCGCCGCGCCCGCTGCCTGCAGACATTTCACCTGCACAAAAGTGCATTGCAGAACATCTTTCCCTTACCCCCAGGCACATGGATGACCTGGCGCGTGACTGCGGCCTGGAACCTGGCAAGGCAGGCGTAGAACTTACGCTGATGGAACTGCGCGGCCTTGCCCGCCGAATGCCGGGCAACTGCTACATACGGGTGCATGGCTGATGCCGCGTGAGTGACTGGTGAACGGGAACTGGCATTGTTCACGGCGCATGCGTTAAATGGCTGGGGGAGGAAACTCTTCTCCACTTGCCTCTGCCTCGCGTACGCGCTGCAGCGCCGCCAGGGCGGTTTCAACCATATCGGGCAGCGGTTCGCGCGTGGTAAGGTACTGTGTTGCCATGCCCGGCCCAAATACGGCGCGCACCAGCAGATTGTTTCTGTAGCGCCCTGCCAGTTTTATGCACTCGTAGGCAATGCCGGCCACTACCGGCACTACGGCGAGCTGCAGCAAAAAACGAATCAGAATAGATTCGGGGCGCGGCAGCAGGGCCACAGAAACGAGATCGAGAATTAGTACAACAAAAATAAAGCTGGTTCCGCAGCGGGGGTGAATTCGTGAGGCATTCTGGGCGTTTTCAAGGGTGAGCGGCAGCCCGGCTTCCAGGGTATTGATGGCCTTGTGTTCGGCGCCGTGGTACTGAAACACCCGGTAGATGGCCTTCATGCGGGAAATAATGAGGATATACGCAAAAAAGAAAACCAGGCGTATAATGCCATCTAGCGCGTTGAGGGCGTGGGGGCCAACATGCGGTCCCAGCCAGTGCATGCGGTGCAGAAATGCAGTGATCAGGGTGGGCAGCAGCTTGAATACCGCAATGGCAAACAAAAGGGCAAACAGCAGCGTGCCTCCCACTGCGATGTCGTTGATGCGCTGTTTTTCTCCGGCAGAGTTTCCGTTTATTGTCTGCAGCTGCACCTGGCTGGCGTACTGCAGGGCGCGTGCCCCCATTGTCATCGAATCGATGAGCGCCAGGGTGCCTCTGGCAAACGGCCAGCGTAAAAAACGCAGACGGCGCATCAGTCGGGTATCTACCGGTTCGCAATGCACCAGCATCTCGCCGTTTGGCTTGCGGCAGGCAACGGCGTAATAGTGCGCGCTGCGCATCATTACGCCTTCCAGAACAGCCTGTCCGCCAAATTGCAAAATGTTTTCTTTGGGTGTGCCTTGCGGCTGATTATCCACTGTTCTGATCCTCATCAGGCAGAAAAAAACGCAGCGCTGCAACGTCGTGAGGACGGTGTTGTGAACGCTGCGTTGGCAAAGGCTGGCAAACCTATTTCTTTACGCCGTATTTCTGGTTGAACTTTTGCACACGCCCCTCTGTATCCACCAGTTTCTGCTTGCCGGTATAAAATGGATGGCAGGCAGAACATATTTCTATGCGAATGGACTCGCGGGTAGAACGTGTCTCAAAGGTGTTACCGCACTGGCATACCACGCGTGCGGTTTTATATTCAGGATGTATTCCTTCTTTCACTGTTCACACCTTTCCGTGACACACAGCCACTTTTTTTTCTGCATATAGTATACCACAGTCGTCAAGGGGCAGAAGAGCGCAGTGCGCCGGTTTTTCTGCAGGTGCGGTGCGGGCGCCTGCCCAAAAAGTGTGTGCCGGGTGCGGTATAATGCGCAAACAATCTGAGACAGGAGAACCATGGCTTTAGAACAGGCAAAACCTATTGTTTCCCCATCACGCCGGCTGCCTCTTATGGCGGATGTATGGCCGCATACCCCGCAGGAGGCAGTAGAGGCGTGCGCGAAAGAGGGGATTGAGCTATATTGCATGCGCGGAATTTCGCTGGAGGAAGGAAGCATTTCGGTGCTGGAAGAGCGCATGAAGAGAGTACGTGAAGCAGCACCCGGGTGCCGTTTTATGCTGGAAATAAACTGCGATGCTCCGTCTGCCTGGCTGCAGGCTCACCCGGATCAGCGCGCATGCACAGAAGAAGGCCCGTTAGAGGCAGCTTCCTGGAACAGCGAATGGCAGCAGCAGGAGGCTGCGACCGCGGTGAGGCGTTTGGTGCGGGGTGTAAAAAAACAGGGCTGCGAGGCGGTTCTGCTCACCGCCGGGCGGCAGAGGGCATGGGGCGCCCGCGATGATGAGCGAATGGCAGATGTCGGCCCTTGCATGGCAACTGCCCTGCAGCTGCTGATGCGCGAAAAATACCGGCGCAATATTCTGCTGCTGCGCCAGGCGCTGAGCAGCCCGAACCAGGATTTTCATACTGTGCACTGCCCAGCCAAAGCAGAGCGCAGCTTGGGTACGCACGGCGTGTTTCGCAACCCCGCCCGCAGCGCTCTGGCGCTTTGCTGGCAGGAGGCAGTTTGCAGCAGCATGAACAGGGCGCTGGCGCATTGCGCACGCGCCGCCTGCGAAGGGCTGGAAGGCAGGGGAACAGTTGGTGCAGTGTATGCCCCCCTGTTTGCCGGTACGGCCATGCATGCGGGGCTGGCAGAGGAGATACTTGAAACAGAGGCGCTCTCTTTTTTTGCAGGGGCAGAAGAAGGCACGCCCGGAATGGTGCGGCTTTGTACGCTGAGCATTCGCCTGCGGGGCAAAACAATGTGGCACCGGGAAAAAGCCGGCAGCCCCGAAGCCGCACGTACTGCGCTGGAGGCGCAGTGCGGCCTGATTCTGCCTGCAGAAACCCCTGCGGCAGTATGGCGTTCGGCACGAAGTATGCTTCAAAATGCTCCCTCTTCACCGCCGGCAGCCCGTGTCTGTGTGCTGCTCGACCCCGCCGCTCCGCATGTTCTGGCTGAAACCGAGCAAGCCTCTCTGCTGCTGAATCAGTGTCTGCCTGCCCAGTTCGCTGCCCTGGTTCGCACCGGAACTGCCTTTGAAACGGGCATTCCGGCAGACCTGTTTCACAAAAACTACCCAAAACGCCCGCTTACCATTGCTGCGACCCTCTACTACCTCTCTACCGCAGAAAGAAGGCAGCTGGATGCACGTTTGAAGCAGGGAAAACAGACAGTGCTCTGGCTTTGGGGATGCGGGGCCGTGGCGGAAGACGGAGTGAAGGCCGAAAATGTGGCGCGGCTCACCGGCA
This sequence comes from Chthonomonadaceae bacterium, assembly GCA_027459665.1. Taxonomy (GTDB): domain Bacteria; phylum Armatimonadota; class Chthonomonadetes; order Chthonomonadales; family Chthonomonadaceae; genus DAIDHN01. Next base: position 88,608 of record DAIDHN010000001.1, on the reverse strand, counting down.
TAAAAACCCGCATGGATTTTGGTGCGGCCAGCCTGCAGGCACGACCGGTTTCGGGGCCAAACCCCCTCGCCCGCAGCATGAACCAGGGCGTGGAGGGAAGCAGCCTTATGATGGCGCCAATACTGAGTTACAACGACAGGGAGGCGGTTTCCCTGGCGGCGGGCGGCAAGGGGCGTTCGGCCATCGCTCTGAAGAAAACACAGGTGTGGACATCTGTAGCGAGCGCCTGCATGCCTTTGGAAAGCGCTTTTCTAACTGCGCTTGCAAACCAGGCGCAGCAGGAAGGCGGCGGTGAACCGCGCAAACGCAGCGCTCAGGGAGCCGAATAGCCTACGTAGCCCCTGCAGGTAAGGTCTCGTGCATCTTCCGGCCCCCAGGAACCTGCTGCATAGTTTGGGAAAATAGGGCAGGAGTAGTCTCGCCATGCTTCCAGAATGGGGGTGATGAGCGACCACGCGGCTTCAACCTCATCGTTGCGGGCAAACAGCGAGGCATCTCCGCGAATGGCATCTACAATCAGTCGCTCGTATGCATCCCGAATGGGAACATCGAAGGCAGAACCGTATTTGAAGTTCATTTCAACGGGCTGTATATGCATTTCGGGGCCGGGGGTTTTGCTGCTTATTTGCAGCGATGCCCCCTCATCCGGCTGAATGCGCAGGCTGAGTTTGTTGGGTTGCAGCTGACCGTAGGAGAGGCGTGCAAACAGCACTTCAGGGGCGGGCTTAAAATAAACGTGTACCTCTGTGAGGCGTTTGGGCATGCGCTTGCCTGCCTGCACATAAAAAGGCACGCCTGCCCAGCGCCAGTTGTCTATTGAAAAACGGAATGCGGCAAAGGTTTCGGTTTCCGAACGAGGGTCTACACCTGCCTCTTCGCGATAGCCGGGCACTGCCTCTTCATTTTCACCGCTGGCAATGCTGCCGGCGCCGTACTGACCGCGCACAGTGTGGCGTGCCACCTCCTGGGGGGTGAAGCGGCGAATAGATTGCAGTACCTTCACTTTTTCATCCCGAATTGCATCTGCCGAAAGGGTCATGGGGGGTTCCATGGCGACCAGCGTCAGCACTTGCAGGGCGTGGTTCTGCACAATGTCGCGGGTAATGCCAGAGCGCTCAAAATAGTTGCCCCGTCCTTCCACTCCAAGCGTTTCGGCAACGGTGATCTCTATGCGGTCAATATAGTTTTTATTGAACAGCGGTTCGAAAATAGAGTTGGCAAATCGCAGCACCAGTATGTTTTGAACTGTTTCCTTGCCGAGGTAGTGGTCTATGCGAAAAATCTGGCTTTCATCAAATACCTTGCCCAGGTCGGTATTGAGACGCCTGGCAGATTCCAGATCGTATCCGAACGGCTTTTCCACAATAATGCGCCGCCATGCGCCTGCCCTGTCTGGCTTGTTTAGGCCAGACTGCCCCAGGCAGGTAATGATTTCGTCAAAGTTTTCGGGCGGGGTAGCCAGGTAGAAGATGCAGTTGCCCTGAAAATGGTATTCCTTGTCCAGTTCGGCCAGCCTTTTCTTCAGGTGGTCATATCCCTGCAGGTCATTCAGTTCAGAGCGCACATACGTGATGTGCCGGGCAAATTCTTCCCATTCCGGTCCATCGGCTGGCAGATGAGGTGCAAACTCGCGCAAGGCCGCCTGCAGGTCGCTGCGGTAGGTTGCATCATCCTTGTCTCTTCTTGCAAACGGCACAATGACAAACCCTTCGGGCAGCAGTTTTTGAAGGGAAAGATCAAACAGGGCAGGAACAATTTTTCTTCGGGTAAGGTCGCCTGTAGCTCCAAACAATACGAATGCACATGGGTTTTTTGCAACATCTGCAAACACAGAACGATAGGGCATGGCAGTTCCTCTAGTCAATTTTGACGAATAGGTTATGAAGAATATTGTACCTGCAGCGACGCAAAACATGGGGAGAGTTTGCTGCTGCGGGCGCGCTTTTTATTGAACCTGTAGACAACGCAGTTTCTACAGATTATAAGTATATTCGATTTTTAGAATATTTGAAAATTATGGTATACTAATACATAATACATGCCATGCATCGGCATAAGGGCTGCCCAAGGGCAATTGGGAGCGCTATTCAGTTGTCAGCAGCTACAGCAAAGCATGCCCTATGGGCAAGAGAGGCAGGCGGTTATGCAGAATGCATTGCAGCGATTTAAGGCGGACATTTTTCAGGCATTGGCGCATCCCACGCGAATCGCTATTGTAGAAATACTTCGTGAAGATGAGGTGTCGGCAGGCGCTATTCTGGAAAGGCTGGGGGTAGAGCAGGCAAATGCATCGCAGCATTTGGCCGTGTTGCGCGCCAGGCAGATTGTTGTTAATCGTAAGGAAGGAAATCAGGTTTTCTATTCGCTGCGCAGTCATCGGCTCACTGAAGTGCTTGACATAATGCGACTCTACTTTGAGGAACATCTCAGTGAGGTAACAGAAATGCTGACAGAGATTCGCCTGCAGGCATCCCCCTCTGATGTCTCCCCAGAAGAGGAGCAGTAGGAATGCCTCCACTTTCTCACCTGTTTCTCGGTGCCGCTGCTCTGTTTTGGCTTGTACTGCCGCTGGCCGCCTTGTTTGATGGGCAGCATACTCATCGGCGTGCATGGAGCGCTCTCATCGGTTTGGGGGCGCTTACCCTGCTGGGCGCTGCTGTTACTGTTTTATATGCTCGGCCAGAATCTCTAACGCTTCCTCTCCCCTTCTTTTTGGGCACTGCTCCCATCGCCTTTCACCTTGACATGCTGGCTGCCTGGTTTCTGGCTGTCATTGCTCTTTCCAGCGGGCCGGCAGCGTTCTACCTTCATGACTATATGGAGCATATGAAAACGCGCACCGACATGCGTGTCTTCTGGACAGCGCTTCCGCTGCTGCTGCTCAGCATGGCGCTGGTAGTCCTCGCTGCAAACGCGCTCACTTTTCTGATTGCCTGGGAGGTTATGTCGCTGAGTTCGTTTCTGCTGGTAGCAACAGACCATCGCAATGCCTCTACCCGGCAGGCAGCGCTTGTCTATTTGGGCGCTACTCGTGTTGGTACTGCCTTTTTGGCAGGTGGATTCCTCTGGGCGCATGCACTCACGGGCAGCTGGGTATTTCAAAACTGGCATCTTGCAGGGGTTCGCGCTCTTGGGCCGGGGCTTCTTCTTCTGACCGGTTTGGGCGTGAAAGCCGGAATGTGGCCCTTTCACCTCTGGCTGCCCGCTGCCCACCCTGCTGCGCCATCTCCTGTGTCTGCCCTGATGAGCGGTGTTATGGTCAAGACGGCTCTCTATGCAATCGTGCGTCTGTTTCTGTTTTCCAGGGCATTTGCACATCCGGCGTTCGGCTACATTTTGCTTATCCTCGGTTCGGTCTCTGCTGTCTGGGGAATTCTCTTTGCGCTGATTCAGGAAGACATCAAGCGGATTCTTGCCTACTCGACAGTTGAGAACGTCGGCCTTATTCTCATCGGCATAGGCGGGGCAATATCGGCAAGATTTCTGGGGGTTGCGGGGGCTGTTCAGCTGGGTGCTGCCGCCGCACTCTTTCAAATTCTCAACCATGCGCTTTTCAAATCGCTGCTGTTCCTCGGGGCAGGCTCGGTAGACCTGCGTACCCACACGCGTGATCTAACGAAACTGGGAGGGCTGGGGAAGCGCATGCCCTATACCTTCGGCCTTTTTATTCTGGGCGCTGCTGCCATATGCGGCCTGCCGCCTCTCAATGGTTTTGCCGCAGAGTGGCTGCTCTACCAGGGGTCACTGCATATTGCTGCCCAAGGGACAACCCCCCTGCTGCGCTGCTGCGGTGTACTTATGATCGGCCAAACTGCCCTGGTTGGCGTACTCTCTCTGGCGTGCTATACCCGCGCACTCGGAGTAGCTTTTCAGGGACGTCCGCGTACCAGAGCCGCAGAAGAGGCCAAAGAAGCGAGCAGGGGAATGCTGCTGGCGCAGGGTCTGCTCGCAGCAGGTTGTGCCGGCCTGGGGCTTGCCGTGCCGCTGGCACTGAGTATTCTGCAGCGGCTCGTCACTCCGCTTGCACCGAATGCAGTCCCTCTCGCATCTGTCTGGACACTGCCGATGCCAATGCTGGCGCTTCTTCTGGTTTTTACCACAGGGGGAATTGCAATGTGGATGGAGAGCGCTGCCCGCCGCCAGCCGGTGAGAAAGTTTATTACATGGGAATGCGGCTTTGGAGACCTGACGCCCCGAATGCAGGTTGCCTCAGGCAGTTTTGCACAGCCGATTGCGCGAATGTTCAGTGCATTTTACCGCTATGCTATTCACCTTCATATTGATGGAGTAAACAGGCGTCTTTTTCCAGAAGAGATCACTGTGGAAACAAAGACGGGGGCGGTGCTTGAAACACGTATTTATCACCCGCTTGTGCGCTGGGTAGACCGTGCCGGAGACTGGATCGTGCAAATGCAGGCGGGGAGCATTCACCTCTATCTGCTCACCATGTTTGGTACGCTGCTGCTGCTGCTTGCCATTGGAGGATTTACCCGGTGAGGTTCGCATCGATTTTATTGCTTGCCTTCTATCTTATTCATGCACTCACGCTGCCGCTGCTTCTTGCCGGGGTGATACAATTCAGCAAGTCGCGGTTTCTGAATCGGCAGGGACCGCCGCTTCTGCAGCCCTTCTGGGACATAGCGAAACTATTTAGCAAGGGGGAAATCATCAGTGAGACAACCACCGGTGTGTTTCGTCTTGCCCCCATCATCAGCATAGCGGTGATGCTTTGTACTGCCTTGATGATTCCCTGGCTCGGTGTTTCTGCTCCACTGCCCGGCGATCTCTTTCTGATTATTTATTTAATGGCGGTAGAAAAGTTTGTAACCCAGCTGGCTGCGCTGGATGCAGGGTCATCTTTCGGTGCGCTGGGTGCAAGCCGCAAGGCCGCTGTTTCAATTGCAGCCGAGCCGGCTGTTGTGATTGCACTTGCTGCACTTGCCGCTCATGCGCACAGCAGCAGCGTATCTCTGTTTCTCGCGACAGGGCCAGGCAGCGCGAATTTGTTTGTGCTTCTTTTGGTAGTTGCGGCGCTCTGGCTGGCGGTTACGGCAGAGCTGGCGAGGATGCCGGTAGACGATCCCACTACCCACCTGGAACTGACAATGATACACGAGGCTCTCATTCTGGAAAACTCTGGGAGAAATCTTGCATTGAGAGAGTTTGCCGCCGCCATTGAGATGACTGTTTTGTTTGGGCTGATAGCCAGGGTACTGCTTATGGCGCTGCCCCCGTTTTCACCTGTGACGGCTTACTTGCTGAGCCTGGGATTGATTCTGGCAGCAGGTGTGGCGCTGGCATTGATGGAATCGATACTGGTCAAACTGCGCTGGCGAAAAATTCCCAGTTTGTTGTCGTTTGCACTCACGGCGGGCATAATCGCAAACCTGATAGTGGTGTTGAAAGGATAGGTCATTATGTCATTTGAGTTTGGTCCAGTTGCTGCATGCACCGTTCTGCTGGGATTGTGGATGACAGGACTCACCCAGCTGCCTTCCAAGCTGATGCTCTATGCCCTGCAAACTGTAACACTGGGCCTGCTGGCCATTTGGGTTGGAAAGCAGCACGGAGAGCCTGCTCTGGTTGCAGCAGGAACAGCAGTTGCGCTGTTAAAGGGCGTTGCCGTTCCTGTCTACCTCAACAGGGTAGTACGACGTCTCGGCTGCCGCAGGGATGAAGGATTGCTGCTTGCACCGCCCCTGCTTCTGTTTGCAACTGCAGGCGCTCTGGGGGCGCTCATGCTGCTGCATCCATTCAGCCGGCAGATTGCGCCCAGCGCACTTCCCACCATAGGAATGCTCTTCATTGGAATGGTGCTCATGGTATCACGCCGGCTCGCAGTGAGTCAGATAATCGGGTTTCTGGTGCTGGAGAATGGCATATTCTTCTACACAATAGCACAGCCTCACTCAATGCCGCCTGTTGTAGAACTGGGAGTACTGATGGATATTCTGGCCGGCACCATGCTTGCCGGGCTGCTTACCTTTCGCATTAGAGACAGCTTTGAGCACATCGATGTAACAGAATTGAAGCAGCTGAGAGGATGAATATGCCCTGCACAGAACATGGCGCCGGTTCGCTGGCTGAGAAGAGGGGAAATGCACAGCCGAAACGGATGTTCGGCATGTATGTGCCAGGCAATGCGGCTGGTGAAACGGGGTATTTTTCGAATAAAGAAAGGAATGCAGCCCTTCTACCCTGATTTGTACAGGAAGGAGGCATGCCTCAAAACACTCAATGAATGCTTTGCTCTCTTTGCTGCTCTGCCCCATGCTTATTCTGGTTTCTGCGCTGCTGTCTCGCAGAACTTCTACTCTGCTGCGCCTGAGCGCTGTTTTGATGTGGGTGCAGATGGCAGTCGTTTTGGCAGTGTGTGTGCCCCGCCTGGGCACGCACCAGACGGCGCCTGTTGTACACGGCTTTCGTCTTGACAACACTGCGGCGCTCTTTGCAATGCTTACCACCCTGATTGTTGCAGCAGCTCTCACCCATGCCGTGGGGTTTTTTCTGCGGGAAACCGCATCTGAGCATGCGCCCTCAAACCGTGATCTGCGTATGTTTTACCTGTTTGCCGCCCTTTTCTATCTTTCGATGGTGGCTGTTGTGGCAGCAGACAATCTGGGCTATCTCTGGATTTCGGTGGAAGCAACCACTCTGCTGTCGGCTCCGCTGGTTTATCATCATCGTTCTCGCACATCTCTTGAAGCAACCTGGAAATACCTCATCATATGCAGTGTGGGTATAGCGTTCGCCTTTCTGGGCACAGCAATTTTCTACGCAGCATCACAGCGTGTTGGCGCAGGAACAACAGGAAGCCTTTCACTTGCATATCTGGTAAAACATGCACGCCTCTATTCACACAGCATGCTGCGCCTGGGGTTTGTTTTTACCCTGCTTGGTTATGGAACAAAGGCTGGCCTCTTTCCGCTTCACAGCTGGCTGCCAGATGCCCACAGCGAAGCGCCGGCGCCTGCCAGCGCCATGCTATCGGGTGCGCTGCTAAACTGTGCGCTTGTAGCGCTCTGGCGTACCTGCAGCCTGATGGCTGCTGCAGGAGAAAGCAGGTTTGTTCAGATCACGCTTTTGCCAATGGGTGCGGCAACGGTTCTGGCAGCCAGTCTTTTTTTGCTCAAGCAGCGCGATCTCAAACGAATGCTTGCCTACTCCAGCATGGAAAACGTTGGCCTGATAGCGGTGGCCGCAGCGCTTGGTACCAGCGCAGGGTTTGCACTTCAGGCAGTCAATCACAGCCTGGTCAAAGCGGCGCTTTTTCTTTTGGCAGGTAATCTGCTGCAGCAGTACGGCACCAAGACCATACAGGATATTCGGGGGGTATTGAACGCGCAGCCGCTACAAGCAGTGTTGTTATTCGTCGCGGCCGCTGCAGTTGCCGGTTCCCCTCCTTTTGGAAGCTTTCTTGCCGAGTGGCAAATTCTTTCAACAGCGGCAGACACGCGCCATATCATAACAGTAATTGTATTATGCGCTGCATTGGCAATAGCATTTATTGCGCTATCCATGCGAATCGCAGGCATGGTGTTTGGAGAGTCACCGGCAAAAAAGAAAACTGCGGTGTCTGAGGCTGTTCCAGTATTCTCAACAATGGTTATTCCGGGCATTCTGCTTACTGCTTCGCTACTGCTTGGAGTGGTGCTTACTTCTGCGGCCTTCACGCTAGCAGAGGGGGTGGCGCGATGAATTCTGGTGAGATTTTGCCGCAGCCCGCCGGCATTGAGCCAGTGCTGGTTCCGCTCGACAGCCTGCAAGAACGCCTGACAATGCTGCTCAGGCAGGGAAGCCGGCTGGGTTTGCTGACAGCCAGGAGGATACCGCCAGGAGACGATTTGGCGCTTGTTACGCTGGTTTTGCATCCTGCGAATGCAGGCATGCATGTGTGGGAAACTCCCCTGCATTCTGCAAAGTCCGCATTCCCTTCGCTCACCCCTCATGTGCCGCAGGCGCACTGGTTTGAGCGGGCGGTTTCTGATTTCTTCGGCATTCTGCCAGAGGGGCATCCGCGTTTCAAAAGCGTGATTCTGCATGAAGCCTGGCCAGAAGGATTTTATCCACTGCGAGATGCCCACCCGGTTGTACCTGAGAATGCGCCTGCACGCCGCAGCAGCAAATTCCTGACTGTGCAGGGAGAGGGAGTGTACGAGATTGCTGTTGGGCCGATTCATGCGGGAATCATTGAACCGGGGCACTTTCGCTTCAGCTGCCTGGGAGAAGTCATTCAGAACCTTGAAATACGGCTGGGATACCAGCACCGGGGGATAGAGCAGCAGCTGACGGAAGTCCCCTGGCAGCATGCAAGGTTTCTGGCAGAAGCGATCAGCAGTGATTCAAGTGCAGCAAATGCCTGGGCGCATGCGATGGCTGTGGAGCAGTTACTTGCAATTACACCCCCTGCAGCGGCTCAGAACCTGCGTGCTCTCTCGCTGGAGATAGAGCGCACTGCATCGCATATTGGAGACCTGGGAGGCATATGCAGCGACATAGGTTTTACAGCGGGAGCTGCACTTTTTGGATGCCTGCGTGGACGGGCGCTGGGGCTGGGAGAGCAGTTGACAGGCGCACGTTTGCAAACAGCATACATTTTGCCCGGCGGCGTTGCGCATGCAATTTCTCTGCAGGCAAGAGACCAGATGGCTGCCTCGGTAAGAAGTATTGCAAAGGAATTCGAGCGTATTGTGCCAATTCTGATGGAAAACCCTGGTGCATTGGAGCGCATGGAAGGGGTGGGAAAGGTGCGTCCCTCGCTTGCCCGCGACTTCGGTATGGTTGGGCCAGCTGGGCGCGCCAGCGGTGTTGATTATGATGTGCGCAACGCATTCCTTCAGGAACCGTATGCTTGGCTGCCCTGGGAAGCTGCGGTGGAGGAGGAAGGCGATGTATTGGCGCGTGTACGCATTCGGGTGCAAGAGACGCGAGCCAGCCTGCAGCTGGCCGATGCATTTCTGAAGCGGGTATCAAATGAGGAGACCGTTCGGGTTCCTGTTCCAGACAAGCTGCCCCCCCGGAGCATTGGTGCAGGAATAATTGAAGCCTGGCGGGGAGAACTGATTCACCTTGTTTTTACAGATGAGAATGGCAGCATTTCACGTTATGCCGTAAAAGACCCCAGTTTTAATAACTGGACAGGGCTGGCCATTGCAGCGCGCGGCCAGCTGGTGGCAGATTTTCCGCTTTGCAACAAGAGTTTCAGTCTCTCCTACAGCGGCAATGACCTCTGAGGAAGAGAGGATGCAAGGATGTTACAAACACTCATACAGCTTCTATCTGCTGGGAATGCGACACAGCGCGCCATGTTCCCCGCACTGCCAGCCTACAGCCGCGGTCTGCCAGGCTTGACAGACACAGCCTGCGCGGCTAATCAGGGCTGCAGCGCCTGCGTGCAAGCCTGCCCTGCCGAAGCCATACAGGTTTCTCCCGGCCCCGCCGGCGGGCAGGTATCTATTGACCTGGGGAGGTGCATTGCATGCAATGGCTGCCCTGCCGTCTGCCCTGCCGGAACCATTGTGGAAGACAGGAGTACAAGAGTTGCCGTACGGCGCCGGGAGGAACTCATTTTGACGAACAAGGCAGTTACACAACGCCCTGCACAGTTACCTCATACCTCTCCGTTTCGGCGTTCGATTCACCTGCGCGAGGTTTCTACAGGCGACAGCGCCTCTGATCTGGAGATAGCAGCCTCAAACAACCCGGTTTTTGATGCCAGCCGATTCGGCATCCATTTTGTTGCGTCTCCCCGCTTTGCCGATGCCCTGATAGTCACCGGCCCTGTTGCACGTGCAATGCATGAACCGCTGCGCCGCTGCTACGAAGCGATGGCCGATCCGCGACTGGTAATTGCAGCAGGCGCTTCGGCCATTTCCGGCGGACTGCACAGGGGGAGCTACGCAGAGGCAAAGGGGGTGAATGCCATTCTGCCAACTGCCATTTATGTTCCTGGCCATCCGCCACATCCCTGGTATGTACTTCACGGAATTCTGCTTGCAATGGAACACCCTTTGGCTATTGAAGCAGCCCCTGCCCGGCTTCGCTGAGAAAGCAGGAAGGGCGTTGCGGTATGATGCACCGGCATTCGGCCGCTGAATGTGCCTTGCCGCTCTGTATAAAAAATCACCTGTTTCGAGAAGACAAGGAAGTCTGCTTGAGCGCCGCACGAATCTCCTGCCGTACCATGGGCGACTTTTCAGTTTTCAGCGCCTTTCGCAGGCTGGTTTGCAGAAGCGGCACTGCCTTTTGCAGAACAATTACCTGTACGCATTGTGCGCGCACCTCTGCACTGGGGTCGTGAAGCAGCCTGTCTGCCAGCATGCTTCTTACCCTTTGAGACAGTACTTTTCGAAGGCTGCAGAGTGCCTCTACCCGCAGATTCACATGAGGGCTGTGCAGAAAGGGGGCAGCAATAGGCACAATTCCGGCAGTTCCTGCATTCCCCAGAGCCTCCAGAAAAACCGTGGGCGATTCGTTTGGAAACTCATTCGATAAGGCCGAAACAAGCAGAGCCGCCGTATGAGGACGCCGATAGGCATAGGCGTTGAGCATAGCGCCGTAGGCCAGAAGCGCCTGCTGCCGCACTTCCCTATGCAGAGCATTTCGGGCAAACCACCTTACAGTATTCAGCGAGGCTTTATCGGGAGCAGCCAGCATGCCGGCCCATTGCAGCAGCATGGCAGACAGAGGGGTATCTTGCCGGCGCTCAACAAGAACATCGCACAGTGCGGCCTGTGCCCGCCGCGTGCCTGTTGCCTGCAGCACATTGGCTATGGTGCGGGCAGTAAGGCTGTGTGGGTCTGCCTGGGCAAGAATCTGTTGTAATGGTGCAATGTCTGCAGGGTGCAGCAGAAGCAGCGCCCGAAAAGGGATAACCAGAGAAGGAGCGCCGCTGGCTCCTTCAGCTTCTTTTTCTGCCATTCTCTCCATCAGGCTGGAAAAAGTTTCTCTTCCCAGCTCAGTTTTGGCAAGCGCCTTCTGCTGCCGGGTATAGTCTGGAGCGCGAAACAGCAGGTGAGCAGAAGATTTTTGCAGAAGTAGAAAACGTGCAGGCAGCACAGACCCCTGCGCAGAGGCACCCGGCGCTGTTCTGATGCGTCTCATCTGCAGCGAATCCCATTCCACAGCGCCCGGTACGCCCTCAATTGTGCTTTTTACGCATTGCAGGCTCTGCAAAGAAAGAAGCGCCCTGCCTCTCTTCTGAAAAACAGCTTCAGCAGTTCCCGATGGAAGCAGGCGGGGGAGAAGCACTTTCACTCCTGCAAGTGGCACATGCTTTCGTAAAGAGCTGTAGGAGAGTATGCGCTTTTCTGCAGCAATCCGTCTGGCAGAGCCGCTCTGTACAACATAACACGCCTGGTATTTTCCTTCTGCGTTTTCTTCTTCTGTTTTCCACTCTTCCCCTTTTTCTGCCGGGGAAACAGGCAGCAGAAACTCCATTTGGCCCAGAATAGTGCGCAGCATCTGGCAGCTCAGCGGAGAAATAGCTGCGGTATAAAAAGAATGTATTTGCCTGTTTGATGTCCTGTACAGTAAAAAGGGCTTTTGCAGATCATGGGCAATCGCTTCTTCAAGAGGCTTGTTTTCTACCCCAGATACCGAAAACAGTACCTTTGGCATAAGAAAACGGGCACCTGTCAGTTCCCATTTCGTGTTGTGTCCCAGAGGGAGTGTGCAGAATTCACCCTTCACAGAAAACAGCACTGTGGTGTCTTTGCCAGCCAGCTTTCTATCTATATTCCCCAGGCTGGTTTTTGCCCGCTGCCTGAACTGCATAGAATAGCATTGCTCAACCGCCTTATTCTCTTGCCGAAATTTTTCTCCATTCCGGGCAGTCTGAGACCAGGAAAGCTGCGTGAAAAGAGAAAAAAACAGTAGAGCCATGCCTTGCTGTATTTTCATTTCTGCAGCTGAATGCTAATCATGCGTACCACCCCCGGCAGGCTGCTGCTGCGCAGAGTAATTCGAATAACCGATGCTCCTTTTTGTGGAAACACAAACAGCATGGTTTTTCCATGAGAATCAGTAGCATGGGGGGCTGAAACAGCGGCTCCTGCAGCCAATGCCTGTACCAAAGCGCCTGCAGCGGGCTGCCCGTTTTTATGGGTGAGCATTACTGGCACCTCCAGAACAAACGGGGCTTTCTGGCGCTTTTCAGTTTGTGCAGCAGGCAGTCTGAGCAGGTAGGCGCTTGCACGTACTCCATGCTGGTAGCCGCCCGCAGGATGACCGGGAAGCCCATTCCCATGCCCTCCCGCCGGGGTGCCCAAACCAGAGGGAGCGCCATTTCCTGCTCCTCCAGCGCTGCTTGCCGATACGGCAGATGGTTCATACTGAAAATAGACATTGAGATGTACCAGCGCGCCACCCTGTTTGCGTATCGTAACATGGGCCGGAATGATGTCGGTGTATGCCTGCCCCTGTACCTGCCCAAGTGTTTGGGCGCTGTTTTTCTGCAGCGAAAGGGTTTCAGATGCTCTTCCCTCAGAATCTACCTGCAGCACACTCTGCTTGCTGCCGTTTGAAAACTGCCCCTTGTCGGTTTGAAACACAATGCTTTCCCCTGTTTCGGGCGTACCTGCTGCATCCCAGAGCGCCACCGGAATGGTTACAAAAGAAGTATCGTAGCCGGGGTATGTCTCTGCTAGAGGATAGTCGTTTGGCAAACCGCCTGGCTGTGAGAGCAGCAGGCAGGGAACATTGGGAACATAGTAGTAGTAGTTTTGGGGAAGGCTGGAAAAAGGCTGCATTGCAGTAGAGGTTTCGGGTCCGTTTATTGTAACCATATTTCCAATGGGTACAAAACCGGGCTGAGCAGATGCCGGCGCCTGTACCTCTATGTTGTGGGCTGTGTTTACAGCTTCACTTGCAATAACAGAGGCCGGGGTAAGAATGCTCGCCTGGCTGCTGCCAAAGTAGATTGGCGAGGTGAGCGGGTTGCCGGGGCCGGTAAGAGTGACGGTATTGGTGCGAAAACAGGCGCCATGGTCTGGAACAAGCTGAAACGGGGCAAAAGCAGCTCCTGAGGCAGCGAAGGAAAAATGCAGTCTGCGTACAATTTTTGTGCCATTTACCGAAACAGCCGCTTGTTCTTCTCCGCCACCCTGCGGAGGCTCTATTGTGATGCCGCTGCTGCCGGGATAAATGGTCTGATTATTTACGGTGAATGTGAGTGGAACAGATGCATTCATCTGGTTTCCAAACTGATCGTACACTAATGCAGTAAGATACACTCTGCTGCTTGGCACAGTTTCACCCTCAGTAATGAAGTTTTCGACATTCGATTTGCCAGTCCAGGCGTTTGTGCTCAGGTAGATGGCATTGAGCGCGACCGCAGCAGGCTGTGGAGGAGCATTGAGCGAAGGTATGCTGCCAGGCGCAGATGCATCGATGAGGACAGGGGGAACGCTGGTGTTCAAGTCGTACCAGTGATTTACACTGAAGAGACTTATATGATTCTTGTAGCCTGGCCAATGAAAAATAGTGGTTTCAAAATGAGCAAGCGGTGTAACATCAGCAAACACGTCAAATTTTCCAGATAGAAGAGTGTAATCCAGGTCACCGGTAAGGTTCACGTAGATGCCCAGGTCTTGCGCATTGGTTCCACCGTTGCCTGCTGAGCCGGGCAGCAGTGCAGCAGCTCCATTGAGCGGGCATGAGAGCGTCAGCACGTTTACGGTGCATTTCACTCCAGCATCCAGCACTCCCGGAACGCCTATTTCTACAGATGCCCCTGCGTTGAGTGAAACTGCGGGCGTAAAAGCGGTATTTACCTGCGCAATGTCTGTGAGTACCTGCAGAGGCGCATCCAGCCCAATACCGCCGTATACATCTATTGTAACCGGCACAGGGCCAGCCATAATGGTGGCGTTAAAAAAATCCTGCTGGATATTTTGGTCATCCGGCGGAATCAGGTCGAGATTGACTTGAGGATTGTTTAGTGCAAGCTCGTAGGTTTTAACCGTATTTCCCAGCAAAGAAAATGAAGCGGTTCCCTTTGCTTTCTTCCCCAGCGAAGAGTCGAGGTGAAACTGCAGGCCGGCCACATCAATTTTGTTTCCCAGCAGATACCCTCCGGCATCGGCAGAGGCTTCCAGTGTCACGCTGTTTTTATCCCCATTGGCATCGAGATAGGAATGCAGATAGGCGCCTATAGTGCCAGGATCGCCCATGTCCAGATTGTAGGGGTAGTAAAAGCCGGGCAGAGGTGCATCCAGCACTTGCACTTTTCCACCTTTGCTCGGCCCCTGGGTTACTGCGCTGGCATGCAGAGCCGCATACACTACAGGGCTCACCTGCTGCATGACTGCCATACCGGGCGTTTGATCAGGCGAAGCTGAGTTTATGCTGCCTAGCACAACAGCGGGAAGTACCGTTACCCCCTTTACAATGCCAGCCGGATGCATGTGCCTTGCTGGGGGAACAATATGGGGAACCGGAGGGTGCAGCAGAAGGGTGCGCGCCATGGTTATCTGTCTGGCAAGCAGCGCCGGCTGGATCGGAATGATCCATGGATGCCGCAGCGCCTGTTGATCAAGCATTCGTGCCTGCTGTGCAAGCAGGGGGTAGTTTACCCTGTATGCAGTGCGATAGCTGCCTTGCTTTCTAAGCGTATAGCCTGAAGCATTCAGAATTTTTTCATACTGGTTAAGCGCCGCATAGTAACTACCCGCATTTACAATTTTGCCATTGGCAAGTCGAATATTACTGCCAGGCAAAACCGCTCTTCCTGTAGAAGGATCGATCATTGCAAAAGGCACAAAAGGAATGGGAGGGCGCCTGGGAATGGAGGTGAAATCTGCAGCGGGAACGGTTATCCTGGCGGCTTCTCCGGTTAGGCTGCCCTGAAGCGTACTGCCTTTCAGGGTAGTTCCGGGAAAAAGCGTTTTGCCATGGGCAGGCACAATTCTGATAACATGAGGAATTTGTGACACGGCAGACTGTGCACAGGCTACCATGGGCACAACTGCAAAGATTAACATATTGCCCAAATAGAGTGCGTTATAACGTAATTTTTGCTTCATGGTAGCAGGCATTCCTTTTGTGCCGTGGTTATGCATTACATTGGTGCAACAGTTATAAATCGGAATATATTCTCGCAGAGTAGAGATAAAAATGCAGTAATGTGTGCAATAAAGTGCATTTCGCTTATGAAATAGCTCTCCTTTTTAGCATAACAGGGGAGTAGCACGCGGTGTAAGAGTTCGGTCTTGATCACATTCAGGCACAGGGGCTGCTATGCAGTGGCAGATAGCCCCTCTCAGTCTCACCTGCAGACAGAGGGCAGGCTTTCACTTTGCAGTATGTTGCATCAACTATGAATTCTTACGAAAAAGCATACATCACCGCTGATCTCTTGCAAAAATGTTGTAAAAAAGTTTGTTTTGTAGAAATTTTATGCCATAGCATAGTATTACTCCCTTACGGTACTCTGTACGGCCCCACAGGCTCAGGCCCGTGGGCTTTTTATGAATAATTGTCAGTAAGCTTGAGTGTTGCGTGTTGCATTGTACGTTGATAGATTCAATTTATACCATTCCCTGGTAGAGCTTGATAAGCCGCATCTTAAGTGGTTGTCGCTGCAAAAAGAGGAGACAGTACACTTTTCTAATGGATAAGTGCTGCAGTGTCCTGAAAAATATCGGGTGGCAGATATTCCTTAATATCTTTCCTGCCAGACGGCGGCTCTGCAGGTGCGAACAGAGATGTATGCCCAGGTTTCAGTGGAGAAACCTATGGCATAGAGGTCTGCTGCGTTTGCTGGCGAAGTGCGCGCGCCATCGTACTGGCGGCATCGGGGTGTATGAGTACTGCAGCAGCTACGGCAGCGGCGCGGGCGCCGGCCACAAAAAACTCACGGGCATCATCTGCGCTCATAATGCCCCCGCCGGCCACTACAGGAATCTGAACACTTTGTGCTGCACGCCAGGTCTGGTACAGGGCAAGGGGCTTGATGGCTGGCCCGCACAACCCTGCAATGCCTGCAAAGCGCATCGCGCCGCTGCGCACTGCCAGCGCCGGAAACGCCTGCCCGGTTGCTATCATATCAGCGCCTGCCTCTTCTGCCGCCTTCGCTGCCTCTCCTGCATCTATGCACCCGGAAGGAAGTTTTGCAAGCAAAGGCAGGCCGCAGGCTTTGCGTGCAGCGCGTACAGCCTGTAGTATATGCGCGCGCAGTTCGGTGCTGTCGGGTGGCGAACCGCTGTTTTCGGCAAGCAGAGCAAGCGGGGTAAGATTCAGTTCCAGTGCATCTGCCGCCCTTGTTTCTTCCAGACAGGCAGCCAGAGTGCTCCATTCTTCTGCGTTCTTACCCAAAATAGATACAACCAGCGGGCAGGCTTTCTTGCGCAGAAGGGGCAGTATGTCTGTGCAGAATTCATGCAGGCCGGGGTTTGGCAGGCCAGTTGCATACATCAGCCCTGCAGCAGCTTCGGCAGTTCGGGGCGGGCGGCTGCCCTGCCGGGGATGCAAAGTAAGAGTGGGGGTAATGAATCCACCCAGGTCTTCACAGCTGGTCAGCCCATGCAGTTCGCTGCCCCAGCCCATGCTGCCTGAAGCGGCCAGCACTGGCCCGGTGAATGGGGCAGGGGGAATAGGAATGGTGAGGTTCATAATACTATAGTACGGCTTGCTGCTCCTGTTTTCCTGCACTCACCTTGCCTGTTCCTGGGCGGGAGGTGCGGCAGGAACAGCAGTCCCCAGCTCTTTTGCACGTGCGCGCCCTGCCTGACTAAGGAATGGTTTTTCTGCTGCTTCGTAAAAGACGCGGGCAAAAATTACTGCACCGGCCGTCATGGCTAGAAACGCTGCTGCATTGTATGACCTGGAAAGATGCAGAAATTTGATGGCATGATTTACCAGCCCGATACTGAATGTGTGAGTTAGATAAAGCGTGTAGGAAAAAATGCCTATGCTGCCTAGCATACGGGCAATGCGCCAGCGCACAATGCGTTCATCCTGCGGATAAAGCAGCAGTAGCAGCAGTGCAAACAGGAAGGCAAAAGGATACTGAAAAGTCACGCTGGCATCTGTATTCCAGCCAATGAGCCGTGAGTGATACAGGGTATACAGCAGCGTCAGCCCGATGCCTGCAAGCACCCATATGGCAGCCAGAGCAGGGTTGCTGCGCCTGTGTGTAGAGTGGTACAACAGAACACCCAGCCCAAATTCCGGCCAGAGGTCAAGCGGAAAGTGCAGCAGCCGCGGCCGGTAGAGCAGCAGGGCAATTGCTGCCAGAGTGATGACATGGGCGCACCAGAGCAGTGTCTCTCTGGAGTTTCGCCATGCAGCGGCCATCAGCATCAGCCCGATCATCAGGTAAAACGCAGCCTCATAGGAAAGGCTCCAAGCCTGCATAACCAGATAATCCTTACCATGCAGAAGCGGGTTGGCAAGAGTGAGGTTTGCTGCATACCATGCCAGCGATCTGCTGGCGACATTGCGTGAGGCCAGGTCGCTGGAATGCAGGCGTCCGCTTTGCACCAGCATTTCTGCAGCTATTGAGAGTAAAGCAGTGAGGGCAAGCGCTGCCCAGTAGGTAGGAAAGATGCGGCGCAGGCGTGCCTTTGCAAAACGCGCAGCGCTGTGCCCCCGTTGCAGCGCTGCCAATGCCGCTGTGCTGATGCAGTAGCCGCTGATTACAAAAAACATGGGCACGCCCAGCACTCCATTGCCCAGCAGCTTCACCAGCCAGCTGGAACTGGAAAGTCCATGCTGCTTGATCATCACCTCAACGGCATGGTAACCCATTACCCAGAGGCTGGCCAGCCCGCGCCAGGCATCCAGCATTCGGTAAGGGGCAGACGCCTTTTCTGTATGTTTTGCGTTGGCAGATGCCATGTTTTCCTTTCCTCACAGCTGGCGGGATGCCGCCTGTTTCTAAAAAAAGAGGCGCCGGTAATCCAGCGTATAATCCAGATCGCGGCTGCGCATTCCAACCGGCTTGGCAGGTATGCCAGAAACTATGGTGTAGGGTGCAACATCCTGTGTAACCACGCTGCCTGCGCCCACCACAGATCCTTCGCCCAGCGTAACACCGGGAAGAATCATGGCGCGGGTTCCCACCATTACATAGTCTTCTATTACCACAGGTTTTTGGCGGCCGTCAAAGTGAGTGCCCTGCGGGTCATGGTCTGCCGTGAGAATGCAAACCTCTGCAGAGATAGACACATTGCGCCCGATAGCAATGCCGCCCCGGTTGTCCAGTCTGCAGCGCTGATTGATCACCGAATTACCCTGCATTACGAAACTGCCAATACCGTCTAGCCAGGCTCCCATGAAAATAGCGCTGCACATGCCTATCTGCAGTTTCATAAACCTGCGGTAGAACCAGAGGCGCAGGGCGTGTGAGGGAATGCGATTGACAATATGATTGCAGACGTACAGCAGTGCGTGAAAAAGCAGGTTGCGCATCTGATTATGTAAACCATTTGCTGATGTATGTGGTTCTGTCAGAATGTTTGTGTTACGTTCCAATTATCTGTGTTACCTGTGTAATGCATTGGTTTGCCATGCAGATGGCTGTACGGCAAAGCGATTGTGTCGTGATCATATTCAAGCGCCTGAAAGCGCCTCTGTTCGTGTGTATTGCTGCAGGCACCCTTTATATGATTCCATCAGGTGATCCATGTGATGTTCGAGAGTGTATTTTTCCAGAATGTCTTTTCTGCCGCGCTCTCCCAGTACACAGGCAAGCGTATAGTCTGCTGCAAGCCTGTCCAGCGCAGCCGCGAGTGCATTAGTATCTCCTGGCGGCACCAGCAGGCCGTTTTGCTCATGCTGAACAATTTCCGGCATCCCTCCCACCCTGCTCATAACAACCGCTTTCTGGTTTGCCATGGCCTCAAATGCAACAGTTCCTCCAGGTTCGTGATACAGTGAAGGAAACACCAGCGCACGCGCCTGCTTCAAAAGCACTGCTGTCTGATCTGGCATAAGCCAGCCATGGAAAGTAACCTGCTGCTGCAGCCCCAGCCGCACTGCCTGGTGTTTCAGAGCTTTCTCTTCCTCCCCTTCTCCACCAATATCCAGAAGCATTGGCTGGCTGGTTTTTGCCATTGCATCCAGCAGCCATTGCACACCCTTTTGAGGGGTAAGGCGGCCCAGAAAAAGAAATCGGGGGGGAGTGCTGTTAGACGGCGGGACAACCTCTTTGACTGCAGGAGCCGGCAGGTAGATAACGCGAATTTGCTGCTCTGAAATGCCGGCACGTATCATGCGGGCTTTCATGAACTGGCTTACCGTGTTGATTGGCATTTGCTTCAGCGCGCTGCGGGCAGGCTGCTGCGCTGCAAATTCATGCAGAATGCGGTCAGGTTTTCGGCTTCCGCATTTGTACAGCATGCGGTATGCCAGGCAGCGCGCCGGCTGATGAATATGGGGGCATGGACGGCGCAGCGCCTGCAAAAACTCGGTGCCCGACGAGCAGTATGGATAATGCCCGTGTATAGTGGCGAGGGAAGGCAGTTCAGGGCTGGTGAAGTTTGAAGGCAGAAGGTGAAGATGAAGAAGGTCTATGCCCTTTTCTGATGCTGAGCGGTACAGGCCGGTAGCATCCTGCACACGGATCACATTGCGCCATGCATCCCCGGTTCGTTCTTCAGAATCAAAATAGAATACCTCATGCCCCATCTCCAGCAAAGCCTGGCTGATGCGCCTGATGTACGAAGCTACTCCGCCGGGATCCCAAATGCCTTGCATGAAATGACCAACACGCATAATGCAAATCCTTTTGCCTGCAGAATACTGCAACCATTGTACCCGTCTGCACAAGATGCCTGCAAAGCGCTTATGTTTTATTATTTGCCTGTCAGCCCGCGCTCTTGAGGTACAATTGCGAAAAACTATACAGAAAAATGGGGCACACTGCCTCCAATAATAAGAAACAGGGAGAAAGTTTTGAATAATGCAGCACTGCTATAGAAAGAGGTAAATGTGAAAGGTATAAGTTGTCAAACTGCATATGGTCTCGGAGGTTTGGGACAGCATCTGAAACAGGTAGCCATGGAAGCTACTGAGGGTGGTCAAGCGGTTCGCTGTTACTGTGTTAGCGACGAAAATCAGCCCTTCTGTATTGAAGTAGCGCACCCTGCTGCCAGATACGTATTCAAAACGCCTGTTAGCTACTTCACGGGATGGCGTAGTTACATGAGCGCGATGCTGTTCGACCGGGCAGTAGCAGGTGTGCTGGAACCGGCAGAGGCGTTCACAGGTTTTGTAGGGCAGGCGCTAAGTACATTTCAGAAAGCGCGCAAGATGGGCTGTCGCGAACTGGAACTGCAGGCAGCCAACAGCCACGTTGACAATGTACTGGCAAAACATGCCCAGGCTCGCAAGCAATGGCAGCTGGAAGGCTCCTGGCTAAACGAAGCACAAGCTGTGCGCACCCGTAAAGAATATGATATGGCCGACCGCATTGTGGTTGCCTCTGAGTACTCGCGCAAATCTTTTCTGGAGCGCGGTATTGCGCCAGAGCGCCTGCATCGCATCCGTTTGCACACAAACCCGCGCTTTCAGCCTCCTGCTGCACATACGCCAGATGGTGTTTTTCGCGTTGTATACGTTGGCTCTGTTACTGTGTACAAAGGCGTTCCTCTGCTGCTGGAAGCGTTTTCCAGGCTGCAGGGCCAGACGGAACTGACGCTGGTGGGAGGTTATGGCTCCCGCGGAATGAACCGTTGCATGGGTGAGTGGATGCAGCGCGATGCACGTATTCGTCTTGCGCCCGGTGATCCGCTTCCGCATTTGCACAAAGCAGATGTGTGCGTGCATCCCAGCTGGGAGGACGGCTGGGCGTATTCTGCCGCAGAAGCGCTGGCGAGCGGGGTGCCTATGGTGGTTTCAGAAGACACAGGCATGAAAGAGCTGGTAAAAGAAGGCGTAAACGGGTATGTGGTACCCACTGGAAAATGGGAACCAATTCTGGAAAGGCTGGAGTATTTGCGTTCACATCCGCTCAAATCCCTCGGTTCACTGGAGAATATTGCAAAATAGTGTGCAGGATATCCCGCCATGGATTTAGTATTTTTAATCAATACATTTTTATAGAGAGAATGCAAACTGCAAATGCATATTTTCTCCTGCATGACAGAGAGGATGGCCAAAATAAAATGACGCACAAACAGATCAGCATTGCGATGGGAGGGGATGACAATTATGCCATGCCCATGGCTGTAACCGTATACTCTTTGCTGAAACATTTGCAAGCGGGGGTGTCTGTACAGTTTTTTTTCTAGACGCAGGTATCACACAGACAAATAAACAAAAAATCGAAATCTATAGTGAATTTATCACCAGTGCAAAGTGATCTTCTGTGGATTGCCGTTAATCCTGAAGATTTATGCGGTTTAGAGCAGGCACGGCACCTTGCTGTTTCTTCTTACAGCCGATTACTCTTGCCGAAAATCACTCCCGAAAGCGTGGAAAAGCTGCTTTATATAGATATAGATGTGCTTGTATTATCAGACATATATACGCCATTTTCTTGCATAGATTGGAAATATGAGTTGTACGCCGTGCCCGACTTCCGATTTTCAGATTCTGATTTCATGCTTTCTTTAGGTGCACATCCTGATACACTGGGCATGAATGCTGGCATACTTGCACTAGATATTACGAACTTGAGAAAAAGCGGAGATTTTGAGAAAGCGCTTGAATTTGCCAGACAGTATCGCAAGCTCGACTTTGCAGATCAGGATGCATTGAATGCTGTTCTGCAGGGCAAATGGGGTAGACTTGACTGGAAATGGAATCTATATCAGTGCAATCCTGCGGATTTATTGCCGGAAACACTTGATGGTGCTAACCGTCCGAAAAACTGGAATGATATGTACAGTCAAGCATACATACTCCACTTTGTTTCGCCTTCAAAGCCCTGGAACTGCGCATCTAAACACCCCGCTTCCACAGTGTATCATCAATATATACAGGAATGCGGTTTCTTTTCTGCTTTAGAGTATAGACAGTGGCTTAGGTCTTACAGAAAATTGCTACGAAAGCAGTTTGTGCATCGGATACAGCGCAAACTTGAAAAATTGTTTTCTGCTACATCAACATTGCGCAAATAGCAGAGACGTTACATATTTAGAAATGCCGAATTAAGATAAACAACAAATGTCTTTCTGTAACGAATGTCAATTAATATGACTATAATTAACTGGAAAATCTGTTTGTATTTATGCGATTTAGATTCTGTTGACATTCGGGAGATAGGAGGATTGGATACTGATGTTTAGTACTTCGACTGCCATCGTTTTTGGGGGTGATAACAATGTAGCACTGCCAATGGGGGTAACTCTTTACTCACTGCTGAGGCACATTGCATCAAATACCAACCCTATCTGCTTATACTTGCTGGATGGAGGCATTTCACAGGAAAATCGTGCTCGTATGGATGCTATTACAGCATGCTCGGGGAGAAATGTATCTGTGCAATGGGTGCCTGTCAATATGCAGGCTCTGGAGGGTTTGTATGTTTCGCGATATTTGCGTTTGGCTACCTATATTCGTTTGCTACTACCCGATATATTGCCGCACAATGTGAGTAGAGTACTCTATATTGATACAGATGTGCTTGTGTGTGGAGATGTTTCTCCTTTATTTGAGGTGAATATGCAGCAGTGGGAAATATGGGCCGTGGCGGAATTCTATATCAGGCAGTCAGCCCAGTTATCTGCGCTGGGCATACCCCCTGACACTGCTGGACTCAATGCAGGCGTATTGCTGCTCGATTTGCAGCGGCTGCGCGAAACAGGGACAATGCAGCACATGCTGGATTTTTCGAAAGAGAATCCATATATGGAGTGTCATGATCAGGATGCACTCAACGCTGTACTGCGCGGAAACTGGGGTAGGCTGAACTGGAAATGGAACACTATGGTATTTGAGCCGGAAAAAATATTGCCCGAAACTTTTCAAAATGAAAACAGACCGGCCAGTGCAAAAGAAATTCTGCAGAATACCAGAATAGTTCACTTCACCGGTAGCTCAAAACCCTACAATTTTCCACTGAAAAAGCATCCTGCCTATGCTCTGTATCACCAAGCTATTGCACAATCTGGTTTTTACAACAGTATAGAACTGCAACAATGGAAGAAGGACTATGCTTCTCTCTGTCGTAGAAAAGTGAGAGAAAACTGGGCAAAAAAAATAAAGAAACTATCTAGTTTGGGCAAGGGATAGCTGATCTGCAGGAATGCATTGAACACAGAAATCAATACACTGGAGATGCAGGTTTCAGGAAGAACAGTCATAAGAGTAAATGAAGTGGCAGGATTTCAGCAAAAAAAAGGTGAATGAAATAGAAACCATTTTTTTGAGGTGATACTCCATGACAACCGAACCGCCGAAGACCGGTGCGGAGTGGCAGGCGGAGCAGTCTTTTCCGCCATCAGAAGCTTTTCGCGCACAGGCCAATGCTCCCGACCACGATATATATGCACGTGCTGCTGCTAACCCGGAAGCGTTTTGGGAGGGGTTTGCACGTGAACTGGAGTGGTTTACCCCCTGGACGCAGGCGCTGGAATGGAACCCTCCCCATGCCAAATGGTTTCTGGGAGGCTCGCTCAATGTAAGTGTGAACTGTCTCGACAGGCACCTGGCAGTGCATGGAGACCGGCGGGCCATTGTGTGGGAAGGCGAACCGGGCGATACGCGCGTTTACACCTACCGGCAGCTGCATGCCGAGGTATGCCGGTTTGCAAATGTGCTGCGCAGAATGGGCATAGGCCGCGGGGACTGCGTGAGCATTTACATGCCTATGGTGCCTGAAGCCGCCATTGCCATGCTGGCATGCACGCGCATAGGGGCCATTCATTCGGTGGTGTTTGGCGGCTTCTCTACCGAAGCGCTGCAGGAACGCACCAACGACTGCCGCGCACGGCTCATGATCACCGCAGACGGCTACTGGAGAAGGGGCAGCGTGGTCCCGCTGAAACAGGTGGCAGATGCCGCACTGCCCCAGTGCCCCAGCGTAGAAAAACTGGTGGTGCTGCAAAGACTGGGAGAAAAGCACCCGGTGGAAATGCTGGCTGGGCGCGACTGCTGGTGGCATGACCTGATGGCTGCCGAAACAGACGTGTGCGCCCCCGAACACATGGACTCGGAAGACCCGCTCTACATTCTCTATACATCCGGCAGCACAGGCAAGCCCAAAGGCATTCTGCATACTACAGGCGGCTACCTTACAGGGGTATACGCCACCACAAGGCTGGTGTTCGATTTGAAGCCATCCGATCTCTACTGGTGTACGGCAGATATTGGCTGGGTCACAGGTCATTCGTACGTAGTATACGGCCCGCTGGCCAATGGCGCCTCTGTGTTTATGTATGAAGGCTCCCCCGACTGGTCGAAAGAAGGCAAGCCCTGCCGCGATCGGTTTTGGGATATGATAGAGCGATACAAAATCACCATCCTTTATACCGCGCCTACTCTTATACGTGCCTGCATGAAATGGGGTGAGGAACATCCGGCCGCGCACAACCTTACCAGCCTGCGACTACTGGGTTCGGTGGGCGAACCTATCAACCCGGAAGCATGGCTCTGGTACCACCGCCACATTGGAGGAGAACGCTGCCCTATTGTAGATACCTGGTGGCAAACCGAAACTGGCGCTATCATGATCACACCGCTGCCCGGCCTGGTTTCCACTCGCCCCGGCAGCGCAACACGGCCGTTCCCCGGCATTGTGGCCGATGTGGTAGATGAAAACGGCAAATCACTGCCCCCCGACCACAAGGGAATACTGGTGATTCGCAAGCCGTGGCCCTCTATGCTGCGCACACTATGGGGAGATGACCACCGGTATCAGCAGGTTTACTGGTCAAAATTCCAGGGCCTCTACTTTCCAGGAGACGGAGCCTTGCGCGATCAGGAAGGAAACTTCTGGCTGCTGGGAAGGGTAGACGATATTATGCTGGTAGCCGGTCACAATATCTCTACCATGGAAATGGAGTCTACGCTCATCGAACATCCTGCCGTGGCCGAGGCGGCAGTGATTGGCAAATCGCACGAAATCAAGGGGCAGACGCCTGTCGCTTTTGTTATTGTAAAAGAGCAAAGCGCGCCACTGCCCTCCGACCACGACGCCATTCATAAGCTGGGGGCGGAACTGAAAGAGTTTGTGTCTCACCGGCTGGGGGCTATTTGCAGGCCGGAAGAAGTAATTCTTACCGCAGACCTGCCCAAAACACGCTCAGGCAAGATTATGCGGCGCCTGTTGAGAGACATTGCAGAGGGGCGTGTGATGGGTGATACCACCACATTGGCAGACCCGGCGGTGGTGGCCGGTATTCGCGAAAAGTATGGAAACGAGGAGGATTAGCGGGAGGTTTTTCTGCTGCGCCGCTGAAAAGGCGCACGCAGTACAATTTCCCGATAGTCCAGGCCGGCTGCAGTAAGCGCATGGTCCCAGCTTTCAAAACGTCTGCGGGCCGCTGTCAGCAGGGTAATATCGTAAGTTTCAATGTGCCGTGCATTCAGGCTTACGCCCTGGCGGTGCAGCTCCTGCAAACGGTGGGTAATGCGTTCCGGGGTCCATTCGCGGTATCTGCGTATATGGTTGTAATCCAGTCCGGCCGCTGTTATGGCGCTGCGCCATGAGCCGAAGTGCTTGCGCTTGGTTGCCGCTGCAGCCAGCTGGGGGTCGAGGCGGGTGCTGATGTGCCTCCAGCTCAGGTCTGCTCCCTGGGCATGCAGTTCGCGTATACGGTTTACAATGCGCTCAGATGTCCAGGTTTTGTAGCGTTTTACATCTTCATAGTTGAGGCCGGCTGCCTCAACTGCGTTGCGCCACGAACCGAAATATCTCATGGAGGCACGCAACAGAGCGGTGTCGTGGGTGGAAATGGTGGAATAACAGAGGTCTTCACCTGCCTGATAGCGTCTTAGTATTTCCAGTGCGATGGTTTCAAGACTCCATCGGCGTGTCACACTCATAACAATTTGTACCCTGAAGTATCCTTTATTGCGTACATAATAGCGAACAAACTGACCATAAGTCAAGTCTTTATGTGATTTTTCACACAAAACAGAAAGTTTAGATGCATTTTGCAGTGCGCGTGGTCTGTTTTGACAACGCATACCTGCAAAAGGAAGGAAAAACCATGACACAAAGCGCCGGCAGAACCATATGCCCTCGCTGCGGAGCGAACAATTTTGACACGGTTTCTGTATGCTGGAGGTGTCAGGCATCTCTTGCCGGCGCTATTGCCCGCCCAGTGGCAGCAGAGCGCGGCCCTGTCTACTCACAGCCTGTGCCAGTGCCGCTTGCTGCCGGTGGCGACTATGCAGCAGCACGGCGCGCCGCACTCTGGCTGGCAATTACCATGCCCTATGTGGGGCTGCCAGTAGGCTGGGTGTTTCTTATGCTCAACGAGCGTGACAGGCAGGAAATGGGGCGGTTCTGCATTCTCTGGAGCAGCATCGCCATGGTATTTCACGTGCTGCTGCTCTGGGCCTCTTTTGCAGCGATGGTGCCTTTTTTGCAGAGCATGCTGGGGGTAGCGGCAGGTATGCTGCACCACAATCAGGGTGCAGGCGGAGGCGGTTTGGGAGGTGGTTTGGGCGGTGGCCTGGGCGGAACGTAAATGCATATGCCAGATCAGCAAAAACAAAACCGGGAGGCAGTGCAGCGCAAGGCTGCCGCCGAACATGCTGCACGCAGAACAGTCTGCCTGCAGAATACGCTTGATCAGCTGCTGATGCAGATGGAGCAGCCGGCATGCTGGGTGAACCCGAACGGAGAACTGCTGCAAATGAATTCAGCTTTGCAGGTGCTGCTTGAGGGTGATGCCGCGCAAACCTCTGCGCTGCCCGAAACTATACAGCATGCGTTCGACACTGCTCTGCAGGTTATTGCACAGGACGAGGCGGCAGAAGAGCCGCTGCTGCTTGCCGGCCCGTTTGCCTGGGGAGGGCTGCAGATTGCTGCGTTTACCATGATCCCGCTGTTTCATGTGCGCCCGCACCTGGAAAAGTGCGCTCTGCTTTTTTCGCTGCAAAACAAAACAGCCCCTGCCGTTTCCCTGTTGCAGGGGGGCAGAGGCTGAATAGAGATGACGGTTTTAGGCGGTGCGGCGCTTGCGGCGCAGGCTCAAACCACCTGCAGCAAGCAAACCAGCCATGCCGAAAATAGAACTCGCCTCCGGTGCAGCAGGCGGCAGATTGCCGGCAAACTGGTAGGATGTGCCAAAGTGAAGCTCTGAAGAATTGTAGGCATTCCAGTTGTTGGCAATCAGAGTTCCCTGAATGTTGGCATACTGATTTACTGTGGCTGCGTAAGCAAGCAGCGAGCCGTCAAACTGGCGGTTGACATTCACAGTAGATGCCTTGCCAAAGTTCCAGAGGATTTTCGAGTCGGAAAAACCATTTAGCTGTACATTGTAGTTTATGCTGCCGCCGCCGGTAACATTGATGAGCAGGGTATCGGTAGAGTTGAAATTGCTCAGGTTGAGGGTTACATTGCTGCCCAGCTGGCTGCCTGCTACCGTGTACACCTCCAGCGCATTGTTCAGATTGCCACCGTCGATTTTCCAGTTGTTTGGGTCGCTCATATTGATGCTGTTGCCTGCTAACGAAGCGAGAGAGCTGGACTGACTGCTTGAGTATGTTTGCTGAGACTGAAACACTCCTGAATCGGAAAGCGGCTGATTGTAGAGCTTGCCCCCGTTTAGATTGAAGTTGTTTCCGTTTTTAGTATACGTTCCCTGCACATATACATTGGAGCTGCTGTTTGCAGTGGCAGTGCCTGAAAGAGAAAGATTTCCACCCAGGTAAATGCCAATGTTTGTATCTGTGCCGAGGGTGGGTTCAATCTGCTGCTGGGTTACCGTGTAGCCCATCTTCGTCCAGTTGCCGCCTACAGCCACAGCGCCTTCAGAATGGCCGCCAGGGGCAGTAGCATTGTTGAAAATAAATGCATTGAACTGGTTGGCAGTTCCGAGGTCATTGGCGGAAGCGCCGACAGGCAGAGCAAGGGCAGCTGCAAACAGGGCAGCCGCAAGAGGGCCGGATAGTTTCATAGCGATTTCTTTCTCCTTATAATCTGGTACATGTCAATCTGCGTGGAAATGTACAATGCATACTTCTGTACATGAAACAGCCAGAAATACTGGCGGTGTTATTGTAACAGATAGATAAACAATTGGCCGACTGTAGAATTACCGGTTTTTGGTACAATCAAACCGCACAGAAGCGAACCTGCTGTGCAGCTGATTGCGTATTTGTATTATCCTGCATTTTCTGTTTTGGAGGTTGTGATGCGCTTTAGTTTGCTTTTGCGTTTCTGTATTGCTGTCTGCTTCATCTCTCTGCTTCACCCCGCCTATGCGCTGGACAACGATTACAGAGTGCCCATCAATGGCACTGTGCTTCATTTTAGAGTGAGAGGGGGCAACCCTGCCAACCCGTACCTGCTTATTTTGCACGGCGGTCCGGGGTTCTCCTCATTCATGTTCTATCCCTGGGGGCCGGCGCTTGAAAAAAACCTGAACGTAATCTACCTCGACCAGCGAGGCTGCGGTCTTTCGCAGCGCGACAGCCCGCCCAGTCCGTTTCAGTCGCCCGACCTAAAACGGCTGAAGGGATATACCATCGCCAATATGATACAGGACATTGAGGGCGTGCGCAGCTTTTTGAAG
Source organism: Chthonomonadaceae bacterium (assembly GCA_027459665.1). Classification (GTDB taxonomy): domain Bacteria; phylum Armatimonadota; class Chthonomonadetes; order Chthonomonadales; family Chthonomonadaceae; genus DAIDHN01. Next base: position 59,974 of record DAIDHN010000001.1, on the reverse strand, counting down.
GTAAAGAAATGGTTTGTGCTGGGCCATTCCTGGGGCGGGATGCTGGGGCTGGAGTATGTAACCCGCTACCCTGAGCAGACGCTTGGGTTTATTGACATGGATGGGGTGATTTCATGGCCCGCCATGCAGCAGTCTATTGTAGAGCAGTGCCATCTTCGTTTTGAGCAGATGCAGCAGGGCAGTGCAGCGCAAAAGTCGCAGGGTGCCTATTTGCTGCACATTCTCAATCAGACTGCAAAAGAACCGCTTTCCAGCCCGGTCAGAATGGCGAGCGAATTCCAGCTGGCAATGGGGCCGGCTAACCTTTACTTTCCTGCCGGGCAGGCCAACGCCTTTACAAAGTTTCAGGCGGAAATATCAAAAGCGACAGCACCGTACCATGTGCCTGCCGAGGCGCTGTATCCGGCCAATGCCCCTGCACTTGGGCTGTACCAAAATGACCATTTGCTTACCCGCGACGACACTGGCCTGCTGGGTAAAGTAAGAGTTCCTACCCTGATTATTAACGGGAAAGAGGATGGCGTGATCACCCCTGCCATGGCTGAAAAAGCGCATCATGGAATAAAAGGGTCTCAGCTTATTGTGCTAAACCGCTGCGGCCATTTTCCATTTGTGAGCCGTCCTGCCCGCACTGCCGCCGCCATACTGCAGTTTGCCGCCTCTGTAAACAAGCAGCGACCCTGATTGCTGCCGGTAAAAACTGCCCGGCGCCAGGCATATTTCTTGCGGAGGCCGGGCAGTGCAGAAAGGGCGCACAAGGGTTTATCTGGTGTGTGTGGCGGGTGTATGGAGCACCGCCTCCGGGGCCATCAGGTACACAACGGTTACGCTGGCGGTAATTTTAAGGTGACCCGGTGAAATAGGGGTAGAGGGAACATTCGCCGCCATGCTTACTGCCATGCGCATCATGGGCATGGGGGGCGGGGTATAGCCAGTCAAGGCATTGATGCGATAAGGCATCAGCAGGCGCATATTCTCCGCAGAAGCCATCAGCTGTGCGCGCTGGTGCGCCTGGGCAATGGCCGCCTTCAACGCTTTTTCCTGCACGGCTTCAGGGTGTTGCAAACCATATTCAATGCCGCTTATCTGGTTGGCACCCGAGGCAGTGGCGGCATCCAGCACTTTTGCCAGCAGCGAAAGATTTGTGAGCCGCAGACGAACCATGTTGCTCACCTGATACCCCATCAGCACAGCCTTGCCGCCTGGGTAAGAGTATTCGGGGTTTACGCTGTAGTTTATGGTTTGCATATCATCTGCGGTCACCCCTGCGTTTTTCATGGCTTTTTCTACGCTGTCTGCCTCTGCTGCATTTTGCCTGGCAGCTTCTGCCGCCGTTTTGGCATGGGTTTCTACCCCAAGTTCTATGGTAACCTGATCGGGTTTGGCAGTAATAACGCCGTCGCCTTGTACAGTAATTTGCGGCATTTCGGCCGGTTTGGCAGCCAGTGCAGAATGCCCGTACAGCAGGGTGATTAGTACCAGTGCGCTGGCAAGTGTTGCAGATCTCATACACAAAATCTCCTTTGTTGGTCAGAAACGCTTTTGCGCTTCTGTTGCGGTATGCTACTGTTAGACGCGTGTCGATGCACAGATGTGACTCGCCTCTTTTTCAGCAAAAATATCCACCCGGAAAACAGCATGGTTAAAACCGGAAAGTACACAACAGTATACTGATATGAACAAATCAATTCGCGTAATGCATTTTGCCGACACCCACTTTGGAGTAGAGGCCCATGGAAAAACCGATGCCGCCGGCCTGAATACGCGGCTGGTAGATTTTAAGCGCACCCTCCTGCACGCAATTGAACTGGCTTTGAAGGAGAAGCCTGATGCAGCGGTTTTTGCCGGAGATGCGTACAAAACCCGCGATCCGCGCCAGACCGACCAGAGAGAGTTTGCAGACTGCATTCGCACACTGGCCGAGGCCGGCGTGCCGGTTGTGCTGCTTATGGGCAACCACGACATGCCCATTACCCAGGGCAGGGCGAGCGCCATAGACATCTACCAGACCCTGCGCGTGCCCAACACACTGGTGCTGCGCGAACCCGGGCTGCATCTGATTGAGACCAAAAACGGGCCGCTGCGCATAGCCGCTCTGCCCTATTTGAGCCGCGCCGCGCTGGGCACACAGGAAACAGCAGAAAGAAATATTCCTGCTGTGCAGAAAATGCTGGAAAAAAAGTATTGTTCCTGGCTTGCCGATATAGCGCAGCAGCTGCAGCAGCAGCCCCGCCTTCCCACTTTGCTGGCAGGTCACTTCTGGGCAGAAGGCGCCCGCCTCTCTCAGTGGCAGTCGGGCTACCTTTCAGATACCGCCGAACCGCGCGTTCCTCTTGAAGCGCTTATCAATCCTGCCTGGGACTATGTTGCGCTGGGGCACATTCACCGTCATCAAAACCTGAACCCAGGCAAGCAGCCGCCTGTTGTTTACTCTGGAAGCCCCGATACCATCGACTTTGGCGAGGCGGATGAAACCAAAGGGTTTGTGCTGGCCGACATTGCGCCGGGCAAAACAAAGTACAAATTTATTCCGCTGGAGACCGGCAGAAAATTCATAGACATCGTAGTGGATGCAGACTGCGATGACCCAACCGAGCGCATTCTGGCCGAAGTGCGCAGCCATGAATTGCGGGGCAGCATTGTGCGTCTTACCTACAGCATTGGTGAAAGCCGCCGGTCATTGGTACGCGACCGCGAGGTGCGGGAGGTTCTTGCCATTGCCTCCGACTTCTCTATAGCACGCAGGGTACGCAAAGATGCCGCTATACGCAACAAAATGCTTACCGAAACCATTTCTCCGCGTCAGGCCCTTGAGCGCTACCTGGAAGCCCACAACGGCCTGAAAAACAGAAAAGAGGTACTTATGCAGGCAGCAGAACCCCTGATGCAGCGACTGGAAAACGAGGAGGCAGAACTGTAGCCATGATACCTGTAAAACTTTTGCTGAAAAACTTTATGAGTTATGGTGACCACAACGAGGAAGTACCGTTTGAAGACCTGCATGTAGCCTGTTTATGCGGTGACAATGGCAACGGGAAATCGGCGCTGCTGGATGCCATTACCTGGGTGCTGTGGGGCAAAACGCGTGTTTCAAGCACTCGCGCCGCCGGGGAAGACGACCTGATTCGGCTGGGAACCGATGATATGGCAGTGCGTTTTGTGTTTGATCTGGGCGAAAGCCGATACCGTGTTACCCGCACACGCAGGCGGGGCAAAGCCGGTACCTGGGCGCTGGAAGAGCGGGATGCGGCTGGCGAATGGCAGGTGCGCGGGAGCAAAAGCAGGGATGTTGCCGAGCAGGTAGAGCGCCTGCTGCATATGAACTACGAAACCTTTTTGCAGTCTGCCTACCTGCAGCAGGGGCAGGCCGACCTGTTTGCGCGCCTTACCCCCGGCGAGCGCAAAAAAACCCTGGGCAGTATTCTGGGGCTGGAACGGTACGAGCGACTTGCCGAAATGGCTCGTGAAGAGGCTCGTGCTGCCCAATCAGAACTAACTGAAATGGAGCGGGAAAAAAACCTGCTGGACGACAGCGTGGCAGGCATTACAGAACTCAAGCAGCAGATGGCTGATTTGAAAGACCGTATGAACAGCGCTAAAACCGCTTTGCTTGAACAGGAAAACGCCCAGAAACAGAAGCAGGCTGAATTTACCCGGCTTCAGGGGCTGGCTGATCAGGAAAAGCAGGGTGATGTGCAGATACAGAAATTGGCAAATAGCTTGCAGGAGGTTCAGGAAGAGGCGCGTCAGATTCGCGAACGCATTCAGGAATATGCACAGCTGCTGAAGGAACGCGAGGCAATAGAGCGCGACCATGCCTACCTGCTGGAGGCACGGCAGCAGCGCGATGCACTCGCAGAATCGGTGCAGAAGCGCAGCGATGTAAAACAGGAGCAGACAGAGCTGCAAAACCATGTGCAGCAGGAAGAAAACAAACGAATATCGGTACTCAGCCTCAAACGAAGCGAATTGACCCGCCTGGAGCAGGACTGCAGCGAGCTGGAGCAGCAGCGCAGGCAGCAGCAGGCTTTGCAGCAGCAGCAGAGCAGCCTGGCACATGCTGCAGAAGAATTGAAGCAGGCAGCCGATGAGCTAACTCGTGCAGAGCAGGCTTTTCAAACACTAAAATCTGAACATGAGGCACAAAAAAAGCAGCAGGTAGAAGAGGAAGAGCTGCTCAAGCTGCTGCAAAGTGTGGGGGCGGAATGCCCAACCTGCGGCGCATCGCTCGACAGTGCCCAGCGTACGCGAGTGGTGCGCGCCCGCCAAGAGCGGCTGCAAGAAATAAAAGGCCGCATTACTGCACTCATTGCAGAAGGCAAAATAGCCAGTGAACAGAGAAATGCAGCGCGGCAGGCGGCAGCGCAGAGAGAGGAAGAAGACCGCGAGGCCAGAAAAATTGCAGTGCAGCTGCAGGGTGTGCAAGAGCGTTTGCAGGCGCTGGAAGGGGTAGAAAAACAGCACCTGGCTATGGCGGCAGAAATAGCAGCCCTGCAAACCGAGTTGAGCAGCGGCGCTTTCGCGCAGCCCAAACGCATTCGGCTGGCGCAGGTAGATAAAGAGCTGGTGCAGCTGGAGCGCGACTATCAGCAGCACAGCGCGATACTGGCCAAAATTGCCAACCTGGAAAAAGGAGAGGCACGCTACCAGCGGCTGCAGCAGGCAGAAACGGGACGCACTGAAGCCGAAAAACAGACTGAACGGCTGCAGGCAAGAGAGCTGCAGATGCAAAAAGAAATCGCCGAACTCAGAAGCAGCAAAGAGGCGCTGCAAAAAGGCCAGCAAGACCTGCCGCAAACCAGGCAGGCCCTGGCAGAGATACAGCAGCTTATACAGAAACTGCGAGAAGAAAGCGATGCGGTTCAGAGAGACCAGGGCGCGGCGGCACGCGGCCTGCAGCATGCAGAAGCAAGCAAACAGCGCCTGGAAAACATGCGCGGCGAAATGGAAAAAAAACGGGAAGAATACAACAACTATACCGAGCTTGCCCGCATATTTGGGCGCAACGGAGTGCAGGCCCAGATCATAGAAAATGCACTGCCCGAACTGGAACAGGAAGCCAATAACCTGCTGGAACGAATGACAGGCGGAGAAATGAAAGTAGAGCTGATTACTACTGCAAAGAGCAAAACAGCCAAAACCGATGTGGAAACACTTGACATTCGAATATCTGACCGCAACGGAACCCGTCCCTTCGAGCTATACAGCGGAGGAGAGGCATTTCGGGTAAGCTTCGCACTGCGCATCGCGCTTTCACGTCTTCTTGCCAACCGCGCGGGAGCGAAACTGCAAACCTTGATTCTGGACGAAGGATTTGGCTCGCAGGATGGCAAGGGGAGGGAGAAACTGATAGAGGTAATTGAAAGCATCAAAGATGACTTCAGCAAAATCCTGGTGATTACCCACATAGATGACCTGAAAGATTCATTTAGCAGCCGCATAGAGATTTCAAAAGACAATGCGGGGTCGCATGTGCGCGTAGCATGAGCACAACAGTTGGCTTTATAAACTCAGGCATGAAGACCATGCCTGAGTTTTTTGCATGTACCTCATCCATTTCACTCTGCTGCGCCCTCTAAATAATTGAAACAGGCTGAACTGGGAGAAACCGTTGCGGGAAAAAACGCGGGTGCAAAAAATACTGCAGGGAGACAAAGGCAGCGGCGAATGGCTGGTAGATACCTGGTATCCGCCCATTTACCGCCTGCTTTATCAGCTTACCCGCAATACCGAGGCCGCAGAAGACCTGGTGCAGCAAACCTTTGCAGCAGCCTGGAAAGCCCTGGAAAACTTTCGCGGCGAGGCAAGGCTCTCTACCTGGCTCTACCGCATAGCTTTGCGCGAGTATTCAGCCTGGAAGCAGAAGCAGCCGGAGGCAGTGCCGCTGGAATGCGCTCCTGCCTCTCTGCTCACACTGCCTGCTGCCGGCCTGGAGGCGCTGGCCCTGCAGCAGGCGATGGCTGCGCTGCCAGAACAGCAGCTGCAGGCTTTTTTACTGGTCGCTGTGCAGCAGTTGAGCGCAAAAGAAGCGGCTTCTCTGCTGGAGATACCTGTTCCTACTCTCAAATCGCGGCTGGCGGCGGCAAGACAAAAGCTGAGGGCCGCGCTTTCAGAAGAAATGCCGCAGAACAATGCCGCTGTTGAAGGCGCAGAAGGAGTGCCCAGTGTACCCGTGGTCTAACAACATTGAAAGCGCAATGCACAAGGGAGAGAAAATTCTACGCAGCAGCCCGGTTTCTCCTGGTTTGCGAAACCGTTTGCTGCAAGACCTGCAGCAGGCGCACCCGCTTAAAGTGCGCAAACGCCGTCTCTCTGGCAGAAAGACTGCACTTGCCGGGGCCGCCTGCCTTGCCGGCTACCTTGGCTGGCTCAACCTACCGCCCAAACTGCCGGCACAAACTGATTTGCCACCGCAGCCATACCCTGCACTCACTGCGATGCAGAATTCGTTGTACGACAGGGCTTTTACACGCATTCAGTACCTGTCGCTTATACACCGGGCAGCAATGGTGAACTTGAAACATCCGGCTTGGGAAGCAGGCGGCTTGCAGTTTGGGGCAGACAATGCACCGCTGTTGCAGCTTATGATACGCTGGCAGTTTCATTCCGAATCCGAGCTGCGCCAGCTGCTGCAGGCCAATGCAGGGGTACTTGCTTTGCTTAAATCTGCGGCTGCAGCGTCGCTCTGTTCTCCTTCTGCTGCTCTGCCTGCACTCGCCATTTCAACGCGTGTAAACGATGCCCATGCACCCGCTGCACTCAATGAAACGGAAGAGGCCGAAGGCGCTCCTTATGGCGATGATTTGCTGCGCCTGCAGGAAAAGCTGTTTATAGACGAAGGCAGGTGGGGAAGCGCAGCAGAAGAGCAGGTGCTGAGCAAAGCTTTGCAAATACATTGGAATACGCTGCCATATACGGGCGAATCACGATTGTTTGCCCAGCTGCTGCCGCATCTCACCGAAAAACAGGCGGTGCGGGCTGCCAGTCAGCTGCAAAACCTGTTGCAGTACCATTACCTGCTGCAGAACCATCTGCAAAAAATGCGCCATCGCGATTTGCAAAGAATCTCACTGCTCTATACTAAGCTATGGTCTAATCCCGCACAAATATCAGAAATGCTGGGGCCGCCTGTGGTGCAGACGGGCAGGCTCTCGCTGTTGGCCAATATCAAGCTGCCTCTTACCTATATACTCTACCAGCTCACCCATTCTAGAAAAACAGCAGTGCTGCAAGAGAAAAATTACTGGAAAAGCGTTCTGCGCGCCTGCAAATCGGGCAATGTCTGCCTGGCAATGCGCCTGCCTCTTCCTTCTACCCTGCAGCCGTTTTACAATTACAACATTCCCGCGTCTATTTATGAGTACGGGATGAGAGAAGAGTTTGTACAGAAAATGATGCTGCAGTTTGCCTTGCAGGCATACCGCGCAAAGTACGGCTGCTACCCAGCCCGTCTAAATCAGCTGGTTCCGCGCTATCTTGCACAGTTACCCTCCAGTCTGCTTGCAGAAACGGGAACGCCATGGAATTACCAGAGAGCAAACGGCGGTAAAAAATACCTGCTGCAATATCCTGCCCTAAACAAAAAGGTGCAGCAGTGCTGGCAGCAGCGGGCCGGCTGGTCGCCCCTGCACTACTCTCTCTGGCAGGTGGTGCGCTGATGCATCTGCCAGAAACATACCGCAGGCTGAATAGAAAACAGCCTGCTCTTCATAACACTTCACAGCAAAATTCAGAAGCTGAGCAGCTGGCAGCGCAGATAGAGGCGCACCGTACGCGCACCGGGCCAATTCCCTGGCTCTGGCGGGCGGCAGAGCCATTGTTGCTGTTTGGCCTGCTGTTTGACCTTTTTGTATATGCCAAACTAAACTGGACTGCGCTGGCGCTGCTGATTACCTCTGTTTCTTTTCATATGCTCTGCAACAGACTGACCGCCTCGCAAGCGGCATTTTACACCCAGAATGCCTGCCTGGCAAACAGAAGCGTTCTTGCCGAGCTGCTGCACTGGCCCAATGCACGCGTGCGCGCTGTTGCCAGGCTGCAGCTGCAGCGGCTGTTTGCAGGCATTGAACCTGAAAATCCGCTGGAACCGCAGTTCTGCACAGAACTGGGCCGCTCGCTTTCTATTTGGGAAGGGGTGCTTTATCCCGATTACGCCGCCGCGCTCCTGCTTGCACTGGCCCGCATGGGGGAGCAGCAGGCTGCAGCGCCTGCCCGCCATATCGCCCGGTTTTCACCGTACCCGCGCCTGCGCCGGGCTGCGCGCCTGGCACAGCTGCAGCTCTTTTTTTTACAGCGGCCGGCAAACAATGAAGAGCCTCGCAATGAGATGTGCCAACAGCAGCCTGCTGCGGCCTCAGAAAAAGAACGGGCACGCCATACAGCGGCATCTACCCGGTATGGCCTGCGCTGGCAGTTTCTGCTGGCTGGCGCCCTGGTATTTACGCCTGCCGGCCTCATTGGGTGTGCAGAAAGCATTAAAACAGGCAGGCTGTGGCTGCTGCTGCCCTCAAGTTTGTTGGCAGCCGCTCCGTTCTGGATGCATGGCATTACCCTGAAGCGGCGTGAGGTAGGGCAGCTGCGCGCGCTGTCGGCTTCAGAAGACCGAAGCGTGGTGGGCGCGCTGGCAGACGCCCTGGGCTGGCCGGAACCGTATGCACAGTACCTGGCACGGCGCGGACTTACACGGCTTCTGCCCCGGCTCACTAGCCGCGATGTTTCACTGCTCAATACCACCCAGCGGGCTGCGCTTTACAGAGCGCTTGAGCCAGGAGAAGCGCAATTGCACCCCGAACTTGCGCTGGCGCTGCTGAAGGCGCTGGAGCAGATTGGAGACCATGAAGCGCTGGCGCCTGTAGAGCGCCTGGCCGCGCTGCCTGCCGCTGCACCCGTGAGCAGCACCCTGAAGGATGCCGCCCGGCACTGCCTGCTCTTTTTGCCGCAGGCGGCAGCGGAAAACAGCCACGAACAGCTGCTGCTGCGCGCTTCGGGGGTGGAAAACAGAATGGAGCAGCTTTTGCGCTCTGCTGCAGGCAGCAGGGAAAACCCGCAGGAAATGCTGAGAGCCAGCGAAAAGGAAGGCTGATGCCTGTGCTGCATGCACGGCCGCATGCATTGCAGAGGATTTTTACCGCAGGGTACAGAACAACTCAATACAGACAAGCATCCATATGCCCATACCAAAAAGTCGGGCAGGTCTGGATGAAGCCAGTCGTATGCTGCTCACATCCAGTGCAGCCCCGCTTCAGCCAGAGCGCAGCGCAATGGAGCTGTTGTAAAGGAGAACGAGATGATGAAGTACCCTTGTGATGCCGTTGAGAAGTTTTACCGCATAGTCGCTCTGGCCAGGCGGCTGGCAGGCTGTGCCTGTCTGGCTGCCTGCGGGACGGCTGTCATCGCTTTCTCTGCTCATGCCGATCCGCCTGCATACGAGGCCGGCTATCTCATTGTCCCCATTCCTGGGCGTGTGTCAGACATCTACAACGAGGGCTTTTCTCTCTACGTGCCTGCCTGGCCGCTGCAGCAGTATTACCCGGGGCGCAGCTTTCAAAGCGGCCTGCCGGGCACCTGGATGTTTGCACACTACCATGGCGCTGCGCCCAAACACATGTATTCTGATGTAGAAGGCGGGCTTGGCTGGTGGAGAGTTACCCGCTTTGCTACCGAAACCCCCAAGTTCATTATGGGGGGCGTTGGCCCCAACTTCAACGAGATAGCTGACGGCCCGGGAAGCGGCGCCGGAAACTGGAAGAACCCCAGGGGGCAGTATGGAGTGGCGCAGCTCAGCCCCTGGCTGCTTTTTCCACCCGATGGTCTGAATATCAGGCAGGGCGCAAAGGGAGGCCTGGTGGGGTACGGGTACCTCAATCTGCCGCTGGCTGGCGCGCCTGGCGTGCTGGGCAAACAGCACATTCCATCTGGCAACAATTGCTGGACCCTGTTTCTAAACACGGGCAACTTCAAAGGCCCGGTTGCTTTTTTTACCCCTTACTACTGGGCGCACAATGGAATAAAATATCCCAACCTCATAGGCAAACTACTCGATACGCGGCCAGCCAACCCCAACCGGGCTGTGCAGATGGAAACGCAGTACATACCCTGCCGGGTTGCCCAGGATGCGCAGGGCAACTGGTATGCCAGGGTAGCGCCTACGCATTTTCCTCTCAATTTTGAAGGCGGTTCTGCCCTGGTGCACCAGGACACAGTGTACAGCAAAACCGCCCTGTGGGATGCCGTCGCTGCCTGGTTTGCAGGAGGACGGCCTGCTTCGGGCGCTGTGAACCAGCAGGGAGCGCTGCAGCGCAATTTTGCCGGACAGGGCTATGCAACCTGGGAAATACGAATAGATGCAGGCGGAGGCAAAGAGAGCAAAGCCCCGGTGGACTGGTCTGCCTTTGCAAAAACCGTGGTGTTCAACGCACATACCTATGGGTATCTCTGGAAGAGAGGCATGGTGAAGGAGAGAAATTCTCTGGTTACCCTGCCCGAATACTACCGTTTGCAGCCTGCAGATGGAACAAAAAAGGCGCGCTGGGAACCGGTGGCAGCAGGCTTTGTGCCAAAAGAAACCGGGCTGCAAAAGATAAAATGGGGCAGGCCGGTTGAACCGCCCGGCAAGCCTTTCATTGCGCCAGATACCCCCGGCAGTGTATGGAAAAACCCCGGCCCGGCGGCAGGGCCGTTTCATGCGCGGCTGGGAGACGGCACCGTGCTGACGTATTACTGGTACAAATTTGACAATCAGCCTGCTATGCTGCACGCCGGCATGACCGACGCAGAACGCGAGGCAATGCAGAAACGGGTGGAGAAACTGCAGCGGCGCTGGCTGCGTACACGCAACTACCTGCCCCCGCCTGCTTTCGGCAGGCTGGCAGACATCGATCCTGCCCTGATTGTGACCCCGCCAAAACAGTTTGCAGTGGGGTATGTGCCTATTGTAACCCGGCAGGAACTGCCCCCGGCGCATACGGGGCGCAAGTAGCTGTTTAAATTTGCCGCCTGCCTCTCTGCATTTGCACGCAACAGGCGGCAAATAGTTTGCGAGTATTTGAATCTGGTTCACAGTATAAAATTGCTACTGCAGCACTTTGTAAAAACATGAATAAGTAATTGTATAAAATAATTCTGGCTTTTTTGTAGGAATTCTGGTTTGTTTGCGGGTAAAATCACAAATGCCAAACGCTTGGTCTATCATGCATCGCTTAGTGTCGGCGGTGTAGCGTGTCAGGGTTGGTCTGTAGGAGCGGCGTGTTTCACGCGGCTGCAATCCAATGGCCGACCTCATAAACCGGCAATGCTTTCGCCAGTCTCTGCGATAAGGTCAGAGAAGCGCTGACCCCTCTGGCTGCAACAAAACTCCATGTTTCTTTTACATAACTCATGGGAGACGCATGGACATCATGCTTTTGAGAAAGCTTACCTCTATGAAAACAAGCGCCTCATTACAGAAAGGTGGTATCGGTGCATACTATGAAAACATCCCGGATTGTATTGCTGCTTTTCACAGTTTTCGTACTCAATGTTCAAATGCCGGCAATGGGCCAAACTGTTACCGCTCATGTTGACGCCTCCGCAGTCAGGGCTCCTATCTCTCCATACCTGTATGGGCAGTTCATTGAGCAGTTGGGAAGTTTGGTGTATAACGGCCTATGGAGCGAAATGCTGGACGACAGAAAGTTCTATTATGCCGTTCAGCCGCCCCCCCCTGAAAACCCTGCGGCAGCGCGGTTTGGAGGCGGATTTAGAGGAATGCGCAGCGCGGGGCCGGGGCGCTGGAATCCGATAGGACCGCCGGATAGCGTTGTTATGGACACCCGCAATCCATTTGTAGGCGGCCACACACCGCTCGTAGAACTCAATGGAACAGCCCCCCGAGGGATCGTCCAAACCGGTGTGAAGTTTACCCAGGGCACATCGTACAGCGGCCGTATCCAACTTGCCGGCGACCCCACAGCAAAAGTGGCAGTCAACGTGGTTTGGGGCACCGGGCCAGATGCCACTGTCCAAATCGTTCCACTAGGCAGGGTGGGCTTGCACTACAGGAAGTTTCTCTTCTCATTCAAAGCGCTTAGAACCGGCTCCGCCAAGTTCGAGGTTGTCGGCGTGGGAACTGGTTCATTTCATATCGGCGCTGTATCCCTGATGCCTTCTGACAATATCGATGGATTCCGCCCCGATGCCATTGCCGCGCTCAAAAGCCTGCATTCCGGCGTTTACCGCCTCCCCGGCGGCAACTTCGTATCTGCATATGACTGGCGCAATACCGTTGGCGACCCCGACAAGCGTCCGCCAACCTGGGATCCTGTTTGGAATGCCCTGCAACCAAACGACATCGGGCTGGATGAGTTTATGAAATTCTGCAAACTCATTGGGGTGAAGCCTTATATCACGGTGAATGCCGGGCTGGGTGATGCCTGGTCTGCCGCACAGGAAGTGGAGTACATCAACGGTTCCATTCATACGCCAATGGGCAAGTGGCGGGCGGAGAACGGTCATCCCAAACCTTACGACGTGCGCTTCTGGGGCATTGGCAATGAGATGTGGGGGATAACTTATCAATTTGGCGCAATGAAGCCCGATCAGTATATGTACAAACAGAACGAGTTTGCCAAGGATATGCGAAAGGTTGATCCCTCCATCGTTCTCATTGCGAGCGGCGCCATGCCAGACACCATGACAGGTTCGAAAGAGTCATTGGCGCTTGGGCCAGACCTTGTTCCGAAATACCTTTCGCCAGAAGACTGGGACGGAATGCTGCTCTCGAAATGCTTCAACTATTTCGACATGATGAGTGAGCACTTCTATAACTACGGCAATACACACTTCAGCCTGGCGCTGGGGCGTCAAGTACCCAACGATCCCAACGAACCCGTTACCGACTGGATGCGGCGTCCTGCAAATCACATTCGCATTAAGTACGAGGAGTATAAAGAGTACGAAAAGCTGTTTCCAAAACTGGTTACGCATCCCAGGCCGCTCAGCATTGATGAATGGGCGTACAGCGGCAATGGCCGCTATCCGGTCTATCCATCCTACGCATGGGTGTTTCAGGAGATGTTTAGGCATACCAACATTTTCAAACTGGCCGCCTACACATTCGCCACCTCCCTGCTGAAACCCACTCCATCGGGAGATACGCTAAACAGCAATGGGCTGGTCTTCAAGATCTATAGAGACCACTTCGGAACAATACCGGTTGTGGTTACTGGCAACTCTCCGCAGCCCACACCCACAGAGCCGCCAGGCGGCGAGCAGCCGGTAAAGAATGCGGGCAGCCCTACCTTCCCCCTGGATGTTGCAGCGGCATGGACGAGCGACCACCATACACTCACAATCGCAGTTCTCAATCCCACAAACGTTGAGCAGTCGATTAACCTCCAAGTCTCAGGAGCAAAGCTGGCTAATCATGGCATGCTATGGCGGTTAGCATCTGCTCACGCCAACGGCAGGGACGCGAAAATCACCAAATACCCGGTAAATTCAGTCACAGGCATGCTCACACTGCCGCGGTTTAGTGTGAACATCTATGTGTTTCCGGCAAGGTAATCAACATTCACACGCCTAACGTACAACGCCATCCAATTCAAGAAAGGCCTTCTAAACATCACATGAAAACTGCTCTCATAAACCACACATCAACCTCCCTGCTCTCTGTACTGGTTCTGCTTTCTGCAAACTCTGCAGCACAGACTGGCGGCATTCCTTCACTTAAAACAGCTTTCAAAGGTCACTTTTATGTAGGAGTGGCCATAAACACGTCTGTGGCCACTGGTAAAGCAAACCCCTTTTTCAGAAGGTCGCAGGCGCTTGTGGATAAAGACATTGCTTTGGTTAAACAGCAGTTCAACCAGATATCCCCCGAAAACGACCTGAAATGGGCCTCCATTCAGCCGCAGCCCGGCCCGAATGGCTATAATTTCGGCCCGGCCGATGCGTACGTGGCATTCGGCCTTAAAAACCACATGCTGATTGTGGGGCACACTCTTGTTTGGCACGGGCAAACTCCCAACTGGGTGTTCGCCGGACCAGACAAGGTCGCCGGAGCTACCGCTGCCGGCACGCCCATTACCCCGAACCATGTAAACGAGCCACCGCCCGCCCCCAGGGGCTTTGGCCGATTTTTTGGCTTTACCGGCCCGTTCGCCACGCGTGACCAGTTACTCAGGCGGATGCGCGAGCACATTGATACAGTGGTAGGCCGGTACAAAGGCAAAATAAAGATATGGGATGTGGTGAATGAATGCGTTTCAGATGGAGGGCCAAACATACTGCGCAACTCGCTGTGGCGCCAGATTATCGGGCCAGACTTTGTTGCAAAAGCATTTGAGTATGCGCACGAAGCCGACCCCGCAGCGATTCTTCGCCTGAATGACTACGGCCTGGAAAACCCGGTGAAACGTCACAAGTTTATGGCCCTCGTGAAGCACCTTCTGGCCGAGAAAGTGCCGGTTATGGCCATTGGTACACAGACTCACGTGAGCGTCTCCTACCCAAGCTATGCGCAGGAAGACCAGGAACTTACAGACCTGGAAACTCTGGGCCTGCCTATCCATATCACAGAACTGGATGTGAACGGGGCAGCGGCCGGCCAGCGCAACACCGGAGCCGATGTTGCAAACAACGCAGGTACCACCAAAGGCGGCCTTGTGGATAATGCCAACCGGCTTCTGGCCAATCAATACGCCAATCTCTTTAGAGTGTTTATGAAGCACAAGCTGGTAAAACTCGTTACCTTCTGGGATGTCAACGATGCCGTTTCCTGGCGCGCTGCCGGCAAACCACTTCTGTTTGACGGCAATGACCAGCCCAAACCGGCGTTCTACTCGGTGATTCGCGTGGCTAAAGAGTACAACCGCTCGAAATAGCCGGTGCGCACTGGTTTCCAGGGCTGCCCTGCGGCAGCTCTGGAACAGTACCTCGGAGCGTTATCTTCGGCGATACCGGCCGGTTAGGCTTGGGGGTACCCGTTTCCTGGCAGCGGCTTCAGCACGGACCCTGCCGGTACGCGGTCATCGAATCGGAACCACACGCCGCGCACTGCTTCCCGCGCTGGACGCGGTCACACCGCTGCTTGATTGCCCCGCAGTGGGGCACAACGCCGCCGAAGAAGCCCGGACATATCGAAATCGCTGGGCACGTCTTCAGCGGCTACTGGCCGAGGCAGGCTCGGATGAGAGCAGATAAAGAAATCATAATGAAAAATAGAATTTGCAATATAGCCCAATTAATGGTATAGTATTTTTCATTATGGGACGAAATGCGATGACACTCTTACCCTCCCTGCAGCGCCGCTTGACCGCTGTGGGAGAGAACCTGCGCCTGGCCCGGCTGCGGCGAAAACTCTCCGCCGCGCAGGTTGCCGAGCGCGCCGGTATCACTCGCCCCACGCTGCAGGCGATCGAGCGCGGGGACCCTGCCGTGTCGTTTGGCGCGTACGCCAGCGTTCTCTTCTGCCTGGGATTGGAGCAGGACCTGGACAGACTGGCCCACGACGATGAACTGGGCCGGAAACTTCAGGATGCCGACCTCACCGTAAAGCGCCGCGCCCCACGCCGTAAGCAGGCCGCCGATGCGACCTCGGAGGCTGTGACCGGGCCGGAGGCATCATGAGGCCGCCAGTCCAACGGAGCATTCAGGTCTGGGCGGACTGGGAGGGGTTGGACAAGGCGACCGTGTTGGGAGCGCTCACCGTCACGCCCGCTCGCGCCAGGGAGATCTTCGCGTTCGCATACGATCCTGTCTGGCTAAAAAGCGGTTATTCCCAACTTCTCGATCCTGCGCTTCGTCTCTTTGAAGATTTAGACGCATGCATTTCCCCTGACGAGGTAGCAAGGCTCCTGGATAGTGAGAGCATATATTCCTCTACTCTTGTCGACTTTCGCAACCAAAAGGCACGTGAGGTGCTGACCCGCAAGCAGGAGGAGGGTTCTGGTCCTGGGTGGAAACTCTGGCGTAGCCGATCAACATTCTGTTCTCCTTCGGGCATCATTTACTAAACAGTCTCAAAACTCGTTATTTCCGTCAAGTTGTACATTTTTGATTTCGAGACGGAAAATGAAACATTTAAGCCCCTATCTTCAAGCCCGTTTGATAAGAGTGAGAAACCGAATCACAAGCGAACGGTTTAGAGACGGTTAGGGTACTCGAAAGGCTTTCCGAAAGCGAACGTGCTACGGGAACCAGTGCAACATAAAGTCAACATGAAAGTCCTCGGGTTGTAACCCTTGATACTCGGAAGAAAGGTTTACGGAATTCGATCCTGTTGAAATACCTAAAACTGAACCGTCCGTAAAGTGTAAGATGATTACTTCACTTTCATGAACCTCTTGGATCCGCTCTTCAAATCCGAACTCCACCCGTTCTATTGTCTTGCCTACGGCCCGCTGGATCTGGTTGATAGAGTAATTTTCCATCGGCGCGCGGTCCGGATTCTGGTCGATCTTTGGCAAGCCACTCTGAGCTGTCTGCCTCTCTCTTGCGCGCTCGCCATTCATATTCAGTACTCCTTCTAAATGGGTTAATAGGTCTCGCAGCCCGTCAAGTACAGCTTCGACGTCCTGGTTGAACTGCTCAAATGCTTGGAACTTTGTCGCGGCGGGACGAACCGCGTGTACGGCTTTTATGCGTTGTTCGCTGACGGTTTCCAATGCTCGCCATAGCCTTGTTGAGGGCATCTGTGGTAAGGCTTGCTGCAAAGCCTGAACGGTCATTTTACCACTGGATTTTTGTGCGCCGCCTGCCCGAGATGCGACCTGGTCTATGCATGACTTGTCTAGGCCATCTATCACATATCCATATAGTTCTCGATGGGCGTCTTGATATTGATGGGTATTTTGAGCCGATGGAAAATTCAAGGCAGGATTTTTCGGAAACTTAAATAGCGAGCATCCTAATTCTTTAGCGGTTAACGCGCTGATCGTCTGGATTACGTCTTCCAGTTGTCGCAATGGGCCGTTCTCTACATTCCAATCACCCTCAACATATCTTTGTACCCAGAGACTAAAGCGATCATCCAGTTCTGCTGTCCACTCAGGTGATTCGATTAGAAAGCCCAGCCAAACATCTTGATGTGCCTGGGATCTAGGTCCTCCAGGATTGCCCACTAAGTCGGGCATATATGCGGCAATCGCAAGTTCGCCGCTTTTTAGAGTGCGGTAACCGAACCGTACATCGATCATCTCTTGTGTGTTGTCGAGCTTAATTAACTCAGCAGCATAATCCTTTGTCAGCCTAATGCGACCTTCAAAGAAGTCTGTCTCAACTACATATTTGTCCGGTTGGCTCTTATAGCTTGCAAGAACATCTTGCTTGAAATAGCCCAACAGCTTTTTATAGGACTTATCTGTGTCTTGTTCCTGCTCGTCCATTTTTTCTACCCCTAGACCCCTCTCGCTTCATCTTCGCTGTTCCATTTGGGTTCAATTCAGTTGACACCGACAAATCTGACAAAGTTGCAAAGATATACTCAAAGTCTACATCATCCGGCCCCACCAAACCCACGGGGGCCACAGGGCCACAAGAAATCGTGAGAACTATTTGAGAACTTGTTTATTATGCGGTTCATAAACACTTCAATTTCTGTGGTATACTTAACCAAATGGTAAAGTGTTCTGAAGATGATCTGGATAAACTGTTCTTCGCACTGTCAGACCCGAACCGCCGGAATGTGGTGACTGCTCTCCTGGATGGCGAGAAGGCCCTGGGGGATCTAGCGCCCCCGTTCAACATGACCATACCGGCAGTGATGAAGCATATTGCGGTGTTGGAGAACAGTGGCATTGTGAAAACCGAAAAGCGCGGCAGGGTGCGATACTGCCGTCTGGAGCCAGACCGGTTGGAGGTTGCGCAGGAATGGCTGGCCGACACAACCCGCATGTGGACAGATCGCTTAATGGCACTGAGCCGTTACCTGGAGGAAAACCCATGAACAATCTAGATATCACCGCCAAGCCGCTTGGTGACACCTGCGTGCAGCTTAAGTGCGTGCTGAACGCTCCTGCTGAGAGAGTATATAGAGCGTGGACCACCCCCACCGAGGTTGCCAGGTGGTTTGCGCCGGCACCAGAAACCACCTGTGTGGTAAACGAGATGGATGTGCGGGTAGGCGGCAAGTTTGCGCTGAGCATCCATGTCGACAACGAAACCCACTCCGTTGCGGGCGAATATCTCACGTTGAACCCCTATACGCTCATTAAATTCAGCTGGAATGGTTGCGGTGCAACTGATACGAGCGCCCCCAGCGAGGTGACTGTTGCGTTATCCACATTAGAGGGCAAGACGGAGCTGACGCTTACCCACGCTCTTCTGGAGGACGCAGAGTCTCGCAATCGGCACATGCAGGGATGGCTCTCCTGCCTGGGCGGTCTGGTCGCATTCACATCCGAGCTGATGGCCCCTGTCGGCTAGACTCAAAGGAGGTTTGAAATATGGAGTCAACAGTTACCAGTGCGCCAACCAGCGGGCATAAAATTGTTAGCGAGGCGGAGTGGCTGGAAGCAAGCCAGAAGCTCCTGGCGAGGGAAAAAGAGCTCACCCGCATGCGCGACCAGATCAACAGGGAGCGCATGGACCTGCCCTGGGTGAAGGTTGAAAAGAGTTATTCCTTTGAAGGTGAGCAGGGCAATCGCTCACTGTCCGACCTGTTCGAGGGCAAAAGCCAGCTAATCGTCTACCACTTCATGTTCGGCCCTGGCTGGGAAGAGGGCTGCCCGGGCTGTTCGTTTGTGAGTGACCACGTGGATGCTGCCCGCATGCATTTCGAGCACCACGATATCGCCTACGCTGCGGTTTCCCGCGCACCGCTGGCAGAACTGCTGCCGTACAAGCGGCGTATGGGCTGGACGTTTCCCTGGTACTCCTCTGGCGGTACCGACTTCAACTACGACTTCCAGGCCTCCTTCCATCCAGAGGATCTTGAAAAGGGCACGGTGCTCTATAACCACACCCAGCAGAAGCTCAAAGGCCAGGAGCAGCCCGGCCTCTCCGTGTTCTATAAGGAGACGGATGGCACCCTCTACCGCACCTACTCCACCTACGAACGCGGGCTGGATCTGCTGATTGGCGCCTACAACTTCATCGACCTTACGCCCATGGGTAGGAACGAGGAAAGCCCTATGGACTGGATGCGCTACCACGACCGGTACGAGGACTGACTAGCCGCGTGAGCTAACCGGCACAGCGCTCAACCCACTGCGCTATCATAGAGGAGGCTGGAGAGGAGGGCGACCTCGCTCCAGCCTCCTTCGCTGTCGTAACGGCGGGCGGGCTGCAATTCTGACCGACCATTGTGGCGGCTTACTAAAGTTTCCTCTTGCATCCGTTAGAGATGACGGTAACTGGCTCGTCTCAAGGTTCCCGGGCGCGACTTCCTTAAAACGTGTTGCCACATTACGAAGTTCATGACTAGGGGACGAGCTATGGGGGTAGAAGACAAATACCGGTTTACCGATCTCTTTGGTAACGATTCGGATTGCACCTGCGAGGTCAGAGTCATTTGACACTACAATTGCGGCATCAAAGCGATTCAAATGGGCGTCGTGAACCAAATGAACGGCAAGATTGACGTCCGTGCCTTTTTCTTCTGAACGATAGACACTTACCCAATCCACTTTCGCGCCGGCAGTTGGCTGCCCTGCACGTTTTAACCTTTTGATTTCATCGATCGAACCCGTGGTTGGCAAGGTGGTCGATTTGGTGAGGAAATGCCCTTCGACGATCTCCAATGTGGGAAGAGTTCGTAACGCTCGCCAATAAAGACGTTGACGCTTCGGCTGATCCGGATCGTTGTGACGCGCATCCACTTGTGCGGTAAAGAATTTCACCCTTCCAATCTCGTCGGTCGGGCGCAGACGCTCCATCAGCCGATGCAGGTCTAGCCATTTATGCTGCGTATTTTTGAGCGCGCCGTTGTACAGATTGAAACCATCTACGTATGCCCAGATGTTCAATTACGCTCTTTGGAGGAAAGGATGGATACAAAATGCGAAACCGCCCTTAGGCGGTTTCGCGGCCTATGTTAAAACATAGGCGGGTTCTAAATCTATTATAAGGTCGATTCACCCGTAAGTCAATAGTATCGGCAATATATTTCAGTTGGGACAGCGGTGCGGCGAGGTTAGCCCCTCTAAATATCCGCAGTACAGTAACAAAAACGTGCTGTGGTATTCAAATATGTTAAAATTCGCTGCAGTGCCAGATGCATTCCGTTTATCCTGAAGACTGTATGCATTGAAATAAATACTTTCGATGATATCTCAATAAAAAGCCGCCACGTCACGCGACGCGGCGGCTTTTCTTCGTAGAGGTGATGAGTTGCAACTGTTCATGCATAATTGGGCTCGATTGTAAAGCGCCAAAGAGGAAGGCGATCGCTTTTGTAACCGTCAGGTATAGAAATGCCAAATTTCCCTGGTTCCGCTAATGGACGGATCAGTTTTTGTTTGCCATCGGGGTCAGTATGTTGTTGGAACTGACGGGAGATCATTCCGCTCAATTGGCCTATAATTGCAAAGCCCTGTTTCGGTTCCCACACCTCGGGGGAAATGATGTAGTCTAAAGCGATAAGGCGTTTACCGTCCATGTAGGGAATCTGGTTAAGTTCCGACCATTGGCCGTAGAGCATCATGTACCAGGCTAATTTGCAGTCCTCACCGCTTAGGCGTTCGCCATCACAAAATAGTTCTACTCCCCCGATCTTGAAACGTGCCTCGCCTTCCGCAGATAGGGTCGAAGGTTCGGCCGTATCAGATAACAACCGTAAGGTTAGGGGAACCTTTGTGGCTATCGTCATATCCCCCAAAATAGCCATTTCGTTGATTTTTGCTGCTTCAAGAACGCCGATAGCACGCTTGCCGTTCCGAAAAGGCAACTTGTCAGCGGAAATCAGCGTCCATAAATTTAAGGGCGACCAATAAATTGCAAATTTCAAAGGACGGCTGAAGGCTGCCGCGTAGGCTTCCAGCGATGAGAAATAGGCGTCCGTGAAGGTGTGTTGAACCTTGGGCAGTTTTTCGTATTTATTTTTTACTTCAACGAAAAACTCGTCGCCTCCAGCTACAACTAAGCGGTAATCAGGCACTTTCATGGTTGTATTAGAGGAAATTACCGTCCCGGCATCCTCCCGCTTGACGACAACAGTTTTTCCTAATGCCGCAGCAACATAGCTGAACCTGGCTTCGTTGAGGAGTCCATAGTACATTGCAGGATTTTGAGTCTCCTTTAACAGGGATTGTTCCATATGCTGAACAACCTGTTTTAGTTCGTCCTTTCCAACGAATGTGAGCCCGTTTTGCTGCGCCACAGCGTGGGCCGTGTCATAGACCTCGAATCGCGTTGCATCCCGCTTGAGATGTTCCATACCGTTTACTCCTTCTGATAGCTGCTGGTTCCGAGCTCGGTGGTATCGGAGTGGCTCTCCGGGGGCAGCCTTCACGAAGTCGAGGAATGCCTTACCCGCCGGGCTAAGCTGTTCGTAGTGGGCGTGGAAGCGCTCAAGATGGTACGGAACCTCGTCGGCTCCTTCATTACGTTTGGCGTTCTGGGCGTTGTAGTAGCGCCATTGTTCCGGTGACATGTGGGTCTTCGTGTAATGGGCAAGGACTGGAGGAAGGTCGCCGATCGCATCAAAGACGGTGAGCCACGGCCACCGAGCCGACGGGCTCCGCTTACCGATCGAAGTGGTTGGATCGTAATGCGTGGGAGGAGGCGGAATGAGATCGAGTCCTAGCCGATTTCCAACCAGGAATATGCGGTTGCGCACTTGCGGAACGCCGTACGAGGCAGCATTTAGTCGCAGGTACTTTCGCTCAGGCGAGCCAACAATGCGAAACGAATACCCGAGTTCTTCTAGACTGCGAATGATGACCGACAGGAAAGGCTCGCCATACGCGTTCTTCTTACTCCGAATGCCATCCACGTTCTCAAGCACCACGAACCGCGGTAGCAGTTCTCTCACCAGTGCAACATACTCCTCAAATAACCTATCGCGACTGTCATCCTGAAAGCGCTCGTCGTTTATCCAACGCCCCGTACGCGTTCCGATCTGGGAGTAGGACTGGCAGGGCGGTCCACCTATCATTAGATCAATTTGAGATCCCCCAATCCGATCGAGGACATATTTGTGAGTTGCCGCTAGCGTCAGGTCGCTCTCAATAACCGGGAACGCATGCTTAGCAGGATGGGAAGCATGATTCGCTCGGAGCGATTCGCAGGCTGCGTGGTCCATTTCCACCGCCGCAGCCACGTCGAACATTGGGCATCCACACGAACGTCGGGCCAGTTCGAAGCCGTAGGACAGCCCACCTGCTCCCGTGAAGAGGTCGAGTAAACGGAATGGCGTGGTTATGGTTGCCGGCGAAGCGGAGCTATTCCGGGCAACCACAAGGCAAGGTTTTGCAGTCTGTACGATGGTCATTGAATTACGCGTTAGGTCTACCTAATGTGTCGTTCTGCGAAACGCTGTAAATGCTTCCACAGCTTTTGCAGGCGGAACGTCAGCATTGTGAATATCCGGTGGAATGGTTCCCGCATATAAAATGAGCAAGTTTGCGTCGATGGTCAAGGCGGTTGTTAATTGCTCATCAAATCGTCGGATGGCGGGTTACGGCAATCTTTCTCAAGATCATTTAAATATTCTGGAGAGAACGGCTGCACGTCCTCTTTCATAACACGAGCCGCAAGATCACGTTGGCTAAGCCCCAAGGCTTTACGCCATTCTGCGATGGTCTGGCCAAATGCCGCCTAAGATGTGCGTATCTTCTGCTGACCTATTCCACTACGCGTGTTAGTTTACCCTTCATGAATCATCCGCGTCAATCGAGAATTTGAGGAAATGGCAAGCGTATGAACATTTGTGACGGAAGGAGGAACTTCAGCGACACAGAATTTACTATTCATTAACGGGCCTATCGTGCGTTGGTTGCGCTTCTAACCGGTAGTTGTCAATAATAAAATAGACATATAGGTATAATGGCTTTGATTTGAATAGGCCATACCTGTCAGGCATTGTGCAGCGTTTCTTTGCTACTTGAGTGGATTAACCCTAGATGGTTCCTCATATAATATAATAATGTGTCCGTGGCTGATCTTGTGTTGAGCACGCTTTGCACGTCATGATTTTCCAAGAGTTTTGCGACACTTCGAGCATTTTTTTTGTAGCGATTTCCCTATGCCTTCACGGCGGCATAAGCACTCTACAGGTCCGTTCTTGCCTGTCAAGAGTAAACCGCCTCGCGGCATGGTTCGCTCAGCAACGCTGGCCCTGACAGGCTGCTCTGCAGCCCAAGAGGGAAGCTACTATGCCGCCGCTGAGGCTGACGCGGTGCACTCTGGAGCAGCCGGGTTCGCCGCGCGAAAATTGATCCATGCAGGTATAAATGTACCCAGGCAACGTTCACCATTACTTTGGATTGGCAACAAAGAGTTACTAACGATGGCGCTACGACGCTGCCGTAAGTTGAGCCGTGAGGCATGGGGTACGATACCGTTGGCATTGTGCAGTTTAACTCCACCTGCGACTCAATAGTCCATGCATGCACGCTTGAACGGCTGAGCAATATCGACCGGTTCTCGTCCTGTTTGTGCGGGCCCGCCGCGCCTGCTGTGTTGTGGAAGCCGCGCGTGATGCGGCGCAAATAACCTTCTAGCGCTTAACTACGCTATAGCTCCACCAGGGGATAGGTTTCCCTGTACTCCTCGCCGCTGGCCCCATAGTAGCAGACTACGCGGTTCGAGAAGTCCACGTCGTAACGAACTACGCCGGCTTTCCAACTCGCTTGCAGAAACTGCTCAAAACTACTTTCGCCCGCCTGGTCGGTGCGTATCGCGTCAACCAGAGCCTCGCGGTTGAACGGGGGCACATCCGTCATCCCAGAAACCAGCGGCGCTCCCACCGTCATGATGGGCCCATCGGCGGTGAGATAAAGGCTCTGGCAGGAGGGCAAATACCAGTAGTTGTGGGTAACACCCGCCTGCCTCAACGTTTCGGCGAGGTAGGGAAAGCCGCCGACTTTCGGTCGGCCCGCTATCGCCCTTTGCATGGCAGCTTGCAGATTCTCTTGCGCTTTGCTCATCGTGATTCTCCTTTCAGCAGGGCAGCTGTGCACTATTCTAGTCGTTGCACACCTCGAACGCATTCTCAAGCGGTGCTGCAGGATCGCCAGTGGGTACGAACGCCTGCCACCCAATGTGGTGGCTGTGCCACGATACTGGCAGGGTGTTAAAGTTCATCATTGGTACACGGCAGGGAAGCTCACCGATAGAGTGACTCGCGTCAGCCACTCACCAATGACGGAACCCGAAACCTGCTTTCGTGGCGTGTTGGCCGCCGACCGAAGTACCGCTTTTATTGCCGGCTGAAATACGCGGCGTCGTTGCAAAACAGTCGTGCACCGGGTCGACGTGAAAGCAGCCTGCACTCTAATAAATTACCTTGTCTCCTGCGAGGGGACGAATACCGAGGGTTATATTACCCCACAGGCAAGTGCCGTTGATAGGAATGGGCGGTTTAGATGAGGCCCCCTTGCGGCTCAATTCTTCCGTCTGTTCAAACAGCAATCGGGCGCGGCATTACCATCTATAACACCGCAGAGGTTATCGCTTCTCTTACTGACCAGGAACTCGCTGGCAATGCGCTGGAACCGTTCAATGGTCGAGTAGTGTTCTCTACCAACATTGGGTACAAGCAGCAAGCGCAGACGGTGCGAGTTAACCTTTTGCCCTTGGTCCGCAATTGGAAGCCTGCGCCCAGGTCTGCTGCTCTTAGGGGATGTACGTTCCAGGAAGTACGTAGTCAGCAGACATTCCTGGCGCCATCTCTTCAATCATCCTTCGAAGCGCCGTCAGGTTTTCGGCCGAAAGCTGCGTTGGCGCAGTGGCTAGACTAGCCCGCGAGAGCACCGTGCCTTCCTGCGCATCCTGCCCAAGTAC
Source organism: Chthonomonadaceae bacterium (assembly GCA_027459665.1). Classification (GTDB taxonomy): domain Bacteria; phylum Armatimonadota; class Chthonomonadetes; order Chthonomonadales; family Chthonomonadaceae; genus DAIDHN01. The sequence continues at coordinate 35,053 of DAIDHN010000001.1, read as the reverse complement.
AGTATCCAGGCTGCCTATCGTGCGTGAGGCTAGGCCGCAGTGGGCAAACATCTTGCTAAGTACCTCATGAGGGTGGGAAGTCAGCTCCTCGTAGCGGGCAACAAATAGCGGGATTCCCTCTTTCAGCATCTCCTGGCACGTCTGCATAGGGCCTAACCACCGCATCGCCATAGATTCTAACATTGTTCGCCCGTTCCAGTCTGGGCGGGGGGTATCCACACTGGTACCTGCCACTCCCGGAAAGGCGACCTGCACATAATTCCAGTTAGAGCGCGCCCACGGTTCTGCGTTTCTGTAGAGAAACACCAGTTTGGCCTGAGGTAACAGGGAGTAAAAGAGTGGCGCTAAATGCGTCACGTCACTTCTAAACTTGAACGCAAACACATCCTTGCCCCGCGCCAGGCCCGGGGCACATTGTAGAGCAGTACAGCTCTTCAGCAAGGCTGCACGCTCGTCATTGCTCAGGGCTTCGGAACCCCGATTTGGCAGCAACTGCGTGAAGGCATCGGGTTCCGACAGGCTGTCGACACCCTCCACCTCGTTGAGCGCACGACTCACCAGGGTAGAGCCGCATCTACCTACCGAGTAGATGAGCAGTAGTTTTGATTGGGTGTAATTCACCTCACCAGCAAGCTTATGAAGCGTGTCAAAGGAGATTCGTACCAGGTGCGTAGATAACTGGTACTGGGTCTGGTACATAAACGGTACGCGTGATAGGTCGCAATCGGCAGGAGTTTCTGCAAAATAGGCGTAGTGGTTTTCAAAATCCAGGCAGTATAGGCTGAAGCTGGGTTCGCTAAGCAGCCTTGACGCATCGAAGGCGCTCTCGTCTCGCAGCTTAAAATTCGCTGCCCCAACCGGCCCCGGAACTATTGGCTTCAGCCTCTCATCAATGGCGAAAACACGTGCTTCCATGATAACCTCAGATGATAGTGATCGAGCCAGATTACCTCAAGTGATGAGATACCAGCGTTCTAAGAGAAAGATGCAGCGGCGCACACTGTAGGTTCGTCTGGGAGTGCGAATGGGTTCAAACGGCCGGCCATCGCACGCCTTTGCGGAGTGGCGCCTCCAGCGCAGCTAAAGTAAACTTCTCCACTTCTGTTACTCCCATTCGCACTGTCGTCCGCGACCTGGTTGAACTACGAAACACGACTCCATTGATAAGTGCGCAGATCGAGGGCAAAGGCAGCATGGTTTGGGGCAAGACCCTCACGATAGATTTTACCGCCGGTTACGTAGATGCAGTTTGCACCAGATGAAAACCGGGCTGTATGGCTGCTAATCCATCCTGGCATCTCTCCGCTTGTTTTTATGCACTCCATCGTAAACGTACGACAATCAAGCCGATATACGGGTGTTTCACCAGGACGCCTTTGTTCCTGGTAACCTAACGAGCCAATGATGTAGATGTGATCGCCTATCAACGTGGCGCTATGAAAGTCTGTGGGAGGAAATACGTGTTCCGGGTATCCCCAAATCTCGAAATTGCCTTTACCGTCAAACACGGTGACATCATTGTAAATGCAGAAATCGGGGTCATAGTAGTCCGCATGTTCGCCTGCAATCTCCACGATTCGCCCGTCCGGTAAAATCGTCGTCGTCCGACCGTAGCGGTAGTAACACCACACCGGTCCACTCTCGTCTTCATCGTTGAACATAAAGCGTGGGTGGTAGGCCCTACAGCCACATTGTATCATTGCATTCCAGAATGCATTGTCCATTCGCTGAGGATTTGCTTGTCCGAATTCCCGATGTTTGCCTTTTGAGTATTCTTCGTTTGTGGTACGTGGATCACCGGGTACGGCACCCGTTAGAATGTGATGCATCTCATTGCTGATTTGGCTCGGATCCTCGCCCGCTTCTGTGAGAAGTTTCAACATTTGTATATCACAAACCGTTGTTATCGGGCGTTCTCCGTTGGAAGAACTCTTAGTGCGGTCTGCGCCGGCATTTAGAAGACGAGAAGCACACTGGAGGCGCCCCAATTCTGTAGCCGTGAGCAGCGCGGTTTGTCCGAATTCATCTGTTGCATTAAGGTCTATCCCTAACGTAATGAGCCATTCCAGAACATGAATATGGTTCCCTTCAATCGCATACATCATGGGGATTTGTCCACAGCGCCCCACTTCGTTGATCTGTGCTCCGGCAGTTAATAGCCGTTGTGCCTTGTTCAAATCACCAGCAAGAAGGCTCACCAGCCAGGGCGTTCGCTCCCAATAGTCGCGTTGTTCAAGGTTCGTGCATTGCAGCAATAGGGCCTCAAACTCCTCGTAAGTTCCCAGCGCTACAGCACGTATCAAATCCGTCCACGCCAGCGTCTTCTCGTCCGCCCCATGACCAAGCAGAAACTCCACCGCATCGAACCGACCCCTGCATGACAAAACACGCAGCGCTGACTCAGAATATTTGCTAACAATATTTACATCGGCTCCGTGCTCAATAAGAAGTGTGAGTACAGGTATTAGGGTCTGGTTACCGGCATGGCCGCGTCCGTATGCGGCAATGGTTAGGGAGCCGCATGCACCATTTTGGGAGCCGTCGATGGTTGCACCAGAGTTTATAAGGAACTTGATAGTATCCAGGCTTCCGGTCTGCAAGGCCGCGTCAAACACAGGGGCGCTAACAGCTGCGCCTTGCTTGACAAGGAACTCGATCACATCCTGCCTCGCATCCGGCATGGCGCTGACACAGTGAAGCGCCGACTGCCTCGAAGTACTTTCAAGGCAGTCTATAGCGACTCCTGCGGCAAGTTCTGCTGCTATGCCGGCAATATTCCCGCTTCTGGCATCATCATGAATCTTCAATACATCACCTGCCCCTTTCTGGCCTTGAAGGCATGCTCCAGCACGGCTGCTGGGTCGCCATTGAGTACGAAAGCCTGCCCAATGAAGTCACTGTAGTCGGTATCAGCAATAGCTGGGTAGTAGATATTCTGGCTCTCAGCGAGGTTCTTACGGCCCGGGGTGCCTGCTGTGCGTATATGGCCTATCTATTCGATGTTGCCGCTATGGCGAGAATTGTATTGCATCCCTCTTGTAAATGCATACGGAATTGTAGTTAGACAAGCAATGATTCTCACAGAAAGTATTTCTAACTGTTTCCGTTTGCTCTTGCTGTCTCCCGAAACCGGCCCACATCGCGCATTGGCGGTTGACCGAAGAGCCGCTTGTATTCCCGGCTGAAATGTGCAGCATTCGTTGAACTCGCGCAAAACGACCTGCAGGAAATTGATGATGCAATGGCAGGCATTGCCGTGCAGGGCAATCGGTACTGAGCGTGCCTGCCGCTGTTTTGCTTCTGCACAACGCACAGACAGCGGCAGAATCTCTTGAGAATACCGGTCTGCATAGCGAATATGCACTATTGAAAGGGCCGAGTGTCTCCTCCTCGGCCTTTTTCGCGTTTGACAGCACGTAGTCCTACACGTCGCATGCCTTGAATGCCTGCTCCAGCGCCGCTGCAGGGTCGCCCTTCGGCATAAACTCCTGCCCTACATAGCCGGTGTAGCCGGTATCGGCAATGGCACGGGCTATAGCGGGGTAATAAAGTTCCTGCGTATCGTCCAGGTCGTTGCGGCCCGGGTTGCCTGCTGTGTGCATATGGCCAATCCATTCGATGCTGCTTCGAATGGTGCGAATTACATCGCCTTCCATAATCTGCATGTGGTAAATGTCGTAAAGCAGCTTAACGCGGGGCGAGTTCACTGCCTTGCACACTTCCACGCCCCAGGCAGTGCGGTCGCACATATAATCGGCGTGGTCTACTTTTGAGTTGAGCAGCTCCATCACCAGCGTTACCCCCGCCGCCTCAGCCAGCGGAGCCACACGGCGAAGTCCGGCAATAGTGTTCTCCATTCCCTCCTGGTCATCCATTCCCTCCCGGTTGCCGCTGAACACTATGAGGCAGGGGATTTTCCACTGCACCGCTTTTTCCAGGTTGACGCGCAGTTCGGCTTCTATGCGGTCATGATTGGCAGTGCGGTTGAAACCGCTGGGGATGCTCTGGTGCCCGCCGGCGGTCACAATTTTCAGGCCAGCATCTGTAATCTGCTTCCACAACTCCTCAGGCGCCATTTCAACGCCTTGATAGCCGATCTTTACTGCAGCGGCAATGAGATCGGCGGCGCTCATTGTGCGGCCAAAACACCACCATGCAAGCGACTGTTTGATTTGGTTCATTCTTGAAGACCCTCGGCTCTCGTTAGGTAAATTTACATCCCTCAATTCTTTAGCAGCTGGCCAATATCCTGCCCTATCTAAATGAAACCGTGGCATCATCAGGAAATTGGAGCGGGAAATTGCTGCAAGGGGCAGCTGTTTATTCATCAACAGATGTGCAGTTGACCTGGCTATTTCGTATTGTGCTCAAATGCTGCCAGCTGCGGCGCAGCAGCCTGACATAGAACTGCCTGTACAGGTGCAATAAAATCTGGTTAAAAACCAGCAAATCGGTCTCACTGCACTAAGCTATGTGATGTTCTTACCGACTATTATCTACGCATGTTGCGGTTTTGCTGCTGGTGTATTTTGCCCGCAGCCAATATTCCGTCGGGAGAAATACCACTGTGCATGAGTGTAAAACAACCAGTTTGAATACCCCAGGCGTCTGCGCGGCTACCGCAGAGGGGTGCGCCTTGTGCGACATTGTTCCCCAGGCGCCCTGGGGCGAAAAATCTTCTTTGCTTTTGCTGCCGCAGGATCACGATGCTGAGACAGTAGTAGAGAATGTGCTGACCGCAGCGCAAATAGCATTCACCAAACATCATACCGGGGCTGTTTTAATAACAAGTTGGCCTGAAACAATTGGGGCAGTACTTTCAGATGGTCTGAGCAATGCGACCAAAGAATCTGTTTCTGCATCTGTTATCAACCACGAGGTGAGCGATAAAACCCTGCTGCGCGCTGCAGCACGGTGCCGCCCATTGTCCAGTTTTCTGGAGCGAATGCAGTACGAATGGGTACGGCCTGTGCTAACCAACAATCAACTGTTCAGTATGCTTCATCCCATTGTGAGTACAAAAGACGGGTCTGTTTTTGCCTATGAAATGTTGCTGCGCGCCCGCAAGCCGGGCACCAGCGAGGTAATAGGGGCATGGCCCATTATTGAGGCTTGCGAAAAACTTCATTTGCAGCACCAGCTCGACCAGCGTGCAAGAGAGTGTGCCATACGCAGCGCAGCGCCCTACCGCAATTCTAGCCAGCGCTTCTTTATCAACTTCCTGCCCAATACGATTTATGATCCTGAAGTGTGCCTGCGTACAACCATGCAGGCCGCCGATGAATATGATGTAAATCTCAACTTGCTGGTTTTTGAGATCGTAGAAACCGAGCGTATTGCAGATATGGCGCATTTGAAACGGGTGCTTGACTACTATCGTTCACATGGGGTGTGTACCGCAGTAGACGATATGGGCGCAGGGCATACTTCTATTGAATACCTGCGTGAACTGAAGCCTGATTTCGTAAAGATAGATCGTGATATAGTGGTAAACGCAGTGGATGACCATATTGTGCGTGCCGAACTGCACAAAGTAGTGCAAATTGCAAAAAACCTGGGCATACAGGTCATTATGGAAGGTCTTGAGACACAGGAACAGGTAGGCGTTTGTCTTGATGCCGGTGCAGACTATGTTCAGGGTTTCTATTTTGCACGTCCGGCAAACCCGCCACAGCAAGTTGAAAATGTGCATTGCCTCATGCAATACAATAAAGCAGCTTGAGACACCGCTCAGATGCCATTTCAGCGTTGGCAAAGCCAATGCGCAAAGTGCGTGCAGCCAGGTCTGCAGCCTGTGCGCCGGCTATGCACAGCAGTTGTTTGCCTGGTGGTGTTTTGGCAGAGCCGGCGCATGGGCCGTTCAGGGCTGAAGCAGGGCTTGCAGCAAATCAATGGTTTGCGGCGGGGCAACAGCAAATGGCCCGCGCGTTTTGCCTTCGCGCAGCACATCGGCAAACTGCACTGGTTCCCCGCTCAGATAGCGCATTTCACAGCCTGCTTCACGCGCAATGCAAAGCGTGGCAGCCATGTCCCACGCTCCTTCGTGGCAGCCAATAATGCAGCTCAGCGCCCCGCTTGCGGTGTAGGCTATGTCGCCTGCAATAGAACCGAGGCAGCGCACCCTGCCTTCCAGTTTGTGTGCAGGCAGCACTTTGAGGGCTGTGCTGGTAAAGCCCAGGGTGGTTTCGCGGTGCAGTTCGGCAGCAGCATGTGCATGAAGCCGCTTTCCATTGCGAAAACCGCCCGCTCCTGTCACACCGCTAAACATTTCGCCGGTGCATGGCATGTAAAATACCCCCGCTGCAGGCTCGCCACCTATGGTCAAACCCAGCGATACACCCCAAAATGGAATGCCGTTCACCATGTTGGTGGTTCCATCAATTGGGTCTATGGCCCACAGGGGGGCATCGGTAAGCGCGCTGCCGCCAAACTCTTCGCCCAAAAACTCATGATGCGGGTAGCGCTCTGCCAGCCGCTGCCGCACAAACTGCTCGGTATCTCTGTCTATCTCGGTTACGTACGACCCATCCTCCTTAAATTCCACTTCTCTCAGCGTTTGCTGTGCCAGCAGCGCGCGCTCCCCGGCCTCTCTCGCTACGTGCTGTACAAACTCTATGTCTACCTGGTCTTGCATGGCATGCCTTCTTTCTTTAACACTGCTACTGCAATATTGTAACTCACTATGCCATAATGCCTGATATGACCACAAAAAATTCACTGCCCCCCAAAGGCCTGCTCATGGTGGTTTCAGGGCCGTCTGGAGTAGGAAAAGATACGCTGCTCAACTTGCTGTTTCACCGCATGCAGGGCGTTGTGCGCAGCGTAAGCGCTACCACGCGCTCTCCGCGGCCCGGTGAACAAGAGGGAATAGATTACTATTTTCTTACCCCCCAGCAGTTTGAGGCAGACATTCGCGCAGGCAGATTTTTGGAATATGCCCAGTACGGCTCAAACTGGTACGGCACACCGATTGAGGGAGTGGAGAAGAAGCGCGCCGAAGGGCTTGACGTTGTATTGAAAATAGAGGTGCAGGGGGCGCTGCAGGTACAGAAAAAAGTGACCGATGCCCTGCTCATTTTTCTTGCGCCTCCCTCACTCAACGAGCTGGAAGCCCGGCTGCGCGCCCGTAAAACAGACTCGGAGGAGAGCATTGCCGCTCGTTTAACGGCGGCACAGCAGGAGATGCAGGCAATGCCTCAATACCACCACGTCATTGTAAATGACTGTTTGGAAGAAGCTGTGCAGCGCTTGCAAAGCGTTGTGGAAATGGAAAGGCGGAAAGCCCCGCATGAGCGAACCTGATTCTGCACGGCGCGTGCTGCTGGGGGTAAGCGGCAGCATTGCTGCCTACAAGGCAGCAGAGATATGCAGCCAGCTGGGCAAAATGGGGCTGGAAGTAGATGTCGTGCTTACCAAAGCCGCAGCTCAGTTTGTAGGGCCGGCCACGTTTCGCGCCCTTACCCGCAACCCGGTGCTTACCGGCCTGTTTGATGAACCGCACCACAGGCGCATTGCGCACATTGATGTGGCGCACAACTGCTCGCTTGCTCTTGTTGCACCCGCCAGTGCGAATGTGCTGGCGCGTATGTGCCATGGCCTGGCCGATGACATGCTCACCACCTGCCTGCTGGCGCTGCCCGCGGGCATACCGCTGCTGGCCGCACCTGCCATGAATACACAGATGTGGATGCACCCTGCCACGCAGTCGAACCTGAAAACACTTCGCGAGCGGGACGTGGAGATTATAGAACCTGCCAGCGGAATGCTGGCCTGCCTGGAGGAGGGCACAGGCAAACTGGCGCCGGTAGAAGAGATTGTAGAGGCAGTGCGAAGAAGACTGCAGCCCGTGCAAAGCGGCCGCGGAATACATGTGCTGATTACTGCAGGCCCCACGCGTGAGCCGCTCGACCCCGTGCGCTTTCTGAGCAATCGATCCAGTGGAAAAATGGGTTACGCACTGGCAGCCGCCGCAGCGCACAGCGGAGCGCAGGTTACGCTGGTCAGCGGTCCTGTTGCCCTGCCTGTACCCGCAGGGGTAGAGTGCATACGAGTAGAAACCGCAGAACAGATGCTGCATGCCTGCCGAAAAGTATTTGCTGCCTGCCATTTGCTTATTGCATGCGCTGCCGTGAGCGATTACGCTCCTGTAGAGTTTCACGCGCAAAAAATAAAACGCAGTGGCTCTGGCGCTCTTACACTTACACTAAGGGAAAACCCGGATATTGTTGCGGCGCTTGCTGCCGGCAGAAAACCCGATCAGTATGTGGTTGGCTTTGCTGCTGAAACTGAGCATTTGGCGCAGAACGCCGCAGCGAAACTTGCAGCCAAGCGCCTCGACCTGATTGTGGCCAACAATGTGTCGCAGCCTGATGCAGGGTTTGAAACCGATACCAACCGGGCCACGCTTTACTGGGCAGATGGCGGCCAGGAAGCGCTGCCGCTGCAAAGCAAACAGAGCATGGCCGAACAGATACTGCAGCGAATTCACCCCAGACTGCAGGAACGACTGAAAAAAAATGAATAAAACCGGCTTTTTTAGACCACCGGCAGCATAAACAGTCTAACTGTATTGAGAAAAGGGTATGATAGTGTGCAAAATAGAATCTTCGGCGCAGACGCCGGAGTACATTGAGCTCCCCCAGGACAACCGCATTTCATCATGACCACTCCTGTTAAGGTATCTGCACCCATTACCAGCGCCATTGTACCCGTAGCCGGGCTTGGCACACGCCTGCGACCGCTTACCCCCGCTCTTCCCAAAGAAATGCTGCCTCTGGGCCGCAGGCTGCTGCTTGATTATGTGCTGGAAGAGATGATTGCGGCAGGAATCACCGAGGCGCTGTTTGTGGTTTCCAAGCAAAAACCTATGGTGCGCGCCTGGCTGGGAGACAAGGTGGAAAAAGAGGGGAAAACGCTGCACTGCAGTTATGCGGTTCAGCATGAGCAAAAAGGGTCAGGACATGCTCTGCTCTGCGCTGCAGAATGGCTGGCAGGCAGAACCGCAGCGGTGGTCTTTGGCGACTGCCTCATAGAGTCACAAGCTGCCGGCCTGCCGCTGGCACGCCTGATACAGACGCATCGGGCAGAACAGGCAGCGGCTTCTATTCTGGTGGAGCGGGTGGAACCGGCGCTGGTTTCACGCTACGGCATGGTAGACCCGCTGCATGCCGCAGAGGCAGAAAACGCTGAGCCTTTTGCACTGCGAGGCATTGTAGAAAAACCGCAGCCCCAGCAGACCCCCTCGCACTATGCTGCGGCGGCGCGCTGGGTGCTTGAAGCAGAGGTGCTGCAGGCACTGCAGTATGCACAGCCTGATGCCCGCGGCGAAATCAATTTGCCCGATACACTGCACGCACTAATGCAGCAGGGAAGAAAAATGTGGGCTGTGCCGCTGCTGCCAGGAGAGGCTAGACAGGACATAGGCAACGCACGCTCGTACCTGAGCCAGTTCGTAAAAACTGCACTGCATGACCCGGAATACGGCCAGGCTCTCAGAGAGGAAGCAGCACTGATTCTGAAATGCAACAATTCATGAACGATTGCAGGTATATTCTATGCGTTACGTCACAGGGAATGCAAACCTGCGTACGCTGAAAACAGAAGACAATTTCAGCACGCCTCAACAGCGTGAAACACAGCCGCTGCCGGCATGACCAAACCGGAAGCGCATCTTACATACCCCACGGCGTATACAGCCGGGGGGCGGGGAGGTTTGGTTGAAGGTACCAATTGCGGACCTGCGCGCGCAGTCCCTGGCGTTGAAAGGGGAAATAGAGGCCGGCATCTCGAAAGTTCTGGAGAGCGGCAGCTATATTGATGGGGAAAACGTTGAGCGTCTGGAAAGCGAAATTGCTTCTCTCTGCGGCGTGAAGTACGGCATTGGAGTGGCATCTGGCACGGATGCGCTGGTACTTGCCCTCAAGGCATGCGGTATTCAGCCGGGAGACGAGGTAATTACTACGCCCTTTACCTTTGGAGCTACCACCGAGGCAATCGCGCTGGTGGGGGCTGTGCCTGTTTACGTAGACATAGACCCATGTACCTTCAATCTGGATGTGTCGCGTATAGAGGCGGCTGTTACCCCGCGCACCAGGGCGCTTCTGCCGGTAGACCTGTTTGGGCAGATGGCAGACCGCAAGGTAATGCAGCAGCTGGCGCAAAAGCACAGCCTGCGCATTATTGTAGATGCAGCACAGGCCATAGGCGCCATGCAAAACGGCCTGCATGTTGCAGAAATGGCAGATGCCACCACTCTCTCGTTTTATCCCACCAAAAACCTGGGGGCATGCGGCGATGCAGGCATGGTGCTGACAAACAACCCCGATATTGCAGCAAAACTGCACAGCCTGCATATTCACGGGCAGTCGAGCTACGGATACTTTGAGCACATTGGGTACTGCAGCCGCCTCGATACCATGCAGGCAGTGATTCTGCTGGCAAAACTGCCACACCTGCAGAAGTGGAATGAAACCCGGCGCAAATACGCAGCACGCTACAACGAACTGCTGCAAAATTCGGGCGCTATTCTGCCCGGCGCAGAAACTGGCAATTACCATATTTACCACCAGTACACCATACGTCACCCCGAACGCACCCTCTTGCAGCAGTTTCTCAAAAACGCTGAAATAGATAGCAAGGTCTTCTACCCTCTTCCCATGCACCTGCAGCCGGCCTACGCATACCTGGGCTACCGGCAGGGAGATTTCCCGCTGGCCGAACGTGCTGCGCAAGAGGTGCTTTCGCTGCCGATTGTGCCCGAACTTTCTATGGAGCAGATAGAGTATGTAGCGCACTGCATATTGCAGTATGCTCTGCAACAACAGGAAGTGTACGCTGTTTCTACTGCATGTACTCCAGCTGTCTGAAGCCAGAGCGCATTTGTACCGACATTGTACTGATGCAGCAACATTAAAATGTCGGCATGAAATCGAGCTGACTCAATCATTACAGTACAGGAGAATAAGCGCCCATGAAAGCGATGATACTGGCCGCAGGGGTAGGATCACGACTTGATCCGCTCACGCGCAATGTGCCTAAACCCATGGTTCCCATCCTCAACCGGCCGGTGATGGAATACCTGATCGAACTTCTGAAAAAACATGGCTTCACCGAAATTATGGTGAACCTGCACTATCTGGGAGATCACATTAGAGAGTATTTTGGAGATGGCTCGCGGTTTGGCGTGAGGATCGAATGGTCGGTGGAAGATCAACTGTGGGGAGATGCAGGCAGCCTGAAGCGCGTGGAAGACTTTTTTCGCGATGAAACCTTTCTGGTTATCGGAGGCGATGACCTCACCGATATGGACCTCACCCGCCTGGTGAAAACTCACCACGAGAAAAAAGCCCTGGCTACTATCGCACTCTCTCTGGTAGACGACCCCAGCGAGTACGGCATCGTGTTGATGAACGAGGAATCGCGCATTACCCGCTTTCTTGAAAAACCCAAGGGAGAAGTGATTTTTTCAAACACGGCCAATACCGGCGTGTATGTATTCAGCCCTGAGATTTTTGAACTCATTCCTCATGGCGTGTTTTACCTGTTTGGCAAACAGGTTTTCCCGCTGCTTCTCGACCAAAAAATGCCGCTCTACGGCCACCTTACCGCCGCCTACTGGAAAGATGTAGGCAACCTGAAAATTTACCAGCAAACACACCGCGATGTGCTGCAGGGGCGCGTCAATGTGGATATGGGCCTGCACGAGCTGCGCAAATATGTGTGGGTGGGGGACAACGTGGAAATAGACCCCACCGCAGAAATCGGCTACCCGGTGGCTATAGGCAGCAACTCGCGTATTCTGGCAGGAGCCAAAGTGCTGGAAAACACTGTGATTGGAAAAGACTGCGCCGTGGAAGAAGGCGCTACCGTGCAAGACTCTATTCTCTGGGACGGCTCGGTGGTGATGCGCCACACTCATCTTGAACGCTGCGTGGTGGGCAGGGAGTGCAAGGTAAAAACCGATGCCGCTATATTCGATGGCATTATAGTCAATCCGCTGCGGGCCTGCTGAGTTCTCTTCTGCTTCATGGCCTGCAGCTCAAGGAGCATATGTTATGCAAAACGCTTCCATGCCGCTGCAGGCTTTCGGCCCTGCCGGTACGCCTGTTTCACGCATTGGGCTGGGGTGTATGGGGCTGGCAGGTACCTGGAACCCCGCTGAAGTTGGCCAGGAAAACATTCGCCGCGCCATCGCATCCTTCGAGGCCGCACTGGAGTGCGGCATCACATTTTTTGATCATGCAGACATCTACGGCGGCACAGCCTGTGAAACAGTGTTTCAAGAATGCCTCAAGGCGGTGCCGGGCAGCAGGGAACGCATTTTTATTGCGACCAAAGTGGGCATTCGCAGAGGATACTACGAACACCAGCCGGAATACATACGGCAGTCGGTACATGCTTCCCTTAAACGCCTGGGCATAGAATACATAGACCTCTATCAGCTGCACCGCCCCGACCCGCTTACGCATCCCGCGCACACAGCCGCTGTGCTGGATGAGCTGGTGCAGCAGGGACTGGTGCGCATGGTGGGAGTTTCCAACTACTATCCCCGCCAAACTCTTGCGCTGCAGCAGTACCTGCGTGCGCCCATTGCCTCTAACCAGGTGGAAATCTCTCTCATGCGGCTCGACCCTGTTTACGAAGGCGCGGCAGGCGGAAACGGCGATGGCGTGCTGGATATGTGCATGCAACTCAATATCACCCCGCTTGCCTACAGCCCGGTAGGGCGCGGATGGCTCACCGGCCGCCGGCAGCCCCCCGCCGATCACCCTCAGCGCGAACGCATAGAGCGCATTTTAACCGCTATGCAAGAGCTGGCACCCAGCTACAACAACGCTACACCTGCTCAGCTCGCATGCGCCTGGCTGCTGGCGCACCCGGCAGGCATCATTCCGCTGGTTGGCTCTAACCAGCCCGAACATATACGCGAAGCCGCCGCCGGGGCAGCTATTCAACTCTCCCGCACAGACTGGTACAAGCTCTGGGTGGCTGGGCGAGGCAGCAATGTGCCCTGATCTGCTGCCGGGTTGAACCAGCGATTTGCTCACTGTTTAACCTCACCCCCTTGACCTTTGGTCATTCCCCCTCTCCCGGACAGTCGCTATGCTCCTTGGGAGAGGGGGAGCAGAACTATGCTGCCAGCCTGCACCAGCCTTCTGCCGCCCCTCTTTCAGCGCCATCAGGCACGCCCGGGAGAGGGGCAGGCCGCAAGGCCGGGGTGAGGTGGCATCAGGCGCCGGCTGCATATTTTTCTGAAGCTGCCATAATCTGTAACTGGCGCCATGGCTTTATGCGCACCTGATCCAGACCCATTTAGCAAAGCAGGGTGTGTTCTCTTTGCTACTGCAGCAGCCAGGCACAATGCGGAACTCTATGACAGGATAAAATGTGTGTTGCGGCTGCTTATCGTGCATACGCTGCCTTGTGTTGCCAATGGTACCAAGCCTTAGTGCCATAATTCGTTTCTGCCTGCCTGCCAATCATACTATATACTCAGATACAAGCCCGGTTTGGAATACCGGGCATTCTCACTTCAATTGAGGAAGATATGATGAAGGTGCATGTAATATACAAATCATCTCCAAAAGATATTGCGCATGAGATTGATATGTGGCTGGCAGTACATCCAGACATAACCATACGCTTTGTTTCCCAGTCTCAAGACTCGGCAGGCTGGATCACTTATATTATATGAGAATTCAGTTGAGTGAACCAATACAGAATGCAATGCCCCCAAATCAACATCGCCTTGAACAGGTGCGTACAGATGAGATATGTGGCGTGCAGGCACCTCAGCGGCTGGGCCGCCAGCCTCACCCCGGCCTGTCGGCAGTGGGCATGCTGAGCGGCATGGTGCATTTAGTTCACTACAGTGGACTTTTGCCTGTCAGAACGGGGTTTCAACCCTGTGGCATGCCCGGGGCGAGGCTGCCTCACGCGATGGCAGCTGCAATAGCGCCACAAAATGGAGCAAACCAGCAATGCAGAGGTTCAAGAGGTTTCGGTTCAATATGAACGAGATGGATGCCATTCCGTTTGACCTGTTTGCAGAGTATTTGGCGAACATATTTTTGTGCGCATTAATAATAAGTACCTGCCTGCTTCAATACATTCTCTTGTGTTTGGGCATGCAGTTTGGCCTGTTGATTGAAATCAACGTTTGCAATATGGCCGCATGCGCAATGGCCTATACCCTGGTTTGGGTTTACCGCAGGCAGCTCACGCTGCTTACGTGTCATTTGCCTGGTCGAATTGGTCTGCTGGTGTGTACGCTCTACTGGTCGCACGAGCTTGCAGAGGCATTGCAGGCAGGAGAAACAGTCTCGGAGGCATGCGATCGGCTTTCTGTCAATCCGGCCATGAACCGTAGTAAGCCGCTGCTGCAAAACATGGTCTCATCTGCGCGTCAGGGCTGCATTGATATTCACGCAGGTAAATTTGCACAGGTGCCCGAGCCTCTCATATCGAGTTTGAGCGACGGCTTGATGACTGGCTTTCTTGCAGACTATTTGTACTCGTGCAGCAAGGATTTGCTGGGAGAATGCAAGGTAGCTGTATCGAAAACTATCGGGGGGGTGGCAGCAGGCATTTTCATTGCAATACAGCTGTTTGGTATTTTTCTGTTGAGTTGAATGAGTTTCTAAAGCCGCCTGTTTCCGCCTGCGATCCGCACAGCCCATAACCCGGCCATTGAGATTGAGGAGCCGGACAGTGCATCGGCTCCTATCGCAAATGAGGAGAAAACATGAAATCAGCAAGGCTCTCGCTGCTTCTCTGTCTAACTGCTCTCTGCCTGCATGCCAAAAGGGCGCCCTATATAAAGTACTATTTTGTACATGCAAGCAAGCCGGTAAGCGCATGGGCGTAACACGAGAGGAGCAGCCTGGAAAAGTTTGAACTTGCCCGATTCAACAAAGAGATTGCCGCCCGGCACAAGAAAAATTGAAAAGCGTCTCGGCATCGAAACCACACTTTGTTTGCTGTATGTTTTGGCAGTCAGCCTCTGTTTGACTGCAGAGTATCTGCCTAACACAGGCGCGGTTTGCAAAGGGTTTCATTGACAACCCGCGCTTCCTTCTGATACAATAACCTGAAAAGTGTCGGGAGGACGTATGGGCGAAACTTCCGGCATACGCCCGGATATGCCGTTGCAGTATATGCATGGGGTAGGCCCGCGTCTCGCGGAAGCGTTTGCGCGCCTCAACCTTTTTACAGTGCAAGACCTGCTCTGGCACATTCCGCGCCGCTGGGAGGACCGCACCAGATTCCTTCCTGTAGCGCGCGCAGCGCCTGGCGAATACGTCACGCTCTGCGGCATAGTGGTATCAGCTGCCACTACCCGGCCAAAACCAAAGCTGCCGCTTACGCGGGCCATTCTGCATGACCAGAATGGCGACGCGCTGGTACTGCTCTGGTTTAACCAGCCTTACCTTGAAAAAACGCTGCGCGCTCTGGTGCAGAGCAGGCAGCCTATTGTGGTGTACGGCCAGTTGAAGCGCAGCGGCTTCGTGCCTGAAATGCTCAACCCCGAATGGGAAGCGCCCGGTTCTCAGGGAGATACCCTCTCTGCCAACCGCATTGTACCAGTCTATCCGGCCGCAGAAGGGCTGACCCAGCGCACGCTGCGCAAACTGGTGCATCTGGCTTTGCAGGGTGCAGGCGATTATATAGAAAACATTGTGCCCGATGCAGTGCGCAGCAGATATGGGCTGATGCCATGCAGACAGGCTCTGCAAGTCATTCACTTTCCGCCCGATATGCATCATCAGCAGCAGGCGCAGCGGTCGCTGGCTTTTGAAGAGTTTTTTTTGCTGCAAACCCTGCTTGCCCAGAGAAGAGCAGCCGAACGCGAGCAGACGCATACCCTGCGCATGAAAGTAGATGCTGCACAGCTGGAACAGGACATGCGCGAAATCGTGCCGTTTCAACTCACAAGTGCGCAGCAGAGAGTGATTAGAGAAATAGGCGGCGATATGGCAGAGGGCAGGGTGATGAACCGCCTGCTGCAGGGTGATGTGGGCAGCGGCAAAACCATGGTGGCGCTTGCCGCACTGCTTATTGCAGTGCAAAACGGATTCCAGGGAGCTATTATGGCCCCCACAGAAATTCTTGCCCAGCAGCACTGCATTGTGATGCGCAAACTGCTCGAACCGCTTGGCATACCGGTAGAACTGGCAATAGGCAGCCTCACCGAAAAAGAAAAACGCCAGGCTCGGCAAAACCTGTTCAGCGGGCAGAGCAGAATTGCTGTAGGCACGCATGCGCTAATTCAGGAGGACGTAGAATTTGCCAGGCTGGGGCTGGTTGTGGTAGACGAACAGCACAGGTTTGGAGTGCTGCAGCGCAAGGCTCTTTCGCAAAAAGGAGAGAAGCCTCATGTGCTGGTGATGACTGCCACACCCATCCCGCGTACGCTTACCATGACGCTGTACGGCGAT
The DNA here is from genome assembly GCA_027459665.1 of Chthonomonadaceae bacterium. Lineage (GTDB taxonomy): Bacteria > Armatimonadota > Chthonomonadetes > Chthonomonadales > Chthonomonadaceae > DAIDHN01. Next base: position 18,617 of record DAIDHN010000001.1, on the reverse strand, counting down.
CTCGATGTATCGCTGCTCAACCAGCTGCCGCCGGGGCGCAAGCCCGTGGTGACCCACTGGCGTTCTCGCAGCAAACGACCGCAGGTGTACCAGGGCATACAGAAATTGCTGCAGGCAGGCAGGCAGGCATATGTGGTCTGCCCGCTGGTGGAAGAAAGCGAGAGCCTGCAGGCCAAAAGCGCTGTGGCGCTGCATAAGGAAATAAGCGAAGAGCTGCTGCCCGGTTACCGGGCCGGATTGCTGCACGGGCGCATGAAGCCCGATGAAAAAGAAGACGTGATGGCGCGCTTCAAGGCAGGCGAACTGGATGTGCTGGTGGCTACTACAGTGATCGAAGTGGGCATCGATGTGCCCAATGCCTGCGCTATCGTGATAGAAGACGCCGACCGCTTCGGACTGGCCCAGCTGCATCAGCTGCGAGGCAGGGTGGGAAGAGGCGCGGCAGCATCATACTGTGTGCTGATTGCCGACCCGAAAACGGAAGAAGCACAGGCGCGCATGGAAATCATGACGCAAACGGCAGACGGTTTTCGTATTGCCGAAGAAGACCTGCAGCTGCGAGGGCCGGGGGAGTTTTATGGTATACGACAAAGCGGCATGCCTGAAATGAGGGTGGGAGACCTGCTGAGAGACCGGGAACTGCTGGCCGAAGCCAGAGAAGCGGCCAAAATGCTGGTAGAATGCGACCCGCAGCTGAGCCTGCCGGAAAACGCAGCCCTCAGGCGCGCACTGCAAAACCTGCGCCAGGGCCTGGAAATGGCAACGGTGAGCTGATGGCCAACGCACTGGTGCCCGGCAGCTTCGACCCTGTTACCAATGGGCACATGGATATTATACGGCGGGCCAGCGGCCTGTTTGATACAGTGCATGTGCTGGTGGCAAGCAACAATGCGAAGAATACGCTCTTCACGGCAGAAGAACGGGTAGAAATGCTGCGCCGGCTCTGTGCTGATATGAACGATGTGGTGGTAAACTCATTTGAGGGCCTGCTGGTAAACTATGCGCAGCAGAACAACATTACGGTGATTGTGAAAGGGCTTCGCTTCGTATCTGATTTTGAATATGAATTGCAAATGGCGCTTGCCAACCACAGGCTGAACAGCGCCGTTGAAACGGTGTTTCTGCCCACCGGGGTAGAATACTCCGATCTAAGTTCGTCTATCGTTAAAGAAATCGCCCGCCTCGGCGGTGCGGTGGAAGGGCTGGTACCAGATATTGTCCAACAACGTCTCGTCGCAAAATTTGCAGCCCGCACCCGATAAGGGAGCGCAGACAGCTGCCTCTGCACGCAAGGATGCCGCAGCAGAAGTACAGCATGCAGTGGTGCAAACTATGGAGCCAGTTTCTGCACCGCGCTTTGTGCCGCCTTCGCGCAACGATGTAGACATATTGAAGCTGTTAACCAATCTGGAAGAAATGGTGGAGAATACGCACCGGCTGCCACTGGGAATTTTTTTCGGGTTTCCCGAAGAAGCATTTCTCACTACACTGCTGAAAATAAGGGCCAACCTGCCTGAAGAAATGCGCCTGGCAGCACGGATGGCACAGGAGCAGACACGCCTGCTGGAAGAAACTAAAACAGAATGCGCACGCTTGAAAGAGGAGACGCGTACCTCTGCACAGCAGTCGCTTGAAACCGGTCGCACGCAGGCGCAAACCCTGGCGCGACAGCACCTCGAAGAGGCGCAGAAGCAGGCGGAACAGATTCTGCAGGACGCACGCGAAAAGGCCAAAACTCTGGTGGCAGAAAGCGAAATTGTGCAGCAGGCGCTTCTGGTTGCACGTGAAACCACACGTCGTGCAGAGGAAGAGGCGCACGAAACTACGCGCGGGGCAGACCAGTATGCGCTTACGGTGCTTACCAACCTGGAAGATGTGCTGCAAAAGGCTACCGGCCAGATACAGAGGGGACGCGCACTGCTGAGCCAAGACCAGAAAACGGCACGCTGAACCAAACGCAATATATGAAACTTGACCTTGCCGAATTGCTGCACGAACCCGGACGCAGCGCTGAATATGAAATACAGGAACCGCCTATTGTAGACGAAGACCTGGAATGCGTACAACCGCTTACCGGGCGCATTGTCTTTACCAATGCAGGCGGCACCCTGCTGTTGCGCGGCAAGGTGCAAACAGGGGTGGCACTGCCCTGCAGCCTCTGTACAGAGTATTTTGAACAACCCGTTTCGTTCAAAATAGAAGAAGATTTTGAGCTTTCTCACCAGGCCGCAGGCCCGCGCGCACTGCCTGCCATTATGGTGCTGGAAGAGGACGAAAACCCCGACGCAGGGAAGCTTTTCGATGGAACTGTGTTTCATCTCACTGAACTGCTGCGTCAGTGTATTCTGCTGGAAGAACCCACACGCCCTGTGCCACTTGAACAGGAAGGGCGGTGCGTTCAGTGCAAACGCACCCGGCAGGAAGTACTGGGGGAGGCGCTGCAGGAAGCCGAAACAGAGCAGCCCCCGGTTAACCCGGCTTTTGCCGTATTGCAAACTTTGCTGCAACAGCAGCAGGAGGAGAAACAGTAAACTATGCCACTGCCTAAAAGAAGACATTCAAACCAGCGTACGCGCAAGCGGCGCACTCATTATAAACTCACCCATACCCCGGCAATCATCCCCAGCTTTGAACAGCCCGGTTCGTATGCCCTGCTGCACCATGTAGACCCCTCTACAGGACGCTACAAGGGAACGGAAATCTTTGCCAGCGAAGGCGGTACTACCGAACAGTGACCTCTGCACCCTCTCTTCACCAGAATGAACCCGTCTGCATTGCAGTAGACGCAATGGGAGGAGACAAGGGGCCGCAAGAGGTTGTGCGGGGAGTTTGCCAGGCTGCAGCCGGTTCGCAGGCGCAGTTTGTACTGGTAGGAGCGCCTGCCGATCTGCAGGAAGAAATGGCCCGCTCGGCCAAAAAACTCGCCAATGTCCGCATCGAACCTGCCATGCAGGTGATAGAAATGGGGGAGGCGCCGGCGGTTGCGTTTCGCAAAAAACCGGATGCCTCTCTGGTGGTAGCTGCAAGAATGGTGCGCCAGAAAAAAGCGGATGCATTCATCAGCATTGGGAATACGGGCGGAGCCATGGTGGTATCGCTGCTCACACTGGGACGCATCCCAGGTATAGACAGGCCAGCCATCGCTACGCCGCTCCCTACAAGAAAAGGCGGGCTGGTGGTTTTGCTGGATGCAGGCGCTACCGTAGACTGTACCCCCGAAAACCTGTACGAATTTGCCCTCATGGGTAGCGTGTACGCCGAAAGAGTACTGAAAATTGCACAACCCCGCGTGGCTATTCTCTCAAATGGAGAAGAAGACATCAAGGGCAATGACCTCGTAAAACGCGCACATGCTCTGTTTCGTCAGAACCTGGAAACCAGAGACGCATTCTGTTTTGTTGGAAATGCTGAAGGCAGAGATGTTTTTTCGGGAGAAGTAGACGTGGTGGCGTGCGATGGATTTGTAGGCAATATCGCACTGAAAACCGCCGAAGGAGTGGCGGAAATGACCCTCTCCCTTCTTAGAGAAGAACTTACCCGCAAACTCTGGAGCCGGCTGGCCGCCGCACCGCTGCTGCCGCTTATGCGCGGGCTGCGCCGCAAGGTAGATTATGCCGAAAGAGGCGGCGCGCCTTTGCTGGGGGTAAACGGGGTTTGCATCATAGGCCACGGGCGATCTAATGCGCAGGCGGTAGCCAATGCCTGCCGCGCAGCAGAGTTTGCAGTGCGGCAGCAGCTGGTAGAAAACATTAAGTGCAGAATTGGAAAGGCGCAGACCGCGCCGTTTACCGAATAGGGAGCACACTATCCCATTGAATAGAAAAAATAGAGCCGGAAACCAGAATGCAGCTATTGTTGCGTTGGGAATGGCCGTGCCAGAAACCGTGCTGACCAATGAGCAGCTGGCAGAACAGGTAGATACCAGCAATGAATGGATTGTCAGCCGCACCGGTATTAGAGAACGAAGAATAAGCGGCAGCAGTACCACTACCGCCGACCTGGCAGCGCTTGCTGCCGAACGCGCATTGCAGGCGGCTGGCATGCCGGCAGATGCACTCGACCTTATACTCTGCGCCACTACCTCTGGCGACTACCTCTGGCCCGCTACCGCCTGCGTTGTGCAGCAGCGCATAAGGGCCGTAAGAGCCGCTGCCTATGATCTGGCAGCAGCATGCTCTGGCTTCTGCTACGGGCTGGCCAATGCCGCCGCATTCATAGAAAGCGGCGCTATGCGCAACATTCTGCTCATCGGCGCAGACACCCTCTCGAAACACGTCAACTGGAACGACCGCTCTACCTGCGTGCTTTTTGGAGACGGGGCGGGCGCAGCGCTGATTTCGGCGGTGCCGAAAAGCGAAGGAATTCTTGCCTCGGTGCTGGGTGCAAACGGAGACAAACTGCAGGCAGTGTGGCTGCCGGATGGCGGAAGCCGCAGCCCGATTACGGCGCAAATTCTGGCCGAAAGCTCGTTTGGCCTGCAAATGAACGGGCGCGAGGTGTACAGATTCTGTGTGGAAGTGGCGCCCCAGGCCATTTTGGAAGCCCTCTGCGAAGTGGGGCTGAAAACCTCCGACATCGACCTGCTCGTGATGCACCAGGCAAACCTGCGCATTCTGCAGGCCATGGCAGAACGTCTTGATATTCCCATGGACAAGGTGTTCGTGAACCTCGACCGCTATGGCAACACCTCTGCCGCCTCCGTGCCTCTGGCGCTTACCGAGGCGCACCAGCAGGGAAAACTGAAGCCGGGAAGCATTGTGGTTACTGCAGGCTTTGGAGCCGGGCTTACCTGGGCCGCCAACGTGATGCGCTGGGCAGGAGAAAGCAATGGCTGAAACGGCTTTCCTCTTTCCAGGGCAGGGCGCACAAAAGCCTGGCATGGGCCTGGCATTTGCACAGGAATTTGAGGAAGCGGCGCAACTGTTTGAAAAAGCGGACGATCTGCTGGGCTTTTCGCTTTCAAGTCTCTGCTTCGAAGGCCCGGAAGATGAGCTGAAGCTTACTGAAAACGCACAGCCTGCACTTTACACCACCAGCATTGCGGCCTGGAAATGCCTGCAAAAAGTCTGCCCTGTTTCACAGGGAGCCGCTGCAGGGCACAGCGTGGGCGAGTACGCGGCTCTTACTGCAGCCGGGGCGCTCTCGTTTGAGCAGGGGCTGCTGCTGGTGCGAAAGCGCGGAGAGCTGATGCGTGATGCTGCCCGGCAAAGCCCGGGTGTCATGGCTGCACTGCTGGGCATTGAGGCCGAAACCGCACGGGAAATCTGCCGCGATGTCCGCAGCACCGGGGCAGGAGTGGCGGCCGTGGCCAATATCAACGGGGGCGGACAAATTGTTGTATCGGGCACCGCTGAGGCAGTGCAAAAGGCAGGCGAACTGGCAAGAGAACGAGGCGCTAAACGTGTGATTCCGCTCAACGTAAGCGGCGCGTTTCATTCGCCCCTTATGGTGACTGCCGGGGATGCGCTTTATCCGTTTCTGGCTGAAGCGAGGCTTGCAAAGCCGAAGCTGAAAGTGGTTGCCAATATCACCGCAGATTACATTGAAGACCCCCAGGATGTGGTGGGAGGGCTGACGCGCCAGGTGAGCGGAAGCGTGCTGTGGGAGGATTCAATGCAGCGTCTCCTCAATGACGGGTACAACACTTTTATAGAACTGGGAACAGGTGAAACGCTTACCGGTTTGATGCGCCGCATCAACAAGCAGGCGAGGGCAGCAGCCGTGCAGCAGCCCGCTGACCTGCAGGCCGCCTGCCAGCTCATTCAGGAGGCAGGCGGATGAAGCTGGAAGGTAAAACTGCCCTGGTAACCGGTGCAGGCAGAGGCATTGGCCGCGCTGCTGCGCTCTGCCTCGCACGCGAGGGGGCCAGTGTGGTGGTAAACTATCAGAACAATGCCGCCGCCGCAGAAGAAACCGCACGCGATATTGAAGCGGCAGGCGCACAGGCTCTGATTGTACAGGCCAGCGTAGACAATGCAGCAGATGTAGAACGCATGGTGCAAACCGTAAAAGAACGGTTTGGGCAAATAGATATTCTGGTGAACAATGCCGGAATTACACGTGACCAGCTGCTGCTGCGCATGAAAGAAGAAGACTGGGACGCGGTTCTAAACACCAATCTCAAGGGGGCGTTTCTCTGCTGCAAGGCAGTGGCGCCGCTCATGGTGAAACGCCGTACGGGCGTAATTGTAAACGTAGGCAGCGTGATCGGTACGGTGGGGGCGGCAGGACAGGTGAACTACAGCGCCGCCAAAGCGGGCCTGGTGGGACTTACCAAATCGCTTGCAAAAGAATTGGGATCACGCTCTATAAGAGTAAATGCTGTTGCCCCAGGGTTCATAGAGACCGACATGACCCGGGCGCTCAAACCTGAACAGCAGGAAACTGTGCGAAAGCAAATTCCGTTGGGACGCCTTGGAAAACCTGAAGACGTGGGCAGGGTGATTGCCTTCCTCTGTTCGGAAGACGCTGCCTACATTCAGGGCATTCTGATCACAGTAGACGGGGGGCTCTTTCTCTAGAGACTGCCCAATACGCCATTCTGAATACTATTACCCATTTTGGGAGGAGAGACCTGATTATGAATACATTTGAGCGTGTGCGCAAGGTTCTGGTAGAACAACTGGACGTAAGCGCAGACGAGGTGCAGCCGCCGGCATCCATTGTGGATGATCTCAAGGCAGACTCGCTAGACGTGGTGGAGATCATCATGGGCCTCGAAGAAGAGTTTGACATTGAAATACCCGACGATGAAGCCGAAAAAATCAAGACGGTGCAGGATATCATCGACCATGTGGAATCGCGGGCGAATGCCTGATTCCTTACAAGGAGCCATTGCAAAGCATGATGCCTGAGGAAATACACAGCATACACGGCCGGCAGAGGCGAAGGGTGGTTATCACCGGCCTCGGCGCGGTTACCGCACAAGGCCTGGATGCACATTCCATCTGGAATGCCTGCCGCTCAGGCTGCTCCGGCATATCAGAAATCACTGCCTTTGATACCACAGGCTTCGATACGCGCATCGCAGCCGAAATCAAAGAGTGGGACCCGTCGCCGTTTTTTGAAACGCGCCGGGAAGCTCGCAGAATGGACCGGTTTGTGCAGTTTGCCGTGGCTGCCTCCCGCATGGCAGTGCAGGATGCAGGGCTGGAAATATGCGACCAAAACCGCGACCGCATAGGGGTGTTTATTGGCTCTGGCATCGGCGGCATAGGCACTATAGAAGAATCTTTCCGCATTCTTACAGATCGCGGGCCGGGGCGTATCTCTCCCTTCCTTATTCCCGGCATCATCTGCAACATGGGGGCGGGAATGGCTTCTATTCTGCTGGGCGCACGCGGCCCCAATTCCTGCGTTACCACTGCCTGCACAACCGGCTCAAATAACATCGGTGATGCGCTGGAGGTTATTCGCAGCGGCAGGGCAGATGCCATGATAGCAGGAGGAGCGGAAGCTGCTATTACGCCTCTGAGCATTGCAGGCTTTTGTGCTGCACGCACCATGTCTACCAGAAACGATGAACCCATGCTGGCCAGCAGGCCGTTTGATGCAGGCCGCGATGGGTTTGTGATGGGAGAAGGCGGTGCGGTGGTTGTGCTGGAAGAACGCGAGGCGGCTCTGCAGCGCGGAGCACGCATCTATGCAGAAATCATAGGATACGGCATGAGCGGCGATGCATACCACATTACAGGTCAGCCTGAAGACGGCAATGGCGCAATACGATGCATGCAGGCAGCGCTGGCCGATGCAGGGGTTCAGCCGGAAGAAGTGGGCTACATCAACGCGCACGGAACCTCTACCGAGGTGAACGACAAAACTGAAACCCGCGCCATTCGCCAGGTGTTTGGCGATCATGCCTACCAGCTGGCAGTAAGCTCTACCAAATCGATGACGGGGCACCTTATAGGCGCCGCGGGCGCGCTGGAGGCGATGATCACCGCGCTTGCACTGCACGAAAACCTGCTGCCGCCTACCATCAACTACACCACCCCCGACCCCCTGTGCGATCTGGACTATGTGCCCAATCAGGCGCGCAAGGCAGAGGTGCAGGTGGCGCTTTCCAACTCGTTTGGCTTTGGCGGGCACAACGCCTCTCTTGTACTGAGGAAGTCGTAAAACATGCCCTATACTGCCAGTCAAAACAATCTGCTGAATACGTTTAGAAAACTGCGCAGTACACTGCTGCCTGTTTGTCTGCTGCTGGCGGCGGCGGCGCTGGGCGCTATACGCGCACCCCAGCCGGGCGGCAATGTAGCCTGGCATTCCTCGCTGCGCGCGGCCCGCACACTGGCACAGCGGCAGCGCCGGCCGCTTCTGGTATGGCACTACCTGCCAGGCAGCCCCTGGTGCGCAAAAATGGATGCAGAAACCTTCACCAGCCCGCGCACCACCGCGCTGATGCGCTCTTTTGTATGTGTGCGCCTCAACAGCGCTCTGCACGCTGGCCAGCGCACGCCGCTGCCCGCAGGCTCCGGCCCGATGCTCATGCTCTATACTTCGCAGGGGCAGCTGGTAACGCAGCAGGCAGGCTGTATTTCATCGGCGCGCATGCTGCCTTTGCTGCACAGGGCATTGGCGGCGCAGTCTGCCGCCACACGCTAATTCCTGCCGCAGACTGTGCTTCGGCACAGAAACGGAAGGTACAATAATTAAGCAAACTGTCATTTGCCACACTTTGTTCTTTATAGAAAATGGGCCTCCCAGCCAGGGAGGCCGGGAGAAAACCTGAATGAGTTTCGACGAACTCCCGCCAGATGGAGCGCCTGCACAGCCCGAGGAGGCTGCCGGCAACCCTGGAGTGGAAAACCGCGTCGAGGATGCGCCGCCTTCAGCTGCTCCGCGCAAAACGCGTAGAAGCAAAGCTGCAGGGACAGACGCTGCATCCACGGCAGATACGCCTGCGCCTGCTGCCAGGTCACGAGCGCGCAGCAAGAGCCCAGTAAAACCGCCTGCAGAAACCACTGCTGCGCCTGAAGAGGCCAGAGCTGAACCAGAGCCTGTTTCTGATGCACCATCCGCACGGCCTGCGCGCAGGCGCACTGCAAAAAAAACGCAGGCAGCCCAGCCAGTTGCAGAAGAAACCGCGCAAGCGCCCGTTGTGCAAACAGAAGTGCCCGTTGTGCAAACAGAAGCGGCTGCTGCGCCTGCCTCAAAACCGAAGCCTGCACGCTCGCGCAAAAAAACCGTACCAGAACCTGCCCCGGCAGATGCACCGCAGGAAGCCGCAGAAGTACTGCCTGCTGCTGAAGAATCTGCTATAGACAACGCAGAAACCGCAGCCGAAACGGTGAAAGCAAAAACCAGAAGGTCGCGCTCAAAAAGCAGCAGAGCGAAAACGGCGCCTGCCGAGGCAGCCGTTTCTGCAGATGAACCGGAAGCAGAAGCCCAGCCCGGCGCAGAAGCTGAGGCAGCTGCCCAGGAGAGCGCATCGGGCGCCCGGCGCCGTAGAAACCGCAGAAGCAGGGGGCGCAAGGAAGCGCCATCGCTGCCAGCACCGCAAAGCCCCCAGAAACTAGCGGCTCAGTCTGCGCCGGAACCAGAGCCGGAACCCGTGATAGATACCTCGCGAGGCGCACATCTGCTGCAGCACAGAGGCATCCCGATTATTCACATACATGGCGTTCCCTATCCGTCTGCACTCTTTTTTGGCAACCTCGAAGCAGAAGAAAACCATGAACGCGTTTTGCGGCAGGTGCAGATGGCTGCGCAGGCAGGCATACACCTCCATTCCACCCTGGTAGAACTCACCTGCCCCCTCCCACAAAATTCGGGCGCACTGCAAGAGATAGATGCCCGCCTGCAAACCCTGCTGCAGGCAGACCCAAATGGTTTTGTAATGCCTCGCATTGTATTTGTGCCCGCACGCGGGTGGCGGCGTGAAAACCCTGCGGAACTCTGCGTATATGCCGACGACAGTGGAGGAGACCCTTCGCTGGCCAGCGAACGCTTCTGGAAAGAATGCGAAAGCTCGCTCCAAACCCTGGTAGAGCATATTAGAAGCCGTGAATGGGCAGAACGGGTGTTTGGCTTTCATCTGGAAAGAGGCGAATGGTTTCAACCTGCAGCGGGCGGCGCAGACCGAAGCACAGCAAACCGCGATGGCTTTCGTGAATGGCTGAAAGAGCGATACCGCGGCAGCGTGGTGGCACTGCGCGCGGCATGGCGCGACGCCGATGTGCAGTTTCATACCGTTGAAATACCCCCCGCACGCCTGAAAACCGACCCGAACCAGGCATTTTACGAGGCGCGCTCTGAAAGGCAGTACACCGATTTCGCCCTCTACACCTCTGCCATTGCCGCCAGCCGTATTAGAGGGCTGGCCAGGGTAATCAAGCGCGCCTCTCATTACCAGTGCCTCGTTTCGGTGTGCTACGGCTATACCCTGGAGTTTTCTCACGGAGACAGCGGTCACCTTGCACTGGGCGCACTGCTGCAGGATAGAAACATCGATCTGCTGTGCGGGCCGCCTTCCTACCGTGACAGGCAGCCGGGAGGGGCAGCCTCTTTTCCTGCACCCATCGACTCGGTGCTGATGCATGGCAAACTCTGGGTGTCTGAAGACGATACGCGCACCTGGCTTTCTGCCGAAGACACCTCAAATGACTTCAATTTGCGTTTGCCCGATCAGTATGCTGTACATCAGGCGCATGCGCGCGCTATGGGCAGGGCGCTGGCGCACAGAACTGCTGTTCAATGGATGGACCTGTGGGGAGAAGGCTGGCTCGACAGCCCGGATATATGGCAGCATATTCATGAATTTGTACTCTGCTCTGCCAACCCTTCGCCTGCAGAACAGCCTGAGGTAGTTGCCATTTTCGATGAAGAAAGCCTGCTGCACATACAGCGCGGAGAGGCGTTCTTTTCCCGTTTCACCACAGAAATGCGCGAAACCCTGCAGCGTGCGGGCATACGCTGCAGCTTTCATTTGCAAAATGATCTGCTGCATCCCCACTTCCCAACAGACGCAAAGCTTTACCTGTTTCTTACCCCGTTTCAGATTAGTGCGGCACAAAAACAGGCCATTCAAGAAAAGCTGCACAACGGGGGCAAAACGCTGGTGTGGCTGTATGCGCCTGCCGTCTGCGAGGCGAAACCCGCGGCAGGCAGTGGTTCCATGCTGGAAACAGCTACCTCTACAGTAGGCATTCTGCTGCGCCAACAGCCCTGGAATTCGCGCATAGGGTCTCATTTTCTCGATAACAACCACCCGATTACCCGCTCGCTTGGCAACAGGGAATATGGAACACGCGAACGCCTCAATCCATCGTTCTATGTGGAAGACACTGAGGCTGTGGCGCTGGCTGAGTACCACGGTTCGGGCCTGCCTTCTGTTGCGGTAAAAGAAATGCCAGGCTGGAAAAGCATTTTTGTAGGAGAACCGCTGCTTACTGCGGGGCTGCTGCGCGGTATATGCCAGTATGCAGGAGTGCATACATACTGCGATGCAGAAGACGTGCTGGATGAAGGCTGCGGCTGGCTGACAATGCACATTTGCAAGGATGGAAACCGGGTACTGCGCGTGCCTGCATACACGCCTCTGTATGACCTTACGCATCGCAATACAGTGCTTTCTGGCCAGAATGGCAATGAGCGCGAATACCGCTTTTATGCACATGCGGGGTCAACCCACCGGTTTTTTGCAGGCTACACCGGTGTTCTGCAAACCCTCGGCTTCCCCACGGCGCTGCACTTCCAGCCTGAAACAGAGCATGATGCACTGCCGGAACCAGAACCAATTCTGCCAGAGCCAGCTACCCTGCTGCCTGATCTGTTTCTGGATGACCCTGCGCTGCCTGCCCCTGAAAACCCCGACCTGGAGATACTGCGAGCAGTGCTGCAAATGCCCATGCCCTCTATGGATGAGCTGCCGCTGATGGAGGAAGAAGAGCTGATGATTCTGCCGGAAAGCGAAGAACAGCGCGTTGCCTCTGCTGCACTGGTGCAGAAAATACTGCAGGAAAATTCTACAGAGGCGGGGAATAAGAGAAGAAGAAGAAGGGGAGGCAGGGGGCGGGGAAATCGAAACGACTCGGGCAGTATGCCGGAGGAATGAGGCAGTGACGCAGAACAATCTTCAAAACGCGTGCGAGTACAGGCGCATAACCGCTTACAAAATTGGCGCCCGCGCCAGAAAATTTGCCGCCGAAGGCTGCCCCATAGAAGGCTACGAATATTTGTGGGGATGCCTGCAGGATGCACAAACTGCCAGCCCTGAAATGTATGCATTACTACAGGAAGAACTGACCAAATACGAACGTTATATGGCTAAAACTGGTGATGAAACCGACGTGTAATGCGTATAGTACTGCCATACCGGGCAAAAGCCCCGCGTCAACATATCTCTGTAGAACAGCAGTTTGCTCTACTGCAGAAAGGGGATTCTGCTTTATGCGCTTCCACTCCAACAATCAGTTTACAGGCCGGCTTCTGCTTGCACAGGCTCTGTCGTGTGCGTTTCTTGCCGCTTCGCTTTGCACTGCGCAGGCACAGGGCGCGCCTCCTGCCCCCCCGCATTTCGCCGCCTCGCCCGCTTCTGTGCCCGACAATGCGCCGATCAAGCCTGCCGTAGCTGCTATTGTGAACGAGGCCACTGCCGCATACAGCAAAATGCAGTCGTATCAGCATACTGCAGAAGTAATTGAGCGCAACTCGCAAAATGCTATTCTGATGGACAAGGCATACACACTGGCAATAGACCGCCCCAACAAATTCTGCTACCGTTCTGAAGACAGCTCTGCCACGGCGGCCATCTCTAACGGCAGTGTATTCATCAACTTCTCCGGGCAGGATCAAACCTATGTCCGCACAGCAGCGCCCTCATCTCTCAACAAAATCGATATCGTAAACGGCGTCAATTTCGATGCCGTTGGCACTTACCTGGTAGCTCTTATGCTGCAAAACCGCCCGCTGGCCGACCCCGCAGTCAGAAGTGCGCTGGTACAGGCTTCCAACCCAACGGTGGTGAAAGAAGGCGGGGTGCAGTACGATACCTTCTCCGCGCCGCTTGTGCCCGACAGCCCGCCCGCAGTTCTCTATTTTAATGCCGACACGCACCTGCTTCACAAGGTGGTTATCCCGGTGGCCAACTCGCGTGAGCGAACGGTGGAAGTGCTGGAAGATGTGCGCATAAACAAGCCGGTGCCAGATTCACTGTTCCAGTACACTCCTCCCAAAGGGGCGCACTGGATTATCTAGAGCAATACACCACACGTGCGGGCAGCCGGAAAACCTGTCCCGCTGCATGCAGCGCAATACACCTTTTTGCACTGCACCCATAGAAAGGGAAAACCAATGCAATTTCGTCAGGCAAGAACCTGTTTCGCGCTCGCTTCCGGTCTGGTACTCTCCAGCACGGCATTTGCTGCACCCTCTTCACCAGTGCTGAATAAAGTGCAGGCGGCCTACGCTGCTCTGCATTCATATCAGCAAACAGAAACACTGAGTATTGTTCCCACCAATAAAAAAATGCATGCGCCTGCCCCTATGGTATTCACCATGCAGTACCAAACCCCGGGCCAGCTGTATGTAAACATGGGAGCGCAGGGAGGCGTGATTGCCGCAGACGGTACCACCCTCACCCTGTTCGACAACATGGCCAATGCCTTTGCAAGCAGCCCCGATCCGCATAAACTTTCCAACATTTCCCTGCCCCCCCGTCTCATCAGCAGCCCGGCTACAGTAACCATTTTCTCGCTTGGCATGATGGGGCTGAAATCGGCTCAAACAATGTCTCAGAAAATTCTGGAAAACGCTTCTGCCGGCAAGGATGAAATGTGGGGCGGAATGCTCTGCCATACCCTGCAGCTTGCGCAAAACCCATACGGTCTGCCTGAAACCATCTATATCAACCCGTCTACCAACCTGATAGCGGGTGCAGTATGGAAATCGCCCAGCGCCACCATACAGGAAACGCTTTCTCATGTGAAAGTGAACTCTGCTCTGCCAGCCGCCATGTTCACCTACACCCCGCCTGCCAATGCCGTCAAAGTGCCTGCCAGTGTGTTTCAGCATTCAGATGCAATACTGGCCTACCGCTTTGTAGGAAAACCCGCTCCAGACTTTACCCTGCCCGATGCCAGCGGAAAAATGGTGTCGCTCTCTTCGCTCAAAGGCCATGTGGTAGTGGTGGATTTCTGGGCTACCTGGTGCGGACCCTGCCAAATGGTAATGCCCACCATTGAGAAGATACACGCCAAGCTTGCCTCAAAAGGGGTAAAGGTTTTGGGGGTAGACACCTGGGATCAAAAAACAGTGTGCCTTGCCTTCCTTAAAAGCCACCCGCAGTACACCATGCATGTACTGCTCGACCCTGCAGAGCGCAATGCTGAAAAATCGGTAGCAACCTCGCTGTACGGGGTAAACGGCATTCCCACCACCCTGGTGATAGACAAAGCCGGCAACATCTCCGCCTACATTCTGGGGGCGCATAAGCCGGAGTTCTATATCGATGCTCTCAAAAAAGCCGGTGTAGATACCAGCGGCATCTAGCAAACAGGCATCTGCAAAAACCCCCTGCCTCCTGAAAATGGAGAGCAGGGGGTTTTTCTGCGGCAGGGGGGTTATCCCAGCTGAGCGGCCAGGTCGGTTGCCTCCCACGGGAAGCCTGCCTTGCCAAAATGCCCGTTGCGCGCTGTTTCTACATACCTGATGCGGCTGCTGCTAAGCAGGCTGAGGCGCTCAATCATGGCGCGGGGCCGCAGGTCTACCGCCTTGCGCACACGTGCTGCAATCTCTTCTTCAGAAGTTTTGCCGGTGCCAAAGGTATCTACCATCACGCTCACCGGTTCTGCTACGCCAATGGCGTATGCCAGCTGAATTTCAGCGCGGTCGGCCAGCCCTGCGGCAACAATGTTTTTTGCAATATAGCGGGCCGTATACGCTGCAGAACGGTCTACCTTGGAGGGGTCTTTGCCAGAAAACGCTCCGCCGCCGTGTCTGGCCGCTCCGCCATAGGTGTCTACAATAATCTTGCGGCCAGTCACCCCGGTATCTGCCTGCGGCCCGCCTATTACAAAGCGGCCTGTGGGGTTGATGTGGTACTTGATGTCGCTTTTCACATATTGCCGGTACTGCGCCAGCACTGGTTCGATTACCTGGCTCTGCACGCGCTCCTGCACATCGCAGGGAGAAAGACTGGCGTCATGCTGCGTAGATACCACAATGGTATCTATTCGCACAGGATTTCCTGCGGCATCCAGTTCTACTGTTACCTGCGACTTTCCATCGGGCCGAAAGCCCAGGCCGGGGCTGCTGCGGCGTGCTGCGGTGAGCTGCGCAGTAAGAGCATGGGCGATAGTGAGAGGCAGGGGCATCAGGCTTTCGGTTTCGCGGGTAGCGTATCCAAACATCAGCCCCTGATCGCCGGCTCCCTGTTCTCTGGTATCGGTAGAGTCTACTCCCAGTGCGATATCCGCCGACTGCTGCTGTATGGCAAGCATTACGCCGCAGGTGCTGCCATCCAGCCCGTAATCGGTGTGAGTGTAGCCAACGTTCACAATAGTGCGCCGCACCACATCTGCTATTTCCACATATGCGTCGGTGGTCAGTTCTCCGCCTACCACGCACAGCCCGCGGGTAAGAAAAGTTTCCAGTGCAACTCTTGCACGGGGGTCTCCTGCCAGCAGTTCATCCAGAATGGCGTCGCTAATCTGGTCGGCCAGCTTGTCGGGGTGGCCTTCGGTAACGCTTTCAGAAGTAAAAAATCGAGACATAACACAGTCCTTTCCGGGCATTAGCCCTTCGCCAAAAAACGAAAAACCTCTTCGGCTCAGCAGAAGAGGTCGTATCATTGCGAAGGGGCGGAAGGCACCGTCGGTTCGCCGGGTACGCCTCTTATCTTGCCGGCTCGGCAGCCGTGCTCGGAGTTAGCACCTGCCCGCATTGCGGGTGGTTGTTGTGGCATCGCAGGGCCGAATCCCTCCGCCACTCTGGATAAGAAGCCTGAAACTGGTTTTTCTATTCACAATACGCCCGAATATGGCACATTGTCGGCAGTTGTGTCAAGAAAAAGTAATAGTTCAGGGTTGATGCAACCTATTTTTCAGTGCGTGCTGCGCCGTCTGTCTGCAGGCCGCAAGGCCGGGGTGAGGTGGCATCACGCGAGGCGGCTGTTGCACGGGGTTTCAACCCCGTGGCATAGGCCGGGTGAAGTATGCTGCCCAAAGGGGTGCCCACCCTTCTTTTGCCATGCCTTGCAGCCGCTGAAAAAAAAGGATTGACAGTCTGGTACAACTGCTGTAGAATACGTTGTACCTGTTTTATTAATCACTCGGCAGCACCATTTGATGTGCTGCCCTTTACTCAACCTCTGCATGCCCTGTGAAGGAGCAAACTATTATGAGTGAACAGGATCGCAACCACGACGCCAACCACGGGGGGGGGGGGTAGACCCCAAGCCCTCGCGCAAGAACACAAGGCGTGACTTCCTCAAAGGCGCTGCCTCTCTCGCAGCAGCCACCGCAGCACTCTCCACTGCATCACAGCAGACGGCACAGGCATCCAGCCTGCCCCCGCTCGCCGCTCAACCAGGAGCACCCATGCCCTGGCAGCCATCCGTCGGCATCGGGCACGGCAACGCAAACCTCGCTAACGGCAACGCACAGCTCGCACTCCCCCTCTTTGCATGGGGAGGCAAAACAGCGCTCTCGTTCACGCTCTTCTTCAACTCACACTCTACGCGAACCTCGCCCTCGGAGCCAAATGGAGCTATAGCTACCGAATGGCAGTGCTGCCAGGCACAGGAAACGCAACCGTGATCCACCCCGACGGCACCGAAACAGTCTACACACAAAACGCAGGCAGCTACACGCCGCCGGTCGCCGTCTACGACACGCTCACACAAAACCCCGATGGCTCCTTTACACTCACCGCAAAAGGCGGAACAGTCTTCGCCTTCAGAGCATCCGAGGGCATGCTCGCAAGCATCACAGACACCAACGGCAACACCATCACACTCGCCTACTCAGGCAGCTACCTCACAACCGTCACCGACAGCACAGGCAGAAGCATCACCCTCGGCTACACGGCAGGGCAGCTTGCTTCAGTCTCCGACTGCCAGGGCAGAACATGGTCCATCGCATACGACGCCCAGAACCTCCCCACCGCGGTCTACGACCCAGCCATCAATGGCCAGAACCCCTCCCGCGTGCTCGGCTATGACCTGAGCGGAAACGTGAACCAGATCACCGACCGGCTGGGACGCACCTGGCAGTATGTCTACGATGCCTCAAACAACCTGCAGGGCGTTACCGACCCCGCCAATAACGTCAGCCAGCCCAACTACCGCCCCAGCTCCTTCGGCAAGCTCTCCGGCGCCTCTCCCGGCATCCTGGGCACCGTGACCAAAGTCGCCTGGACGGATGCACAGGGCAGTACGACAACCTGGACACTCGACACTCAGGGCAGGGTGACGGGGGTGCAGAACCCGCTGGGCAACACCACCTCCCACAGCTGCGACAGCGCAAACAACCGCATCTCCACCACCACCCCGCTGGGTCATGTGTGGCAGTTCACCTGGGATGGGCAGGGCAATAACCTGGTGACGCAGGACCCGCTGGGCAGCCAGAGCAGCCGCACCTACGGGGTGTTTGGCCGGGTGACGAGCGCCACGGATGCGAGCGGCAACACCACCCGCTACGCCACGACCCTTTGGGCAATATGACCAGCTTCACCCTCAACCCCGACGGCAGCGCCGCCTCGTCGATGGATGCGCTGGGGCGTGTAACGAGCTACAGCTACGATGCCTGGGGGCACATAAGCGAGGCGCTCGACCCTTTGGGGAATGCGACCACCTTCACCTACGACAGCTGCAGCCGCCTTGTGGGCAAGAAGAACGCTTTGGGCTGGGTGAGCAGCTACACTCTGGACGGCTGGGGGAGAACGACTGCTGTGAGCTACCCCACTACCGGCAACCCTGGGATAAGCTGGGGTTACGACCTGGAGGGGGAACTGGTTCAGAGTTCCGACGTGACTGGCATTCGCACCTGGACTTACGACGCTTTGGGGAGGCGGATCAGTGCGACCGATCCCCGCGGGAACACGCAGGCGAACTGGGACTCTGCTGGGAATCTTCTGTGGCAGACGGATGTGACTGGCAGACGCATAAGCAACGCGTTCAACAGCGGTTACCAGCTGACGCAGGTGACCGACGGGAGCGACAACACGAGCGCCTCGCTGACGTATACCGCCGATGGTCAGGTCTCGACCGTGCTCTACCCCAATGGGATCGAGGTGGTTTACAGCTACGACGCTGCCGGCCGCGTTGTGAGCATAACGCACACCAGCAAGTCAACGAACACGCTGGTGGTAGGCTATGCTGCTCAGTATGCCGCCAACGGTTGGCTTACTCAGGTGACCGAGACACCGAGCGGGGATGTGACGAGCTACCAGTACGATGCTGCGGGGAACCTGTTGAGCGAGGTTCGCACGGGTCAGCGCCCTTACAGCGGGAGTTACAGCTACTACGCTGACGGGAGCCGCAAGAGCGCTGATGTAGTGACCAACGGGGTCACGGTTCACAACGGCGCCTACAGCTACGATGGCGGTGGCAGGCTGGTGCAGGTAGTCGACAGCGCCACGAACCTTACCGAGTCTTACGCCTGGAACGCCGACGGCAC